>NZ_JBIVOE010000003.1:401956-458778 GCF_044753985.1 Lysinibacillus sp. NPDC093210 | reverse complement strand
ACCGGTTATACAAGAATACGAATAGATACACCTGAATACAGCGTTTCTACAAGAAGCGTTCATGGCTGTACTGAAGATGGATGATTCGAAGTAACGTTGATTTAACAACGTTTATAGAGGTTGTAAACAAGTGATTTAATATCCTTTGGGTGGAGGATGCCACCGATTTGCCACCGTTATTAAATTGTGCCAGCAATTTATAAATCTTTTGCGATGGAATCAAAAATATCGGCAGCATCCCTTGCCATCTTTTTAGTTAAATGGACATAGCGGTCTTCAGTAGTTGCTGATCTGCTATGTCCTAATCTTTTTTGTACAGTTTTAACAGGCGTATCATCTTCGATTAAAGTCTTTCGCTAACGTGATAGTCGTTCAGAAATATGTAGTAGACCAAACTTAGAAAACTGGCTTGAATGGTGAAAAGGGAAATAGAACATGACTCTTTTAGAAGTAGCGTTACTAATAATAAATGCCGAAATATTGCAAGATTTATTCCATCAATTTAAATATAAGCAGCAAAAATAAAAACATAAAGGATTGGTTTTTAACTAGCCCTTATGTTTTCACTTTTTTCACAAACATTTTGACCACTGGCACAAGGAAAATTGAGATTACTAGTATTCGGAAGAGTTGGAAAGCTGTGACGATTGTCACATTGGCATGTACCGAAGCCGCAATAATCCCCATTTGATCAAGTCCCCCAGGAACAATACTTAAAAAGCCTGTCCTAAAGTCGAGACTGTAAAGGCTTTTCATCAAAAATGATAAACCATACGCTGCTGCTATATAAATGCCAGCTGATACAAATGCATAAAAAATATGCCTCTTTGATAAATGTAGATCTTCTTTTTTCAACAATAACCCGATGTGGATTCCAACCATCAATTGAGCAATATGTAGAAGGGATATAGGTATTCTAGGCACTTCTATGCCCACCATATTAATACCCATCAATAAAAATACTGGGCCAAGCATATAACCTGTTGGAATTTTAAGCTTTTGAGCAAGCCACCCTGCTAAGCCACAAACAATTAGTATACCGACTAGACCCCATGTATACATCCCATTGTTCATAGAGCTATTTCCACCAACATCTGTTAACATTAGCGGGACAAAGCCGACGATTAAAAGAACACGGAGGATTTGAAAGAACGTAATGACTACCATATCCATATCGCCTTGCTCCTCAGCAAAGGCCACAACCTGTGCCATACCACCCGGTACACAGCATGTCAATGCCGTTGCAAAATCCAAATCTGTACCTTTGGCTACTAAATAACTGACACCAAAAAATAATAATACAAATATCACATTTAAAACGACAATACTCCCTAAAAATTGCTTAATACCTTGTACTGCCTCTGGTGTAAAGGCAAAGCCAATAGAATAGCCTGCTACGATTAAGCCAAAATTACGGAAGGAAGAGTGCCATCTCAATTGTACGTTGGTTGACAATTGCACAATAAGTACTGCTGTAATCGCCCCTAATAACCAAGACATAGGTATATGTAATAGTTGAAAAACGACAGCACCTATTAGGCCAATGCATAATGTGATAAATATATGCTTACTCAAAACAAACATACTAGCAACCCCTTTTGACTAGATTACTATATTATGACGTTTCTTAACTTTTTTTTCTATTGCAGCGACTTTTGTGATGTAGTCTATTGGTAAAAAAGAATCTGTTATCAATGAAAATGATGTTTATTCCTCCACAATCATTCAAGTAAATACACCAACGCAACAACATGTATTAGAGCAAATTCCATCCACACTAACCTATCCCTGTTAATACAATAGCTCAACCTACGGGAATTATTGCAGAAAAATCTTTAGAGATAGTAGCTACTGCTTTAAAATCCACTAGTACAGGTATGAGTAGCAAATAGTTTTCCGTTGGCTTCTTTAATCATGGTAGGGCAAGTTTCTTCTTTATGATAGTTAAATTTAGGATATACTTAAAACTATTTGAAAATCTAGCTAATTAAATATAAATGGAAATACTTTACCCAAAGAAAGGTATTCGAGGTATTATTAAAACAACTGGGTAAAAATGTATAAAAAACTAAAGGGGCGATTGAATTGAATTTACAAAGTTACCAACTAGTGATAGAGCTCAATGTGGTTCGCTGGGGAGATACTGATTTAGGTCAAAAAGTTATGGAAGTGAGAGATTCCCAAAAAAAATATTCTAACGATATTGCAGAAATACAACAAATAGTTGATATTGGGAGAGTTACTGAAGAGTCACACCGCATACTTATTATCGTAAATATCAAAAGGGATTTAGATAATCCGGGTGATAAAATAATTCTATAAGTTCTGGTGAATTATTTAAAAAGTAAAGACCATTCCGTGATGGGTGGTCTTTAACAATACATTCTAATAGATAAGTTAATAAAGAAAATTACACATTTTTTTGGTGTTACACAAGATAAAATAGAAACCTTGATACAACAAGGATTAAAAATCCTTTAGAAACAACCATATAGAAAAAGGTATTTTCGCAATAGAGAGACAAAAGTACCTAAACACTATATTTAGGGTTTTAAAACCACCTTAATACAGTCTTCCTGTTTTGTATCAAATATTTTATAACCATGTTTTGCTTTTTCTAGAGGGAGGACATGTGTAATGATATCCCCTGCATTCACTTTACCATCAGCGATTAAGTTATAGACATGAGGCATTATATGAACAACTGGAGCTTGTCCAGTACGAATAGCTACATTACGCTGGAAAATATCTCCTAGTGGGAAGGCGTTGTATCGACCACCATATACACCGGTAATTTGGATAGTTCCTCCTTTACGTACAGCTTGACTGGCTGTAACAATGGCTCCCATAGCACCACTTTGAAGTTTTACGCCACTTGCAAGAAATTCGAGAGGCGTCATTTTTCCACTCATCCCGACACAATCAATGACAACGTCTGCACCGCCCTTGGTAATCTCTTTCAGATATTCACCACAATTTTCATGGTCTTCAAAATTAACTATTTCGACGTTATTTGTCTTTTTTGCATGTTTAAGACGATACCCGATGTAGTCAACTGCGATTACTCTTTCAGCTCCTTTCAACCAAGCAAATTTTTGTGCTAATAGACCAACAGGTCCACAGCCTAGAATAACAACAGTATCTCCTTTCTTTACACCGGCATTATCTACACTCCAAAAAGCAGTAGAGGCAGCATCGGCAAGGAGAACTAGACTTTCATCAGGAACTTCTGATTTCTCTGGAATTTTGAAAGGGATAAAATTTCCATATGGAACTCGCATATACTCTGCCTGTCCTCCCGGAAAACCGCCAGTTGTGTCTGAATAACCAAAGTAGGCACCCATTTCGCCATTATCGTTTGCATTGTCACACTGACTTTCCAAATCATGATTGCAATACCAGCATTCCCCGCATGCAATATTAAAAGGAATTACAACTCGGTCACCCTTTTTGACCTTTGTCACACCCTTGCCAACTTCTTCTACAATGCCCATCGGTTCATGGCCAATGACATAGTCCTGTCCAATATTTGGAATCATTCCATGGATTAAATGCAAATCTGATCCGCAAATGGCAGTAGTGGTTAAACGAACAATAATATCATCGGCTTTTTGTATTTTAGGGTCTTTTACTTCTTTAACTTCAACATTTTTTATACCTTGATAAGTGACAGCTTTCATTACAAAAATCCCTCTTTTTCGTTTATTTTTTCGGTGGGGTAGGGAACATTCCTTTTCGATTCATGCTTTTAGGGAATAAATCCAACTTTGCAATACTAATCGCATTTTCGGCAGATTTAATATCCAGTTCTTTTTGACCTTCTAGATCATAAGGTTTTAACCATTCTTTTTTTAACATCAGCTCAGAAATTTCAAAATATAAATCAATCATGACATCCAGCTGAGTTCTCATGATTTTCTGAAGAGCAGGAGAAGCAGTTTCTGTTAAGGCAATTGAAAGATTTCTAATACCCGTCTTTGTTGTTAGTAAAAACTCAAGAGCAATCCCCGAATCAGTTAGTTCAGGGATTCCAATTGAATTTATAGGATCTAAATAGTCTTCCATACAATTGACCTCCTAATATTCTAATTCCGATTTAGAGTAGAGCTTAACCATAGCAGTAAGTGCTGGGGTAGATAATTTTACATTTTTGTCCAATAATGCTCTTAAATCATCATCAAAGACCACCCCTTGACTCAGCTTCGATTTAAGTAAACTAGTTGTCATAAAGTTAATGACTTCATGAAATTCCATTGTTTCATGAAGTGCTAATTTTTTCTCAAACACGTAATTCACACCTCCAAAATTTTCTTTAAAAAGTCTACCCTGTAGCAAGTCTATTTATACAGATTTACTTTAGGCTTAGGAATATATTGTATTTCTAAAACTATATTGATAGATAGGAAAGCTCTTATTAAAGAGTGGTTTGATTGATAACTGTATTAAAAGCAAAAAGAACTCTTAAATAAAATTGAATATCCTTCATAAGTGAAGTATTTAAAAAGTAAAGACCATTCCGAATACGAATAGATACAACTGAATACAGTGTTCTACAAGAAGCGTTCATGGTTGTACTGAAGATGGATAATTCGAAGTAATGTTGATATAACAACGTTTAAGAGGTTGTAAACAATTGATTTTATATCCTTTGGGTGGAGGATGCTACCAATATTAAATAGTGCCAACAATTTATAAATCTCTTGCAATGGAATCAAAAGGAATTATATCGATAACGAGTTTAATTTTGATATTCCTGAAGTAATAAACAAATAACCAGGCACTCATTGTAAAGTGAGTACCTGGTCTTTAATGCATCGTAAGGTCTAAATTTTTTGCGAAGCGATTCAAGTTCATCTTTTTTTTCAAGCTGTATACTTTTTAAAAACATTTTAGGCTGTTCTTTAGCTGCTTTTAGCTTACCTTCTTTCATTATATTCCTATTCGAGCTTTAGAGATTATAACGAAGTTGATTTACTTTTCTTCTCATTAATTATAAGGTCTTCTTCATTTTGTGGGCGAGCGGTTTCAGTATGTCCGTCACGCTCATTAGGTTTTTTAATATTTGATTGTTTTGTTGGCTCGTCTGTTGCAAATTCTGTATCTTTCTTATCCCTTTTCATTTCAACACCTCCTAAAGATATTATTTAACTTATCTCAATAAAATATCCTTGTTTGTTTATTTCAACTTCAAACTTACAACTATCGCGGAGCTGGTTTTTTTATTTGCAATGAAAGAGCCATATCGAAGAGTTAACGATTCTTCACTTTAAAATTCCAATAAATGGTCGATATATAAACAAGAGGTGATGTAATATGAAACTTACGAATGAAGTAAATTCTTCTAATTTCATGAAGTTGTCAAATGGATCAGCAAGTAAGCCTAAATTGGTTCAGCAAAATCTTATAGTACATAAAGATACATTAACAATTGGACAACAAGCTCGTAATTTGTTTAAAGGGCAGCAAGCTAAAACAAGTCTTATCGAAAGTTTATTGAAACAACGTGAGAATATTCAAAAGATGAAAAGTGACCTGAGTGAACGTACGTTAGAAAGTGGCGGCGACTTATCATCTATTAAAGAACAACTAAAAGATTTTGAAAAGCAACTAGCTGATATTGATGCGCAAATAGCTGAACAGCAAACGGATGAGCAAAAGAAAACGACAAACCAAAATGAACAGGATTTGAAAAACGAAAAGCCATCTAACGCAATGGAAAATCTTTTAGAAAAATCTGTTTCACTAGAACAAATGAAAACACTAGAGTTGACAAAGAATTCATTAGGACGTGAGCAAAATCGCCTTTCCAGTGAATTAGAGATGGATGCAGACCGAGGTATTTTTATTGATAGTAAATATGAAAAACTTTCGGATGTAGAGGATCGAATTCAAACTGTTCAAGAACAAGTTGCTGAAGAAATCCAGAATACTGATGATAAAGAACTAAGTGAAGAAAATTCTTTAGCTTCTATGCATGAAAACGAAGAGCTTCAGGAATCAAAAACGGATAATCAATGATGAGCATGAATAAGCTTAATAAAGCTGTGCTGAAGTTGGACGAAGGATGTAACCTCTATAGTCTTAGCGTCAATTTAGAATTAAAATAGCCCAGGTTCTCAAGCAATTTTGAGCCTGGGTTTTTATTATTCAGTTTGTTTCGCAGTTATTTTTTTGAGTTTTAATTTTCAAACAAAAAAGGATAATATAAGTAAATGTAGAAATGGTTATCTTATAGTAAAAAATTGTAGGGAGGCAAGTTATTGTGAACATACCAATAAATAAAACACCGATTAAAAACCAAATTGGCGGTGTATTTGTTCCAGTACGTGATCTAGAAAAAGCAAGAGAATGGTACAGTAAAATACTCGGATTAGAAGGGGGAGAAATATGTTTTGGGCATTTATATACAGCACCAATGAAGGGGACGGCAGGTTTAATGTTAGATACAATGCCTAAGTGGAGAAATGAAACTGGGGATATTTCAACCTATCAAGCTCCTTTTATTCAGTTACTAACAAATGATATCCAAGCTTCTTATCAATTTATGAAAGAAAATGATGTTGAACTTGTGACGGAGATTGAGGACAATTTTTATTTTGTAATTAAAGATCCAGATGGGAATTTATTGATGATTTGTAAGGAAGTATCTTAAACAAGATGTAGTCAACTACAAGCTTACTGGCTGATATTTATAATTAAGGACCTCTTATGCAAATTTTTTTACCACTTATCATGAGAAAATAAATCCTCTATAATTTAATGTTACATTATGGACGGAGGAACGTATTTCGTAAATAAATTAAATTTTAGGGGACTATACAATGAATAAAAAAACTTGGCTTCTTATTAGTTGCTTAGCTATTAGTATAGCTTGTTATTCCATTGTTCAATATTTAATTTTGGATGCCCATCAAGCAGGGTTTGTTAGCTTAAAACTTATGTTTATAGAAACTTTAGATTCGCTTTGGTATACGATGCTGTATATCCATATTATATTTAGTGTACTGGCATTAGTTATTGGTCCATTTACATTATTCTCAAAGTTTAGAGAAAAAAATATAAAGCGGCATCGTATTTTAGGGAAAATCTATATGATTGGCATTTTATTTGGTAGTGTTACAGGTCTTTATTTAGCCATTTATGCTACGGGTGGATTTATATCGCAGTTCGGTTTTAGCGCACTATCTATATTATGGATGATCACTGGGTATCAAGCACTTGTTAAAATTAAAGAACAAAAAATTTATGATCATCAACAATGGATGATACGCAATTATTCATTGACTTTTGCTGCTGTAACATTGAGAATTTGGCTATTAGTCTTTACGGTATTATTCGGATTTGAAAATTTTATGATTAGCTATCCGATTATTTCATGGCTATGTTGGGTGCCGAATCTCATTATTGCACAATGGATTATTGGGCGGTCACTTCAAGAAAGAGGCGTTATAGTTAAATAAGTTAGGATTAAAACCACTTCATTTGGGTGGTTTTTTTATGGTCTTGTAGCAAAAATATAAAGGAAGAAGTTAATAGATAAAATTTTTACGTAATACTAAAATTATTATTAAAAAAATGTCTAAATTTTATAAAAAAATAAAGTCATTTTACTATTGATTGAGAAATGTTCTCAATGATAAATTGTTGTTAAACGCGAGGTAGTTTAGCTATAGCTATTTGATGTTGGTATTAAAAAGTTAAAAGATAGTACTTTACAAATTTGCACCACAAATGAAAATTCAGAATTTACTTTTCATTAATAGGGTGAACTAATAATATCTACAGAAATCGTAAGGCTTTGGATAAACATAGAATACGTCAAAATAGAATTAAGCCTGATAACATGTTATTTGGGAAGTGTTTAACAGACCTTTGGATAATAAATAATGTTCATATCGATTAGGTAAAACTATTTCGACTAAAAATAAAATTTTAGGAGGCATAAATATGAAAATGAAAAAATTAATTGTATTTTTGACTGTATTAGCATTATTTTTGAGTCAAGTACCTTTTTATGCAAAGGCATATTCAAATGGTGAAGATGAAAAAGAATATAAAGAGAGTTTAGAAAATATCATATCTGTTATAGAAGAATATATAGAAATTTCGTCTGATGGAATAACGATTTTAGACGAAGATAATATAGTTCGTAATTTAAATCAAGAAGATATTAATCTAT
This sequence comes from Lysinibacillus sp. NPDC093210, assembly GCF_044753985.1. NCBI lineage: Bacteria > Bacillati > Bacillota > Bacilli > Caryophanales > Bacillaceae > Lysinibacillus > Lysinibacillus sp. NPDC093210. Next base: position 450,599 of record NZ_JBIVOE010000003.1, on the reverse strand, counting down.
TAAATGAACTTGCTAGAGAACAAGGAAACTATAATATTATAACTAAAGCTTCTTTAATGGAAGATTTAGATGTTCATTTCACTAATATAAATGAAAAGATTGAAAAAGGTGAATTAAAAGTTTTAGACAACGGTGCCATGATTGATTCGACGGATAAAAACTTTTATATTCAGGGAGGATCTACTTACGATGAAACTTATTGGTGGGGCAAGCGAAGATATATGAGTACTTCAGCTGCTAGGCAATGGGTTTATGATTTAAGAGATGCAGCAGCTGTATCAACTGGTCTCGCACTTGCGAGTGTCGTTTTTGGCAAACTTGGTGTAATACCTGCTACTATTAATGGTATTACTGCTTTATGGACTAACCAATTAGCTAATCGAGTAGAATATCATAATGGAAATACAAATAGAGGTATTAGAGCAGATTTATACTGGGTTTTAGTTTTTAATATCGAGCCTCAATAATAGTATTTATTAAATAATAATAAACAGCTATAAAGTAGGTGCTTTTATTGAAAAGATTTCTATCTAAATTAATTTGGATGCTTTTTATATTTGTTGGATTATCATTGACAATCTATACCGTATTTTCATCTAATTATGAAAATAATAGTGAAGGTGATACACCTTGGGAAATAAATTGGTTAGATTATAAAGAGCTTCATAAACTTTCGACAGGTCAATCACAAACAATCGCTATAATTGATAGCGGTATAAACCCACTATACAGTGGAAATCTAAAGTTTAAAAAATCGTTAGTCGATCAAAGGATTGAAGATACCAATGGTCATGGTACGATGATGTACTCAATAATTAAAGGGATTAATGGAGAGATAGAAGGTATAAGCCCTAATGCACAAATAATTGTCATTAAAGTGATGAATAAAGATGATTCGGTTACACCAACAATTATCAAGGATGCAATTGAATTGGCTATCCAAAAAAATGCTTCTATTATTAATTTAAGTATTGCTAGCAATTTTGAAGATAAAGATATTACGGGAACGATAAAATTAGCAGTTAAAAAAGGAATTACAGTAGTAGCTTCCTCTGGAGATTATGGAAATACTGAATTGATGTATCCAGCAATTTTGGATGAAGTTATTTCAGTTGGGGCAATTGATGTTTCTGGAAATGTACTTGATTTAACAAGCGGTTCCCAAAAAACGACGATTAACGCACCCGGTCACGAGATATCCACAATTGACACCAGTGAAATAATAACTAAAACGAGCGGCACATCGCAAGCAACCGCATTAATATCTGGCTATATTGCTCTGTTAAAAGATTATGCATTTTCGAAAAATAAAGAGTTGACCAATGCTAGTATTATTTCATTACTAGAGTCTATTAATAGTCAAGAGTTAACCTATCTACAAGCAATGAAGAAGATAGATTCTTTCTAAGGGAGGCTAGTTAATGTGAGATTAAGACCATATCATTATTTATGTATATTACCAGTCAGTATAAGCTGTATTGCATCATATTTATCTATATCTTCAAATACCAAAACTGTCATTAATTTTCTTGCGGCTTTGTTGGTAATTATTTGTATTCCTTTGAGCTATAAAGATTACAAAGAATGCAAAAAGTTAGACCATGAATCTAAATCTTGATAGGTAAGAAGGATACAGGAAATGATTATCATGGTTCCGTAAGAGGCGGAATGACAAGTGCTTCTAAATCTTGTTTTGATTAATGGGGTGATGATTTTTGGAAATGCGTGATTGGTATAGTATACCAATGATATTAAGTAGTTTTGTCATTTGGATCTTATCGATTTTCATACAAATTGCGCTAAAGCTCAATTTAATTTGGATTATTTTTAATCCAAATAACTTCTTTGCTATCGCGTATTTTAATGGCCAGCTGCACAAATAGTGAGAAGCTGGTCATTTTCTATTGCTGAAAAAATCTTAAAATTTGGAAATTTATACATATTGAAATTACATCTAGTGTATCCTTAAGAAAAGGGGGTTATTGAGCGTGGATTATCGTATGCTGGAGCATCGAATTGCCAATATAGTAGAACGAATGCATGCAATTGGTGGAGACGTATCGCAAGTAAAGATTGAGGCTGCTGCATCGTCACAACAAATTGCACAATGTGAAAACCAATTAGGATGCAAGCTGCCTAAAAGTTTTAAAAAAGTGCTATTAGAGTTTTCATCAGCATTATACTTGCGTTGGGTTTTTCCTGATGATTTTCAATTAGATGGTGAATTAGATGGAATTTTTAGTGGGATGCTTCACTGGGATTTAGGATTATTAAAAGAGATCAATGATAATAAAAATGCATGGATTACGAAAGTTTTTTCAGATCCAGAGAATGACTACGACAAAGTTTGGCATTATACATTAGCCTTTTATGAAGTTGGCAATGGAGACTATATTGCATTTGACCTCGTTGAAAACAGTTTGGATGCATGTGTGATTTATTTAAGTCATGATGATGGTGAAGGGCATGGCTATAAATTAGCAGACAACTTTATTGATTTTTTGGAGACATGGTCAAGAATAGCGTTTGTCGGAGGGGAAGATTGGCAGTGGGTAGCTTTCACAGCAAATGCTCAAAGTGGTCTTTTACCAGAAAGTCAATGTGCAAAGTCGTTCAGAAGTTTATTAAAGTTAACTATTTAATTTGTAATGCACTAGAAAAGGAGCTACTAACATTGTACAAAGAACAACTAGCAAGAGCCATTCAATTACGAACAGAAAATAAGAAGCGAGAATCCAATCAATTACTTTTACAAATGGTAGAGGAATATCCTGATGATGCATTCATTAACTACCAATGTGCTTGGAGCTTTGATGTGTTAGGACAAGAATTACAAGCTGTTCCTTACTATGAAAAGGCCATCAAACAGGGTTTATCTGGAACAGATTTAGAAGGAGCATTTTTGGGACTTGGCAGTACGTATAGAACATTAGGGCACTATGAAAAATCTGAAAAAGTTTTTTTAGAAGGGATACAATTTTTTCCAACTAATAATGCATTAAAAGTGTTTTATGCAATGACTTTATATAATCTAAAAAAACATAACGAAGCAATGGAGCTCTTACTACAATGCCTAGCAGAAACGACAACAGACGCTGAAATACTTAGTTATAAAAACGCGATTAATTTCTATGCAAATCAATTAGATAAAGTATGGAAATAGTTCCTTGATAATTGAATCTACTATAATGGAGGAGCAAAATATGACGAAGTTTTTTATGATGAACATATGTATAAAAACAGATAACTTAGAATGTGGAGAAACGAATGAAGAAAAAGTTTTTGAGAAAAAATCTGAGCTAAAAGAGTATTTGAAAAATGAAGGGTATTATAAGGAATCGAAGTATCAATATATCAAAATGCATGAAGAATCGATTTATATTGCTACAGTCGAAAAAATAAAAGTTAAATGATAGTATGTCACGAAAAATGAAGGAGTAGTTATAGTTGAAAATTAGTAAAGACCATGCAGAACATTATCATTGGGGAAATGCGTGTGATGGTTGGCATTTAGTTAAAAATAATGAATTGAGTGTTATTCATGAACGAATGCCTGCCAATACAGCGGAAGTTTGTCATTATCATCATCAAGCCCAACAATTCTTTTTTGTACTTTCAGGTACGGCAACAATGGAAATAGACGGAAAACGTATTATATTGCAGGCGAATGAAGGAATTGAAGTGCCCGCTCTGCAGTCGCATCAAATGCGTAATGATTCGCAGGAAGATGTAGAATTTTTGGTAATCTCTCAACCGAATAGTAGAGGGGATCGTATACCCGTATAGTGGTAGAAGTTTGCAAGCCGTAATTGGCTTCCAAATTGTTCATTCTTTTGCATGAGGTACATCCAGTATTTATTTAGTACAGTAAATGTATTAAATGCAAAAGGGATGTGTGGAGGATGAAGATATCAAAAATGAAGCTTTACGCGCATGATTTACATAAAATGAAGGCGTTTTACTGTGACATATTAGGATTTGAATTGTTAGAAGAAGCGGAGCATTTTTTTGAAATAGCTGCCGGGGAAAGCGTCATCCAATTCGAAACATTGGATGCTTCTGTAGCAAAGCAATATCATTTTGCGCTCAATATTCCAAGTAATTTGTTTCAGCAAGCGAAAAAATGGGCACAAGCTCGCGTAGACTTATTACGCTTAGATGAACAGGATGAAGTTTATTTTAAAACGTTAGATGCGAATTCATGCTATTTTTATGACCCAGAAGATAATGTAATAGAGTTTATCGCTAGACATGGGATAAATCCAAGTGTTAATACAGATGCATTTTCCATTAAACATGTATTAAATATTGCTGAAATAAATTTAACGACGGATGCGATTCATGCTGTGGCAGATCGATTAAAGGAGTATGGTATCACACCCTTAAAGGGAGAAGAAATTCGTACAGATGCGCTTACATTTATGGGGAATTACGAAGATGGTGTGCATTTATTAATCGGCCCTAGTGAACGAATTTGGTATTTCTCTACTAAAAAAGCAATTGTCAGTCCTATTAATATCATAGTCAATAACTATCTACACCTATACATAAGTGTTAAGGGCGATTTCGCTATATCGCAATTTTAAGAAAGCATCAATTATTTGCCATTATTATATTGAATAAATAAATTGTTCGTTGTATATTTATTCGAAATGAGATGGGGGAAATAGGGATGGTGTATACAATAAGTGAAACGAACCCTACGTTTGAAGAGTTTCAGGCATTACATCAAACTACCGGCTGGAATGCGCAGGGGCTATATTCGTGCGAACAATTATTTCAAGCCATTTGCAATAGCTGGTATAGTGTGTCAATTTATGATAAGCAAATATTAATCGGCTATGGCAGAATTATTTCCGATGGTATTTATCAAACGTTTATTTGCGATGTAATGGTGCATCCTGAGTATCAGCGAAATGGAATTGGTACAACGGTTATGGAAGCTCTATTAGCACAATGCAAAAAGGAAAATATTAAATGGATTCAATTATCTTGTGCTAAGGGCAAACAACCTTTTTATCAAAAACTTGGATTTACAGAACGGGATGTTGATGCTCCAGGAATGATGTTATTTCTTGAGTAACTTGTTGATATTTTCATAAAAAAGGAAGGATAGTTGAAGAATGCTATCCTTCTTTTTTATGATAACAAACAGTGTATAACACAAATGATATTCCAAAAATCTTCACATTAATAATATTGAGGAACTACGAAATACGATATGATAAATATAAGTATTGTTTATTTGGAGGTGAGCATGATGAAAGAAACAATTACTATCGTGTGCACGTCAGCTAACAATAAAATAACGATGATGAAGAAAAGACCCTTTAATTATTTATTGCAAGCGATTGCTGGTGGACTTTTTATTGGTTTTGGTATTTTGTTAATCGTTACAATTGGAGGATTATTTGATCCAGTGGGTGTACCAAGTATGAAAGTAGTACAGGGGTTAGCATTTGGTGTAGCACTTAGTATGGTCATAATGGCTGGTGCGAATTTATTTACTGGTGATAACTTCGTATTATCGGTAAGTACATTAGAGAAAAAATCTTCCCCACTTGAAATGGTTGGTATTTGGTTATTTAGCTACTTTGGTAATTTTTTTGGTTCATTACTTGGTGCACTGTTATTCTTCTATGCAGGGCTTGCTGTTGATGATATAGCTACTTATATCGAGAAAAGTGCAACGTCCAAGATGAATGCAAGCTTTGTCGAGCTGCTATGTCGTGGCATTTTATGTAATCTTCTTGTCTGCTTAGCTGTATGGTGTACTTATAAATTAAAAACAGAAATAGCAAAATTAGCGATGATTTTCTGTTGTATTTTCCCCTTTATTACATCGGGATTTGAGCACAGCATTGCCAATATGACACTTTTTAGCCTTGCGCTCTTTATTCCACACGGTGATCTTGTATCGCTTGGTGGTGCGGTGGCAAATTTAGTTCCTGTCACAATTGGTAATATTATTGGCGGTGCTGTAGTAGGTATTGTCTATTGGGTTAACGCGAGGGAATAAGCACGAAAGATGGGGTCGTAGAAAGGAGCAATGAATGTTGGAGGATGTTAGTCGTTTGAAAGAAGCAATAAAAAAGCTGAGTGAAGAGGAAGCAAAGTCAATGCTTTTCATATCTTTACTAAATGGCAATTCGAGTAAGGACATTCAACAAGGTATACTGCGCATGTCAGAAGATAAGGAAAAAGCAGTTAATGCACAAACGGTACATATCTTATTCGGAGATTCACCGGGTGGAAGTTTAAAAGCTGCATTCCGAGATACGGACTATCAAAAGACAGAGGAAATTATTGTTTTTCCCGATAATTTGTCCATTGGGCCAGTAAAAGGTATACATAAAGCATCGGGGATTGAACCACGACTTGAGTGGTTTCAGAAACGATACAAAATTGAAGATGATGGACTGGAGCATTATAGAAAACGTATGTTAGATGCTTTAGAAAACGTAAACAATATTTTACCACATCAGACTATCGTTATTTGGACATGTCAAAATGCGCACGAACAAACAGGATTACGACTTGTGTTAGCCATGCTTGAGGGCAAATTGAATGCAGTACGTGTAATTGATACGTTTACTGCTTTTCATGAAAAAAATATGTCCTCGCGCTTAGTGGAAGATAACTATCCAAGAACAACTGGTGAATTAAATGGAGAAACGCTTCTTAATTTTTACGAGCAGTTTGGTATGGAACCATTATCTAACGTCGAAAGACAAACTCTAAGTGATGAGGGTAGATATTTATTGTCTGACGATATCCATATCATACGAACATGGGCATATGATCAGCTATTAAACAGCAGTGATGAAAATCGAGATGATGACTTTATTATTGAATGCGCTAATCGTATGTATCATGAAGATGGCAAGGTGGAATATAAGAAGGCTGCACGATTAATTGGAGAAGTGATTGGACATATGCAACAATATACTGGAGACGAATGGATTGAATATCGTCTAAGAAGTTTAATCAAGCAAGGCGTTTTTTCGTATAGAGGTGATTTAAAGGCAATGCGATTTTATGAAGTGAAATTACATGATGAATTCTTGACAAATCAAATTTTTTGAAGTTTTGACTTCATTAAAAAGCATAGATAAAATAATGTAGAAGAGTTAGAATGACTCTCGCAAGTTAGTAGCACTTATCAGTGAATATAAAGATTGCATTAATAGATTAATTAAAAGAAAGGAAGTTAACAATGAATCCTGAAATCAATCAAAATGCGATTCTTCAAGCAATTTTGGAGCTTTCTACACAAGTACAGGGCGTGAAAACAGAGATTCTACAAAAAATTGAGGCGCTAGAAACAAGATTAGATACGGTTGAAACAAAACTAGAGGCGCTAGAAACAAGATTAGATACGGTTGAAACAAAACTAGAGGCAGTTGAAATAAGATTAGATTCAGTTGAAACAAAACTAGGGGCAGTTGAAACAAGATTAGATTCAGTTGAAACAAGACTAGAGAAGAAAATTGAATCAGTTGAGAAAAAATTACTAGAAAAAACCGACGCAGTTGAAAAAGATCTTAGTGAAAAAATAGAAGAAGTGGATGCAAAGATGGAAGTGTTAATACTTGAAATATTAGAAACAAAGGCCGATGTGGTAAAGTTGAAGAAAGCGAAATAAATTGTGTCGGTTGTCACTATGTGCAATAATCATAGACAATTCGTGACCATAACTGAGGAGTGAGCTTAATGTTAAAAACAGAAATATTTGAACAACTAAAAAAAGCAATGAAAGAAAAAGATGTCTTGGCAAAAGGTGTTTTAACACTTGTCAAATCAGCACTAGATTTAGCGGAGAAGGAAAAAGGGGAGCCCTTAACACAAGCAGAGGAGATTGCTATTATTAATCGTGAAGTCAAGCAAACGAATCAAGCTTTAGAAGGCGCGCAAAATGCTAATCGTGCGGATTTAATTGAAAAAGAGGAAGCAAAATTAGTGCTATTAAAATCATTTCTTCCTAAACAATTAACCGAAGCAGAAATTGCTGAAAAATTAGAAGCAGCAGGTGTTACGAAAGGCATGAATATGGGTGACGCAATGAAAATTGCAAAACCATTGTTAAATGGTCAAGCAGAAGGTGCTGTAATTTCTAAAGTTGTAAAAAGTTTAATTTAATATAGGAACAAAAAGGATAGCCACGCTAGCGTTGGCTATCCTTTGTTTATGTTCTACCACAGACTTCTTATGGAAGAATTCAGAATTGTTTCAGTGCCTGGCACTCAAAGATTGAATTTTTGGATGATGTTACGTAGTTGTTGAGCCATTTCAGCTAAATTATTTGAAGAAGCGGTAATTTCTTCGATACTTGCTGATTGTTCTTCGGAGGCAGCTGCGACATTTTGAATGTTTCCAGATGCTTGAACGGCTACAACACCAACCTGCTCAACAGAATTAGCGATATTGCTAACTCCTTCATTCATGTTCGTAATGATGCTGTTAACCTGGTTCATTTCTTGCGTAAGTTCTGTAATGTGTGAATAGATATCGCTAAAGGCTTCACCTGAAGCGTTAAAAGTAGTAGAACTTTCAGCAAGATTATTACTGCTAATCGCCATTGATTTCACTGCTTGAGCAGATTCTTCTTTGATTGTTTCAATACGTGTTCGAATACTATTTGTTGCTGTAAGTGATTGGTCTGCTAATTTACGTACTTCTTCAGCTACAACCGCAAAGCCTTTACCATGTTCACCAGCACGTGCTGCTTCAATAGATGCATTTAATGCAAGTAAATTGGTTTGGTCTGTAATTTCATTTATAAGTGAAACAATATCACCAATCTCATTTGTATAGGTGCTTAAGCGTTTTACAACATCTGCAGTATTATGAATCGCCTCAGATGTAATCGCCATTTTTTCTGTAGCACTTTGAATTGTGGTATTGCCCTTTTCGGCAATAGTGGAAGCGCTAAACGCCTTCGTTGTTACATCATTGACACTATCAACAACATCGGACATCTTCGTCGAAATCATTGTAATATGATTTTCCACCTCTTCAATGGATGAAGTTTGTTTTTCTGAGCCCGCAGCCACTTCCTGCATAGAAGATGTAATTTGTTGAATAGATGCGCTCGTTTGCTCGGAGCTGGCAGTTAATTCTTCTGACATGGCGGCTACTTGCTCTGCATTTTCCGCAATTTGCTGAATGAGCGTACGTAAATCAGCCGTCATATTTTGGATGCCATCTGAAAGTTGGGCGATTTCATTCGTGCCTTTGATTGGCAGTGATTCAACAACTAAATCGCCTTTGGCAACCTTATCAACATAACTTGTCATTTTTTTGATTGGTTTAATAATACTTTTACTAATGAAATAAGCGACAACGATACCAAATAGCACAAAGATAACTGTCATAATAATGCTAACCCAAATAATTTGAGTTTGTAGCTTAGATATAAATGAAGCATCCATATCTAAGCCAAAAAGTATATCAGTATTGTTAAATGGAATAAAAATCGACTTATGAATACCATATTCATCTTCATAAATTTCACTTACTTGAGTACGGCCAGTATCTAAAGCAGCATGCATTTTTGGATCGAAAACATAGTCTGCCTGGTAATTATCACTATTACTTAATGCAACAATATGCTCCTTACCATTGGCACGTGAAAGGATATAGGCATTTTCAATATCAAACTTTTTTGTTGTACCATTCAATTGTTTCAATATTTTTTCATATTGATTTTTAATGCCGTTATCGGCAGCTTTGACATTATTTTTATCGATGTCCTCGAAAATGTTACTAGAAATCACCTCTAACGATGTCTCAAATTGCTTGATAACAAAATTATCGATGATTTTAAAAGAAACTATAAATAACATGAAACTAAATATAATAGAAATAATAACAATTGGAATTGTTAAACTTGCAATATATTTATAGAGTAAAGAGCTCTTAAATTTACTTAATATACTCAACTTGTAAATCCTCCAATACTACAACTTTTTGTTGTAGGAAATGAACCATATCACTAATATGTTCTGTCTCTGTGTATGGTGAAATAGAAAAGAATTTAGCTGCTGCCACAGGAACTTGTTGTTTTGTATCGCTCGCGCTAACAGTGCAGACACGTGTTGTGTCACCGAAAAATACTTCATCGCGACCTTCACCTAAAATCTCAAAGAAAGAAGCATTTAAGCCATTAATGTATTCGATTTGATCTTGTGTGTAGTTTCCAGCTTGCTCAGATGCCCAATCAAAGCCTTTTGGATATAGTCTGTAGGCTGTTACTGGTCCGATATTTGCTTCATTCACTACTTGCAGCATTGGTAAGTTCTCAGCTAATTGTGTACGGAATGCTAAATTTACTCGGACATAGTTAGCTAATATTTGTTGATAACCTTCTTTACCAAAAGCTTGTAATGCAGCATAAATAGCAATTGAACTACCCATTCGAGAACATTCTAAAGTGTAACCAGTATGATATGAGCCATAGCCTCTATTGCCTACATATGGTGTATCAAAATCGTCAATATCTAACAGTTGTAAACTTTTTCCTTCTTTTATTAAGAAAAGGCTTGTTAAATAGGGTGTTTGACCAAGTTTTTGGAAATCGAAGCAAAGACTATCTGCAATTGCAAGGTGTTGCATACGTTGGTGAATTTGTTCTAAGCCTTGTAATACATCATCCTCGAATTGTAGTGAGTTTGCCTTAAAGTCATAATCATTGAAAAATGCGTAAAAACCGCCTAAAGCAGAGTCAGCATGGATATGTATTTGTTTTAGATTGTATTTTTGTTCAAGTGTTGTTGCAACTTCCTTAATTGCCTGCACATCATCAATAGCAAATTGATCTGTGGCACCTGTAGTCGCTACGATGTAAACTGGAATACCACCATTTTCGATTACTTCCGTCATGCGTTTTCTTAAATCTTCTATATCCATAGATTGGTCTTTTCCTGCTTTTACACGTACTAAGTGATTACTTCCAATACCAACTGCTTCAATTGATTTTAATAAGCTATAGTGGGCGTTTTCAGAAGCAAAGCAATATAAATTATTTGGGACACCTTCCTCTTTAGCGTGAGGGAATTGTTTAGCAATGGCAAGACGTAAACCGCTAAAAACAGCTCCTTGTCCACCCCATGTTGTATAACCGAAGCTTTCTGTGAAATCATAGCCAACTAATTTTGACATCATTGCGATAACTTTTACTTCACATTCTGCTGCTGCAGGTCCATATACATCCCACAGATTGTTGCCATTAAGTAAGGCATTTGTAAACTGTCCCAATACACCAGGGATACTAGCCATTGGTAAAACATTTGTGACAAAGTTGCGTGTATGATAAGGATGACCTTGCATTAATTGTGTTAAGTCTTGAACGACCTGATCCAGACCAACGCCTGATGTAGGAACTTGATTTTCTTGCATAAGATCTTTATAGAAAGTAGCAGAACGTTCTTGAATTGGTCCAAGCGTTGTTTTCTTCGGGTCTTTTAATTGATCTAATGAAGTTACAATTTGCTCTATTAGTGATAAAAAGTTTTCCCTTTGTAAGCTGTTGCCATCTTCACTTTGAAATAGTTGTTGAATTTTCTTCATTTTGCATCATCCTTTATTAGTTCATATTTCACCATTATTTAGATAATAATAGTACAATTTACTAAAGTCATAATAACATATTCTTATGGGAAATATATTCATATTTGACCAGGATATTAAATTTCTACTATTTTAAATTATTAGATAATAATTTCATTATATTTAAAGAATGATTTACTAACAGAAGTTTACGTTATTTTTTAACTTTTATTACTAGTTGGTGCAACGAAGGTCCTGTTAAAATAAATTATTAATATTTTATTAATATAATTAAATGTAAAATAGATACTTTTAGCTATGAAAAAATAACATAATAAATTACTGTTTTTCTTATGATACCTTTTGCCTATTTCATATAATCGGAGATTAATTTTAGACTATCTGAGAAACACCCTAATTTTTTGTATTGTGGGTTGTTGGTTATATAATGCATAACTCGTTATTACAATGAATAAAAGGAGATAACGTCTATAGATTTTGAATTGGGAGGTGTTTAATTGCCAGTTGAGCCACATGTACATGAAGTTAATTATCTTGAAAAAAGTGGGAAACGAAAAAGATGGGTGATGATTGTAGTAAGTGTTTTAGTAGTTGCTGGTGTAATGTTGGCAAGTGGTCGGTTCGTCTCCTCTATTTTTAATAAAAATGATAAGTCGGATTTTTCAGCCTATAAAACACTTGTAGGTAAAACAACTAAAAATGAATTTGGACAATTGACCTTAAATGAGGTGATGATTGATGATAATCAATTATTACTAAATGCAACATTTGAGCCAGCAAAAGGGATGAATTTCAACTATCAAGTATTTTTCTTTCCGCAAGTACTAGTAAATGGTCAAGATTATATGGTTCGAAATGGAGGCCAGACCATAGCACAGTCAGCATCAACCTATACAATCTATAGCAGCGTGAAGATGCGTGATTTACCGAAAGATGAAATACTGCAACTTAAAATTCTTTATAACGATTGGAATTGGGAAAAACCAATCGATGAGCCTTGGGCATTTGAAATCGAAGCTTCCCAAAAGCAATTGCAAGAGGATCGAAAAGTAATTGCTGTTAATAAAACTATTGAGCTGAATGACGGCCAAGAAATTAAAGTAGATAAGGTTGTTTCTACACCGATTTCTACTACGGTATATTTTGTAACTAAGGAAACATTGATTGAATCTATTGATTTTAAAATTTTAACTGAGTCAGGAAAAACATGGCGTCATGACTCTTCTTATACATTAAATGAAGCACATACAAAGTGGGGGATTCGCTTTGATGCACGATATTTATCAGATAAAACGTATAAGCTAATTCCTGTTACGACAGGGGGGATTGAACTTGGGCCAGCTATCAAAATTCGTGGGAAATGAATTTTACACTCTATCAATTAATTTTTACAATATCTTAATTTATAATGAACTATTCACCATGTAATATGATTGTATATAACATGGAAAGTAGTTGAACTGATTGCCAAAGCTGTTAGAGATTTTTCTTGCTTCCTTTAAGCTAGGCTGTACATCCTTTGGAGGTCCAACCGCCCATTTAGGTTTTTTTCAAAATGAATATGTGCAAAAGAGAAAATGGCTAACGGACAAAGAATATAGTAATTTAGTTGCGTTGAGTCAATTTCTCCCTGGTCCTGCATCAAGTCAGGTCGGAATGGGTATTGGTCTACTACGTGGTGGACTTTTAGGAAGTTTAGTTTCTTTTCTTGGGTTTACGTTGCCCTCTGTGTTGCTATTAATGCTATTTGCCTATTTTTACATGCATACAAGGATGGACATGGACTGGATTCATGGCTTGAAATTAGTTGCTGTTGCGATAGTTGCACAAGCAATTTGGGATATGTCAAAAAAATTAATTTCAAGCATTTTACACTTAATTCTAGCAATTTTGTCGCTTATAACGTGTCTATTATGGGGCAATCCATTTGCTCAAATAATTATCATTGCATTGGCTGGTTTAACGGGATTTCTTCTATTTAAGCAAACAAAAATAAATGCAGATTCTTCAAATAAAGCTGTACCAATTTCTAAAGCGACAGGTGGATTCTTACTGGCATTATATGTCATACTACTTATCGCTTTACCGATTGCTACTGCACTTTTAAAATACGAATGGCTTATGATATTGGAAAAGTGTTATCTAGCAGGGGCTTTAGTATTTGGTGGCGGGCATGTAGTGCTACCGTTACTAGAAACACAGTTTGTGCAAAGTGGTTTAATGAGTTCCGCTGACTTTATTGCAGGGTATGGTCTTGCTCAGGCAGTGCCAGGTCCACTATTTACGTTTGCATCCTATATTGGTATGGTCATTGCTGGAGTGCCAGGAGCAGCGGTAGCGACATTGGGTATTTTTCTACCAGCATTTCTTTTAATCGTTGGAGCAATGCCTTTTTGGATCTCCATAAGCAGACAAGCAGCATTGAAAGGCGCAATGACAGGTGCAAATGCTGCGGTTGTTGGTATTTTAGCTAGCACTTTTATCCATCCCATTGTAACGCAAACAATACAAAGTGGATTAGATTTACTTTTAGCAGTCATATTTTTATGGCTGTCCATTAAACGGGCATGGTCACCATATCTATTAGTATTGATGGGGATTATTGTTGGACTTATATGTTATTAAGCGCACCACTGGCAATTGGTGGCCATGTCACCTGACATTGTGGCGAATCTTCTATCGACCCCCGCCATCGGAGGGCGGTGCCAGGCACTCAAACAATTTAGTGTGCTCGTGGAAAGTACCCTCCGTAGCGGATAATATCGCCATAGCAAAAAGTGTTCGATTGCATGCATGCAATCGAACACTTTTTCTCTTTTTATTTTAAATAAGCTCTTCTTTTTGAATTGCAAGTTTTTTCATATGGTACTGCAAAGATTGTCGGGAAATATTTAATTGCTTCGCGGCAGCGGATATATTTCCATCACACTGTTGCAGCACTTTTCGGATGTACTGCTCTTCATTTGTGTGCATAAGTGCTTTAAAAGGGCGCTTTTTTGAAGGGGCTCCTTTTATTGATATTTTATTTTTTAAATATCGTGGCAACATATCTTCTGTCATATCGCTGTCAGAGCTTGCTTGTATTACGAGGTTTTCGATTAAATGCTCCAGTTCCCGTACATTGCCTGGCCAATCGTAGGCAACAAGTATCTCATATAGCTCAGGCTTAATGGTGATATTTGCCTTCATATATTTCAGCACATTTTTATGTAAAAAATGCTGGATAAAGAAAAGTATATCATCTGGTCTCTCACGCAGTGGGGGGATATAGATACTTGAATGAGCAATGCGATAAAATAGGTCAAGTCGCATTCGCTCGCCAACAGTTAGTAGCTCAGGGTCTTCATTAGATGCGCTAAATACAGTACATTCAATTGGGATAAGGGTATTACTACCAACACGTCGAACAGCACGTTCTTGTAAGACACGCATTAATTTTGGTTGAAGCTCCATTGGTAGTGAATTGATTTCGTCTAGAAAAAGTGTCCCATCTTTTGCATATTCAAAAAGACCTTCTTGATTTGTAGCACCTGTAAATGCCCCTTTAACCGAGCCGAAAAGCGTGCTCTCCAACAATGTAACAGGGATGGCGGCACAGTTTATCGCAACGAAGGGCTTTGTTACGCGAGGGCTTAAATTATGCATACTTTGAGCAAATAATTCTTTACCTGTACCAGTTTCACCCACAATTAACGTATCCGTATTATAATTTGCAATATTTTTTGCTTCAGATATTGTTTGAAGCAGTTCGTGACTGTTTCCTTTTATATCTTGGAATGTGTAAATCGTACCGTTATTACGTTTGACCTCTTCCGGTACCTCCATAGTTTCACGTTTGGAATCCAATGTTTGTTGTAATTGATTTCGTAAGCTTTTTTCCGTATGTGTAATTGAAAAAACACCGATTGTTTTATTATCCTTTTGAATCGGGAACGAACTGTAGCCTACAAATTTAGGTTCATTTTCTGAATAAGCATGAGCTCTGTATTTCGTATAAATTGGTTTCGCTGTTTTTAAAATATGATTATGCTCTGATAGTCTACGATCTTGATAGTTGTATGCATCCCACAGCTTCTTGCCAAGCATGTCCTCTTTTTTATGCTCCTCCATTTTAGCAAGTGCCTCATTGTAATAAATAATGTCCCCATCTTCATTGCTCACAATAATCCCTTCATCTAAATGCTCAATAATTTCCTCTAGGACAAAAACTTTATTTTGTAATGAATACTGGAAATCTACTAAGTTTTCTACTGAAACAATAAAAAATTGCTCTGGAAAATAAAAAGGCTCTATTGTAAAAGATAGAAGCTGTTCTTGTATTTGCAATTGTTGCGGTTGATGCAAGCTTGTTACATCAATGGCAGCCAAGAATTCTATTGGCATATCAGCTTGAATATTTAACGAGATACTTTCATTGAAATGCCACCATTTCACCTTGAAAGAGTTGTCTAGTGCAATGATATTCGCGCCTAAAAATGCTGTATAACGCTGCAATTCTTTAATCATACAAAAACCTACTTTCTCTCGTTATTTTGCATGCAAAAATTATCTGCTTTGTCCTTTATCGTATCATAATTATTTTCTGAATAGAAACAATATACAGAAAATTAAGAAGGTGCAAAAATTATCTGCAGTCACTTTCCATTTCATGACAATAGTAAAAGGCGAATGTTTATGTACATCATTCGAGAAATGCTTTGAATTTCACTTTTTATAAAATTTTTTTGTGTGGTTTTAAAAGTTGGCACGCTATTTGCATTATTAAAGTGTGTAGTCACAAAAAAAGGAGGAATTTTCAATGACAAAACCAGAAATTTTATATTCAGTAAAGGCTCAGCGAGGAAATACATTACGATGCAAAGGTTGGCGTCAAGAAGTTATTTTAAGAATGCTAGAAAACAATATGGAAAATGCTGAAAAACCTGAAGAACTCGTGATATACGGCGGGATTGGGAAAGCAGCTCGTAACTGGGAGTCCTATCATGCCATTGTAGATTCCTTAAAAAATTTAGAAGATGATGAGACACTTGTCGTGCAGTCTGGGATGCCAGTTGCTGTTTTTAAAACTCATAAATATGCACCAACTGTTGTTATGGCGACGACAAATATTATGAAGGCAGATTGGCCAACTTTTTATGATTTACAAGAAAAGAATTTAACAATGTATGCTAATTATACAGCGGCACCTTGGGAATATATCGGTACACAAGGTGTCATTCAAGGAACGTTTGAAACGCTTTCGGCAATTGCGCGATTGCATTATAACGATTCACTTGTTGGGAAAATTTTATTGACTGCTGGTGCAGGCGGGATGGGTGGCAACCAGACACGTGCGATGACAATGCATGGTGGTGTAGCTATTTTATGTGATTCCAATATCGACATTATTAATCGCCGTATTGAAAAGGGTTTTATTGATGTTGTTGTAGATTCATTAGAAGAGGCTATTGAACTAGCAAAAACGAAAGCCGCTGCTGGAGAAGCACTTGGCATAGCGGTAGTAGGTAATGCAGCAGATATTTTCGAAAAAACATTAGAACTTGGCTTCCTACCACATATTGCAACATCTATGACACCTGCACATGACCCGATTGCCTATTTACCAGCTGGCTACAGTGTCGAAGAGGCAGACGCGCTACGTGATCAAGATCGTCTAGCGTACTTAGAAAAAGCACGCCATACGATGATTCGCGAGCTGAAGGCATTAATAGCATTACTTGATAAAGGTGTACACTCGTTTGAATATGGCACAAGTATTCGTAAAGAATGTATTGATGCTGGATTTGATGAGAAAGAGGCGAAGCGTTTACCTGGATTTGTAGCAGAATATATTCGTCCATTATTCTGCGAGGGACGAGGACCATTCCGTTGGATTTGTATGTCAGGTGAAGCAGAGGATTTACGTAAAATAGACGATATGATTTTAGAGAAATTTAGTGATGATTTACTTGTTACGCGCTGGATAAAGCTAGCGAAGGAGCATATTCCGATAGAGGCATTACCTGCTCGTATTTGTTATATGGGCTTTGGACAGCGTAAAAAGTTCGCATTGGAAGTTAACGATATGATTCGTCGAGGGGAATTAAGTGGACCTGTTGCCTTCTCCCGCGATAATTTAGATTCTGGTTCCATAGTCAATCCAACGTTTGAATCTGAAAATATGAAGGATGGCGGAGATCTAATTTCTGACTGGCCCGTTTTAAACGGCTTATTAAATGCAGTTGGTATGTGTGATTTAATCGCTCTTCAAGCTAACTATTCAATGGGAGAGGCTGTTCATACGGGTGTAACGATGATTGCTGATGGAACAGAGGAATCAGATATGCGCTTAGAAGTAGCGATGACAGTAGATTCTGGTATAGGGGTTGTACGTCATGCACAAGCGGGCTATGAAACAGCAAAAGATGTAGCGAATGGTAAAGGTAAATTAACCGATGAAAGCATTCAAATCCCATTATGGTGGGAGCCAACTGCTACATTTGGTCCGAAAGATTTAGTAAAAGAAAAAGTGTAATGTATTTGTGGAAGAGAGGCTGGTGCAATAACTAATAAGATACGCTGGCCTCTTGTTCATTAAAAAGGAGGAATGTACATGAAAAAAGCAGATATGACACCTGTGGATTTTGATAATCTTTTAGTTGACGTAGCTCCTAATTATAAGAAATCAGCCATCTACAAATTTTTTGCTTTTAGCTTGTTAGGCATTTTCATGTTCTTTATCTCTATTACCTTAAATGGTAAGAAGACAATACCGCTCGATCATTTAGTAACCTTTATCCGGACGCAGTTTTCGTCAGTTATTGTTTACTATATTTTAGTCATTGTTGTTGCTGGCGCCGTTTACCCTTTTTATAAAAAAACGTGGAATCGATCGGTTGTCGAACTAGTCATTTCTACATTGAAAATAATGGGGGCTATTGCTTCCATTTTAGTTGTTTTCAAAATTGGTCCGAGCTGGCTGTTAGCTGCAGATATGGGACCCTATTGGTACAACTCACTACTTACGCCAATCGGTGTTTTAGTTCCAATTGGTGCCATATTTCTAGCTATGTTGGTCGGTTATGGCTTGCTGGAGTTTATCGGTATTTTAGTGCAGCCGATTATGCGACCAATTTGGAAAACGCCTGGTCGATCTGCTATTGATGCAGTTGCCTCTTTTGTAGGGAGCTATTCCATCGGTTTATTAATTACGAACCGCATTTATAAGGAAGGAAAGTATACAACAAAAGAAGCGGTCATTATAGCTACAGGATTTTCGACAGTTTCAGTTACCTTTATGATTGTTGTTGCAAAAACACTTGGTTTAATGGATATTTGGAATCTTTATTTTTGGGTGACCTTTCTCGTGACCTTTATAGTAACGGCCATTAGTGTTCGGATTTGGCCAATTCGTAATATGAGTACGGACTATTACAACCAGATGGATGGGGATGTGGAGAAAATTGTAAAGGAGAAGCGCTTACAAAGTGCATGGAGAGAGGCGTTACAGACGGCTGATAATGCACCGAATCTGTGGCAAAGTATGAAGGACAATGTGAAAGATGGCTTGGTGATGGCAATGGGGATACTACCAACAATCATGTCAATCGGCTTAATCGGTTTATGGCTTGTCAATAACACACCTATATTTGATTATGCAGCTTATTTGTTTGTACCTATTACTTATTTACTGCAAATAGCTGAGCCATTAATTGTGGCAAAAGCGGCCGTCATTAATTTAATCGATATGTTTTTACCTTCACTTGTAGCTGTTGATAGTGCTATAGAAACACGATTTATTGTTGGAACGTTATCGATATCTGCTATTCTCTTCTTCTCTGCATTAATACCTTGTATTCTATCAACGGAAATTCCCATTTCTTTAGGCAAAATGATTGCGGTATGGTTTGTACGAACAGTTTTAACGCTAATTATTGTTACGCCTATCGCCTATTTACTATTGTAAAGGAGTGGTCGTGTGTTAAAAAGACCGAATATGATTATAAAAAATGCAGCACAAATATTACCTTGTACAGGTGACAATATGCAAGATTTTCAGGTTTTAACCGATCAAGCAATTGTTATTGAAGGGCAAAAGATTATCGATATTTGTAGCCATCAAGAACTTGGACAACGTTATGTAGTAGATAACCATAACAGTATTGACGCAAGTGGCAAAGTAGTGGCTCCTGGCTATATTGATGCGCATACACATCTCGTGTTTCATGGTAGTCGAGTAGAGGAGTATGCTGCAAAACTCACTGGTAATATTGCAGATAATTTAAAAAAGCTTGCTATAACGACAGGACCCAATCGAACAATCGAACTTACGCGAGATACCTCTGAGGAAGAGCTTTTTAAACAAGCAAAAAAACGAATAATGACGATGCTCAAATATGGGACAACAACAGTAGAGAGTAAAAGTGGCTACGGTTTAACACCAGAAAGTGAGCTGAAAATTTTACGTGTAGGTCGACGTTTAAACAACCAGACAGCCATTGATGTGGTTAATACATTTTTAGGTGCGCATGGGATTCCAGATCATTTAACTAAGGAACAGTATGTGAATGAAATTATTGAAGTTATGATTCCCCAAGTCGCTCAACATAATTTAGCAGAGTTTTGTGATGTTTGGTGTGATGAAGGCTATTTTACTGACCTTGAATCCGAACGTATTTTACAAGCGGGCTTAGCACATGGATTATTACCAAAAATTCATGCGGATGCCTATTCGTATATCGGTGGATCAGATTTAGCTGCACGTATGAAAATGATTTCTATTGACCATCTCAATTACACACCTGAGTCCGTAATGGTACAACTAGCGAAAGCTGGAGTAGTAGGTGTATTAATGCCTGCATTAGATTTTGCCGTTGCCCATAACAAACCGTTTGATGCTCGGAAAATGCTGGATAATGGTATGCAAATAGCGCTAGCAACAGATATGTGCCCTGCTTGTTATACAACTTCTATGTCCTTTGTTATTAATTTAGCATGTAGACTTTATCAATTTTCAGTAGAGGAAGCCATTAAGGCGGCGACAAAAATGGCTGCAAAGGCTCTAAATCTTACAGATAGAGGGACGTTAGAAATTGGCAAAATGGCAGATATTCAAATATGGGATGTCCCAAATTATAAGCATGTGGCATATGAACTTGGGACGAATATTGTTGATACGGTTATCAAAAGAGGGCAAGTCGTCATCAGTGAAGGGTCATGGGCAATGGAAAGTACATTCAGTTAGAAGGGAGAACTAGTAATGACAATTGAATTTGCATCGAAAGCGGCGTCACATGTAGATGAGGATAAGTTAGTGCAATTGTTTTTAGAAATGGCTCAAATAAATGGTCCAAGTAGCAAGGAAAGTCTAGTAGCGGCGTACTTAAAGGAAGAGTTACCGAAGCTAGGCTTTCAATTAACATTTGATGAAGCACATGAACAATTTAATGGTGAAGTTGGAAATCTAATTGCTTGGCATCCAGGAACAGATGATACCATTCCACCTTTATTCTTTTCTACGCATATGGACACGGTGTTACCAACGGAATTCCTCAAGCCTATCATCAAGGATGGGATTATTTATTCAGATGGTACGACGATTTTAGGGGCGGATGATCGAGCTGCGCTGGCTTCTTATATCGAAGCGATGCGTGCCATTAATGAAAGCGCTGTTCCACATGGACCGATTGAATTCATTTTAACTGTAAATGAACAAGCAGGTTTAGTAGGTGCAAAATATATGGATTATAACAAGGTTAAAAGTAAAAAGGGTTATATATTTGATAGTAGCGGGGATGTTGGCCAAATCATTTTACAAGGTCCATACAGTAGCAGAATTTGGTTCACTGTTAAAGGTAATGCCGCTCATATAGCGTTAAATGCGGATGCAGGAAATAATGCATTTGTCATTGCCTCCGAAGGGTTGTTATCAATGGAGCTTGGAGAAATTGATAGTGAAACGTTAGCTAATGTAGGAATTATAAATGGTGGAGAGCTTACGTCGATAATACCAGGTTCAGTCACTCTTGGTGGCGAAGTAAGAAGTATTTCGAAGGAGAAGCTGGATGCACAATTGAAACAGATGAGACTGGCGATGGAAAGAGCAGCACAGAAATATCAAGGCACTGTTGAGGTTCGCATTGAAGAAAAGTATCTTGGATTTAATATTTCTGAGGAAGATGATCTCGTTAAAACTGTAAAAAAAGCGGCTGATAATATTTGTGTTTCATCCTACTTAACGAAAACATTGGGTGGCGCAGATACGAATGTATTAAATGAACATGGATTGACGTGTATTACGCTCGGAAATGGATTTCAGAATATTCACTCTTTTAGAGAGAATATTAGTATAGAAAACTTAGTCAATACTGGTAGGTTAACAGCGGCATTAATTGAGCAGTGGTATGAGCGCCATAAAAATTAAAGGAGGAGAGTATTAAATGTCAAGCACTTTAAATGTAGCGAAAGAGATAGAACAGGTGGTACCGCAAATTTTACAGTGGAGAAGATATTTACATGAAAATCCGGAACTGTCGTATGAGGAATATGCAACCGCGGATTTCGTTTACAAGCAGTTAATCTCTTTTGGAAATTTAATCGTGACGAGACCGACGAAGACTAGTGTATTAGCTGTTTTAAAAGGACATTTACCTGGGGATTGTCTAGCTTTTAGAGCTGATATGGATGCCTTACCAATTCAAGAAGAAACGGATTTACCGTTCGCTTCTAAAGTAGCTGGTGTCATGCACGCTTGTGGACATGATGGACATACCGCTATGTTGTTAGGCGCTGCAAAAATTTTATCGACGTTGCAGCATGTCATTAAAGGCGAAATTCGTTTTATCTTTCAACATGCAGAAGAACTCTTTCCTGGTGGCGCAAAAGAAATGGTGGCAGCTGGTGTGGTTGACGGTGTAGACCGGATTATCGGGTTGCATTTATTTTCTATGCTTCCAACAGGCAAAATTGCCATTTGTGCAGGACCTTTTACAGCCAATTCAGATACATTTGACTTAGAAATAATCGGAAAGGGAGGGCACTCTTCTCAGCCTCAAGATTCTATTAATCCGATTTTAATAGGGTCGCAAATTACAAATGTATTACATCAAATTGTAGCGCAGAAAGTTGATGCAAAAGAGCGAGCAGTACTTGCGGTTACGGAGTTTTATGCAGGTAGTGCTAAAAATATTATTCCAGAGCGCGTAGCAATGGGTGGCAGTGTGCGTACATTCTCGCAGCAAGTGAGAGAGGTGATTGCACAACAAATAGAACAGCAAGTGAAACACGTTGTTGCGGCACATGGTGCAGATTATAAATTGTCATATAACGATGGTTACTCGTCTGTTGTTAATGATGTGCAAACAACGGCATTAGTGGAAGAAATAATCCGACAACATTTTGAACCAGATACGGTTTTACACATTGAGCCATTTATGGGTGGAGAAGATTTCTCAGCTTTTTTAACAAAAGTGCCTGGGGTATTTATTGGAATCGGTGCGGCTTTTGACGATGAAACATTTAATTATCCGCACCATCACCCTAAATTTGCAGTGAATGAAGATGCATTAGCCATTGGTTTACAACTTTTCGTTCATACAGCTTTAACACTGAATAGTTAAAGGGGAGATACGATGGTCCAAGAACCTGTAATTGCAGCGATGATTATTTTAGGGCTTGTTGCGCTAGGAGAAATCATTTCCGTTAGTAGTAAAGCGAGAGTGCCCATGCTTTTTGTAGCCATGATGGGCTATTTGGTATTACTTTGGCTTGGAATATTTCCGAAAGATTTGCTTGAAAATTCGACATTTTTAACAGTGGGCGCACTATTAGGAACGGCTCCGATTTTAGTTCATATGGGCACTTTAATTCCGTTACGTATGATTCGCTCGCAATGGCGGGCAGTATTAATTGCCATAATGGGCATGTGCTTTGCTTCGCTTTTTATTTTAACGATTGTGACACTATTTTTTGATTATCAAACAGCGGTTGCAGGAACAGGACCTTTAAATGGGGGCATTATTGCGGTGTTAATTACGTCAGAGGGCATAAAAGAATTAGGGTTTGTCAGTTTACTCACAATCCCTGCATTAATTATGGCTTTACAGTCGTTAATTGGTATTCCGCTAGCTAATTTATTGTTACGCAAACATGCGACTGCGATTAACGAGCAAATGACAAGCGGTGCCTTTGTTGCCTCGGGTGGTGCAACGTTTAATCAAGAACATGATGACAAATTATTAGTACCTAAAAAATATCAAACGCCATTAGTCCTTCTATTTATGTTGTTTATTGGTGGTGCTATTGCGGTTGGATTAGCCAAATATACAGGCATTCCGTATAGCTTATGGGCGTTGGCAATCGGCATTATTGGACGCTTAGTGAAATTTTATCCAGAACGTGTTATGGAAAAGTCTAATAGTTTTACAGTTGGGATGGCGGGCATTATCTTCATCATTATTGGGATGATGAATGACATTACATTTGAGATGTTTATGGATAAGTTGCCTGCTGTCTTAACGATTCTTTTCGTAGGAGTACTTGGCATTCTATTAGGGGGATTATTAGGATCAAAATTATTAAAAGTCAATCCATTTCTAGGGATTCCAGTTGCATTAACATCTACATTTGGTTTCCCCGGTGATTACATTGTATGTGAGGAAGTAAGTAGGAGTATTGGCAAAACGGAAGAGGAACAGCAACGGATCTTCAATGAAATAATTACGCCAATGCTAGTAGGAGGATTTACAACTGTAACTTTGGGAAGTGTTATTATTGCAAGTATTTTGATTAAAACAATATAAAACAGACAGTGGGGATGTAGATGTTAGATAATCCTGTTTTAATCTCAGTCATTGTGTTATCCATTTTAAGTTTATGTGGTATACACGTGTTATTTGCTTTATTAATCGCGGCAATTGTCGCAGGGCTTGTTGCTGATTTATCGCTTACTGAAACCATTTCTATTTTTATTGGTGGTATGGGCGGACAGTCTGAAACGGCATTAAGTTATATATTGTTAGGCATTTTTGCGGCTTTAATTGCCCATTCAGGCTTAGCAAACATTTTGATTCAAAAATTACTATCGCTTGAAAAACCGAATAAATACATTTTAATTTTTGCATTGGCAATTATTGCGTGTTTATCAGGTACACTGATTCCCGTACATATTGCCTTTATTCCAATATTAATACCGCCACTTTTATTTTTCTTTAATCAATTAAAAATGGATCGTCGTGCATTGGCATCTGCCCTAACTTTTGGCTTGAAAATGCCCTATTTATGGATTCCTGTTGGTTATGGATTAATATTCCAAGGGATTATCGCCAATGAAATGACAGCGAATGGCATGGCAATTGTGCAAAGTCAATTACCGAAAGCGATGGCCATTCCCGCCATTGGCATGTTCGTTGGATTAGCGATTGCTGTCTTTTTTTCTTATCGAAAGCCTCGAGTATATCAACAGCTTGAAGAAGATATCAAAGATTATGAGCAAGCAAAGAAAGAAAATAAAAAGGCTACTTTGGATGCTAAAGGATGGATAGCAATCGTCGCAATTTTTGTGGCACTTGGCATTCAATTATCATTAAGCTCACTTGTTTTAGGCGCGCTATCAGGCATTATCATTATGTTTGTTGGCCGTGTCGTCTTTATTAAAGATAGTGAAGAAGTGGTCCAAAATGGCGTCAAACTTATGGGGGTTATTGCCTTTATTATGCTAATTGCCTCAGGCTATGCAACGATTTTAAAAGAAACAAATGCCATTACGGAGCTTGTGGAAGCAATGACTGGTATGACAGGGCAAAGTAAACTTATTACGGCTATCCTCTTATTATTTATCGGTTTACTTGTAACGATGGGGATTGGAACATCTTTTGGGACGATTCCAATTTTAGCTGTAGTGTTCGTGCCGTTGTGCGCGACAGTCGGGTTTAGTGCGCTTGCAACCGCTGCGCTTATTGGAACAGCAGGTGCTTTAGGGGATGCGGGTTCTCCAGCATCTGATAGTACATTAGGTCCGACATCAGGATTAAATGCAGATGGACAACATAATCATATTTGGGATACGTGTGTACCGACATTCCTACATTATAATATCCCTTTATTTATATTTGGCATTGTCGCAGCAATGGTTTTATAGAAGGAAGATACGTAACAATTAAAGGGGTGGAGTTTTAAATGGAAGTTATTCAGTTGGACGGTCATACATTAACGACAACACAAATTGACCAAATAGCGAAGGGGTATGCCCAAGTTGCCATTGCACCGAGAGCTTTAGAAAGAGTGCTAGCAAGTCGTGCGAGAATTGAAAAAAGATTAACGGATGGACATACTATTTATGGAGTAAATACAGGATTCGGGAAACTAAGTGATGTCCAAATTGCCGAAAAGGATAATGAATTATTGCAATTGAATTTGTTACGCGCCGACGCGGTTGGCGTTGGGGTGCCATTGGATACGGCCATTGTACGTTCGATGATGGTTTTACGTGCCAATGCTTTAGCAAAAGGATACTCGGGCATTCGGCAAGAAACACTTCAATTATTAGTGGATTTGATCAATAACAAGGTTCATCCGATTGTGCCATCCCAAGGGTCTGTAGGAGCTAGTGGTGATTTAGCACCACTGTCTCATATTGCATTAGTGTTAATTGGTGAAGGCAAGGCAGAATTAAATGGACACGTTATGTCAGGACAGGAAGCATTGACAAAAGTAGGGTTAACAGCTGTCCGACTGCAAGCGAAAGAAGGACTTGCGTTGATCAATGGGACACAGGCGATGACAGGCATAGGGGTAATGACAATTAATGAAGCGGAACGTCTTGGCTATGTAGCAGATATGGCAGCCTGTTTAACAATGGAAGCGTTACAGGGTATTATTTCCGCATTTGATGCTGATTTATTGGCAGTGCGTCCTCATGCTGAAATTGCTATGGTTGGTGATCGAATTCGAAAGTGGCTAAATGGCAGTCAAAGGATAACGACGCAAGGTGCGGTTCGTATGCAAGATGCCTATTCGATACGTTGTGTGCCACAAGTTCACGGTGCATCTTGGCAATGTTTTGATTATGTCCAGCAGCGTCTACAGACGGAAATAAATGCGACGACAGATAACCCGATTGTGTTAGAAAATGGTGAGGTGTTATCTGGTGGACATTTCCACGGTCAGCCGATTGCACTTGCAATGGATTTTTTAAAGGTAGGAGTAGCCGAGTGGGCTAATATTTCTGAGCGAAGAACGGAACGTTTAGTAAACCCTCAATTAAGTGGGCTATCGCCATTTTTAGCAACTGATCCAGGCCTTGAATGTGGATTGATGGTTGTACAATATGTTGCGGCTTCACTCGTTTCAGAGAACAAAGTATTGGCGCATCCTTCAAGCGTCGATTCCATTCCTACCTCTGGGAATCAGGAGGATCATGTGAGTATGGGCACAACTGCGGCAAGGCAAGCGCGACAGATTGTGCATAATAGTGCACGTGTGCTTGCGATTGAATTAATTGCTGCTTCCCAAGCGATTTATTTGGAACGAGCAGAGCAGCAATTAGCACCAACAACACGTAAATATTTAGAAATAGTACGGTCGTTCTGTCCACCTTTAAGAGGAGATAAAGCGATTGGGGAAGAAACAGAGGCACTGGCAAACTATTTATTGAATAGTAATGATATTTTAGCAATTGGGTAAAAATTGTTTGAATTGTTTGGGTGACTGGCACTTAGGATTTAGCGGAGACACCTAAAGAATATAAATAGTTCAAATATAATTATATTAAATAGAACAATAACGCCAACAATTATTAATACGATTTGTGTAGCAATATCTAGAATGAAGATGATAGTTAGCAAAATTATCAGTGCCAAAAGTATTTCTAAATAACCTTTTTTTCTAATACTCATTATTGAAATTTTGTTCTTTTAAAAGCTTCTTATATTTGAAGGGAAATTCCTCAGTTAGAAGTTATTCGATATTTTCACAATTTTAAATGCTACCTTCGATAAGCCTCACCGAGAAATTATGCGTCATTGAAAAAAGGAGAGTAAGGGAACGTTTTTCGTTCTCGTACTCTCTCATTCGTTCCCAAAGACTTTGAATATACCGTTTAAAGTAGTCCATTATAATTCCTTTCGTTTGCTGGCTGCTTGTATGCCTAGTTCCTCGCGATACTTGCTAATAGTGCGTCTTGCAATATGAATTTGATAGGAGCTCGCTAATATTTCAGCAATCTTTTGATCGGATAATGGCTTTTGTTTATTTTCTGCTGTAATAATATTTTTAATCATTTCCAAAATGGACGTTTGAGAATGTTGCGCCTGCGTGTTGTCTATTTTTGAAGAAAATAAATCTTTCCACAAATAGGTTCCAACAGGCGTTTGAATCTGTTTATTGCGAATTGCTCGACTTACAGTGGATACATGCATATCAATTTGCGTTGCGACATCTTGTAAAGTAAGTGGTTTTAAAGAAGATAGACCTTGAACAAAAAATGCTTGCTGATACTCTAAAACTACGGACATTATTTGAATAATTGTTTGTCGCCGTTGCTGTAAGCTATGTATAAGCCAGTTATATTGCTTAAAATGTTGTTTTACATATTTTTGCTCAGAGTTAGGTAAAAAAGAAGCGATGTTTTTATAGCTATCATTGAGTTGAACTGTCGGCAGTGAGCCATCATTTAAGCTGAAATGTAATGTTCCGTCTTCCATAAAAACGATAATGTCAGGTGTTACATACAACGTATCATTCTCTTGGCTCATCGTACATGGTATGGGTGTTAGTTGTTGTAGCCGATTAATACAATCTGACAATTGTTCCTTTGAAAGCTGAAGCGATTTCTGTAGAGCTAGGAATTTCCGTTCAGCTAATAGCAGTAAACCGTTCTGGATAAGCTGTTGCAAATCGTGGTCTTTCTCTTCAATTTGCAACAAAAGACATTCTTGCAAATTACGTGCTCCTACTCCGGGAGGTCCAATTTGCTGTAATAATTGAATGGCACGATCATGCTGTTGTACAGAAAGGTTGCCAAGCTGTAAGGGCGAATATCCTTTGTTGTCTAAGTGTTTAATTACGGTTTGGGTAAGTCGTAAATCATCACCTACAAAAGTGAGAGTAGCTAATTGTAATAACTCTTCACGATAGTTTGGTTCTGCCATTTTTGTATAGAGTTCGTTTGGCATTGATGAAGATGAGTTATGGGGAGTACTATAAACTCTCTCCTGAAAGGTAGGTGATTGTAGGTCAATGAATGGATTTTCTAATTGTTGTTCATTAAGAAACTGCTCTAATTCATAGGCATTGTATTGTAGTAATTCAATAGACTGCTGTAATTGAGGTGTCATCATCACTTTCTGTTGCTGCTGTAACTTTAAACTAGGGTCCATTATGATTCCTCCTGTCTATCACTTTTTATTATCATATCATATAACTAAGTGAATTTTCAGAAAAATATCAACTATATACTAGTTTTTGCTATTTTTACTTGTAGACAAAGATTTTTATAGAAGATTAATTTACATAAAAAAGAACGGCATAATGCCGTCCTGTAAAATAATGCTCATTTAAAATAATGCACCGTTTTTGGAGATGCTTACCGTAAAATTAGTCGTAAATGGGATAACGACACCTTGGTAAGTGTAGTAGCCAGCAATACTATAGCCGAAATAAGTATATGGCTGACCTTGAGGCCAATGCGACACGCCCGCATGTGTTTGGCTCCAAGAACCCGCCCCCCAACCTTTAGCAGTTGTAATTGTCCCTGGACTTGTAAGTACCATTCCATCACGGTCACTATCGTATGCTGATTGTGGCGTAACTATTGCATTGATTCGTCCGATAATATGGCCAGTTGTATTTGTTACATTAAATGATTTTGTAATACTTGTGACAATTTTTCGTGCAAGACTACTTGAATGCGCATCATCTGACACGACAATTTTACTTGTCATCACTTCATTTAAAAATGTTTTGAATTGTGCTGGCTCAATCCATCCGTATTCTTCAAAATATTCATAGTTTGCAACAGTGACATTTAAAACTTCTTGTCCTATATACTGACTTTGTAAGTCCTGTAAATCATTCAAATATTGCTGGTAGTATTTTTCTTTTTGTACTTGTGATAAAGCAAGCTCAGCAGCGGACGTTGATATGCTAAACACATTAATTACACCAATAAAAGCAAGAGCAATCATACTACACATAAGAAGTTTCATGCTTTCATCCTCCTTTTGCTAGATGTATCCATATGCTGATATAAGGAAAAATTCACCTATTGAGTTGTGTATACGTTACTCACTTCGCAACAATATTAACAGGCTATATACACTTGGACTTGAAAATATTAAATTCTATATTGGTTTGATATCAGGATTTATTAGTTGGACAGAAGAGGGGGGAAATGAAAGTGCTATAGAACAAGGAGCATGGAGAATTGAAGATATGATGAGAATTTAGAAAGACAAAATAGTGATTAAATCATCATAAATTTTACAAGTTCCCCAGGTTTAAAGGTACTAATCTATTAAAACCCCTCCGGAAATGTCAGAATAGGTGAAATAATCTATTTATATTTTACGCTGTTCGATAAATTTGGTCAATTTTGATGTTATGAATAAAAAAGTAATACTTATAAATGTAAAAAAGGTTTGTTTCGTATAAAATTGATAGTAAAATAATGGGAATAAGGGAGTGTATATGAAAAAATTTATATTATGTGTTTTATCATTATGTATCCTGTCGGTCATTGTTATTGCATGTCAATCAAATGAAAGTGTAAATATTTCAAAGGTCAGTATCTCTAAATCAAGTGGGTTCGGTAAAGTGAATGCTGATTTTTTTACTGTATATAAAGATAAGGAAAGTCTCGATATATTTAACAATGCCATCGCAAGCGCTGTGAGGAGAGAAGGAATAGCGGATATGGTAGAACCTGAATTTGATTTGAAAGTCCGTTATACAGACGGAAATAAGCAGGGGTATCATCTATGGATAGGGGAAAAAGGACAGAAAAGCACCTTAATGAAGGTGAATGACACACACACTACTTATTCCATTTCAGAAGAAATAACTGAACAATTAATTGATTTACTTAAATAATATTTGTTAGAGACCTTTTGTCAAGTGGTCTTTACTTAAGCTTTGCTAAACATTTCAACTGTTGAAAAAATAAATTTTCGACACATTGTTCAACTGACTTTTCAATTAATTTTAACTTCTATTTATATTTCATTGTTGGGTTCTTTCCATATTAAAAATTGTTTTTATTAGTTGTGGTATTTAATTATCAACTAAATACCAACTAGTTTTTACAGTTCGTTCATGTATCTGGATGGATTCATGGCGTTCTCCATAACGTTTGTTTATAATGGGGAAATGGAAAAACTCAACGAGAAAGAAGGGATAGCTATGGCACGAGGTGTTTACATTCATATTCCTTTTTGTCATCAAATCTGCAACTATTGCGATTTCAACAAGTTTTACTTTAAAAATCAACCTGTAGATGAATATATAGAAACACTTGGCCAGGAGATGGCGCTTGCTACTGAAAAATATCCGCATAGTTTTAAACAAATTGAAACAATTTTTCTGGGAGGTGGCACACCTACTGCTCTATCTCCAGAACAACTGACAAGATTGCTCAAACTGATTCGCACGTATATTCCGATGGACAGTGTGACAGAATTTACATCAGAGGCGAATCCTGATGAGTTATCAGAGGCAAAGATGCATGCCTTGTTTGATGGGGGCGTCAATCGTTTAAGTATGGGAGTGCAATCGTTCAATCAAGAATTATTAAAAAAAATTGGCCGCACACATAGCAATGCACATGTCTATGACACAATTGCACTCGCAAAAAAGGTTGGTTTTAAAAATATAAGTATCGATTTAATGTACGGCTTGCCAGGTCAAACAATGGAGCAATGGAAGGATTCCCTTGAAAAAGCGTTTGCACTAGACCTACCGCATTTTTCAGCGTACTCCCTTATAGTGGAACCAAAAACGATTTTTTATAATCAGTATGCAAAAGGGAAGCTGAGCTTGCCGACAGAAGATTTAGAAGCGGATATGTACGAGGTGCTTATGCAAGAAATGCAATCACATGGTCTTTTGCAATATGAAATTAGCAATTTTGCTAAAACTGATTTTGCTTCTACCCATAATAAAATATATTGGGAAAATGATGAATATGCGGGTTTTGGTGCAGGTGCACATGGCTATATAAATGGTATACGTTATTCAAATCACGGCCCTTTAAAAAAATATATGGATGCTGTAAGTGCAGGGGATTTGCCGATTATGCAGGAGCATGTCGTGACGGAAACGGAACAGCGAGAAGAGCAAATGTTTTTAGGACTGCGTAAAACGGAAGGGATTGCACACGCTATATATGAAGAAAGATTTAAGGAGCCGATGATGAACCGCTATGGACAAGTTATTGATAAACTAGTTTCAGAAGGTCTTTTAAAGCATGATACAGTGGGCATTCGTCTTACGCGCAAGGGGCGTTTTGTCGGAAATGAAGTTTTTCAACAATTTTTACTAGAAGATTGAGCGATATCGTTGACAGAAAATGTGGGATTTGATAACTTATTAATAGTATTAGCACTCCTCTTAGTTGAGTGCTAACAGAGGTGATAATCATGCTAACAAATCGGCAATTACAGATATTGCAAGTAATCGTAGACGATTTTATTATGTCTGCACAGCCGGTAGGTTCTCGCCAAATCTCAAAAAAACATGAGATTACATTTAGTCCAGCCACTATTAGAAACGAAATGGCGGATTTAGAGGAATTAGGTTTTTTAGAAAAAACACATACTTCCTCTGGTCGAGTGCCTTCGGAAAAGGGGTATAGATTTTATGTAGATCATTTGTTGAATCCACAGGGCATTAATTCACGGGATATTCAGCAGATTCAATCGATATTCAATGAACGTCTAGTAGAAGTAGAGCACATTATCCGAAAGTCAGCCAATATTTTATCTGAGCTGACATCGTATACATCGATTCTTTTAGGACCAGATGTCCAAAGACATCGAGTAAAACGTTTTTCTATTGTGCCACTTTCAAGTGATGCTGCAGTAGCGATTATCGTAACGAATAACGGTCATGTTGAGAATCGCATGTTTAGTTTACCACCTAATTTTACCGCTGCTGAACTAGAAAAAATGGTTAACATCTTAAATGAGCGCTTAGTTGGTGTTTCATTAGATGAAATCCATAAAAAGTTGGAAATTGAAATACTCGCCATTTTACAACAACATGTGCGATCTGCGGATGATTTTATCCATTCGCTCGTTTCGGCTACAATGCAAAATTCGGAAAGTAAAATTTTCTACGGTGGCAAGACAAATATGTTCAACCAGCCGGAATTCCACGATTTAAATAAGGTCCGAATGATTCTGGACTTAATGGAAACGACTAGCCAAGTGCAGTCGCTCTTCCATCCGAACGAATCGGGTATTCATATTCGTATTGGCTCGGAAAATAAGCAGTTAGAAATGGAAAACTGTAGTGTCATAACAACGACTTATTCAATAGGTGAAGATCAACAAGGAGCCATTGCAATTATTGGTCCAACACGCATGGATTACAAGCGTGTGGTTGCTTTGCTTGAAGTAATGCGCTTGGATTTATCCCAAGCCTTTACGAAGAATCGTAGTGATTGATAATGAGGAGGATTTAAGTGACTGAAACAACTGAAAACAAAGACCTTGTACAAGAAAATGTACAAGCCGAAAACGAGTCAACTGTAGAACAAACTGAAACGCAAGAAGTAGAACTAACAGTGGAAGAGCAGTATGAAGCAAAGCTGGCAGAGTTGCAAGCGAAGCTAGATGATGAGGAAAATCGTCACCTACGTTTGCGTGCAGACTTTGATAATTTACGTCGTCGTTCACAGCTTGATCGTGAGGCTGCCGAAAAATATCGTGCACAAAACCTATTATCGGATTTACTGCCGGTATTAGATAATTTTGAACGTGCTTTGCAAATTGAACCAACTTCTGATGAAGCAACATCAATCGTAAAGGGCATCGAAATGGTCTACCGCTCACTATTGGAAGCAACTGAAAAAGAAGGCTTGCAAGTTATTAAAGCAGAAGGGGAGCAGTTTGATCCAAACGTCCATCAAGCTGTAATGCAAGAACAAGATAGTGAAAAGGAACAAGGTGTAGTATTACGTGAGTTGCAAAAAGGGTATATTTTAAAGGATCGCGTATTACGCCCAACGATGGTATCTGTAAACGAATAGTCAAAGTATCATTAAGAAAAAATATTTTAGTTAATTAACGCAGCTTTGCGTTTTAATAATAGGAGGAAATTTTACTATGAGCAAAATTATCGGTATTGACTTAGGAACAACAAACTCTTGTGTATCTGTACTTGAAGGCGGAGAACCAAAAGTTATCCCAAATCCAGAAGGAAACCGCACTACACCATCTGTAGTAGCATTCAAAAATGGTGAAAAACAAGTTGGTGAAGTAGCAAAACGCCAATCAGTGACAAATCCAAACACAATTATTTCAATCAAATCAAAAATGGGTACAGCTGAAAAAGTGAAAGTGGAAGATAAAGAATACACACCACAAGAAGTTTCAGCAATGATTCTTCAATACTTAAAAGGCTATGCGGAAGATTACTTAGGTGAAAAAGTAACAAAAGCAGTAATTACTGTACCTGCTTACTTTAACGATGCGCAACGTCAAGCGACAAAAGACGCTGGTAAAATCGCTGGTCTTGAAGTAGAGCGTATTATCAATGAACCAACAGCTGCTGCACTTGCTTATGGTTTAGACAAACAAGATGTAGACCAAAAAGTATTAGTATTTGACCTTGGTGGTGGTACATTCGACGTATCCATCCTTGAATTAGGTGACGGTGTATTCGAAGTATTAGCTACTGCTGGTGATAACAAACTTGGTGGTGACGATTTCGATGACGCGGTTATCGAATATTTAGTAGCTGAATTCAAAAAAGAAAATGGCATCGACCTTTCTAAAGATAAAATGGCTATGCAACGTCTGAAAGATGCTGCTGAAAAAGCGAAAAAAGATTTATCAGGTGTAACTTCTACACAAATTTCTTTACCATTCATTACAGCTGGTGAAGCAGGTCCATTACACTTAGAAATCTCTTTAACTCGTGCGAAATTCGATGAAATTACATTACCATTAGTAAACCGTACAGTAGGTCCAGTACGTCAAGCATTATCTGATGCAGGCCTATCAACTTCAGAAATTGACCAAGTTATTTTAGTTGGTGGATCTACTCGTATTCCAGCAGTACAAGAAGCAGTACGTAAAGAAACTGGTAAAGAGCCTCACCGTGGAGTTAACCCTGACGAAGTTGTAGCGATGGGTGCTGCAGTTCAAGGTGGCGTATTAACTGGTGATGTGAAAGACGTAGTTCTTCTTGACGTAACACCTCTTTCTTTAGGTATTGAAACTATGGGTGGCGTGTTCACAAAATTAATCGATCGTAACACGACAATTCCAACATCTAAATCACAAGTATTCTCAACTGCAGCTGATAACCAACCAGCAGTAGATATTCACGTATTGCAAGGTGAACGTTCTATGGCAGCGGATAACAAAACATTAGGTCGCTTCCAATTAGCGGATATTCCACCAGCACCACGTGGTATTCCACAAATCGAAGTTACATTTGATATCGACAAAAATGGTATCGTTTCTGTTAAAGCGAAAGATTTAGGTACAAATAAAGAACAAACAATTGTTATTCAATCTGATTCTGGTTTATCAGACGATGAAATTGAACGCATGGTAAAAGACGCTGAAGCGAATGCAGAAGCGGATGCAAAACGTAAAGAAGAAGCTGATCTTCGCAATGAAGCTGATCAATTAGTATTCCAAGTTGATAAAACAATTGCTGACTTAGGTGAGCAAATTACAGAAGATGAGAAGAAATCTGTAGAGGATGCTCGTGATGAGCTTAAAAAAGCGCTTGAAGCTGGCGAATTAGAAGGTATTAAATCAGCGAAAGAAAAATTAGAAGGCGTATTACAGCCTCTAGTAATGAAAGTATATGAACAAGCTGCAGCTGCAGCACAAGCGGCTCAAGGTGGCGAAGCAGGTCCAGATGCTGGAGCTGATAAAAAAGACGACAGTATCGTAGACGCTGACTTCGAAGAAGTAAAAGACGATAAATAAGAAATTCTCAACAGCACAGTAAAGTGAAGAAGCCAAAGACCGCTTGCGGCTTTGGCTTTTCTCTTTCTATATAATTGTTTAACGATGTTCTAGTAGATGAACCCGAAGTGTCAGCGACATGTCAATTCGGCAATAGCGCATAGAGGCATTGATAGAAAAGTGAAAATTATGGCGAAAATAGAGGCAGTTTTTAAGACTGCATGTTACAATAGATTTTATGCAAAAAGAGCGGAGTGTGAATCATGGAGAAACGCGATTATTACGAGGTGCTTGGTTTAACGAAATCGGCTTCTAAAGATGACATTAAAAAGGCATACCGTAAATTATCAAAACAATACCATCCTGATCTAAATAAAGAGCCAGGTGCGGATGAAAAATTCAAAGAAATTGCTGAAGCTTATGAAGTATTAAGTGACGATCAGAAAAAAGCCCGCTATGACCAATTTGGACATGAAGATCCAAATGCTGGCTTTGGTGGTGGTTTCGGAGGCGGTGGCTTTGGCGGCTTCGAGGATATTTTCAGTTCATTCTTTGGTGGTGGTGGACGTCGACAAGACCCGAATGCGCCACGTAAAGGTGACGATCTGCAATACCGCATGAATATTAAATTTGAGGAAGCAATTTTTGGGAAAGAAACAGAAATTGAAATTCCTAAAGACGAAACATGTGATACATGCCATGGCTCGGGTGCAAAACCAGGTACAACTCCTGAAACATGTTCGACATGTAAAGGTGCAGGACAAATTAATCAGGCTGTCGATACACCATTTGGCCGTATGATGAATCGTCGTACTTGTACGACTTGTCACGGAACAGGTAAAATTATTAAAGAAAAATGTTCAACTTGTCGCGGTGAAGGTAAAGTTCAAAAACGTAAAAAAATTAAAGTGTCAATTCCTGCAGGTGTTGATGATGGTCAACAAATTCGTGTAACAGGTCAAGGTGAACCAGGTATTAACGGTGGTCCAGCTGGTGACTTATACATTATGTTCCGCGTTCAAGGGCACAATGAATTCGAGCGCGATGGCGATGATATTTACTATGAATTAAAATTAACATTCCCACAAGCAGCATTAGGCGATGAAATTGAAGTACCGACTGTACATGGTAAAGTGAAATTACGTATTCCAGCGGGTACACAATCAGGTGCACAATTCCGCTTGAAAGATAAAGGTGTAAAAAATGTGCATG
Organism: Lysinibacillus sp. NPDC093210; assembly: GCF_044753985.1. NCBI lineage: Bacteria > Bacillati > Bacillota > Bacilli > Caryophanales > Bacillaceae > Lysinibacillus > Lysinibacillus sp. NPDC093210. The sequence goes on along the minus strand of NZ_JBIVOE010000003.1, from coordinate 413,700 downwards.
GTTATGGAACAGGTAACCAATATGTAACAGTTAGAGTAATTACACCAGAAAAGCTAACGGAAAAACAAAAACAATTACTACGTGAATTTGCAGAAATTAGTGGCGATATTCCAGAAGAACAAGGAAGCTCACTATTTGATAAAATCAAGAAAAAATTCCAAGGTGAATAATTAGAGGAGCTGAAGAGCTACGTGAAGTGGTCAGAATTATCCATTCATACAAAAAATGAAGCGGTGGAAGCAATTTCAAATATTTTGCATGAAGCAGGGGCTAGCGGTGTTGTTATTGAGGATTCAGCTGAATATGCGAAGCCACGCGAAGATCAGTATGGTGAAATTTACGCGCTAAATGAAGAAGATTTCCCAAAAGAGGGTGTTATCGTTAAAGCTTACTTATCAGAGTCTAGCTTTTTAAATGAAACAGTCGAAGAAATCAAGGCGGCGATTACGAATTTAACGAATTTCAACATTGATATCGGAGAAAATGTTGTTTCTATTGTAGAAGTGAACGAGGAAGATTGGGCGACAGCGTGGAAGCAATACTATCATCCTGTTAAAATTTCGGAACGTTTTACAATTGTACCAACATGGGAAGACTATACACCAGTTTCAACGGATGAATTAATCATTGAGTTAGATCCTGGTATGGCATTTGGTACAGGAACACACCCAACAACGGTTATGTGCTTACAAGGTCTCGAGAAAGTCGTGAAAGAGGGCGACACGGTTGTTGACATAGGCACAGGCTCTGGGGTTCTTTCGATTGGTGCAGCAATGCTTGGTGCAAAAAGTGTGCATGCGCTTGATTTGGATGAAGTAGCTGTACGTTCTGCCAAAGAAAATGTTGCGTTAAACAAAGTAAGCGATAAAGTTGAAGTTTTCCATGGTAACTTATTAGATACTGTGAAAGAGCCAGCTGATGTTGTAGTCGCGAACATTTTAGCAGAGATAATTATGTCCTTTACTGACGATGCATTTACAATTGTCAAACCAGGTGGATTATATGTCACTTCAGGCATCATTGGGGCGAAACGAGATGATGTGAAAGCAGCTCTTGAAGCTTCAGGGTTTGTGATAGAAGAAGTATTATTAATGGAAGATTGGGTAGCGATTATCGCTCGTCGACCACAATAAATTGACCAAGGAAGCGCCAAATCGTGAGCCGAGTGCTTACGGTTTGGCGTTTTCTCTAGTAAGAAAGGAGTGTGAGCTATGCAACGTTATTTCATTGACACAACCATTGATTCAGCCCGCATTTCAGGCGAAGATGCGCGCCATATTATGCGTGTTATGCGTATGAAAGAAGGTGCGGAAATCATCGTCGTGGCACAAGACACAGCTTATATTTGCACAATTGCTGCATTTGAAGAAGATGTTGTCGTTGTGAAAGCGACGGGACGCACAATCCCATCTCCAGAGCTCCCAATTCGTGTAACAGTTGCTTGTGGGTTGCCTAAAGGAGATAAACTTGAACTCATTACACAAAAAGCAACAGAGCTTGGTATGTATGCCTTATTACCATTTGAAGCGGAGCGATCTATTGTAAAATGGGATGTTAAAAAAGGTGCGAAAAAGCAGGAGCGCTTGCAAAAAATTGCAAAAGAGGCAGCGGAGCAATCACATCGCACGCACATTCCAGAAATATACGAACCAATAAAATTTTCGCAGCTTGTATCGCATATGGGCGATTTTGACGCTGTCTTCATTGCAGATGAAGAGGATGCAAAGTCAGAAAAACGCACAAGGTTTGCGGATAAGCTAAAAAACGTGTATGATAAGGAGTCGAAATCAATCCTTATTATCTTCGGTCCAGAAGGTGGAATTGCGCGCAAAGAATCAGATACACTGAAGCAAGCTGGCGCACAAACGATGTCTCTTGGTCCAAGAATTTTACGTGCAGAAACAGCGCCACTTTATGCGCTATCTGCAATATCATATGAATTTGAATGAAAGAGGTGTTTAGCCTTGTCAAAAGTGGCTTTTCACACACTTGGCTGTAAAGTAAATCACTATGAAACAGAGGCTATTTGGCAACTGTTTAAAGAAGACGGTTATGACCGTACGGAATTTGATCATCAAGCAGACGTTTATGTTATTAATACATGTACAGTAACAAATACGGGAGATAAAAAATCACGTCAAGTTATTCGTCGAGCTGTGCGTCAAAATCCAGATGCTGTTATTTGTGTTACAGGCTGTTATGCTCAAACGTCGCCAGCTGAAATTATGGCGATTCCTGGTGTTGATATTGTAGTAGGGACACAGGATCGTACAAAATTACTTGGCTATATCGAGCAATATCGTAACGAGCGTCAACCAATTAATGCTGTACGCAACATTATGAAAAACCGTGTATATGAAGAATTAGATGTGCCGGCATTTACAGACCGAACACGTGCATCATTAAAAATCCAAGAAGGCTGTAATAACTTCTGTACGTTTTGTATTATTCCTTGGGCGCGTGGTTTAATGCGCTCGCGTGATCCACAGGAAGTACTAAACCAAGCGCAACAATTAGTTGATGCTGGTTACCTTGAAATAGTACTAACAGGTATTCATACTGGTGGCTATGGACAAGACTTAAAAGATTATAACCTTGCCCAGTTGTTACGTGATTTAGAGGCGAATGTAAAAGGTTTAAAACGTTTACGTATTTCTTCTATTGAAGCTAGCCAACTAACAGATGAGGTGATAGATGTTTTACGCGAGTCAAACATTGTTGTTAATCATCTACACATTCCGATTCAATCAGGTTCGGATACAGTATTAAAACGTATGCGTCGTAAATACACGATGGAATTTTTCGGAGAACGCTTAACAAAATTACATGAAGCATTACCGAACTTAGCTGTTACTTCTGACGTTATCGTTGGCTTCCCAGGTGAGACAGAGGAAGAATTTATGGAAACGTATAACTTTATTCGTGACCATAAATTTTCAGAATTACATGTGTTCCCATTCTCTCCTCGTACAGGTACACCAGCAGCTCGTATGGAAGACCAAATCGATGAAGACATTAAAAATGAGCGCGTTCACCGCCTAATCGCTTTAAATGACCAACTTGCTAAGGAATATGCTTCTCGTTTTGAAAATGAAGTGTTAGAAGTAATACCAGAAGAATTTGTTCACGATGGTAGTGAGGAAGAGGGCTTATTAACGGGTTATACAGACAACTATTTAAAAGTAGTTTTTGAAGGCCCTGAAAACCTTATTGGCCAACTTGTAAAGGTAAAAATTACGCAAGCAGGCTACCCTCATTCTAAAGGGCAATTCGTACGCTTACTCGAAACTGTAAAATAATTGTTAAAGGATTGTCTATCTATTGGAGATGGACAATCCTTTTTTATTGATAATATTAACCATGATCGGGCATGATAAAAATTATTACAAGTTAAAGACCATAGGGTAATGACTTAAGAAATTAGACGGAAACGTAAAAACATGTTATTATTCCAGAGAGGTACGGACAACTTATGTTAGAAGGAGCGCTTGTTAAATGAAAACAAATTATGCAAGTATGATTGATCACACATTATTAAAGGCTGAGGCTACAAAAGAACAAATTGAAAAGTTATGTGCAGAGGCTAAAGAATTTAGTTTTGCATCTGTTTGCGTCAACCCAACTTGGGTGAAATATTGCAGCGAGCTATTACAAAACTCAGACGTGTTAGTTTGTACGGTTATTGGCTTCCCATTAGGCGCTAATACACCAGCTGTAAAAGCATTTGAGGCAAAAGATGCGATTGCAAATGGTGCTCAAGAAGTGGATATGGTCATCAATATTGGCGCTTTAAAAGCTCAAAACTTCGAACAAGTACAAGCGGATATTTCAGCAGTAGTAGAAGCGGCAAAAGGTAGTGCACTTGTTAAAGTAATTATCGAAACTTGCCTATTAACTGAGGAAGAAAAAGTGAAAGCATGTGAACTTTCAGTAGCAGCTGGCGCAGATTACGTGAAAACGTCAACGGGCTTCTCTACTGGTGGAGCTACAGCAGAGGACATCGCTTTAATGCGCAAAACAGTAGGACCAGAGCTAGGTGTAAAAGCTTCTGGTGGTGTTCGTAGCTTGGAAGATATGCAAAAAATGGTTGAAGCAGGTGCCACACGAATTGGTGCAAGCTCGGGTGTAGCCATTATGAAGGGCTTAATTGCAGATTCTAATTACTAATTCCCACGAATAATTTATTATTGCTCAATAAGAAAAATAGTGTACTGGATATTTTCTAGTATGCTATTTTTTTGTTTTATAACTAATAAATCGACTGTAAGCAACAACTACATAGTAAACGCTGTTATGCTAATTTTTTCATCAGAATAATTATTTTTCCGACCTCATATACTCGAATGATGTAATTGCCTTTAGAAGGGAGGATTTTATGTTTACGCAATATAAGTATTGGCGACCTTTTATCAGTCCTTTTGATCCTTGTAAACCGATTGAGGTCAAGAGCTTTGCAACACCTCCACAATTGTATATAGGCTTTCAACCACCTGGTCTACCACAATTTCAGACAGCGAGGGAAGCGTTAAAGTTTGGTACACTATGGCCCGATTTTTTTAGTCCCTATCCAAATCCAGAGAGAGGTGGGATGAAAGGTGAGTAAACAAATGCCACCAGAATTTTATCAGCTTCTTGAGGAAATTCAAGCTATTGATTTTGTTATAGTTGAATTAAACCTTTATTTAGATACTCATCCACATGATTATGCTGCAATTACACAATTTAATGAGAATACCGAAAAAAGTATGCGATTAAAAATAGATTTTGAACAAAAATTTGGTCCGCTTATGAATTTTGGAAGAAGCTATTCGAATTATCCGTTTAATTGGATCGATACGCCATGGCCTTGGCAAGTATAAATACATTTGGACTAGGGGGAAAGGTGTTTGTGGTATTATGAAAAAAAGCTCCAATATCCAGTAAAAGTTAGTACTTGTAACCCGATGCTCGCAAAGTATTTAGTAGAACAATATGGTGGTGCTGATGGAGAGCTAGCTGCTGCACTTCGCTATATGAACCAACGTTATACAATACCAGATAAAGTAGTAGGCCTGTTAACAGATATAGCAACGGAAGAGTTTTCTCATCTCGAAATGATTGCAACAATGATTTATAAGTTAACAAAAGATGCAACCCCTCAGCAAATTAAAGAAGCAGGACTTGCTGATCACTATGTTAACCATGATAAAGCGCTGTTTTATCAAAATGCATCGGGCGTACCATTTACCGCATCCTATATACAGGCAAAAGGGGATCCAATTGCTGATTTATACGAGGATATTGCGGCGGAAGAAAAAGCACGTGCCACATACCAATGGATTATTGACTTATCGGATGACCCAGATTTAAATGATAGTTTGATTTTTTTGAGAGAACGAGAAATTATCCATTCGCAACGCTTTAGAGAGGCTGTAGAAATTTTAATAGAGGATGGCAATACAAAGAAAATATTTTAACTAATAAACGGCTTAATAAATCGTTTAACGAAGTTTGACCTATTTTAGTTCGAACTGTATGAAAGTTTTTGTGCTGATGGAGAGATATCGCTGAGTCCCTCTCTAACGAAATTACGAAAAATTTTTTGGTAATATATCTGATTAGGCTAGATAATCCTGCACTCAGATTTACTTTTTATTCACAATAACTATTCTTATCGTGATCTGAAGAACCGTTTAAAATACGATTAAAATGGATTTTAAAAATTCTCTTCGCGATTTCGAATACTTTCTATTGACCGTTATAAGACAATACGGTATAATTTTTTAGTACACAACAGTTGGTTATTAGCCTAATTGTATTGTGTATTGACGTGTGTTCGGAGGGAGGGAAAGAGAGATGTCAAAAACTGTCGTTCGCAAAAACGAATCGCTTGAAGATGCTCTTCGCCGCTTCAAACGTACTGTATCAAAAAGTGGTACAATTCAAGAAGTTAGAAAGCGCGAGTTCTACGAAAAACCTAGCGTTAAACGTAAAAAGAAATCAGAAGCTGCACGTAAACGTAAGTGGTAATTTAATTTCCCATTAAAAATCCCTACGTTCAAAACACGCAATTGTATGATTCACTGAGCAGACAATGATATACCTGGAATTAGTTGCAATTGCGATAAATTCCAGGTATTTTGCATGATGCTCTTTTTGCGGTACATATTCGAAAAAGCCGAATGAAATCACTACAGATTTCATTCGGCTTTTTTATTTACAAAGAAAAACAACTTTGATAATCGACTGAAGGGAAAAAACACCTATCATATTGTATAATAAAAATAAATTAGATTTTGTGAAACTTTTTACAAGGTCAGTCGTATATAGAGTAGAGAAGCATGTTAGAAGGGAGGGAAAAAGATGCGGAAAAGGAGAATCCTTAGCTATATCATCGTCATCTGGATGACTGTTTTGGTAGCGTTTCCATTGACTTCAGCATTTGCAAGTAGCAAGGTTTACCACGTACCGATTCATGATGAAGTTGAACGTGGACTTCACGCATTTTTAGAACGAGCTTTTAAAGAGGCAGAAGAAAACTATGCAGAAGCGATTGTACTGGATATACATACGCCAGGCGGTTTTGTCAATGCAGCAGGTGATATCGCCATGCTTATGGATGCCACTACGATACACACTATTGCTTTTATTAACAAAGATGCCCATTCAGCCGGTGCTTTTTTAGCCTTACATGCAGATGAAATTTATATGGTCCCTAATGGAACAATTGGAGCAGCAGCAGTAATTGATTCTGCCGGCAACGCAGCAGATAGTAAGGCTCATAGCGCGTGGTTAGCTCAAATGAAGGCAGCTGCCGAAACATCCGGACGTGACCCGAAATATGCATTGGCAATGGCAGATTCGACAATTGAATTGCCAGAATTTCGAGCTGGAGGCGAGAATTTATTAACATTATCGGCTTCAGAGGCTGAAAAGGTAGGATATTCTGAAGGTACTGTTGCTAATTTTCAAGAACTTTTGGCGAAGACAGGTTTAAAGGGCAGTGATATTGTATCAATTGAGCCAACCTTTGCAGAGAAAATTGCTCGTTTTATTACGAACCCACTTATCGTACCGATTTTATTGTCTGTTGCGAGTTTAGGGCTTGTGATGGAGCTATATTCGCCTGGGTTCGGTGTGCCAGGTATAATGGGGTTATCAGCCCTGGGATTATTTTTCTTCGGACATATGGTGGCAGGCTTTGCAGGCTATGAAACATTGTTAATTTTCATTGCAGGCTTAGCACTAGTCATTGCAGAATTTTTTGTCCCCGGAGGCATTGTTGGTATTTTAGGTGGCGTGCTTATATTACTTAGCTTGCTGCTGGCAGGTGCAAACATGATGCAAATGGTCATGGCGATTTTTATTGCGCTTGTAGTAGCCATAATAGGAATGGTGATCCTGATGAAATTTTTCGGTAAAAAAATGCATGTTTTAAACAAGTTAGTGCTAATGGATGCTACTACAACGGAAGAGGGCTATGTGTCTAACGTTAATCGCACTGAGTTGTTAGGAAAAGTGGGAATTACGCTAACACCACTTCGCCCAGCAGGCACAATTCGATTTGTAAGTGAACGAATTGACGTTGTGTCAGAAGGTGGCTATGTTGATGTAGGTAAGGATGTAGAAGTAATTAAAGTAGAAGGCTCACGCATTGTCGTGAGACAAACAGAAAAAGAGATGGAGGAATAACAACATGGGATTTGATTTAGCTTTAATAGGCCCAATAGTCGGGCTTGTCCTATTATTTATTGTCGTCGCTGTATTCTTTACTTTTGTACCAGTGGCGTTGTGGATTTCCGCACTTGCTGCAGGTGTCCGCGTTAGTATTTTCACATTAATCGGGATGCGCTTACGTCGTGTAATTCCATCACGTATCGTCAATCCGTTAATCAAAGCACATAAGGCAGGCTTACCAGTGACGATTAACCAATTAGAAAGTCACTATTTAGCAGGTGGTAATGTAGACCGAGTCGTAAATGCGCTGATTGCTGCTCACCGTGCTAATATTGAACTAACGTTTGAACGTTGTGCTGCAATTGACCTTGCAGGGCGTGATGTGTTAGAAGCGGTACAAATGTCGGTTAACCCAAAAGTAATTGAAACACCATTTATTGCAGGTGTTGCAATGAACGGGATTGAAGTTAAAGCGAAGGCACGTATAACAGTTCGTGCAAACATCGAACGTTTAGTTGGTGGTGCAGGTGAGGAAACGGTTATTGCTCGTGTAGGTGAAGGTATCGTTTCGACAATCGGTAGTGCTTCAAGCCATACAACAGTCCTTGAAAATCCAGATATGATTTCACAAACAGTATTATCTAAAGGCTTAGACTCTGGGACAGCATTCGAAATCTTATCCATTGATATTGCGGATGTGGATATCGGTAAAAATATTGGTGCAGAATTACAAATTGAACAAGCGCAAGCAGATAAAAACATTGCTCAAGCGAAAGCAGAAGAACGTCGTGCAATGGCTGTAGCAAATGAGCAAGAAATGATTGCCCGCGTTCAAGAAATGAAGGCGAAAGTAGTAGAAGCAGAAGCAGAAGTACCACAAGCGATGGCAGAAGCTTTACGTTCTGGTAACCTTGGTATTATGGACTATATGAATTACCGTAATATACAAGCAGATACGGCTATGCGTGACTCTATTTCAAAAGTAAGTACAGATAAATCAGACCCAAATGAACCGAAAGCATAATTAACGGAAAGGAGCGAGTGCTAACAAATGGAACAACTTATTTTATTTGCAATTATTGCCATAGTCAGCTCTCTTTTCGGAAAAGCTAAAAATAAAAAAGAACAAAAACCAATGCCCCCTTTCAATAAAACTGCTCAATCACAACCTTCCGCTCAAATGGAAGTAGATGAGCCTAAGCATCGTCGTCCAATTGCTAGAAAGCAAAGCTTTGAAGACTTTGCCCGTGGATTTATAGGGGAACTAAAAGCGGAAATTACGTCAGAAGACGACACAGAAAAACGTGTGGAACCAGTGCGAGAAAAAGTGAAGGAACATATGCCTAGCTATGTTGCACCACCGCTTATTCCAGCTGAGCAATCGAGTCGTAAAACCGATCGTCCTAGTCTTGGGCGTATGGCTGCAGGGAAAAAAGATATCTCAGTTGCACCCACAAATAATGGATTTCAGCTACCGAATTCTCAAAAAGCATTGGTGCAAGCAGTGGTGATGGCTGAAATTTTAGGCCCACCAAAAGCAAAACGAAAATAACTAGCATGTCCTCCTTTTTTGGCGCATATATTGCCGAAGAAGGAGGCATTTTTTTATGAAAAAATTATTTCAATTAACGCCACTACTTGAATTAACACAGTATGAAACATTAAAAATTATAGGCCCTTATCGCTTTTTACATGCTGACGCTACATCGTGCTCGTTTATTTATGCTGATTATCATATTATTGTGCGTGGAAAATCGGTTGCAATAAATGCAATAAAGGAAGAAATGCTCCATCTTTCAGTAGAGGATTTACAAGAATTACATGTAAAAATGACTAAAGATATGGGTGTGAGCAAGAATGTGGAATAATCGACCAATTATAATACGTATAAAGCGCCATGAAAATGTTCATCCTTTTATTCAAGCATTACATGCGCAGCAAGTACCTTTAAAGCGTGTTGTCTTTCGAGATCAAGAAGTTACATTTGAAACGAATATGGGCTATTTGCCAAAAATTCGCCGTATACGTAGTCGGTATCGGCTAAAAATGACTGTTCATTACGCAGATGAGCTTCAAGTTTTTCGCGCACAACTTTGGACACTACTTGGGCTGTTTGTCATGATTTTAATACCATTACTTTGTGCGCAAGTAATTTGGCGCGTTGATATTGAAGCGGCTACACCAGAGTTACAGCAACAAATCGAGAAAACGTTTCAAGAAACTTTTCAGCTAGAAACGCCGATGACTAAAAAAGTATTACCTTCGGATGCTGTAATTCGTCAGAGTCTATTAGAAAAACATCGAGATCTAGCGTGGGTGCATATCGAAAAACACGGTGGTCGTATTACGTTAAGACCACAGGAATCTCCAAAAACAACCGAATTGACAACCGAAAAACTTGCAACACATTTAGTAGCTACTAAAAGCGGTGTCATCACAAACTTTAACATTCAACATGGTGAACGGAAAATTTCTGTCAATGATACAGCTTATGAAGGTGACGTCCTCGTAAGTGGTGTAATTGACAGTGGTGACGATCATGTCTTTGTTGGGGCAAAGGGAGAAGTTTTTGCAGACTACTGGCTTGAATGCACATTTAAAATTCCAACAAAGCTAACAATTGAATCTATGCAACAAAAGCAGTGGCGTGTAGTAGTAAAGGGTATTCATAAAGAAGCGGTTGATTATGTACAAAAAAAAGACTTACCAAATTGGCTAGATCCTTATGTTTCGATTGTGGAGGAACAGCAAACAAAAACGGTGGAAATTAAATTAGATGAATCAAAAATAGATACTTTGTTAATGCCACTACTACATGAAAAAATGCTTCAATCACTCCCTGCAAAAACAGTTATTAAAAAAGAAAACCTTTTACAGGCGAAGTGGGGGAATGGTACAGTTGAAGGGAAAGTTCTATTTTTAGTCAACGAAAACATTGCAAGTCCAATACAAGGGCCACAAGGAGAATGATTATGTCAGAACATTTAACTGTATTACAAGTGGATAATCCAAATGAAGCGGTGATGCTGCTAGGTATTTCCGATGCTAATATGAAATTAATTGAAGAGGCTCTTCATGTCCATATCATTACACGCGGTGAGCAAATTCAGCTTGCAGGTGAAGAAGAGGCAAAAGAACAGGCAACATATCTTCTACACGCATTATTAAAAGTTATTCGCAAAGGAATTAATATTGATCAGCGTGATGTAGCAACGGCAATTGAAATGACACAAAAAGGGACAATTGAATATTTTGCAGAACTTTATGATGAAGAAATTGCACGCACGACAAAAGGGAAACCGATACGTGCAAAAACAATAGGTCAACGAGAATACATACAAGCGATTCGTCACAAAGACGTTGTTTTTGGTATTGGTCCAGCCGGTACCGGAAAAACGTATTTAGCGGTAGTAATGGCTACACAAGCACTTAAAAATGGGCATGTAAAGCGTATTATTTTAACACGTCCTGCAGTGGAAGCAGGAGAGTCTCTAGGCTTCCTTCCAGGTGATTTAAAGGAAAAGGTTGATCCATATTTACGACCGCTCTATGATGCGTTAAACGATATATATGGCACAGAACAAACACAACGTCTAATTGAACGAGGAACAATTGAAATCGCGCCTTTAGCCTATATGCGTGGACGTACATTAGATGATGCCTTTGTCATTTTAGATGAAGCACAAAATACAACACATATGCAAATGAAAATGTTTTTAACACGTCTTGGATTTGGTTCGAAAATGGTTATTACTGGCGACAAAACGCAAATCGACCTTCCTAAAAATACGGAGTCTGGATTAATTGTTGCTGAACGTACATTAAAATATGTCAATTCAATACATTTCCAAATTCTAGAACAAGGTGATGTAGTCCGCCATCCAGTCGTAGCAAAAATCATTAAAGCTTACGAAGATCAGCAACTTTAAAATAACCGCCTAAGGCGGTTATTTTAAAGTCTGTACCGAAAGCGAAGAGACAGGTACAACAGAAGAACGATATAGTGCTTAATTTTAAGCTTAGTCATCTTTACTAGAAACTAATACCTGTTGATTGGAGCGAAGGGCGGGCGACTCCTGCGGGAACAG
>NZ_JBIVOE010000003.1:146400-401858 GCF_044753985.1 Lysinibacillus sp. NPDC093210 | reverse complement strand
CAGAACGATATAGTGCTTAATTTTAAGCTTAGTCATCTTTACTAGAAACTAATACCTGTTGATTGGAGCGAAGGGCGGGCGACTCCTGCGGGAACAGCACAAAACATAAGACGCAACAGGCGGCGCAACAGCGACTAGTTGCGGCTTACGTTGTGCCCGCGGAAAGCGCCTGCCCGCAGCGGAAATCAACTGCAATAACTTGTACCAAAAATGAAGCGACAAATTCAGCGATTTATGCATATTTAAGGTTGAAAAATGAAAAATGTGACGGCTATACAAATACGTATAGCTGTTTTTTTGCTTTCTTATACATTTTTCGGGAAAAATGTTTTTTGAATTGGTATGATAGAAGATAGATAGAGGAGGTGCCGAATGGAGAAACAACTTCAAAAAATTACGGAGCTTATTGGATTTCGCTACTTTTTGATTGTCGTTCTCATCCTTACAGGGGCATTACAGTTTACATTTATGTATGGCAATGTAAAGGGTGTTACATACGATTTTAAACCATTGCAACTTGCATCCGAAACAGTAAGGTCGACGAAAACAATTGAAGATACAGTTAAGACTCAGCAGGAACGAGAAAAGGCTGCCAATGCAGTTACGCCCGTCTATCAATTTTCAGAAGACGTTGCAAAACAACGTGTAGCGATTGTGACGTCTTTATTTGATTATGTGCTTGAAGTGAAAAAGGCTGTTGACAGCAATAAAGATTCCGATGCAGAAGTCGACCAAGTGGCAAAGCTCCGCAAAAAATTAGAATCTATTGATGTTGATCAAATGCCTGTCATTTTTACAGATGCACAGCTCGAAGGCTTATTACAACAAAGTGAAGCAGATTTAAAGAGAACAAGCGTACAACTTTCAAAACTTGTACAAGAATATTTACAAAAATCGATTCGTAAAGAAAATGTGTTAGCTGCTCAAAATGATTTTGAAACAAAAATTCGTGGACAGCGTGGCTATCCTGATAAGATTTTAAGCACAGTCATATTAATTGGACGTGCAAGTATTGTTGAAAACGAAACAATTAATGAGGAACAAACAAAAGTTAGAATAGAGCAAGCTAAGGAAGCGGTTGAACCAACGCGTATACTCCAAGGTCAAATTATTGTACAGGAAGGCCAAATTATTGACAATGAGACATTTAGGCAATTAGAGCTACTTGGAATGGTGAGTAATAAAGCCTCAATGAAGCCAATTGCAGGGTTGATTATTTTAACCTTCCTTCAACTGATATTCATGTATATTTTATTTGATCGCTGGGAAATAGAAGAACCCAAAAAGCGCAATGCATTGCTCGTAACGGTTATTGTGTATAGTTTTTCAATTCTTCTAATGAAGTTTATAAGCTTAGTGGCAGATGGTTTTGATGTGACGGTTGCATTTTTATTCCCAACTGCATTAGCTACAATGCTTGTTAGACTGTTAGCTGATGATCGTGCGGCGGTATTAATTACCGTTATGACTGCTGCTTCGGCAGGTGTTATTTTCCAAGAAGGGTATTCATCTGTGATGCAGATGGAAATTACCTTATATATTATATTTGGTGGTTTTGCGAGTTTATTCTTTATGCGCAGTGTAGAAAAGCGCTCACATATTTTGCAGGCTGTTGCTGTTATATCACTTGTAAATATGGGCTTTATCGCATTTTATTTACTGATGACACAATCATCGTATGGATTGTCTGAGCTGCTGTTTTATTTTATAGCCGCAATATTATCGGCACTTTTATCAGGTGCACTTACAATGGGGCTATTACCATTTTTTGAGTCGGCATTTAGTTTGCTATCGACATTGCGTTTAATCGAACTGTCCAATCCAAATCATCCGTTGTTAAAAAAACTACTAATGGAAACACCTGGCACATATCATCATAGTGTAATGGTGGCAAATTTAGCTGAAGCTGCATGCGAAGCTATTGGTGCAGACGGATTACTAGCAAGAGTAGGTTGTTATTATCATGATATTGGCAAGACAAAGCGTCCAGCTTTCTTTATTGAAAATCAAATGTCAGGTATGAATCCACATGATTCAATGCCGCCAGAAACTAGTGCAGAAATAATTATTGCACATACTACTGATGGAGCTGACATGCTAAGACGATATAAAATGCCTCAAGAAATCATTGATATAGCGCTACAACATCATGGGACAAGTCTACTTAAATTTTTCCTTTACAAAGCAAAGGAAGAGGGAAAAGTGATTGATGAGGCAAAGTTCCGTTATCCAGGACCGAAACCACAAACGAAAGAGGCTGCCGTGATAAGTGTAGCAGACAGTGTGGAAGCGGCGGTTCGTTCAATGAAGGAACCAAATGCTGAGAAAATTCACAAGCTCGTGCGTGCTATTATCGATGATCGTGTACAGGACCATCAGTTTGATGAATGCGATATTTCGATAAAAGAGTTAAAATGTATAGAGCAAGTACTTTGTGAGACGTTAAATGGGATTTTCCATTCACGTATTGAGTATCCAAAGGCAGATAAGTAGGAGGCACTAATGATTTTAACGATTGATTTTACAGATGAAACAAATGAAGTAACTGCACAGCATATGGAGCTTGTGGAGAAGCTTCTACAACATGCTGCTAAAGTAGAAAAGATTGAACCTGAAACAGAAGTATCAGTTACCTTTGTGACAAACGAAGCTATCCAAGAAATTAACAGAGACTATCGCGGTAAAGATCAACCAACGGATGTTATATCGTTCGCCTTAGAGGAATTAGGCGAAGGTGAAATGGAAGTAACATTTGAAGGAATGCCACGTATTTTAGGTGATATTATCATCTCAACGGATCGCACAAAGGAGCAAGCTGAGGAATATGGACATTCATTTGAGCGTGAATTGGGCTTTTTAGCTGTCCATGGCTTCTTGCACTTATTAGGTTATGACCATATGGTACCAGAGGATGAAAAGGTGATGTTCGGTAAGCAAGAGGAGATTTTACAATCTTATGGCTTAGGACGTGACTAAATGGACTTACGCAAATATTTACGTTCGTTTGGATATGCTTTTGAAGGTATAATCACCGCATGTAAAGAGCAAAATTTTCAATCTCATTTGCTCAGTGCGGGCATTGTTTTAATCGTTGGTTATTTCACAGGTTTATCACAAGTAGAATGGTTTATTGTGCTATTATTAATAGCACTGATGTTTGCGCTTGAAATGATGAATACCGCTATTGAACGAGTTGTAGACTTAGCTTCAAAAGACATTCACCCACTTGCTAAGCAAGCAAAAGATATTGCAGCAGGTGCGGTGCTTGTATTTGCGGTATTCAGTGCTATAATCGGTTTACTAATCTTTATACCAAAATGGTTTTAACTTGTTTTTAGCAAAAGTCCACCACCTTTATAAGTGGGGAATGAATGCAAATTGTGCACTAAATTTAGTGGGAGTTTAAACTTTGGCTAAGGCAAGGAGAATGTCACAGATTTTAGAGTGGCTTTTCGAGCAGGCTCAAAAAAATCTGGACGCAATTACGCAAACGCCTAATTGATTAAAGAGTGCCTAGTTAATAAAGGCATAGATGATTTTTATGTAGAGGAGAATTAGCATAGATGAAGATGGATATGCATGCGTTACTAGAAGAATCTAAAAAAGCACGCGAGAAGGCATATGTGCCTTATTCAAAATTTAAAGTGGGTGCTGCGCTTTTAACTAAAAATGGGGATGTCATCCATGGCTGTAATATTGAAAATGCAGGTTATAGTATGACGAACTGTGCAGAGCGTACGGCGTTTTTCAAAGCAGTCTCAGAAGGTGTTTATGATTTTGAGGCGATTGCTATTGTAGCTGATACGGACGGCCCTTGTGCCCCTTGTGGTGCGTGTCGCCAAGTAATGATGGAATTTTGTGAACCATCTATGCCTGTATATTTAACAAATTTAAATGGTGATGTCACGGTAACGTCAGTTGGCGAGTTACTACCGTTTGCATTTACAACGGAGGATTTAGAGAATGCTGGAAAATAATACTGGCTATAAGTCAGGCTTTATCTCAATTATTGGACGACCAAATGTCGGTAAGTCTACCTTTTTAAATAGAGTAATTGGTCAAAAAATTGCCATTATGAGCGATAAGCCACAAACAACACGAAATAAAGTACAAGGTGTACTAACAACAGACGATAGCCAAATGATCTTTATTGATACACCAGGTATCCATAAGCCAAAACATAAGCTAGGCGATTTCATGTTAAAAGTATCGAAAAATACATTACGTGAAGTAGATGTTATTATGTTTATGGTAAACGCTGAGCAAAAGCTTGGTAAAGGTGACGAGTTTATTTTAGAAATGCTTGAAGGCAATCCAACACCTGTATTTTTAGTAATTAATAAAATCGATCAAATTCACCCAGATGAATTAATGAGTATTATCGACAGCTATAAGGAACGTTATGACTTTGCAGAAATAGTGCCAATCTCAGCACTTCAAGGTAATAACGTTGAAAACTTACTGGCAACTTTAACAAAATATTTACCCGAAGGTCCACAATATTATCCTGCCGATCAAGTAACAGACCACCCAGAACGCTTTATTATTTCAGAGTTGATTCGTGAAAAAGTGTTACATTTAACGCGTGAGGAAATACCACATTCTATAGCGGTAGTCATTGATAAAATTCGTCGTGATGAAGAAACAGAAGGAAAAATCCGTGTAGCGGCGACAATTATTGTAGAACGTGATTCTCAAAAAGGCATTGTTATAGGTAAACATGGTACACTACTGAAAGAAGTGGGTATCCGTGCTCGTAAAGATATAGAAATGCTTCTCGGATCTAAAGTGTATTTAGAGCTTTGGGTAAAGGTGCAAAAAGATTGGCGTAATAAATCGACGCATCTTCGTGATTTTGGATTCCGTGATGATGAATATTAATTTTCTTTGCGTGGCTTAATTACTTAGTTGAGATGATAAAATTTTTCGATTTCTTGAAGTGGACAAAGCGTCAGCTGAAGGGATGCTTTTAGCTTTACAGGAAATAGTACAGAGCTGTCCAAATACTGTTTGGAGAGCTCTATTTTCTTTGAAAACTTGCAGGAAGGAGGGGGATGGATGCTTTATAAATGGGAAGGCATTGTGCTAAAGGTTCGTGCATACGGAGAATCAAATAAAATTGTGACGCTACTAACGAGAGAAGCTGGTAAAGTAGCAACAATGGCGCGAGGTGCGAAAAAGCCCTCGAGCAGATTATCTGCGGTGACACAGCCATTTACATATGGGATGTTTATGGTACAGCATCATACAGGTATGGGTACATTGCAACAAGGAGAGCATCTAAATTCAATGCGTCATATACGTGAGGATATTGTAGCAACTGCCTATGCAAGCTATATAATGGAACTAATTGAACGTGTTGTGGAAGAAGGGAAGGCTGAGCCTTTTGCATTTGAAGTACTCCTACAAGCATTACAAGCGATTGAAGATGGCTATGATCCAGAAGCCATTACACTTTTTGTAGAGTGGAAAATGCTGCCTTACACAGGGGTACAACCAATACTCCATGCTTGTGCATCATGCGGAGCAGTTGATGGGGAATTTGCCTTTTCCTTTGCACAAGGGGGCTTCCTATGTCATCGTTGTTATCAGCACGACCCATATATTATTCGACTAACACCAACACAGCTAAAGCTGATTCGCATGTTTTATACCGTTCCAATTGATCAAATCGGCAAACTAGAATTAAAAAAAGAAACAAAATATTTCATTAAAAAAATTATTACAACCATTTATGAGGAACAAACCGGTATCCGCTTTAAGACAAAGAAATTCATAGAGCAATTAGAAAGAACACCTGAATTACAGTTAAGACCGTCTACAGACAAAACAGAAATGCCAGAGGACAACTAATATGTCCTCTGGCATTTTTTAAGTTTCGTACGGATTAATAGGCATCGGAATCATCGTATAAACCGTAATAAGTAGCCCATTTATCTGCAATTTTCATAAACTCAACATTTAAATATGCAGTTTCTCCATTTTTTCCAGTTACGTGTAACACAGCATTGCCTTCTGCTAATGGCGTTACAATCAATTTGTTGCCATCGATTACGGCTTTGACTGGTACTTTGTGTGTTGGATCAGAGCTATCATCTAAATCTTCTAATGCAACTTGCACAGGCTCAAAAGTAAAGTAATCGCTTGTAAACGTTAATTCATTTGTAATTTCGTAAAGGTCAATACTACGTACAAAATCATACGTATACACATCAGCCGCCATTGTTTGTTGTTGTGTACCATTTGTAAAAGTTAATAAGTATTGTCCATCTTTAAATATTGATAATGTTGCGCCGTTATCTTTCGTATCGAATGCATAGGAATCTGAAGATAACGCTTGGCCATCCGCTGTCTGAATACTTACTTCTGTAGGTGTGAACGTTAAATCCGTTTCATTTAGATTAAGAGGTAGATTTTCTAAATAATCTCCTTCATTTACTTCTTCTAGCGTAGCTTGCAGCTTACCATTGATAGATTTCACATGAACTAAGAAAAAGATATCTGTAAATTCCTCTGTATCTTCGTTAAAACCAGTGATAACCAATTTACCAGTGCCTTCTTTTAATGGCTTGATTGTAATAGTATTTGTTATCTCTTGTTCGTCATTCCAAGTGAAAATATCCTCCGCTGGTTCTATCCCGCCATATGATGCAAAAATAAAATCTTGATTATAATAATCTGCATGAATCATTGCGTTATTTTGAGTGTTTTCAGCGCGCACTACAAAAGAGGCTAGTTGAGAACGTTTTACATAGCTTTGAGGTCCAAAGGTAGTAGGCGTCGTACCTTTTGTAATGTTATTAGCAAATAATGTTTGAATATACGGCTCATATTCACTGCCAACCTTTACATCTGTAAAAGGTGTATCTATATCGTCAGTGATTGTTAAATCGAAGCCTTTTACAAGCATTTTGGATAGTTGACCACGTGTAATTTGTTTTGTCGGATTAAAATAGCCATTAGAGCCACTAATTATTCCTGCCTCTGCAAGAGCAGCGATTGCACCATAGTTTTCGTTATCAGGGGTAATATCCTTAAAGTGAGGATTTTTTACATGAACAGTATCTAGATGTAAAATGCCTGCTAAAATTTTAGCAGCCTGTGTACGAGTAATAAAATTTGCGGGTTTGAACGTGCCATCAGGGTAACCAGATATTATACCACGCTCGGCTAAGTTAATAATCGCTTTGCCTTCCTCAGTAGATGGATTAATATCGGGAAATAACGAAGCGGCATTAGCTGCAGGGGGGGCTATCACAATAGCGCTTGTTGCTAAAGTTGCAGCCAAAGCCATTTGATAAAAACGATGTGTATTCAATTTGTTTCCTCCAATGAATAGATATACATTTATAGCATTTTTCTTTCTAGTAAGAATCCTTCCTATGTACAGTTTCAAACTTCCGGACGATTGATTGTGAATGGTTGGTATTACTATGTATTGTTAAAAAAATGTACTTTAACATAAAAGATTAACTATAATAATATATTTATATCAAATTGTTGAAGGTGAGAATAGAGGGAATATTAACCACTATAAAATGGAAATTATGTAGTGTGCATTGATAGGTAACCTTCTCATTATTAGGAAAAAAAGATTAGTAGAACGTCAAAAGTTTGAAAACGCGAGAAAAATTTTGTTTTTTTAGCTATATGTTACATTAATAGAAAAATAGTTATTTTTTATAAAAATAAACTTTAGATTTGATTAGATTAGGTCAAATGAAGTGAAATTCAACTGGATGAAATAGTGAAGTTTAAAGAATTTATAAATCTAAAGAACTACTTTTTAAATAGTTTATAATATATGCATAGTATTAACTAATCATTTCAATCCCATATACTAGTTGAAAAGGCATTTTAACCTATGATATTGTAAAGATAAAGGAAATATATATTAGCTATTTTTGTATAATTATACTAATTAATTACATGGAAACCTAGTTTTGATTATTTAATTTGACATAGATATATATGAAAACCGTGCCTCTATCAGCAAAACGTACAATAGTACGTATTAGATTAATGCAGTCCTATGGAAAAGGGAGGGAGGTCACATAATGCTGTAAAGAAGCGTGTGTGGCTGAATAAATGCTAAGAAAAGTGACATTAAGTATTGATGAAGTAGAAGCGAATGATATTTTAGCAGAAGATATTTTTTCCGAGTATCGACTATTAGCTAAAAAAGATTTAGTGCTAACTGAGAGAATTATTGCATTACTTAAACTGAGAAAAGTAGGGGAATTATCAGTTTTTTTATCACCAGATTCAGTAAGGGTTGTTCATGATTTAAGTTTACAGCGTACAAGAGAGTATGAGGATGTATTTGCGCCGCTTTTAGAACAAAAAGAGGAAATAGATGAATATAAAGTAGCGGTCAACAATCTATTTATGACAACATTAGAAAGTGTTGTGCACGAATTGCGTTATGGTCAAATATTAAAAAGTACGCAGGACACAGCATATGTCAGAGGCGTGTTTGAGAAAATTTTAGAAAAAAAACATCGCTACGATTTACTAATACGTTTAAGAGAATGGGATGAGTACTCGTTTGTCCATTCATTTGATGCCTTTGTACTTGGAACTATTTTTGCGCGGCAAATAGGCTTAACGGACATAGAGATGCTAGCACGTGGTTATTTATTTCATGATATCGGCAAAGTATTTATTCCACAAGAGATACTAAGTTTAAAAAGAAAGCTGTCCGAAGATGAATTTGATATTGTTAAAACACATACAACAAAAGGCTATGAGCTCCTTCTAGAAAATGGTGAAGCGGATATCGCTTATTTAGCACGTGATCACCACGAACGCTTTGCGGGAAAAGGGTATCCTAATCAACTATGTGCAGATGAGATGAGTGATGGCGTTCAACTATTACAAATTATTGATGTCTATTCGGCGATGACCTCAAAGCGTGTGTATCATTCGGGGTATAACGCAACAGATGCTTTAGCAGTATTATATCGGGATCGACATTTATATAATGAAAAGTTTATGAATAAATTTGTAGAGTGTCTTGGCATTTATCCTGTAAACTCAGTTGTGTTACTATCTGATAATCGTAGTGCACAAGTAGAGCTTGTCTATGATTTATTTCCAACGTTACCGAAAGTAAAATTATTAGATGAGCAAACGTCCATGAATTTACCTCTGAATTATAGTGTGAAAATTGTTAAAATGATTGATTATCGTGCAAACAGTTTTGAAGAAATTTTCAACTTATTTATCGAACAGTTGATACGAAATGATGAAAATACTTTAAAAGTGTATTTCAATAAATTAATCGATCATTTACATCCGAAAGAAATTGTTTTAAAAATCTTCCTACCTGCCTATCGTATTCTACGGCTACTAACTCGAGAAATTCAAACAGATATGAAGAAATATAAAAATTCTATTCATATATTAAAGAAACTATTGGAAGAGCAATTAAGTGTTTTGTACATGGATTATCAGCATGAGCAAACAACAATTTTAGTTGTTGAAACTTCTATTCGTGAGAACTTTTTTATCAAACTTGTTCAGAGTATTTTGTATATTGATAAAATTGTGCCGTTCTTTATCAACCCTGGTGATGATCAACGGATTACACAACTGATGGAGCATTGCGGGGTCAATGTTGCCTACTTTATTGGGGAGGAACTGACGATAGACAAAAGAGTTCGCCCTATGCGTGAAGGCACATTTTTATATTATTCTTTAAGTGATATTGAGGAACTATTAGTAAACTTAGTTGGAATGAGTATGAAAAAGTTTTTATTTGAGGAAAAAATGCAGGAGCGATTATTTATATCGTTAAAAGCATAGAACATGGCCAAATCAAAACTTGATTTGGTTTTTATTTTTATAAATTTATAAAAAGGGATTGTTGGTTAAGTATTGAAATATATGAAGATAGTTTTAGGAGGGAGTAATAGTGGTTATTGAAAATGTAATAGAATTGAATGAACATAATATTTCTCAAAGTGGATGCTTTTGTCAACGTAGTAAAACGAATGCTACAGGGTACATAAATAAAAATAAATGGCTTCTTGAACGATTTCACGAAGGTTTAAAGTATATAAAAATAATGGAGAATAATAAGCAGGCAGGATTTATTGAATATACACCAATTGAGTCTTCTTCAAGAGTTGTATTTGGTGAAAACTATTTGGTGATTCATTGTTTATGGGTAGGTATTACGGGAAAGGGCTATGCCTCTAAATTGATTAATAAGTGTCTATTAGATGCTAAGGAACAAAATAAGGCAGGGGTAATTGTTATCACAAACCCAGATACTTCTTGGACTCCAAGTAAGCCTATTTTTTTGAAGCATAATTTCAAAGAAATAGCTCACGCACCATATGGCTTTGAGTTGCTAGTTTGTAAATTTGGAAATGCCCCTGATCCATACTTTCCGAATGACTGGGATGAGCGGCTGTCTCCCTTTCAAAAGTTAACAATTTTCCGTACTCCTCAATGCCCATTTGTAGATATTGCAACGGACAATGTTGTGGAGGGAGCAAAAAAACTTGGCATCCAGGCACAATTAATTGATTTGCAAAATAGGGAAGAATTGTTGAGACTTTCTCCAACACCCTATGGTATTTATGGAGTCGTCTATAAAAGTAAATTAATAGCATTTCACAGACTTACTGTTCATTCAGCGATGAAGCGTTTAAAAGAATTACGTAAATTATAACAGAGACATTGTAGATGAAAATAATAAATCTGGACGCAATTACGCAGAGAGAAGCCATAGAATCGCCTGTAAACCTAGAAAAATAGCCGATAGAAGTCCAAAAATCGCTGGTAAGACAGGAGAAAACGCTAGTAAAAGTCCGTGAATCGCCTGTAAACCTTCGGAAAGTAACTGCCGTAGAAGACATCAATGGCATAGAAAAAAGTGTCAGATTGATTGCAGTCAATCTAACACTTATTTCTTTTGTCACAGCAGTTTGGCTTTAGACAAATTTATTTAAATTAAAATTGAAGATGTTTTTCGATATACGCTTTTACATCAGCGATTGGCATACGAACTTGTTCCATTGAATCACGGTGACGAACAGTTACTTGACCGTCTTCTTTTGAATCGAAATCGAATGTGATACAGAATGGCGTACCGATTTCATCTTGACGACGGTAGCGTTTACCAATTGATTGAGATTCATCAAAATCTACTGGGAACGATTTGCGTAGCTCTGACCATACATCTGCAGCCTCATCCGATAACTTTTTAGAAAGTGGAAGTACTGCTGCTTTAAACGGTGCTAAAGCAGGGTGGAAGCGTAAAACTGTACGTTTGTCATCACCCTCTAGCTCTTCTTCATCATAAGCGTCACATAAAAATGCTAATGTAACACGATCAGCACCTAGAGATGGCTCGATGCAGTAAGGTACATAGCGTTCGTTTGACACAGGGTCAATATAAGTGAAATCTTCACCTGAATGCTCCATATGTTGTTTTAAGTCGTAATCTGTACGATCAGCTACACCCCAAAGCTCACCCCAGCCGAATGGGAATTTAAATTCGATATCTGTTGTTGCGTTAGAGTAATGTGATAATTCGTCATCCTCGTGGTCACGTAAACGCATCGAATCTTCTTTCATCCCTAAGTTCAGTAACCAGTTTTTACAGAATTCTTTCCAATATGCATGCCATTCAAGATCCTCACCTGGTTTACAGAAGAATTCAAGCTCCATTTGTTCAAATTCACGTGTACGGAATGTGAAGTTCCCTGGTGTAATTTCGTTACGGAAAGATTTACCGATTTGTGCAATACCGAATGGTGTACGTTTACGCATAGAACGTTGTACGTTTTTAAAGTTTACGAAAATTCCTTGTGCAGTTTCAGGACGTAGGTAGATTTCGTTAGTAGAAGATTCTGTAACACCTTGGAATGTTTTAAACATTAAATTAAATTGACGGATATCAGTGAAATCTGCTTTCCCACAGTCAGGACAAACAACATCGTATTTCACCATTGTTTCTTTCATTTGATCAAATGTCATACCGTCTACAATAATTTCATCGCCTTTTGCCAGTGCAGCATCCTCGATGATTTTATCTGCACGATGGCGCGCTTTACAAGCTTTACAGTCTACCATTGGGTCGTTGAAGTTGCCAACGTGACCAGATGCAACCCATGCTTTTGGATTCATAAGGATTGCCGCATCAATCCCAACATTATGTTCGGATTCTTGGACAAACTTTAGCCACCAAGCTTTTTTTACATTATTTTTTAATTCAACACCTAGTGGACCGTAATCCCATGTGTTTGCTAAGCCTCCGTAGATTTCAGAACCTGGGAAGACAAAGCCTCGATGCTTTGCTAAAGATACGATTGTTTCCATTGATTTGTTAGCCATTATAATAGCCTCCTTCATAATTTTTACTTGCACAAGAGTGAAAAGTAATTGTGTTACCTGACGAATTGGGGAATGACCAGTATAACCTTGTCAATTTCAAATCTAATTCGCCACATGCGCATATTGCATGATTTTAATTTAGCACGATCTAAATTAAAAATAGCACCCGTCTCCGGGCACAAATAATGCCCAGGGACGAGTGCTAATACCCGCGGTTCCACCCTGATTGTTTTAAACGAACTGTTTAAAACCTCTTTTCTAAAAGTTAGCTCAAGGAGTGCCTTTTCTCTGCCACATTGTAGACTTTCACCAATTTCTACTCGCTAAAAATTGAACAGATACTTTTTTCCTATCATCGCCTATATAACGCAAGTTTGCTCGAAAATACATTTAGAGCAAGCGTATGTGTCAATATTGTAGCATGTAGTTCTTTTCTTCGCAATAACCATTAAAATAGTATATAATAATTGAGCATAAGTATAACACTATTAGATTTGAGGCGGTGAGTCCAATCGAACTCAACAAACGTCAGGAAGACATTTTACAAATTGTGAAAGAGAACGGCCCGATAACAGGGGAGCATATTGCAGAACGTCTCAATCTGACAAGAGCGACTTTAAGACCAGACTTAGCAATTTTGACAATGGCTGGCTTTCTAGATGCTAGACCACGAGTTGGTTATTTCTATTCTGGGAAAAAAACATCCGTAACTTTAATGGATAGCATTAACAATTTAAAAGTAAAAGATTTTCACTCGGGACCTGTTGTTGTACCTGAAACAATGACGGTATATGATGCCATTTGTTTCATGTTTTCAGAGGATGTCGGAACCCTTTTTGTCGTTGATAAGAACGAATTTTTAACTGGGGTTCTCTCTCGTAAAGATTTACTGCGTACAAGTATTGGCACGCAGGATTTAAATAAAATTCCTGTACATATTATTATGACACGAATGCCAAATATCTCGTACTGTGAAAGATCAGATTCGTTAGTTGTTGCAGCAAATAAGTTAATAGAACGAGAAGTAGATTCGTTACCGGTAATCGAACCTCAAGAGGGTGGATTGACAATAGTTGGCCGTTTAACGAAAACGACCATTACACGTGCTTTCTTATCTCTTGCGCAAAATGTCTAACAGTTGAAGGGGAACAGCATGAAGAGATTACGCGTTTTTGTTATATCTGATTCCGTCGGCGAAACTGGTGATCAAGTAGCTAAGGCAGTTATTAGCCAGTTCCGACCAGGCTTAGAAAATACGATTATTCGGCGCTTTCCGCATATTCAAACAGAAGAGCTTGTTCGAAAAATAGTCTGCCTCGCTGCGAAACAGAAGGCATTTGTAGTTTATACACTTGTTCGACAAGACATGCGCGCATTATTGCATGATCTATGCGAAAAAGAAAAAGTTCATGCTGTGGATATATTGGGACCAGCGTTAAAATCGATGGCAACCTTTATGGAAGAAATGCCATTAGAGACTCCGGGTATTGTACATCAACTGGATGATGATTACTTTAAAAAAATTGAGGCTATTGAATTTGCAGTGAAGTACGATGATGGCAGAGATCCACGAGGCTTATTGCAAGCTGACATTGTACTCGTTGGAGTTTCACGCACTTCAAAAACACCGCTTTCACAGTATTTAGCACATAAACGTTATAAGGTGGCAAATGTACCATTAGTTCCGGAGGTAGCCCCGCCAGAAGAATTATTGAAAATTGATTCGAAAAAATGTTTTGGCTTAGTTATTTCTCCTGATAAATTAAACTCGAT
This sequence comes from Lysinibacillus sp. NPDC093210, assembly GCF_044753985.1. NCBI lineage: Bacteria > Bacillati > Bacillota > Bacilli > Caryophanales > Bacillaceae > Lysinibacillus > Lysinibacillus sp. NPDC093210. The sequence goes on along the minus strand of NZ_JBIVOE010000003.1, from coordinate 387,737 downwards.
AAGAAAAGAAAGATTAATGACCTTGGGTTTAAATGATGACGCCATCTATGCGCAACATGTACGTATTTTAGAGGAAATACAACATTTTGAAAAAGTTGTTAATGAAATAGGTTGCAAAGTGATTGATGTAACGAACAAAGCAGTAGAGGAAACAGCTAACGTTATTATTGAATATCTTGCAAGCCGTAAATAAGAAACCAAATTCAGTAAACCACCTCGGGTTATTAGAGGCGGTTTTTTTGAGTCGGTTTTTAAAATTGTATAGATAAATACTAAAATTTGTTTTATAATAATAAAATTGTGGTAAAAATATTTAAAATGAGAAAAATCCTATTTTTTTGTCGAGAAATAAAGGATTTTTAAAACGGATATCGAATTGTGTTCTAGAACGTAAATTAAAGATGGTGATGAATTTGGCAGGGAAAATACCAGAAGAAGTGATTGAGCAGATACGGACACAATCAGATATTGTGGATGTCATAAGCGAATATATGCAGCTGACAAAGCGTGGGCGCAATTGGTTTGGTCTCTGTCCTTTTCATGGAGAACAAACGCCATCTTTTTCTGTGTCAACAGACAAACAGATTTTTCACTGCTTTGGTTGCGGAGCAGGTGGTAATGCTATTACTTTCGTCATGGATATCGAAGGGATTTCTTTCCCAGACGCCGTCGTAAAACTTGGTGAACGTGTTGGTATGCATTTAGATGTAGGCCCAAGCTTACCAGAGGCGACGACAAAGATTTCTAAAGCGGAAGAGAGGATGAAAGAAGCGCATGCTTTTGCGGCAGATTTTTTTCATCATTTACTGCTAAACACAGAAGATGGGGAAGAGCCTTTAAATTATTTGCTAGAAAGAGGATTTACAAGGGAACTTATCGAATCTAATAGCATTGGATGGTCTCTCCCAAGCTTTGATGCATTAACGATATTGCTTGAAAGAAAAGGTTATAACTTACAAGAAATCGCAGATAGTGGTCTAGTAATCAAACGTGAAGGGGAAGAACGCTATTTTGATCGTTTTCGAGGACGTATTATGTTCCCGATTCGTGATGAGAACGGTAAAATTATTGCCTTCTCAGGACGAATATTGTCATCGACAGGTGAAGAGGCAAAATATTTAAATAGTCCAGAATCACCAATTTTTCAAAAGAGTGAAGTGTTATATAACCTAGATAAGGCACGAACCTCTATTAGAAAAAATCGTCAAGTAGTGTTGATGGAAGGTTTTATGGATGTTTTGGCTGCAAGCTCAGTTGGCGTAACAAATGCCGTAGCAACAATGGGAACCTCGCTTACGAATCAGCATATCACAAAGCTCAAACGCTTAGTAGAGCAAGTTACGATTTGCTATGACGGTGATAATGCTGGATTTGATGCGGCGAAAAGAGCGGCACAGTTACTACAAACGGAGCGCATGAAAGTTAATATTGCGGTGATACCTGATAAGCTCGATCCTGATGAGTATATTCAAAGTTTAGGTGGACAGGCTTTTAAGGAACAAATTTTGGAAAACCCACATACGTATATTGCTTTTATGATGATGCATGCTAGACGAAATAAGAATTTTCAATTTGAAAATGATACGCTTCAATATATTCAAGAAGTACTCGAACAATTAGTGGGTAGCTCCTCACCAATTGAGCGAGATTTGTATATCCGACAGCTATCAAATGAAACGACGATATCGGAAGAAGCTATTTATGCCCAATTCCGAAAACTAGAGGCAAATCAAGTACGCTCTGCGAAAGTGGAAATGCCAACGCATACACCTTCGATGCCAGTCACGCAGCAACAAAAGCCTATGGACGCAGCCGAACGTGCCGAACGTTTATTACTTGCTCATATGCTTCATAATATAGATGTAGTGGACAGGGTATTACGTAGTGAGCAAACAGAGCCTTTTGTAAGAGATGCATATATGGCTGTTTTTGTTCGATTGGTAGGATTTTATGAGGAATATGGTCATCCAGATTATCAGCGCTTTGTAGAAATCTTAGATGACGCTGAATTACGCAAAATTGTTATGGAAGCTGCTTTAGTAGAACGTGATCCTGACCAGGCAGAATCAGAAATCGCAGATTCTATCCGACAGCTTCAAAAATATAGAATTGAGCAAGAAATTCATCAAAAGATGCATGAGTCAAAGGAAGCGGAGAAGATGCACGAGTATGCGCGTGCTCTTGAAATCGCCCAACAGATTATTCATTTAAGAAAATCGTTATCGGCGATTTAACCCGATTCGGTTGTTTAGAAGGAGGAAGGTTTATGGCGGACAAGTCTGAACGTTCAAAAGAGGTAGAAGTAGAAATTACATTAGATGAGGCAAAAAAATTACTACAAGAAAAGGCGAAAACTGAAGGGGAAATTTCGATGAAGGAAATTTCAGAGAAATTATTGCCTTATGAATTGGAAAATGAAGAAGTTTTCCACTTCGCTGAAGATCTTGAAAAAAATAAAGACATTCAAATTATTGGTAAAGAAGAATTTGAAGAAGAGAGCTTAATGAAAGAAGAAGCTAACGAAGAAACGTTCGATTTAAACGATTTGAGCGTACCACCAGGCGTGAAAATTAATGATCCTGTACGTATGTATTTGAAAGAGATTGGACGTGTTGATTTACTTTCTGCAGAGCAGGAAATTGCTTTAGCAGAGCGTATTGAGCAAGGTGATGAAGAAGCACGTAAACGTTTAGCAGAGGCGAATTTACGTCTTGTAGTATCGATTGCAAAACGCTATGTTGGTCGTGGAATGCTATTCCTTGATTTAATTCAAGAGGGGAACATGGGGCTTATTAAGGCAGTTGAGAAATTCGACTACCGCAAAGGCTTTAAATTCTCAACGTATGCAACATGGTGGATTCGTCAAGCAATCACACGTGCAATTGCCGACCAAGCGCGTACAATTCGTATTCCTGTACACATGGTAGAAACGATTAATAAACTAATCCGTGTACAACGTCAATTGTTACAAGACTTAGGTCGTGAGCCGTCTCCAGAAGAAATTGGTGAGGAAATGGATTTAACACCTGAAAAAGTACGTGAAATTTTAAAAATTGCACAAGAACCTGTATCTCTTGAAACGCCAATCGGTGAAGAAGATGATTCACACTTAGGGGATTTCATTGAGGACTCTGAAGCACAGTCTCCTTCTGACCATGCAGCATATGAATTGTTAAAAGAGCAACTAGAAGATGTATTAGATACATTAACAGACCGTGAAGAAAACGTACTTCGTTTACGTTTTGGTTTAGATGATGGTCGTACACGTACATTAGAAGAGGTAGGTAAAGTATTTGGTGTAACACGTGAACGTATTCGCCAAATTGAAGCAAAGGCACTTCGTAAGTTACGCCATCCTTCTCGCAGCAAACGATTAAAAGATTTCTTGGAATAATAAACAAACACAATACTTTTACTATAAATACAAACCTCGCCATTACTATTCATGGCGGGGTTTGCCTTGTATTAGCGATTGAAACGCAACTACAAAACAGCAATACCCTCGATATAATCAATATATTATCGGAAGCAACTTTAAAAAATTTGCTAAAGTGAATAAAAATATATAATTTGAACGGTGTAGTAGTTCCATTTTTGCGACTTTTTACAGATGTTCTTTCATGAATTGTGAGATAAAATTGTATTACAACCATTATTAAGCAATGTTTGGAGAATATACGATGACAAATCCACGGAAAAAGATTATTTTAAATGAGATATTGTTTTGGAAGCAAAATAAGCTATTACCAGAGCACTACTGTGACTTTTTAGCGACTCTTTATGCAGAGGGAAATGATATAGAGGAGTTAGAGTCAGCAACTCATAAACAGGCTGTATTGCCTTTAGAAAAAAGAAAAATGTTGTTCTTCATTGTGGGATTATGCTTGGGTATGATGGTGCTCTTGTATTTTTACTTTACAGTAACTTCTTTGTTGCTTGTTTTAACGGGCATTGTAGCAATCGCTGCAATTACATTATTCATAATAGCTTTCCGGTCTGCGAGCAAAAATAACTTATTAGCGCCTGCTTTGCATATTATTGCTGCTATATTGTTATTTAGTTTATCGATTCGCATGTATACTACATATTTTAGTGGAAATAATATAGCGTTATTTGCCTTTATAGCGGCAAATTGTGGCGTCTGGTTATTTTCAGGCTTAAAAATGAAACTACTTTATTTCACAGTCTCTGGTGTTCTAGGGCTAGTGGCACTAATTGGTTATTACTTGTATAATTTTATGTAAATTTAAATACCCTTCTATGACTACTATTGTTCATAGAAGGGTATTTATTTTTCTAATATAGTAGTATGGCTTTATTGGAAAAGTAATTTCAAAAGAAATTTAATAAAAAAATAGTGAATAATAATATATTGAAATAATAGTATAACCTATTTATGCAAATGTTATTATATATAGTCAGCTTAATAAAGCACAAAGGTTTAAGTAGAAAGGAGCAATTAATTTTCATCGTTAGACGTATATGAATGCAATGGAAGTGGCAAAATATTTGCGAGAAGTAAAACGATTTTAGTTTGGAAAGGGTTCTCCATAAGTCTAAATATTGGTTTTAACAAGACATAATTTATCCAATTGATACAGAAATGTCGAAATTGTTACAAACAAAGGAAAACTTAGCGAATGGGGCTTTTCGTTTCATGTTTAATGCAGTACAATATTAGATGTTGACTGATTCTATATTATAATAGAAGTAGATTTATTAATGAGGAGGGGAAACATATGAAAAACAATCCAGTCGTTCCTTACATCTTGATTCTGGCATTTGGTATTGGTCTTATTTTCTTCATGTCTTTACAAGGCGCAGATAACAAGAAAGAAATTGCTGCTGAACATGAGGGTGGTGGCGAAACTACAGAAGCTAATGATGATGGTTCTGCATTAGTACAAACTTGTATCGGTTGTCACGGTGGTGACTTAACTGGTAGTGTTGGTCCAAACCTACATGGTTTAGATGAAGCTCATATCGTAGACGTGTTGACAAACGGTATTCCAGGAACTCCAATGACACCAGGAATGAAAAACGAAGCGGAAGCAAAAGCAATCGCTGAGTACATTTCTACTCTAGAATAGTTTTGAAAAGTGGCTGTACTAAAAGTGTAATTACGCTTTTAGTACAGCTTCTATTATTATAATGGGGTTGCTCAATATATGAGACAACGCCATTTGTTTTTTTGTTCAACATCATACATACTAGAATGGACTCTATATAAGGTAGGCGGTTAAAAATGAACGCACAAAAATTATCAAAACGATTAGAAACAGTGGCAAAATTTGTTCCAACAGGTGCGGTTGTGGCGGATATTGGCAGTGATCATTCTTATTTACCATGCTATTTAATTCATAAGGGAATAGCTACTAGCGCAGTAGCAGGGGAAGTTGTGAAAGGCCCTTATGATTCAGCGGTGGGACAAGTGAAAAAAGAAGGATTAACAGAAAAAATCACGGTTAGACTGGCAGACGGCTTAGCTGCAGTGGAAGACTCAGACCATGTAGATACTATTACAATTGCTGGAATGGGTGGACCTCTTATTGTGTCGATATTAGAGAAACATCCACAAAGCTTACAAGGTGTCACACGTCTAATTTTGCAGCCAAATATTCATGCAAAAGTAATTCGGGAATGGGCTTTAAAAAATAATTGGGCGATCCTCGATGAAGATATTTTAGAGGAAGATGAAAAAATTTACGAAATTCTTGTTTTACAACGAGGGCCGATGGAGCTAACTGCAGCAGACATCTTATTTGGACCTAAATTATTACTTCGTAAATCTCCAGCATTTATGAAAAAATGGAATCGAGAAAAGGAAAATTGGCAGCGCGTTTTACAATCTATTGAAGGGGCCGAGCCGACACTTGAAATTGAGGAAAAACGTGCAGAATTAAAAGCGCTACTTGATTTAGTGGAAGGGGTTTTATAGCATGAAATCTGTCAATGGTCAGGAAATTATACAAGTATTTGAATCGTGGTCACCAAAGAATCTTGCATGCATGGAAAATGATCCAATTGGGCTTGCCATTGGAACATTAAATAAACCAGTAAGTAAGGTTTTAATCACATTGGATGTCAATGAAGCGGTGGCAGACGAAGCAATCGAACAAGGTTGTGAACTAATTATCGCGCATCATCCACCAATTTTTCGTCGCCTAGCAAATATTCGTACGGACAATCCAGCAGGACAATTATACGAAAAGCTTATCAAGCATGATATAGCTGTTTATGCAGCGCATACAAATTTAGATGTGGCTGTGGGTGGTGTCAATGATTTATTGGCTGATGCACTGCTACTTGAAAAACGTTCTATTTTAGAAGAAACATATGCTGAGGATGTTCTTAAGTTAGCTGTGTTCGTTCCGACGGCAAATGCTGATACGTTACGTGAGGCACTAGCAAAGGCAGGAGCTGGGCGTATAGGTTCTTATGAAGCATGTAGCTATACAACAACTGGGGAAGGTCGATTCCGAGCACTAGAAGGGGCTAATCCGTATGTTGGATCAGTTGGTGAATTACATGTGGAGGAAGAAGTCAAAGTGGAAGTTGTATTCCCAACTTCTATTAAAAATCGTGTTTTAAAAGCGATGTTAAATGCCCATCCATATGAGGAGCCTGCGTATGATGTAATTCGATTAGATCAGCAAACGAACATTATGGGATTAGGTCGTGTTGGCTATTTACCTAAAGAAATGACATTAAAAGACTTTGCAGAGTTTGTAAAGAAACAACTAGATGTGCCAGCAGTTCGTGTTGTCGGCGATTTGCAGTCAACAGTAAGAAAGATTGCCCTAGTTGGTGGAGACGGAAATAAGTATATTTATACGGCAAAGCGTGCTGGAGCGGATGTGTTTTTAACAGGCGATATGTATTTCCATACTGCACAAGATGCGCAGGCAATTGGTTTGCAAATTGTTGACCCAGGTCACCACGTAGAAAAAGTAATGATTGCAGGAGTTGCGAAAAAAATGGCAACGATGTGTGAGACAAAAAAATATGCAGTAGAGTTTATTCAATCTACTATTCATACAGAACCGTTTTTATTTGTCTAAGAGAGGGGAATTGGTGTGGCAAATGGGAGGCCTGCTGGCAATAGTGCTGGCAAGTTATGGATTATCATTGGGTTACTAATTGCTGTGTTCGGAGGCGGCATGACAATCATGACGAATATGATGAATGAGAAAAAAATAGATGCAATGACCGAGCAATGTGAAGACGATGGGGGCAAAGCCATTGTATCGAAAGAAAAGAATTTTTTATCAACGAACTATTCGTTTGAATGTAAAAAATAACACGATTAGCGCATTAATGAACGCGACTTTTAAAGGTAGTTCCTTTAAAGGTTGCGTTTTTTTGTTGTAAATGCACTATTGTCTACAGCCAATTTTTATTTAACTGCTGTTGATTTCCGCTACGGGAGGACGCTTTCCGCGGGCACACCGTAAGCCGCAACCCTCGCTAACGCGCGGTCTGTTGCGTCTTTCGTTGTGTGCTGTTCCCGCAGGAGTCTCGCCTCCCTCCGCTACAATCAACTAGTATCACATTCATAGATGAATATTGCCGTTGAATTCCGCTACGGGCAGAGCTTTCAAGGCAGCAACTCTGTAAGCTGCAACCCTCGCGCTCTGCGCTACAGTAGACTAATCCGGTAGGTAGGGGAATTCGCATTGATAACTATCAAAAATTAATTGCCAAAGGACATCATGGGTGAAGATGCAACTTGTGACACGTTTAATCAATATTTAAAAAATATTGATTTTTCTATTAATTTATGCTAAATAAAAAATAACTAGATATAAAGAATCATTTGGTAAATAAATTTTGAAGTGAAATTACATAATTTAGAAAAATATTAAAATGATAATGTGTTTTGAATATAAGCCATTGGTTTATAGATAGATTTAAAAATAGTTTAAAAGGAAGGAGTGAAAAGCTGTGAGCGTAAAAAAATAATAGCATTTATAGCATTTATGGCAAATGAAGGTGGCACTTGGGAGTATGGATTTTGGAATGCTAAAGTTCTTTCATACTACACAGTGGATCGTTGCATGGAAGCACGGTGATACTGAATTACTGTGACCAGTTAAAATCTACTTAGCGTCATTTGAACAATCAAATTAGCAAACATTAATAGAATTATTGATTTTTGGAAGGGTATTTCTGTATGAAAAGAGGCGATGAAGGTGAAATTTAAAAAGATTCCAGCACCATATGTTTATCTAATGCTAATATTTATTTCGTTACAATCATTAATCAGGGATTATGAAAGTCAGCCTATTTGGGTAAAGGGTTTTGGTATATTTGGCATTTTAGGATTTTCCGTACTCACATATTTGGAGAGAGATAAATTTTTCAAAAAGTAAAGAGTCTATCAAATTTTTATACATTACATAAAAAAATAGCCTTTACACAAGATTCTTCCTTGTCAAATGAAAGGAGGTGAATAATATGTTAGCCAAAAAAACTGTGAGGGTGAAAATAGTCGTGTTAGCGTTGGTGGCATTATTGTTATTGCCATCTGGGGTTTTGGCAGTGTCACATCATGCTATTTATGATCCTTTAATTGTTGCAACAGCAACGGTTGCCACACAAAGTGATCAATTCAACCAAAGAGACGTTTCTCGTAAATGGCTAGCACCAGGACCAATCACACAATATCCAAATGAAGGTGGCACTTGGGAGTATGGATTTTGGAATGCTAAAGTTCGTTCATACTACACAGTGGATCGCTGTCATGGAAGCACGGTAGAGTTGAATGGTAATCGATCAAGATCAGCTGATACAGCACCAGGACAAAGATCCATTGCTGAACTTTGGGCGGTGCAGTACCCTACCCACGTTGATCGTTATTACTATCGTGTATGCGATTAATTACTAAAACTTCATACTTTAGAGGCTTGGAATGTCTTTCGCAGTAGGCTTTCCAAGCTTCTCAATTAAGGAGGAGAGTCATGCTTAAAAGAGCAATACAATTGACATCTTTGATTTGTGTAATGATGCTGTCTCTGCTTATTTTTCAATATACGTCACTTGTCCAACAACGACTGCCATTAGGCACTACGAATCAATTTGATTTAAATCTTGCAGAAACTACTATTGCAAAAGATAAATTGGTTTCGGAGCTTAATCAACTAACAGATCAATATAAAGCGATCGTAGTAAAAACTTCTGTTGACCCAGAAAACTATGACAATAAAAAAGATATTATTTATTTTGGGACTGCTAAACCAGCATTTCATGGCTTGCTTATAGAGCAGAATGAGATTAAGTGGTTCGAATCTTCTTTAACAGGTGAATTGCTTTCAACTGCAGACATAGGCACCCGTTCTTTAGCAGGCACCTATGCTTTTAACGCCGGGAAAGATTTCCGAGAAGCACTTGAACATTGGACGCAACAGCATCAAATTGGGCTTTTATGGGTTTCGGAACCATCTAATTTAACAATTTTATATGCATACTTATTTCAAAATGGTATAGGAAATGCAGTGCTCGCTTCCTTGCTGTTATTAGTAACGACAATTAGTACGTGGATATTTCAACATGCAAAAGCAAGGTCTATTCGATTATTAGGCGGTGTGAAAGCAAGGAAAATTCATGTGGAGGATACAACGACAATAGTATCTTTTATCTTTGTCGGTTTTTTACTAGGTTTGTTTATTTCATTAGGCTATGTAGGTGTCATAAAGGACATTCGACAAATTCCATTGGTATTCAATCGTCTACTACTTTGTCTAGCGCTTTTCTTATTTGTCGTTGGCATCATTACAGCATTGCTTTCGCTAATTGCTAGTCCAAAAGCTGCCCATATAGCGAAAAGACAAATTCCGTTGAAGCGGTTTTCCGTAATGGGAAAGCTAAATCATGTTCTTGTTATGATTTTATCGCTAATTGTTTTCCCGACCATCATCACATCTTTACTAATAACCAATCAACTGTCGAAAGAATATGCGCTTTGGGACAAAATGCACAATATCGTTCGGCTATCAATCTTTGACTTGGATTCATTAGAACAAGAGGCGACACTTCCCGATGTAGAAGCTTTTTTTTCTAAAATGCAAGAAGCTAAAAATTTAAGTCTTTCTTTCGTTATCGATAAAGCGATTTTTTTAGAGCCACATCAAATGGGAGGCTATGATCATATTATTATGACAGATCGTGCTTGGATTGATTTGCTAGAAATAGGTGTGGAAACAGAAGGCAAGGGCGGGAAACTCATTGCAAAAAATGTTAAAGATTTACCAGATGAATTGGCTTCATTTTTAGAAGGTCAAATTCCGCTATGGACGAAACAGACTGATGTCTATCCAGCGCAAGGTTTAACTTTTTACGAATATGTGGGAACGAAATTTCTTGCATTACCACCAAATGTTGGTTTGGCAGGTGAAACAGTGCAAGCAGAAAATCCGTTAGTTATACTGATAGATGGTCAGCTAACAGACATTGTAAAAACGAAAGGGTTCTTAATATCTTTAGCTTCTAGTGGAAATATCGTTTTTTTTGATGAGAATCATTTACAAGCCGCTATAGCTAACTCCGTTATGAAACCTTCTATCACGTCCATTAATGGGATAGCAGACGTTGCTTTGGAAACGGCTCAAAGGTTTAAGCAACAATACGTCTATTATATTGTATCGGGTATGCTTATTTTGGTAACAATGTTTTTGACCGGTGTATTGAATGGTAGGCTTTGGGCTGGCACGAATGTAAAACGTATCTTCACTTTGCACACATTTGGTTTGCCTTACGCAACGATTGTTGGACCGGTTTTAAAACGACAACTATTTACAATCATTATTACAACGATTGTCGGATCCGTAATCGCCTATTTTATACACTACATGGAACTTAGCATATTACTTTCATCTGCTTTGCTTGTCGGAATTTTATATTGGATAGGAAGTTATCTTTCCTTTAAGAGTTCCGCAAAGCAAGCATTTTATCGTTCTAGTCATCGGTACAATTAAATGAACTAAAGGGGTAATTTATATGGTGATTCAAACAAAAAATATTGGCATTGAAATTAGTGGGAAAAAGATTTTTTCTAATATATCACTTAATATTAATCGGAACGAAATGATTGCCATTACGGGTCCGTCTGGTAGCGGCAAAACAACACTTTTAAATTGTTTAGGGCTTATTCAATCAGTTAATAGGGGGGACATATTAATAGAAAACCAAAATGCTAGTAAATGGAAGGAGAAAGAAAAAACGAACTTTTGGAAAGAAAAAGCAGCATTTATTTATCAAGACTATGGCATTATTGAAGATGAAAACATCAGTTATAATGTGACATTAAATAAGCGACAAGCAAAAACAAAGGTTGTTGACGAAATCCTACATACAGTTGGACTCAGTGGAAGAGGGCAAGATATGGCAGCTGTTTTATCAGGGGGAGAAAAACAGCGACTTGGCGTAGCACGCGCAATTTATAAGAAAGCCACAATTATATTTGCGGATGAACCAACAGCCTCTCTTGATAAATCGAACAGAGAAACTATTATTAAACTATTAAAAACATGTAGTCAAAACGGTGCGAGTGTGATCATTGCAACGCACGATGAAAGACTTGTAACTGTCTGCGATAGACGTATTGATTTAGTTTAATTTTTCTAAGTGAGGGGAAATGACAAGTTATCATAGATGATTGGTTTGGGTTCGAGACGGATGACAATTATAAGTTGGAATGTGAAAAATAATAAAAATGGTCACTATAGAAAAATTAAGCATTGGTCTATACTTGTTTTAAGGTAATGCAGAAGGGAGTGGCGAAATGTGTTTATCCGTTTAACAAAGGAGCAACAAGAGCAAATCATCGCCGATATACAACGCTTTTTCTATAATCAACGTGATGAGGATATTTCTGATTTTGAAGCGGAAAGAGTATTTGATTTTGTGAAAGAAAATATTGCTCCATATATTTATAATGCAGCGATTTCGGATGCAAAATATGTTATGGATAGTCAGTTATCTGCTATTGAAGATGAGCTGGTGGCTTTAGAACGCCCAATAAAATTAAAATGATAACGAAAAGAGAAACGATTACTAGAAAATTGTTTCTCTTTCTTTAGTGAAAACAACCATTATTAGTATTCTTTGGGTTTAAAACAAAAAAATAACACTAAACAATTGACAAGTGCAATGTAAATATGTTAATTTTATCTCGAAATAAAGATACATGAATTCAAAGTAACTGAGATGGGAAGGTTACTTTATGATTTTTGATTGAATAAAGTACTTTTTATTTGAACACCATGGGTAAGAGCGCAAATTTTTTGAACATCTTCAAAGATTAATGCAATCGGCAAAGCACTTTTAGGTACGAATAAGGAGGAATAGTGATGTTGAAAATTGGGATTATTTTAGGTAGTACACGTGAAGGACGTGTAAGTCCACAAGTTGGTCAGTGGGTAAAGGAATTAGCAGAAAAACGTCGTGATGCTGAATATGAAATTATTGATATTGCTGACTTCAAATTACCTCTTTTAGGAGAGCCAGGTGGCGACGCTTCTGGAGCGGCAGCATGGTCTCAAAGAGTTGCTGCATGTGATGGGTTTGTTTTTATTGTGCAAGAATACAATCATTCTATTTCAGGAGCGCTTAAAAATGCTTTAGATTATTTACGTGAAGAATGGAATAATAAAGCAGCTGGTATCGTGTCATACGGTTCAGTAGGTGGTGCACGTGCGGCCGAACATTTACGTGGTATTCTAGGAGAATTATCAGTAGCAGATGTTCGTGTACACCCTGCACTGTCGTTATTTACTGATTTCGAAAATGGCAATGTGTTTAAACCAAAAGATGTGCAAGCTGATTCAGTAAACCAAATGTTAGATCAAGTCATTCCATGGGCAACAGCCTTAAAAACAATTCGCTAGGCTAGAGTGAATTAGATAGCAGTTTATAAAGCATACTGGAATACTTCCAGTATGCTTTTTTGGTGCCAGGCACCCAAACAATTTTGAAAAAAAAGAAAATTTTTCGTTGGTCACTTCAATACGTTATGCTAATATAACAGTATAATATTGGTTAGTTCTTCTGTGAAATCGATGATTATATTCTAATTACAAAGTGGGGAAGTAAATGAAAACAATAACTGTTCAACATTATGATGCATTTAGTCATGTACCAAATAAGGGGAATCCTGCTGGAGTAGTAGTGGAAGGAAATCAATACAGTGAGCATGAGATGCAAGAAATTGCGAAAATGGTTGGTTTCAATGAAACAGCCTTTGCATTGACATCTGAAAAAGCTGATATACGCATTCGTTATTTTACCCCAGGGCATGAAGTCAATTTATGTGGACATGCCACAATGGCAACTATTTATGCATTACAAACGCAAGGTTTATTAGCGAACAAAACGACTATTACTATCGAAACCAAGGCTGGGATATTACCAATTCGTCTGGAAGAAAAAGAAGAAAAGCTATACATAACAATGCAGCATGCTGCACCACAATTTGAAGCATTTAATGGCTCTAGAGCGGCGCTTGCTGAGTCAATGGGCATTGACGAGGATGAATTACATTCAGATTTACCAATTGTCTATGGTAGCACAGGATTGTGGACCTTACTAATACCTGTACAAAAATTAAGCTCTTTCAAAAAGATGAATCCACAAACCGCTAAATTTCCGTCTATCTTAAAAGAAATGCCAAAAGCTTCATTGCATCCATTTTGTTTAGAGGCATTTGATGAAACAGCAGACATGCATGCAAGACATTTTTCTTCCCCATACTCTGGCACAATTCAAGATATAGTAACGGGAACGGCTTCAGGTGTGATGGGGGCATATTATGCGAAATATGTTGATAGTGATGTAACATACCCAAAAACACTTATTGTTGAACAAGGACAAGAGCTTGATCGAGATGGTCGCGTGTATGTTCATGTAAATAAAATAAACAACAACTTGGACATTTCGATTACTGGAACTGCTGTCTATGTTAAGGAATTGAAAGTGGAAATATAAGTGCCAGGCACTCACACAATTTACCATGCTAATCAAGTATTTTATGACTTACCAAGGAAAAATCCACGTAGACTCCTGCGGGAACAGCACAGGTTGCGTCTTACACGTGCCCGCGGAAAGCGAAGTGGATTTTTATGATTTAGTAGCTGAAATTAAGCTAGGTGTTTAGGCTAGTGTCAGGCACCCAAACAATTTGAAACAAAAGAGACTGTTCATTGCTAGAACAGTCTCTTTCATTACTTTTGTAAAATATCACATACTCTACCTATTTGGCCATCCATTAAACGAACTTTAATGCCATGTGGATGGTGTGAGGAATTGGTTAAAATATCTTTTACAATCCCACGCGTTTTAACGCCTGTTCGCTGATCTTTTTTGAGAATAATGTTGACTACAAGCCCTGGGTGAATATCTTTTCTATTTTGACCGTTCATACGTAACCTCACATGTATATAGAATGATTCAAATTATAGCATAAGTGCAGTTAGTTACCTATTGCAAATAGTGATTGAAACAATGAGGCAAGTAAAGCAACAAATAAAGCATCCTCTGAATGGAATAGCTTGTAAACGATGCCATCCCGTACTATCCCATTTTCTACGTAGTTTGCACTCGCAATTTTTTCATCATTACAATATAAATAAGCAGTTGACGTGAAATCTTTCTCGAAACGAAAGACAAGACCATCCATCGTAAAGGAATAGGAAGATTCTAATAGTTGAACAGTTTTTCTTTGGACAGGAATGCTACTCCCATCAGGCATAATTATTTCATGACTGACACCTTTAGTGAGCAGCGTAGAACGCACTTGAAAAAGGGGTTCTCCAAGAGTTGTCCGTGTTTCATAACGGTGTGGTAACGGTTGCTGTGATGCTACTAGAGAGGCTGCATTAAGTACTTTTCCGATATTTGAGCGCTCAACTTTTTGGAGTATGCAGACTGTTTCATTTTGACTGTTTAGGATTGGTAATTTTGAAAGTCTATCAAATGCTTGTGGATATGTAAGTGTAAATGTTGCCATAAAAAAACCTCCAATCTACTTACTATACGCGTAAGCTAGACTGGAGGTTTCACTATTATTAGTTAGAAATAATTTTACCGGATAGTGCACGTTTTTCTTGCTCTGGATCGAAAAAACCGCTTGATGTAATAAAACTACATTAAATTGTAATTTCACTACATACTGCTGATAAAAATATGATAAAAAATAGTAATTAGTAACAAAATTACGCCTTTTTAGATGAATAAACTTGAACGGATATTTTTAGTGTAGTAAAATTACAATTGAATTTAGGAGGCGATTTCTAATTGTTAAGTTTCGAAGAACGAATAAATAGTAAAGTGAATGCGCTAACAATTGCTGAGAAAAAAGTTGTTGAACAGCTGAAAATGCATGAACAACCATTTTTGTTATCAATGAACGAACTCTCTACATTAAGCAACGTAAGTGAACCTAGTGTTGTTCGTTTGTATAGAAAACTTGGTTATGCCAGTTACCAAGAGTTAAAAGTCGCACTGGCCCAAGAGCAAGTGAATAACAACTACTCAACAATGTCGAACCAGAATGAGATTAGCGATGAAGATCTTGCGGATGTTGTTTTTGATAAAATTTCAGATCAGCTTTCTATAGCCATGTCGATGACTAAAAAGAAATTAAACGTCAAGCACATGGAAGAAGCTGTTCAAATAATTTCAAAAGCAAAGAGACTATTTTTCTTCGGACAAGGTCTTTCCGGTACGATGGCTGAAGACGGCGCTCATAAATTTATGAGGATAGGCAATACAACAATTGCTGTTAAGGATCCACATTATCAAGCGATATATGCCAATCATATGAACAAGGAAGATGTTGTAATTGTAATATCTCATTCAGGGGAAACGGTCAATATTATTGAAGTCGTTAAAATGAGTCAAAAAAGTGGTGCGTATGTCATTGTCATTACATCGAGTTCAAACACAACGCTTGCCAAAATGGCTGATACACTGCTCCTTACACAGGCGCAAGAGACTGAAAAACGGTCTGATGCGATGGTCAGCCGTCTCATGCAGCTTACATTAATTGACACATTATTTACAAGAGTTGTTGCAATCGGGGGTAGTCGTGTCAAAGAATCCATTAATATATCACGGTTAGCTGTTACAAGAATGAAAAAATAATAGTTAAAATGTAAGCGTTGTCACCTTAAAGATATTTTACTTAAGGAGGATACACTGCAATGTTAACAGGTAATACACTCATTTTTGGGTTTGTTCTTGCTCTAATTATATTGTTTGTCCTAATTATTAGATTCAAGTGGGATGCTTTCGTCTCTCTTTTAGTAGTTGCCCTTGGTCTCGGCTTATTATCAGGTATTCCAGCGAAAGAAGTCCCTGGTGTAATAGCCACAGGATTTGGCAATACACTAGCTGGCGTCGGTATTTTGATTGGACTTGGAATAATCTTTGGTCAATTTTTAGCATCATCAGGTGCCATTAGTAAAATTGCTACTGGTTTGCTGAGTGTATTTGGGGTCAAAAAGTCTCCCTACGCAATTGCATTGACATCAATTACTGTTGCAATACCTGTATTCTTTGATGCAGCGTTTATTATACTACATAAATTAATTCAAAATATTTCACTTAAAACAAAAATTTCTCTTGCTACTTTTGTTGCGATTCTCTCGATTGGGTTAATCACAGCTCATAGTTTAATTATTCCGACACCAGGACCATTGGTTGTAGCCGACCAAACAGGATCAGATATCGGTATGTTCTTTATTTATGGACTGCTAGTTTCAATTCCTGGAGTACTAGTAGGCGGTGTAATCTATGGAAAGTTTATTGGAAAGCGAATTAAAAATGAGGTACGTCTTGATGAATCCGACATTGCGGAAACAGACAGCACTCTTAATGGAAGAAAAGAAATTTCAACCGTTCTTTCTTTTGGGATGCTCGCTTTACCAATCATCTTGATTTTATCGAATACGCTAATAAATTTATTTTTCAGAGACACCACAGAACAATTCGTTCCGACATTTTTTTCAGTTATTGGAGATAAAAATGTTGCGTTGTTAATCAGTGTGGTTGTCGCAATGTTCGCCTTAAAGCCATACATCAAGGAAGAAACTAAAAGCATTTTTGTCATTGCGTTTAATCAATGTGGCTTAGTCATACTTATTACTGGTGCAGGGGGTGCCTTTGGTAAAGTTGTTCAAGAAACGGGCATTGGTGATTTAATTATTAATATGATGCAAGGACTGAATATGCCTGCAATACTGCTTGCTTTCTTATTTGCGCAAATTCTTCGTGCTTCCCTGGGATCTGCAACGGTTGCTCTTGTAACAACATCAGCAATTATGGGACCGATAGCGGTGGAGCTTGGCGTATCACCGGTCATATTAGGTCTTGCAATCTGTGCTGGTGGAGTCGGTTTATCACTACCAAACGATTCTGGTTTCTGGGTAGTAAGTAAATTTGGACGTTTATCGATGACAGAAACAATAAAAGTTTGGTCTATTGGAGGCTTCTTATCAGGGGCGTCAGTGTTAATATTCGTCTACATTCTAAGTATGTTCCAAGGAATTTTACCAGGTTTGTAATTTACTTGTTCAATAGCGACTGGCTTGTCCACCGCTATATAAAGTTGATTAAGTTTGAGTAGGGTACTTATTAAGGTTAGTGAACAACTAGATTGGAGCTGAAGTAAATGAAGAAAAAAATTGGATTTATTGGACTTGGAATTATGGGTGCGCCCATGGCACGTAACCTTTTGAAAAAAGGTAACGAGGTTACAGTGTTTGACCTGAATACAATAGCGGTTGAAACGCTCGCTAAAGAGGGTGCATACGCAGCTACCTCTGGAAAGGAAGTAGCCTTAACAAATGATGTTGTGATTACAATGTTACCGGAAGGGAGACATGTTCACCAAGCCATCTTCGGTCAACAAGGGGTAATGGAAGGTGCATGTGAAGGCATGGTAATCATCGACATGAGTTCAGTTACACCAGCTGAATCGATAGAAATGTGCAAACTTACTACAAAACAAGGGGTTCACTTCCTTGATGCGCCAGTCAGTGGTGGTGAGCCAAAAGCTATCGATGGATCTCTGACAATTATGGTTGGTGGAAAAGAAGAAGTATTTGAAAGTGTAAAAGACATACTTGGAGCTATGGGCAATACGATAGTACTTGTCGGTGACTCAGGGAGCGGAACTACAGCAAAGCTTGCTAATCAAATTATCGTAAACTTAAATATTGCGGCTTTATCTGAAGCACTTGTGTTTGCTACAAAAGCCGGTATTAATGTGGAGAAAATGTATCAGGCAATTCGCGGTGGTCTTGCAGGAAGTACCGTAATGGATGCAAAAATACCAATGATACTTGACCGGAATTTTAAAGCAGGTGGGCGTGTCGACATTAATCTTAAAGATATAAATAATGTGATGCATACTGCTCATGAGCTAGCTGTTCCACTTCCGTTATCAGCTCAGCTCTTAGAAATTTTCTATTCTTTAAAAGCTAATGGAATGGAAACCTTTGATCATGCAAGTATTGTCCAACACTATGAGAAATTAGCAAATGTTGAAGTTTCAAGAGAGGTGCGATAAATGGTAGCGAGAAAAGCATCGGAACTATTATCTGGCCTTATTGAACCAAGTGGGGAGCAAATTCAGATGAAATTGGAGGATGCGCGAAAAGGGTTTTACCATAAAATCGTTATTCTTGATGATGACCCAACAGGTGTACAAACCGTTCACGGTGTTTCTGTTTATACTGATTGGACTGAAAAAAGCATTAAGCAAGGATTCCGGGAACAGAATCAAATTTTTTTTCTGCTAACAAACTCCCGCAGTTTTACCGCTGAGGAAACAGCGATTGTTCATCGGGATATAGCTCGCCGAGTGCATGAGGTTTCTTTACAAGAAGGAATTCCTTATCTACTGGTTAGCCGCGGGGATTCTACATTGCGTGGTCATTACCCGCTAGAGACGGAAACAATGAAAAACACGATTGAAGACATTTCAGATACTGAGTTTGATGGGGAAATTGTTATTCCTTTCTTTAAAGAAGGCGGTCGGTTAACAATCGATAATATTCATTATGTGCAGAATGGAGAGGAACTCGTTCCAGCTGGTGAAACCGAATTTGCTAAAGACCGAACTTTTAGCTATTGTTCATCGCATCTAGGCGAATGGATTGAAGAAAAAACAAATGGTGTTTATACAAAGGAAGACACAATTTATATCAGTATTGAAGCACTACGTTCGCTAAATATTGAAGCAATAAAAGCGCAATTGATGGAAGCTGAAAATTTCAAAAAAGTCGTCGTGAATGCAATTGCCTACATCGATGTTCAAGTGTTTATGATTGCCTTGCTCCATGTCGTGAAAGAGGGAAAAATATTTATTTTTCGAAGTGCCGCTTCCTTAACAAAAGTACTTGGAGGCATTGCAGATAAGCCATTATTATCAAGGTCAGAGCTTATTTCGGAAGAGGCGACAAATGGAGGACTTGTCGTTGTAGGCTCACATGTTCAAAAAACAACAGATCAATTATATGCCCTTCTTGATAGTGGTCTTGTCACAGGGGTAGAGTTTAATGTACATCTTGTACACGATGAGGAGCAATTTCTACAGGAAGTTCTACGTGTTCGTACTACGTGCGAGGAGCTAATCACTGCCGGAAAATCCGTTGTGTATTACACTCGTCGAGAGAGACTGGACTTAGGAGAGAATCAAGGAGAAAATGAACTTCAACTGTCTGTTAAAATTTCACAAGCAGTGACGAGTATTGTCAAAGACTTAAAGGTACGACCGAAGTACATAGTTGCAAAAGGTGGAATCACTTCTTCAAGCGTAGGAACAGTCGGACTATCAGTTAAGCGAGCGGAAGTAGTAGGTCAAATTAAACCGGGTGTTCCAGTATGGCTAACAGGAGAAGAAAGCAAGTTTCCTGCTTTCTCTTTCATCATCTTCCCTGGCAATGTGGGAACAACAAACACGTTAAAAGAAGTTATTGAAGTATTAGAAGGGAAGTAAAGAAACCATTTATTAACCATTAATAAAAAGATAGACCGGGATTCCTTACCACTAATAAAGGAGTTTCGGTTTTTCTTTTGGTGATGACTAGGTTGAGAGAAAGTTTGCTAAAATAATTGTTGGTTACATGAAAAAATAAGAAAAAAGCCCTAAATAACCGAGGTAGTGAGTAGATTCCTTCTTGTAAATCCGTTAGCTGGGAGTAGTTTGTCATGAAAACGATTATACAGGCAATTTGTTGTTCGCTATTTATTCATATACTATCTTTTTCGCTATTTTGAGATGGCCATATATTATAATGATTTTCGAAAGGGTTAATCTAGGGGGAGGATATGTAGTTGAAAAGCATACTAATGTGATGGTTGTTTTTATAGGTTCCCCCATAGTTTTTTTCTGCACCTCGTTTTTGGGGATAGCACTAGTAAGTGGTTTTATAATTATAAAGACTGGTTTTTTAAGTTCAAATTCTTCCATATGTAAATGTTGCCATAAAAAAACCTCCAATCTACTTACTATACGCGTAAGCTAGACTGGAGGTTTCACTATTATTAGTTAGAAATAATTTTACCGGATAGTGCACGTTTTTCTTGCTCTGGATCGAATTCATTTTCCATCTTTGATACAACTACTGTCGCTACACCGTTACCTATTAAGTTAGTAACAGCGCGTGCCTCTGACATAAAACGATCGACACCAATTAACAGGGCTATACCCTCTACAGGAATCATAGGGAATGCAGCGAGTGTTGCAGCAAGCGTAATAAAGCCTGAGCCTGTTACACCAGCAGCTCCTTTAGACGTTAACATTAAAATAGCAAGTAAAGTAAGCTGATGCCAAATATCTAAATCAACCCCATAAGCTTGTGCGATAAAAATAGCCGCCATTGATAGGTAAATGGAAGTGCCGTCCAGATTAAAGGAATAACCTGTTGGAATAACAAGACCTACAACTTGTTTTGAACAACCGTAATTTTCTAATTTGCGCATCATCGAAGGGAGCGCAGATTCAGAAGAAGATGTACCGATAACGATAAAAATTTCATCTTTAATATATTTAATGAATTTAAAAATACTAAAGCCGAAGAAGCGAGTAATTAAACCAATAACGACAACGATAAATATGAACATTGTAATATAGACAGATAACATTAAGAAACCTAAGTTCCCAAGTGATTTTATACCGAAGTTCCCGATTGTGTAACTCATAGCACCAAATGCACCAATTGGGGAAATTTTCATCACCATATTCACAATTTTAAAGAAAATATCTGCTACATGCTCGAAAAATTTGATAACAGGTTTAGCGGGTTCACCTATAGCCGCTGCTGCTAAACCGAATAATACAGCTGAAAATAAAACAGGTAATAACTCGCCATTAGCAAGTGCACCGACAACATTATCTGGGATAATTTGCATTATAAATGCCCCAAATCCATGCTCAGCAGCAGCAGCTTGCTCTGTATATTGTGAAACATCCGCAGCATTTGCTGCATCTGTATTAAATCCTTTACCAGGCTGAATGATATTAACAATAAGTAAGCCAATCGCAAGTGCGAAAGTCGAGACAATTTCAAAATAAATTAATGCCTTACCACCAATTTTACCGACCTTTTTCACATCACCCATGCTACCAATCCCGATAACAACAGTTAAGAAAATAATAGGTGCAATTAGCATTTTAATTAATTTAATAAAAATATCGGCTAATATTTTTAAGCTAGCACCGAACTCTGGGAATGCAGCACCAACAATAATACCGAGTATAATTGCAATTAGCACTTGTACCGTTAAGTTTTTAAAATTTATCCGCATAATACTTCCCCCTAAAAAAATGTGAACTTTGTGAACGCTTTCATGGGGTTATCATAGCTGAAATTTTCCGACAATAGGTTTTATGGCCGTAAAGTTTCTATTGTTCATTTTGTTCATTTTTCATTTGATTAGTTAGAAAGTTAGTAATATCAATGGTTTGCGGCTGTTTTATAGTAGAATGCAATTTCTCTAAGCTATTATAATACAAAAGAAAAAATCCCCACATAAAGTGAGGATGTATTCTTAATGACCAAAAGTTTTAAGGAGATACAATCTTTTGGATTTCAGGTAATACATTATGCTGTTTAACATTGGCACGATAGAAGTCATAGACAGGTGCAAGTTTTTCTTGAAAGCGTTGACGTTCCTCGTCACTCATCGTATAAATTTCAAAATCGGCTTCTTGTTGTAGTTTTCGTAGATCATTGTCGTTCATTAACACAGCCTGCTTAAATTGCCATTCAGTTGTTTCTTTCATGGCATCCATTAGCTGCTTTTGAACTTTTGGTGATAAATTATCCCAAAATTTTTCATTCATTAAAACTGAATAGCCTAAAATCCCATGGTTTGTTAACGTCATATTTTTTTGTACTTTGTAAAAGCCCTTTGAAAAAATATTAGAGGCCGTATTTTCTTGTGCATCGATTGCATGTGTTTCTAAGTCAGTAAAAACTTCGCTGAAGGAAATCGGGACAGGCGTAGCACTGACTAAGCTAAATTGCTTTTCAAGCGTTTTACTTGGCATTGTGCGTATACGTAACCCTTGTAAATCTTCAAATGTATGAATTGGATGCTCAGCTGTTAACTGTTTAAAGCCATTGTGCCAAAAGCCGAGACCCCGTACATTAAAAGGCTTTAACTCATCCAATAATTGTTCACCGATTGGGCCTGTAAGTACCTTATGAACTTCATCATCTGTATGAAAAAGATAAGGTAGGTCAAGCACTTGCCAATCTGGTACATAGGAAGTCATTTTAGAAAAAGTAGGAATGATAATCTCGACTTTCCCATCTTGTAAAGCTTTAAATTCATTTTCATCGTTAAATAACGAGGCATTTGGATAAACATGCACTTTTACCTTCCCATTTGTCTTTTCCTCTACAAGTTCAGCAAATTTCGTTGCAGCTTGACCTTTTGGTGTATTTTCAGCTACAACATGACTCAAATGTATCGTAATTTGTGTATCTAGGCCTTTTTGTTCGTCATCATAGGGAAGCGTTTTCGAAAATAATATTCCTTGCTGTATACTAAATACAATGGTTAAAATCAAAACGGTTGCAATCGTTCCAATAATAAATTTTTTCATATTCTACACCCAATTGATTCGTATTTTCACATGTTTTTGTTATTCTAACATAAGGAGTAAGCTAAAATATAGTAAGAGGGAGGCAATGATCTTGAAATTTCAGAAGTTATCGATGAAGGGCAAAATCATGTCTCTTACTTTTTTTATACTTTTGTTGTCTTTTAGTATAGGTGGAACGTTTTTGCTTGGGTTTGTTATGAACGAACAAAAAGAAAAGCTGGCAGAACAGGCATTACTTGTTGCAAAAACTGTCTCTCAGCTACCAGAAATGAAAACTGCTATTGCCAATCGTGATTTTACAGAAGCGACCAAACATATTAATCCTGTTGTGGAAGAAATACGTGATATTAATGGGGCGCAGTATATAGTTGTGCTCGATATGCAGCAACGAAAATATTCCCATCCAAATGAGGAGGAAATCGGCACCATCTCACAATCAGGGGATTTAAACGCTGCATTTTCTGAGCATTATTATACATCCATTGCACATGGTGAACGTGGAGATATGGTACGCGCTTTCGTACCAATTATGACTGAGAATGGACGTCAAATTGGTGTTGTGATCGTAGGCTATAGTGTATTAACTGTTAGCGAGCTTCTATTATCTATCCAAAAAGAGCTAATGATTACAGTAGCATTATCTCTATTATTTAGTGCATGGGGTGCACACACATTAGGTCGTCATATGAAAAAGCAAATGTTTGGATTAGAGCCACATGAAATTGCTAAAATGTATGTGGAACGCACTGAAACTTTTAATGCTATGCATGAAGGGATTATTGCAATTGATACTGAATTGACGATTACAATTTTTAATGAAAAAGCATGTGATATATTAGGTGTAGCAGAACGGCCGTCTTCGTTAATTGGGAAGAAAATTTTTGAGGTGTTACCAGATACTCGTTTACCCGAAATATTAGCGTTAGATCGTCCTATCTATAATCGTGAACTTTATATAAATGATCATAGTATTATGAGTAATCGTATCCCTATACAAGTCAATGGTGAAACCGTTGGTGCTGTAGCGATGTTTAAGGATCGGACAGAGGTGAAGAAATTAGCCGAGGAATTAACCGGTGTTAAGGCGTTCGTCCAGGCATTACGTGTACAAACGCATGAACATAAAAATAAATTGCATACGATTGCTGGTCTTTTACAGCTTGGCCATCATGATCAAGCACTTTCCTATTTAACACAAGTAAAGGAAGAGCATGATGAAATCACTAATTTTTTAAATGAGCGCATTAAAAATGAAAATATTTCGGGGTTATTACTTAGTAAAATTGCTCATGCGAAAGAGCATGGAATTACATTAGAAATAGACCGAGCTAGTCGACTCACAACATTTCCGAAAAATTTAGATCATCATGATTTTGTCATCTTATTTGGGAATTTAATTGAAAATGCATTTGATGCATTAAAAGATAGTCCAGTTGAAGAGAAGATTGTTCATATTTCAGTAGATGAAGATGATGATGTACTGGCTATTTTAGTAACAGATAACGGAGTCGGCATGACGGAAGCGGTAAAGGCACAAATTTTTGATAATGGCTATTCAACAAAAGAAAAAAAGGGTCGAGGTATCGGACTGTATTTAATAAAAGAAATTGTGCAAAAAGGTCAAGGTGAAATTGAGGTAATAAGTGAACCAAGAAAAGGGACAAGCTTTTTATTAACATTTTATCATCCTTAGTGTTTTGATTTTTCACTCTATAATGGACATGGTACGAAAACATCCACTTCGTAACTCATCAGAAATAAGTATGTTGAATTCACATTTTAGAGGAGAGTTGTATTCGATTGTATGGAGGGCTAGACAGTGACGCAAATAAACGTGTTATTAGTAGAGGATGATCCAATGGTGCGGGAGGTAAACCGTCAATTCATTGAAAAAGTTGCAGGATTTAATGTAATAGGGCAAGCATCGAACGGCGTAGAGGGAATAGACAAAATCCGTACGCTACGACCTGATTTAGTGTTTATGGATATTTTCATGCCTGAGCAAGACGGTATAACAAGCTTACGAAAAATACGTGAACTCAAAATTCCTGTCGATGTTATTACTGTAACAGCAGCTAATGATATGGAAACGGTCAAACAAGTTTTGCATCTTGGTGTCTTTGATTATGTAATGAAACCATTTTCGTTTGAGCGAGTGCAAGGAACGTTAGAAAACTACATTCGATTTAAGCAACAAATGCAAATAGAACGGGAGCTAACGCAAGGAGAGCTCGATCAGTTATTCCATTATCATAATGGAGAGGGAAAGGCTGTAGCACCAATTGAGGAGAAAACTGAAAAAAGTTTGCCAAAGGGTTTTAATCGAGCGACCCTAGAGAAAGTGGTGCATTATTTGCAATCGGTAGATGGTGCATCGGCAGAAGATGTTGCAAGTGGAGTAGGTATTGCACGGGTGACAGCAAGACGATACTTAGATTTTTTAGAAAAGCAAAAGGAAATAACGATGGATGTACATTACGGTGGCATTGGTCGTCCTATTAATTATTATTTTAGTAAATAATGAAAATGTAGGTAAATACTATAGTTGATTTCCATTACGCGTAGAATAGTCTGCAACCTTCGCTAACCTCGCGAAATGCCCACGTCTTACGTTGCATGCGTTCCCATAGAAGTCGCCGCCATTCACTTCAAGCAACTCAACACGTTGTCGTTGAATACTATTAAATATATATAAATGATAAAATGCATCAAGCTAAACAGCTTGATGCATTTTGTCGTACACTCACTCGATTATCTGATGAACAATAGGGTACTTTTCAAATTGCCTTGGGTCGGTTGAAATTAATAAGGCATAATTTTATCGACTGGCTTAGGCGTTTTTATTTTTGGTAAAATTTTATCAAGGGTAACTGTGCGTTGGATACTATGCGTTGTTTCGTCATTTTCATCAAATTGCTCAAGGAAATTAATAACCTCTTTCACAATAGGTGTTGGTGTTGATGCACCTGCTGTGACTGCAACCGTATTAATTCCTTTTAACCAATCAATTTTAAGCTCAGAAACGTCTGCAATACGATAAGAAGGTGTACCTGCAATTTCTACTGATACTTGTGTTAGACGGTTCGAGTTATTAGATTTTGGATCCCCAACAACAATTAATAAATCTGCTTCCCCTGCTTGCTTCGCAACGGCCTCTTGACGAACTTGTGTTGCTAAACAAATTTCTTTATGAACTTCAATATGTGGGAATTTTTCTTTTAAACTATCCATTAAATGAGCAACATCCCATTGACTCATAGTCGTCTGGTTCGTTACTAGCAATTTATCATTTGTTAAGTTTAATGCATCAATATCCGTTGAAGATTGTACTAAATGAACATGGTCTGGCGCAACACCGATTGCACCCTCTGGCTCTGGATGACCTTTCTTACCAATATAAATAATATCGTAGCCTTCAGCTGATTTTTCACGAATTAAATCGTGTGTTACTGTTACGTCAGGACATGTAGCATCAATGGATACTAGGCCTTTGCGTTTCGCAATTTCACGAATTTCAGGTGAAACACCATGCGCCGTGAAAATAACAGTGCCAGTTTCAACCTGTTCTATAATTTCTAAGCGATTATCGCCGTCTAGTGTAATGATACCATCTTCTTCAAAGGCATCTGTAACATGTTTATTGTGCACAATCATCCCTAAAATGTAGATAGGTCTTGGTAATGTTTTATCGAGTGCGGCGTTACGTGCAATGACCATCGCATCAACAACACCGTAGCAATAGCCACGTGGATTAATTTTTAATACTTGCATGGTTGTGACTCCTTTCAAGCTTACCTACCTACATTATAACGGACAGGCACGGCGAATACAAAGAAACCTTCACTCCATAGGTGGCTGGAAAATACGCGGCTTGGATGGAATTGGTTCTCGTGGGGTAGGCGTCGCATTTTTTTGTGTTGAACGTCTACCTTTAGAGGAGCCTGCTACCTTACTTGCTGCCACTGCATCTGTTGCAGCAGCTGCCACACCTGCTGCCGCTCCAGCTGCTGGGAGTCCCTGAAAACCTTTATACAGTTTTAAGAGAGAAGGGATGTTTTTCACCATCGGCATTGCTTGTTGGATATAAGGGGTATACGTTTTGGCAGAGTTAAATAAACTATTTGCTTGTTGTAAAAATGAACCGATTTTGGAAGGTTCCTGTACGGGTGGCGTCGGCATTTGCCCTCCGAATGCCCCCCTCATTCCACCAGACATTGGAAAGCCACCTGGAATTCGTGGTTGAGGATAACCTCCAGGCGGGTAAAAGGACTGTGGTGGCATCTGAGGAGGTGTTGGCATCCGCATTTGCGGGGGCATTTGCGCCGGCATTTGCATGCCACCCGGATACATAGGGTATTGATAAGGTGGTCTAAATACCATAATGATCTCCTTTCATTGTATGCTTTTCATTGATGACATACCTGATTATAGATATGATATGCAGACGCTGATGTTAGCGTTCGACAAATGCTAATTCCTGAACAATTGAAAGGGCTCCTATGTGCGCGTTCATCTTAAGATATGAAAGTCACGATAGAATGGATTATCGGGTAAAGAAAATTCTTAAAAAATACAAAACATTTACATTAGCAAGCGTATAATATTTTGATAATTTGGGCTTAGTAAGGTAAAAAGAATTGTTTTATTTTGACATCGGTATATGAAAGGTCTTCTGCTGCTGAAAAGTCGGATTGCCTTCTACAATTGAGTAACAGGTGGCAACAATTCAGGAAATTAACACTGTTTCAAAATCGCTAAGGGAGGAAGCATTCTATGTGAAAGAAGAAATTAATAAATTCAAGGCATGGCTCCATAGAGGAGGAACCATGCGTACAGACCTTTCCTTATTCATCATCATTAACTCGTAGCATTCTATATCCAACACGAACGTGAGTCTGTATATACTTTGGTTGTGATGGATTATCTTCTATTTTCTTTCGAAGAGTTGCCATAAATACACGAAGACTTGGAACATCTGACTGAAGAGCATTTTGCCAAATCTCCTTCAATAAAAAATTATGTGTAAGTACTTTGCCAACGTGCTTGGATAGCACGACTAAAAGTTTATACTCGATAGGAGTCAAGTGCACTTCCACACAATTAACAAACACGGTGTTTGCCAAGTAATGAATTTCTAAATGACCGTTAACAAACACTGCAGACTCAGCTTCAAGCTGATGTTCGCTACTAGTTCTTCGTAATGCTACACGTATACGGGCAAGGAGCTCCTCCACGCTAAAAGGTTTTGTGACATAGTCATCTGCACCAGCATCTAAAGCGTTAATTTTATCGAATTCTTCACCACGGGCACTAACAACAATAATAGGTGTTTGGGTCCAACCGCGTATTTTATTGATAAAGTCTATCCCGTCCATATCTGGTAAGCCTAAATCGAGGATAATGACATTAGGATTCAATGAAATAGCTTTTTGCAAGGCACTAGTACCATCTTGTGCAATATCGAATTCATAGTGCTGAGTAGTTAAGGTCATTCTAATTAAATTGCCGATTGCTACATCATCTTCTACGACTAAAATCCGCTTATTCATTTATATTGACAACTCCTTTTTTTAAAGTAAAACGAAAGATGGTTCCAGTCGGATAGTTATCTGCAACTTCTAATTCACTGTCATGTAATTTTAAAATTGTTTGACATAATGCTAACCCTAAACCTAAACCCCTTCGACTATCACTACGCTGTACTTTGCCCGTTATAAACGGCTCAAACAGTTTTTCTTTTAAGGAATCGTCAATACCTGGCCCATTATCAGTGATACTAATGTCAACAAACTTGCCTCTATCTTTTGCAATGAAAGAGATGTCACTACCTGCGGGTGTATAGGTTAGTGCATTATCTATAATATTTATAATTACTTGAATCATAAGGCGTGCATCCATCAATGCCATTACTAAATCAGGCTCTACATGATAAGAAATGTTATGTGTATTGTCACGTGGAGTAACATGCAGTAACGCCTCTTGAATAATATCCTCCACTAGCTCTAACTGCATCTCTAATGCAAATTGTCCATCTTCTAACATCGAAACTGCCAGAAGGTTTTCAACCATCTGAACAAGCCATTTTGAGTTTTTATATATATCTTCGTATAATCGTGTTTTTTCGATTTCGGGAATATGAGCTTTATTTGTTAACAGTATATCTGCATTCCCTGAAATAGTTGTAAGCGGTGTTCGTAAATCGTGTGAGATGGCACGCAAAAGATTAGCTCTCATTTGTTCAAGTTCCGCTTCCCTTGCAACTTGCTCATTTAAACTTTGCAAATACCATTTATCGAGAGCAAATGAAAAATCATTCATAATGGCATGTAAAATATTGCGCTCAAATGCGGGTAGAGGTGCTTGCTTAGAAAGAGCAATTCCTACAATGCCCTTAACGCTCCCATTTGAAATAACAGGTAAATAATAGCCGTTCACTTCAGGGAATATATCTGTTGATACGCCAGCAAAATGTTTATTATTAATAACCCAATGTATGACACCTAATTCATTTGTATCTTTAAAAAGTGATGCTACTTTTGTGTTCTCCATATTAGATAGACTTGTAGTTGAGAAAAAAATAGTGTTTGTAATTATTTTCTGTTCTATTTCAAAAAATTGAACAGGTTTTTCTACTAATTTAACAATTTGTGTCATGCCTTCAGTAATGATTTCTTCAATAGATTTGGCATGTTGTAATTTTCGATTTGTTTCTAGTAAAACTTCCATCCGATAAGATTTACGAACAGCCATGATGGCCTGCTCTTTTATCTTTTTGGTTAAGCTACTTGTGATGATGCCAGAGAAAAACATAATCAAAAAAGTAATAGGATAGTCCCGATGATATGCTTCAAGGGAAAATCGTGGTTCAGTGAATAAAAAGTTGAATAGAAGTACAGCTACTGCAGAGCTAATAATGTTCATCAGCCATCCGGACGACCATATCGCTAGAATTAACACATTGAGAATATAAATCGTAATAATATTGGATTCGCTGACTCCTATAGTAAAGAAAAATAAAGCTAAAAAAGAACCCAAGATAAACACTGCCGCCATTTTTAACAAATCCAACCATTCAATAGTTAGTCGATTTCGAACGCCAGTAGGAAAATACAATTGTTCATTTTCTTGGTCTGGAACAATATGAATCGTTAAATTCGGCGCGAATTCATTGAGTCGGTCACTGATTTTCGGATGCGGCAGCCACCATTTCTTTTTCAAAGCAGTTCTGCCAAGTACTAGTTTTGTGACCCCACTTAATTGTGCATAATTTGCTAGGGCAGCTGCGACATCATTCTCTTGAACGATTACGACATGGCCTCCAAGTTGCTCTGTCAATTTAATATGTTGTTGCAATCTTTCAGCATTCGCTTCATTAAATCGACTCTCTTGCACCTTTTGTACATAAAGCGCAGTGAATTTGCCATGTAATGCTTGGGCAAGTCTTGCGGCAGTGCGGATAACTTTTGCATTTGTTGGAGAGCTACTAATACCAACTAAAATATGCTCCTCAATTTTTTTCGTTTGCCTAATCGATTCGCTATCGTTTACGTGTTTGTAATTAATCGTATCGGCAGTCCTGCGTAGGGCAATTTCCCGAAGTGCAACTAAATTTTGTTTTCGAAAAAAAGATGCTAATGCTTTTTCAGCTTGTTGTTTGTGATAGATTTTGCCTTCTTTTAAGCGTTGAATTAACTCATCAGGCTCAATATCCACAATTTTGATAAGTGCTGCTTGATCAATTAAATAATCAGGAATGCGTTCTCGCACTTGTACCCCCGTAATTTCTTCTACCATATCATGAAGACTTTCAATATGTTGAATATTTACAGTTGTATATACATGGATACCTTTTGCAAGTAGTTCTTCTACATCACCAAACCTTTTTGTATGTCGCATAAGTGGCACATTTGTATGTGCCAACTCATCGATTAGTACAATATCTGGTTTGCGTTGCAATACTGCATCTATATCTAATTCTTGAAAGTTTCTCCCTTTATAATGAATATTTCTAGTCGGTATTTGCTCAAGACCGTCGAGTAAGGCTAATGTATCTGGCCGTGGATGTGGCTCTATATAGCCAATTACTACGTCTTTGCCAAGTTTTTTTGCTAGATGGGCTGCATCTAACATGGCATACGTTTTACCTACACCAGCAGCATAACCGATAAAAATCTTCAGTCTACCTACAGTTGCTTGCTCCTGTTGAATCCTTGCTAAAAACTCTTCTGGAGTGGGGCGCTCATTTTCCATCATCCTTCACCTCATTTGTATTATAGCGTTATCTGACATTAAGAAAGTGTAAAGATTTAACCTCTTTATTGTTTCTTAATATAAAAAGCGATTTCCTAACACTACATTAATTTCAAAGTCAGTATGATGAAAACATCAAATGGAGGGAATGGTGATGTGAATTGATGGACTTTTATATGATTGGCTTATTAATCATTAGTTTCGCCAGTCTATATGCGTTAACAATTTGGTGCTATAAGTTAGTCGATGAGTAGGGGGGATGAATATGGGGATTGTTATTGGAATTATACTTATCTTACTTTTTGGATATTTAGGGTACGCCCTCTTATATCCAGAAAATTATTAATAGGATGCAGGAGGAATAGAGTATGTGGCAAATAGCCATCGTTTGTATTATTTATTTACCGCTTGTTATCCTAACGGGCCATTATCTTTTTCATGTAACGATGCATAGAAAAACATGGCTCGATCCAGTGATGGATAAAGTAGATGATGTCATTTATAAACTATGTGGCATAAAACAAGTGGATATGAGCGGAAGACAATACGTGCTGTCGTTAATTATTTCGAATGCTTTTATGGTGTTCATTGGATATATGCTATTGCGCATTCAATCTTTTCTGTTGTTAAACCCTAATGAAATTGAAAATATGGAGGCAACGCTATCCTTTAATACGATTATTTCGTTTATGACAAACACAAATCTGCAGCATTATAGTGGTGAATCTGGTTTAAGTTATTTATCGCAAATGCTCGTCATTATTTTTATGATGTTCACATCAGCAGCGACAGGCTATGCAGCTTGTATGGCGTTCTGTCGACGGTTAGTGGCGAAAAGTGATACTTTAGGCAATTTTTATGTAGATTTTGTACGTGTGATCACACGTGTATTAATGCCCATTTCAATTGTAGTTGCCATTATTTTAGTATCGCAAGGTTCGCCTCAAACATTAAGTGCGAATAAAACCGTCCAAACGATCGAAGGCAAGATGCAAGATATCGCACTTGGACCTGTTGCATCGCTAGAATCGATTAAACATGTTGGTACAAATGGAGGTGGCTTTAATGGAGCCAATTCCACGACTCCTTTTGAAAACCCCTCAGCTATATCCAACATCGTAGAAATGCTATCTATGATGTTGTTACCAGGGGCTTGTGTTATAGCATTTGGCTTAATGGTTGCTTATAGAAAAAAGAAGGCGATAGTTGGTAAGCAAGGGCTAGCAATTTTTAGTGCCATGAGTATGCTGTTTCTAATTGGTCTAGTAACAGTGTACATAGCTGAGCGTGCTGGAAATCCACTTATTAGTGAGCTAGGTCTTACACAGCAACTGGGCAGTATGGAAGGTAAAGAAATGCGCTTTGGTATAGCACAATCGGCTCTTTTTACTGCTGTCACAACTGCTTTTACAACTGGCTCTGTCAATAATATGCATGATACTTTAACACCGCTTGGTGGACTTGTGCCAATGTTTAACATGATGGTAAACGTTGTATTCGGTGGTAAAGGCGTTGGGCTAATGAACATGATGATGTATGTGCTACTGACGATTTTTATAGCGTGTTTAATGATAGGTCGCACTCCGCAATTTTTAGGGAAGAAAATTGAGGAAAAGGAAATGAAGCTTATAGCGCTTTGTATTTTAATTCATCCTGCCATCATCCTGCTATTTTCTGGGCTTGCTGTTGCTACGACAGCAGGAGTGGCGGGCATAACAAATCCAGGGGCGCATGGTTTATCGCAAGTACTATATGAATTTGCCTCTGCCTCTGCCAACAATGGCTCCGGCTTTGAGGGATTAGCCGATAACTCGACATTTTGGAATGTATCGACAGGACTAGCGATGTTTTTCGGACGTTATTTAACAATCATAATTCAATTGGCAATTGCTTCGTTACTTGCTAAAAAAATGTTGCATAGCGATTCTATCGGAACATTGAAAACAGATACTTCGATGTTTACATTTTTGCTTGTTGGAATTGTACTGATGATTGGCGCATTGACATTCTTACCAGCATTGGCACTTGGTCCAATTACAGAGCATTTACAAATACATTCCTAACGAGGAGAGAAATAAATGGAAACAGTAAGAAAAAGCTTTATTTCGAGCGATATGATGAAACATTCCATGATTGGTGCGTTGAAAAAATTTAATCCATTTTATATGATCAAAAATCCCGTAATGTTCGTTGTAGAGGTCGGATTTATCTTTGTGCTATTGTTATCGTTTTTCCCTAATTTGTTTGGGAGCGGGGGAGGCGAGCATGATCGACTCTATAATGCTATTGTAGCTATTATTCTCTTTGTTACGATATTATTTGCTAACTTTGCAGAGTCTATAGCAGAGGGGAGAGGTAAGGCTCAGGTACAAACGTTAAAAAATACAAAAACAATTACACAGGCACGAGTTCTTTTAGCGGATGGTTCGGAAATAATGAAACAGGCACATGAGCTGAAAAAGGGAGATATTGTCTTAGTTCAAGCAGGGGAGGTCATTCCAAACGACGGCGAGGTAATTGAAGGAATTGCAACAGTCGATGAATCGGCCATTACGGGTGAGTCAGCACCTGTCGTAAAAGAACGAAGTGGTGACTTTTCATCTGTTACAGGTGGTACGACTGTCACAAGTGATTGGCTCATAATTGAAATTACTTCACTGCCAGGAGAGTCATTTTTAGATAAAATGATTACCCTTATTGAAGGAGCAAGTCGAAAAAAAACACCCAATGAAATTGCGTTAAATACATTGTTAGTAAGTTTAACGATGATTTTCTTATTAGTTGTCGTGACATTGTATCCTATGACTACGTATTTAAATGTGCACATCTCCATAGCAACATTAATTGCACTGACGGTTTGTTTAATCCCAACTACAATCGGGGGCTTACTGTCCGCCATTGGTATTGCTGGAATGGACCGTGTGACACAGTTTAATGTCATTGCGATGTCGGGAAGAGCTGTGGAAGCCTGCGGTGACGTAGACACACTAATATTAGATAAAACAGGAACAATCACTTATGGCAATCGCATGGCATCGGAGTTTTTACCTGTAAAGGGAGTAGCACATCTAACATTAATGCAAGTTGCATGGCTTAGTTCCTTAACCGATGACACACCTGAAGGGAAATCTATATTATCATTGGCATGCGATTTAGGTGTGAATACGACAGATGAAAAACAAATCATTAAAACAAGTGAGCATATGCCATTTTCTGCACAAACACGGATGAGTGGATTAAATTTGAAGGATGGCACAAAAATTCGTAAAGGGGCTTACGATATGATTAAACAAGATAGCATTGCTGCAGGGTATCCTATTCCTCGAAATTTGGAGCAGTTAGTCCATCAAGTATCATCTGTTGGGGGTACACCACTTGTTGTGTCGATGAATAATAATATTTTAGGTGTAATCCATCTTAAAGATGTTATAAAATCTGGTTTAAAAGAACGATTTGAACAGTTGCGGGCAATGGGTATTAAAACAATTATGTGTACAGGGGATAATCCACTTACAGCAGCAGCTATAGCCAAAGAATCAGGCGTGGATAGCTTTATTGCTGAAAGTAAGCCTGAGGACAAAATAAAGGTCATAAAAGAAGAACAGGCACTTGGGAAAGTTGTTGCGATGACAGGGGACGGAACGAATGATGCACCTGCTTTGGCGCAGGCGAATGTTGGTCTTGCCATGAATTCAGGGACGAATGCAGCAAAAGAGGCTGCAAACATGGTAGATTTAGATTCAAATCCAACTAAAATAATTGAAGTTGTAGAGATTGGGAAACAATTATTAATGACGCGTGGCGCACTTACTACATTTAGTATTGCAAATGATGTTGCGAAATATTTTGCGATTATCCCTGCCATGTTGATGGTGGCTGTACCAGAAATGAGCTCGCTTAATATTATGCAACTTTATTCACCGACAAGTGCCATCATTTCCGCTTTAATTTTTAACGCGGTCATTATTCCGTTATTAATTCCTATAGCGATCAAGGGTGTAAAGTATAAGCCGATGAGCGCTGCTAAATTATTACAGAAAAACTTGTTCATTTATGGACTAGGTGGCATCTGTGCCCCTTTTATCGGGATAAAGGTGATTGATTTACTAGTAGGGCCACTGTTATCCATGTTTGGGCTATAGGAGGGAAAAGACATGAAAAGATTTTGGAATAGCGCAAAGCAAGCATTATTTGTATCATTAACAATGTTTGTAGTATGCGGTTTGATTTATCCTTTTACTGTGACTGGCATTGCACAAGGGCTATTTAATAAGCAGGCAAATGGAAGCATTGTTGAAGTTGATGGCAAAGCTGTTGGTTCAGAACTGCTAGGGCAAGCCTTTACATCACCAGCATTTTTTGTGGGACGTGTTTCTTCTATTCATTATAATGTTTATGCAAAGGAAGATATTGTACCAGATGAACGTGGTGCAACTGTTTATGGAGGAGTTAGCTCAGGAACCTTCAACTATGCACCGTCCAATCCAGAATTAATAAAACGAATAGATGAAGACATTCAATCATTTTTAGAGGCGAATCCAACAGTAAAACAACAAGACATTCCTGCTGATTTAATGACAGCCTCAGGGTCAGGTTTAGATCCACATATTAGTGTGCAAGCAGCACAAATTCAAATTA
Source organism: Lysinibacillus sp. NPDC093210 (assembly GCF_044753985.1). Taxonomy (NCBI): domain Bacteria; kingdom Bacillati; phylum Bacillota; class Bacilli; order Caryophanales; family Bacillaceae; genus Lysinibacillus; species Lysinibacillus sp. NPDC093210. The sequence goes on along the minus strand of NZ_JBIVOE010000003.1, from coordinate 351,736 downwards.
ACCGAATTGCAAATGCAAGCGGGCTGTCAGTGAAGGAAATTGAAGAAATTGTGGAGGTTAATACAGAAGGACGCGCGCTCGGAGTATTTGGAGAAGAGAAAGTAAACTTTTTAATGGCTAATTTGGATATTTTCCAAAAGATGAAGCAATACGAATAGGCGATAGAAAGCATTAAGTTAAAAAGGCAGATAGAGTAAAGGGCATAGCATAATTTTCTCTATCTGCTTGTAAAAGAAATGAAGCGGAGTTTTATCCTTGTGCGTTAACAAGAATTTTAATATGATTTTTCTCCTTCAGTAACGCTTCAAAGCCTTCTGTAACAATATCATTGAGCCCGATGCGCTTTGTAACAAGCTTGTCTGCTGGGAAGTAACCTCTTGTCATTAACTCCATTACGGATGGGAAGACATCACGATAAGCCATAACTCCTTTTACGGTGCGCTCTGAACGAACAATAATGTTAGGCTGTATAGACGCGACAGACTCCCAAATAGAAACGATTATTGTTTCGCCTTCAAAAGTAGTGGAGTCAATGGCTTGTTGTAAAACGGCTGGAGCGCCTGTTACTTCAAATGCTACATCGACACCACCATCTGTTAAAGCACGTATACGCCCAACTGCATCCTCTTCCTTTGGATTAATAACAGCGGTTGCGCCCAATTCCATCGCTTTTGCAGCACGTTCGGCTGAAAGTTCCACAGCGTAAATTTCGGACGCTCCAGATGCCCGTAATGCATCAATCACAAGGAGACCAATTGGCCCTGTTCCAAAAACAGCAGCTTTATCACCAGCTTTTAATTTACTTTGACGCACTGCGTGTAAAGCGACCGCTGCTGGTTCTACAAGCGCACCTTGTTCATAGGATAGGCCATCTGGCATTTTGTGCACCATCAGGTCATCTACCATTGTATATTGTGAAAAGCCACCGCCGCCACCGGAAAGTCCGTGGAAACCAAGGTGCTTACAAATATTATACTTTCCCTTCCTACAAGCAGCGCATTCACCACAGGCTAGAATAGGTTCGATTACGACTGCATCACCGATTTTTACCTTTGTGACCCCTGCGCCAACCTCTACTACCTCGCCTGAAAACTCATGACCCATAATAAGTGGATAAGTATCATTTCTATCATAATGGGGTTGTTTGACTGGAATAAAGATGGGTCCAACTGTATACCTATGTAAATCGCTGCCACAAATTCCTGCCCAATGTACTTTAATTTTTACTTTTCCAGGTGCAATGGTAGGCTCTTCAATATTTTCAACACGGATATCTCTTGCTTTATACCATCTAGCTGCTTTCATCATCTAGCAACCTCCTTATAATATTTGATGTTTTATTTTATCATGTGGAAAATATTCAAATCATTAGTTGGATAAAAATCGACATAAAAAAGATGAAAAGTCTATTGTTTTTTTTGCATTATTCACACTTTACATTTTTCATTGCATAATAGCCGCAATTAAAGTAAGTTTGTTAAGGGTTAGCGTTGCATCGATGAAAAAAACAAGAGAATATTGTAAATGCTTATGTTAATGGTACGGAAACATACCTAAAAGGCCGAATCATGGTACAATGGGAAAGATGTAAGGAGGAACGAATTATGTCAAAATATACTGATTATAATTTTCAGCCATTTTTGCAGGACGCAATTGCAAAGCTTGGCTTCACAGAACCAACACCAATACAAAAGGAAATTATCCCGCTAATACTTAAAGGGAAAAGTGCGATTGGTCAAGCACATACAGGGACAGGGAAAACGCATAGTTTCCTTATTCCAATCGTGCAACGCATTCAAGTTGACAAGCAAGAAGTACAAGCTGTTATTACTTCGCCAACACGCGAGCTTGCACAACAAATTTTTGATGCGTTAAATCAATTAATAGAAGGAACAGAGATTCAAGCGAAATTATTTATTGGGGGTACGGACAAACAACGCTCCATTGATAAGTTAAAAACGCAACCACAAATCGTTGTTGGTACACCAGGACGTATTCGTGATCTTGTTTCAGCTCAAGCGTTATTTGTGCATACGGCACCAATTTTAGTTGTGGACGAAGCGGACCTAGCATTCGATATGGGCTTTATCGAAGAAATTGACGGCTTTGCTTCTCAAATGCCAGAAAAGCTCGAAATGTTCGTGTTCTCAGCAACAATTCCAGAACGTCTACAGCCATTCCTAAAAAAATACATGGAAGCTCCTGTGCACATTCATATGAACGATAAACGTCCAGTAGCAGAAGGTATTGATTTTGTGCTTGTGCCTGTTCGTTCGAAATCACGCAACAAACGTTTACTTGATGTCATTGAAGGCATTAACCCGTTTTTAGCGGTCATTTTTACTAATACACGTAAAAATGCAGAGCATGTTGCGGGCTATTTAAACGAGCAAGGGATTCGCTGTGGTCAAATTCATGGTGATTTAACCCCTCGTGATCGTAAAAAAATGATGAAGCAAGTTCGCGATTTAGAGTTTCAATATATCGTGGCAACAGATCTTGCTGCGCGTGGTATCGACATTCAAGGAATTTCACATGTCATTAACTATGAAATTCCAGAAGATCTAGAATTCTTTATTCACCGTGTTGGACGAACAGCACGTGCAGGCAATAAAGGAACGGCAATTACATTATTTGAGCCTTCAGACGAGGACGCATTAGCGCGCATTGAGAAAATGGGTATTCCGTTTGAACAAAAGGATGTCAAAGATGGTGAATGGTCTGAACTAAAAGAACGTCATGCGCGTAAAAACCGAGTGAAGCACGAAAATGAAATTGATGTAAAAGCAAAATCTTTAGTGCGTAAGCCGAAAAAAGTAAAACCAGGTTACAAACGTAATATGAAATGGGAAATGGAAAAAATTAAAAAACGCGAACGTCGCATAAAAGCACGCGGCAAAAAATAAGGAGGCATATATATGTTACTTGGCTCACATGTTTCAATGAGCGGTAAAGAAATGCTGCTCGGCTCTAGTAAAGAAGCTCTTTCTTATGGTGCTAACACCTTTATGATTTACACGGGTGCTCCACAAAACACGCGTCGAAAACCAATTGCAGATCTTAATATTATGAATGGTCTATTACACATGAAAGAGCATGGTATGACAAATATTGTCGTGCACGCCCCATATATTATAAATATTGCAAACACTGAAAAACCTGAAACCTTCCGTCTTGGTGTAGATTTCCTACAATCAGAAATTGAGCGCACTGCTGCATTGGAAGCAACACAAATTGTTTTACATCCTGGTGCACATGTAGGCGCTGGAGCAGATGCAGGGATTGCCAAAATTATAGAAGGTTTAAATGAAGTGCTTTCACAAGACTTTCCCGTGCAAATTGCATTAGAAACAATGGCAGGTAAGGGAACAGAGTGTGGGCGTTCTTTTGATGAACTTGCCAAAATTATTGATGGTGTTACACATAATGAACGACTTTCTGTATGCTTTGATACATGCCATACGCATGATGCGGGCTACAATATTGTCGAAGATTTTGATGGGGTGTTAAACGAGTTCGATAAGATTATCGGTGTGGATCGTATTAAGGTCCTTCATATAAATGATTCTAAAAACGTTCGTGGTGCAGGGAAAGACCGTCACGAAAATATTGGCTTTGGGCATATCGGATTTGATGCTTTAAAATACGTAGTCCACCATCCTCAATTGATGGACGTGCCTAAAATATTAGAAACACCATTTGTTGCATTAAATAGTGATGCTAAATCAAAAACAGCACCTTATAAATATGAAATTGAAATGTTACGTAGTGGCGAATATAAACCTGAGCTTATTGACGCTCTACGAGGATAGTCAAACCGTAGACAAACGCAAAGAAATTTGTGTTTGTCTACGGTATTTTTTTAGTAATGTAACATGGAAATAAGCTCTTTCCACTTTCTAAGACGCTATAGTAATCCGTAAAAATATTCTGAACAAATCGAGGTAATATTCTTTGATTTGTTTACTGTGTGAAGGCATTCGTTAAAATTGTATTGTAAACTGATATATTAAAATGAGACAATTTGAAAGACACAGCACTTTTAGAGGATGATCTTATGAAAATTTCAATAGAAGAAATAAGTAAAGAACTGATAGAAGAAATACTTATTAGGTGCCATGAGGTAGATGAAGAAATACTCGAAATTGTTAATAAGCTGAAAACTGAAACGCCTATGATACTTGGTTATCAAAATGAAGGCGTTCATCGAATTAATGTGAGAGACATCTATTATTTCGAAGCAGTTGATGGAAAGGTTTTTAGTTACTGCAAGGATAACGTTTTTGAGGTAAAGCATAAGCTATATGAATTAGAAGAGGTATACAAAGAAGTTCATTGTTTTCGGGCATCCAAATCAACCATAGTAAATATAGCTAAAATTGCATCAATTCATCCGTCTATAAGTGGCCGATTCGTAGCGGTACTTGATAATGGGGAACGTCTTGTTGTATCAAGACAGTATGTGCCTGTCCTAAAAAAAATGCTAGGATTGTAATAGGGGGTTAATATGAAGTTTTTCGAAATTGTGCAAAAGATCGTTAAAGATTTCTTAACCATCTTCGCATCCGTCATCATTATTATTACTATTTTACGGCAAATCTTTTATCCTGAATTAGCTTTTGATTTAATATCAATCTATATTATTATGGCATTTTCATTTTTAAGTGCATTATTAGGATTAATGTTGTATCTAGCTCATGATATAAGTGAGACGAAAATGCGTATAAGAATTGTTCTTCACTTTTTCACACTGGAACTATTATTGATTGCCCTCGCTTGTGGCTTGGATATTGTAAACAATGCAACAGAGCTCATTATTTTGGTACTACAAATTGCATTCATCTATATTTTTGTTCGTCTACTGTCATGGAATAATGATAAAAAAGAGGCAAAAAAAATGAACGAAAAACTTAAGGCATTAAAAAAAGACAGTATCCAATAAAATAATAAATTAGCAGTTGTCTGCAACAAAATAGTTAGCGGTAAGCATATAGCTTACTGCTTTTTTACATCTTATTTGCTTATAGATACAACTTACTGTTTTTCTATATACTTCCCTTCATCGATTTTTTATGATGAGTTCATGAAAAATTATTTGGAAGAAGGGGTAACGACTATGGGGACTTTATTATTATTAATCATGTTGATTTTCGAGATTGCGTTTGCTATTTACTGTATGGCGACAAAGCTAAACCATAAAAAACTGAAGAATTGGGTAAGGGTTGCTGTATTTATTGCTTTTGTAATGCTTCTTCTTTCATCGGTAATAGATTGGAATTTTAGCTGGGTAATACTTACAATTGTACTTTTCATTTTCGCAGTAATGGGAATGAGTTCTCTTTTGTATAACAAGAGAAATAGGCAATACAAAACTTCATCTATAATATGGAAAACTATTGTAACGATATTGGTACTGAGCATAGCATGTGCACCTGCAATTGTTTTTCCTCAGTATAAATCACCAAAAGTGACTGGCACATATCAAGTCGCAACAGCTACTTACACATATAATGACAAAAATCGTATGGAGGAATTTACTGATAAAGGTGACAACCGATTTGTTAATGTGGAGTTTTGGTATCCAAAAAATACCGATAAATCGTATCCACTCCTAGTGTTCTCACATGGTGCAAATGGTATAAAAACAAGTAATACGTCTACCTATACTGAACTTGCAAGTCATGGATATGTAGTCGTTTCACTCGACCATCCGTACCATTCTTTTTATACGGTTTCAGTTAATGGAGCAAAAGTATTTATTGATAAAGGTTTTAACAGTGAAGTAAGTAATTCAAATAAAGAAGGCATATACACGAATGAAGAAGTCTATGGTCTTATTCAAAAATGGATGAAGCTGCGAACAGACGATATGAATTTTGTGATTGATACAATACGTTCAAAAACTAAAAGTGACAATGATCCCCTGTATCAAGCTATCGATATAGAGAAAATAGGTGTGTTTGGACATTCAATGGGGGGTGCTGCAAGTGTTTCGCTTGGCGGAGAACGTAAAGATGTTCAGGCAGTTGTCAATATCGACGCCCCATTCTTCAGTGAGCTAGTTTATAAGAAAGAAATTGATGATTTTGTGGCAAGACGGGAAGACTATACAACACCACTACTTAATATTTATTCGGACGATGTTTGGAAGCAACTCGACAGCAACTCCATTTATATAGCGAACAAACCGGACAATATTCATTTTAAAAATGCATATACCGTTCACTTTCAAGGAGCAAAACATTTAAGCTTAACTGATTTACCACTTTTCTCTCCTATACTTGCAAATATGTTGCAAGGTGGAAAAGCGGACATTGATAAATATTACGCAATTGAAACTGAAAATGAACTCATTCTTAACTTTTTTGACTTTGAATTAAAAGGCATTGGCCACTTTACTCCTAAAGAGACATATTGAATTTTTTCAATAGCATGTAGTATGCGGAACTATTTTGGACATCAAACGTCTACATGTGAAATAACTGGAAAGTTAAGAGTAGGTATAGAGAGTGGAAATTGTAACAGAAAAATTAATTATGATTGCTTTATTTATTCTAATCATTCATTCAATCGAAACACTTGCGTATGCTGTACGTTTATCAGGAGCACGTGTAAGGTTGCTAGCTTCAGCTTTATCGCTTTTTAATGTAATGGTAATGGTTTCGAGGCTAGCCAATATGATGCAACAACCGTTTACAGGAAGTTTGGTGGATACAGCTCCCGCTGACAATGCGTTAGCCTTTGTAGAAAACCAGTATCGCATTATTATTGGAGCGGCATCGATAGGAACTCTACTAGGGATATTATTACTGCCAACGTTCGTAGCCATCTTTTCGCGAGGGATAATCCATTTGGCTGAGGAAAGAGGTTCGATCCCAGCTTTATTGAAAAAGGGATTTACGCTTGAATATGTAAGACGTGGAATTAAACATATTCGTAAGCCAAGTTTCTCGTATTTAAAGGGAATAGGCTTACGAGATATTCCAGTAAAATTATTTGTTATTAACATTGTAATTACTGCAATCTATACGATCGGTGTTTTATCAGCTTTATATGCTGGGTTATTAGTACCGGAATTAAGTAACACTGCTGTTATGGCGTCTGGACTAATCAATGGTATGGCGACGATTCTGTTAATAATTTTTATTGATCCTAAAATTTCAATACTGGCTGATGATGTGATCAATAAGCGGGGAAGCTATTTAGATTTAAAAAGAGCATCAGTTATGATGATGACATCCAGATTTTTAGGAACGATTTTGGCGCAAGTTTTATTTATACCTGGGGCACATTATGTTGCTTGGTTTGCGAAGCTAATTACTTAATCGCTAAGAAGGAATTCGAATATAAAACGAGAATTTAAATATGATGAATAGGAAGGGTGACTTTTATGAATATAAAGGGCTTTGGCGGAATCTTTTGGAGAACCAGAAGTATAGAGGACATAAAAAAATGGTACAGGGAAGTGCTCAATATGGATATTAACGAGTGGAATGGTACCATTATTAAGCCGCAAGAAGGGAACGAAACGATTTTTTCGCTCTTTTCTCAAGATGACGGCTATTTTCCACTAGCACAACAAGTGATGCTAAACTTTCAAGTAGAAAATATTGAGGACAGCATTAAACATCTAGAAAAAATGGGTGTTCCGCTTGTAAAGGAAAAAGAAGTGAGTGAATTTGGCAAGTTTATTTGGATTGAAGATCCTGAAGGCAGACGTATAGAGCTATGGGAGAAGTAATCGAAAATAAAAAAACAGAGAAACATTTATTTGGGTTCTCTGTTTTTTTAATCAAGACCAATAATTAGTATATATATGATTGGCATCAATGAAAAAGGCACATTTTCCACAAGAGGATGTGCCTTTTTCATGTCTTTAGAAGAACCCATTTTGCATTTTGTAAATTATAATTAACTTAATGCAATTTATATATTGCAAAAAGCAATGTTGTTTTATATAATAAAATTAATAAAACGAATGGAGGCAAATTATGGCTGCAAGACAAAAGAAGCAAGTTGATGAACGTGTGAAAAATTTACAAAATAAAATATACAAAGAAGTTTATGTATTGGTCATGATTGTATGTTCAATATCCATCCTAATAAAATTCTTTAAAATGGGCGTGTCCTTGGATAATGTATTAACAGAGTGGTTGATTATATTTATATCATCTGTTTATTATTATGTTAGAACGGCTTATCTTGGCATTTTGACTGATGAAATAGAGGTTCACGATAGTAATAGCAAAGTCAAATTAGGAACAAAAAATGTACTTTTTGGTGTTGTATTTGGTTTAGTTTTTGCAATTATTTTAGGACTTAACAGTGCATTTAACTACGCAGACAGTACACAACAAGCAATAGAATATTTCTTCGTTGTATTTTTAGTATCTCTACTTATATATGTGCCATTTTTTGCAGGGTTTTTGGGATTATCATATATGGCTGCAAAAAAGAAAAGTGATCAAGTCGTACAAAAAAATTTAGAAGATTAACAAGTGGTGATAAGCATGAAAAATATCCGTTTAAAAATGGCTCGAATAGAACATGATCTGTCACAAGAAGATTTAGCACAAAAAGTAGGGGTTACTCGACAAACGATCGGCTTAATTGAAGTAGGTAAATATAATCCGACATTAAACTTATGTCTTGCAATCTGTAAAACATTAAATAAAACGTTAGATGAATTGTTTTGGGAAGAGTAAGAAAGAAAACCTCCATTTTGAACTTTGTCAAAGTGGAGGTTTTACTATATTTGAGGGAAAACAAAAGTTAAAATTACTGCAATTGTGTTCAAACAAAAGATAAATACTGCGGTGGATTTCCGCTACGGGCTGTCGCTTTCCGCGGGCACACTGTAAGCCGCAACCCTCGCTAGCGCGCGGATTGTTGCGTCTTACAATGCGTGCGTTCCCACAGGAGTCGCCCGCCCTCCGGCTAAGGAATTGGCTTAGCCCAAATGAAAGATTAAGTTAGACGGGACTTTTCGTTAACACGCCTTCTTGCAGCCTATATACTTGATCACATAGAGACTCAATATCGATTTTATTATGTGAAGTTAATAATATGGTAGCACCTCGCTGTTTCTCGGCGTTAATAATGTTATAAACATTTTGGACAGAATCTTCGTCCAAAGCATTCATTGGCTCATCTAGTAAAATTAATTCTGGTCTTTCCATAATGCTTTGAGCGATCGCTAGTTTTTGCTTCATCCCAAGAGAGTATGCTTTAACAGGGCGTTTATCTTCGGGATCTAAACCTACTTTTGATATCGCCGCTTTTATCTCTTGGTCAGTAATTTGCTTACGTATTGATGCTAAAAAATTCAAGTTGGAAAACCCTGAATAATGCTCTAAAAATCCTGGTTTTTCAAGAATAACACTTGCACTTTTAGGAAATGAAATATCTCGATGTAACACATCCCCGAATAATTTTACGGTTCCGACACTCGGTTTTACTAAGCCACAAATAACGCGAAATAACATCGATTTCCCTGAACCGTTATGACCAACAAAGCCATAGATTTTCCCACGCTCTAGCTGGAAATTAATATTTTGTAGCACCGTGCGTTTTTTTATCACTTTGGAAACGTTTGATACTTCAATGGACATAGCACGACCTCCCTATAAGTAATCATTTTTTAAGCCGATTCGAACAATCAAAAGACACATAAGACAAATAACTAGCCCTTCTATCACTAAAATGATAGCGAACATGTTTGCGTCGAAATTTCCCATTAACCCATAGTAGAAAGGAATATAAGGAGCGGATTGCTTAATACCCGCAAAAAATAGAACAATCAGTAGCACAGACGCAATTTTACCTGACAGCAATAATTCGATTATTTTCCATAGCAATGCTTGACAGTACATATTGATACATAGCATTAATGCCTGTAGCACAATCAAAATATCAAATTGTAGCGTCACGTGAGCTTTTAAAAAAAGCAAAAAGCTCATGATATAAGTCATTGCGACATAGCATGCAGTGAATATAAGTAGGATTAGCAGCCGATTAAGCCAAAACCAGCTTTTTGTCGGATAGCGTAATAGCATGTTGTATGAAAAAGAAGTGGAGCGAGGCTTCCAAATAATTTGAATTAAAAGCACATAACCAAACCATAGCAAAGTCCAGTACATCCAAGTAAGTTCCTCCACTTGTCCCAAAAGGGCAGTAAATGCTTGGCGCAATGTCATGCCATCAAAAAGTGATGTCATATAGAGTAGCAATAGAGTAGTTAACAATGGATAGACAATACAAATACAACTAATTTTAAGAACATCTTCTCGCAGTAGTTTCCACTCTAACGAAAATGTCGTCATGAATCATCATCTCGCACGTAAAAGTCTAGTTTATTAACTAAATAATGAATGGCATTGATTAGCAATACCATAAAGGCAATTAGTATAAAGAATGTACTTATAGGTGACGTTAATTCACTTTTATGAAAGGCAATATACACAAAGTGCTCTATATATCGATCCAACATGCCAAGAATCATAACTACAATTGCACTAATAAAGTTATTTTTGAAAAGTTGTTGCAAGACGATATAAAGCAAACCAAAAATAGCCGTAATACAATAAAACATATAGATAAAGTAAAGCAATGAACCGTTTTTTTTAGGCTCAGGCACATATAATAATAGGGCACTGTAATTTGTGATATAGGGGTAGAATAGCCACTTCGCTAGCGCTGTGCTCAACATACTACTGCCGAAAACAACTGTAGTAAAAAAGGCAGTCACGATAAACACAAAGCAAATTTTATAAGTGGCAAATTGCTGTCGGTGACGAAATCTTCTAAGCAATAGCCAATCATTATTTTTAGATGAAAAAGGCGCTAATAATATTAAAAAAATAGGAATATAGAAATACTCATAAAGAGAGGCTAATATAAAGTCTTTCAGCGTATGCCATCTTGTTGCCACTGACATAAAAGGCAATACCTCAAGTAAATGTAACGTTATCATAAAACATGCCACAATCCAAAAGAGCAATTTTTTCAAGCGAATATCCTGTAGACAATAGGAGCAATACTTATAAAACATCATCATGTTTCCTCATGCCAATGACGTAAATGGCAAATGTAAGTAATAATTGCAACAGAAATTCGATAATCATAATAGAGATGGAGTTGTCTCCATGTATCCCTTCCGGAGCTAAAAAGTAAAATGGAGCCCATTTTGGGTTATTGGCAGCTAAAAACCAAAGGCTAGTATAAATAATTTGCGGCATAAAAATTAATAAATAATAATTTTTAATAAACATAGATAGGGCTAGTCCCATACAAACATACGCACTAGCAAACAATCCTCCGATAATATAAAATACAGCAACATATGCATATGGAGACATGCTTAGTAAATCCGAAAAAAGAGGTTGAATATCGCCTTTAAAAACACTTATAGCATTATCTGGTATTGCCAAAGTCCCTTCTACAAACGCTTTATAAACATTGGCATAGGCTGTATAGTCCCAATGATGCGTAAATAGATTAACAAGTACTACCCCTAAACAGAGTGGCAGTACGAACATAAAAAAGGCAGTTAGAAAAGTAGTAGCAAACTTTGAAGTGTAATATTTCCGTCTATCAATGCGCATAAAAATAAAATGTTGATAGCCACTTTTTCTTTCGCGATAAATGGAATCCACGAGTGCAATTGAAATCAACAATGGATAAAGAAAATAATACAAATCAGATGGAAAATTATTGGTGAAACCAAGCCATTGTTTATGCGGGGAAATGAAAATAAGCACATCTTCTACAATATCTTCTTCATAGTATTGGCTATAAATTCGTTCAGTTAATAAATACTCTTCGTTATGTTCGTTCAGACCTATTACGACAGCAATCACAACAAGCAGTATTAATGCACAAACACTAAGATAAAAGTTTTTATTTTTAAACAGTTTTTTATATTCAATAAGCATTGATATCCTCCTATTCAAAAACAGGATTACTCTAGAGAAGACAACTATATCTAGACTATAGAAAACAAACAATGATTTGTATTACCAAAATCATAATGAAATTTCTTTTATAGTTTAGGGATATTTAATAAACTATAAAACATCAGCGTGTTTCCTAATACCAATGAAGTAAATTACAAGTGTAAATAATATTTGAAGCAAAAATTCACTAACTATTATCGAGAGAGAAACACCAACAACTCCAGGGCTAGGACTTATAAAGAAAAATGGAGCTAATGCGGGTTCTTCTACAGCTAAAAACCATAGACTTGTATAGATTATTTGCGGCGTAAATATTAGTAAATAATAATTTTTAATAAACATGGAAAACGCTAGCCCCATGCAAACATATGCACTAGCAAATAATCCTCCTATAATATAAAAAACTACAGTGTATAAATAGGGTGATATGCTTAATAAATCCGAAAAAAGAGAACGGATATCTCCTTGAAATATAGTATCAGGAAGATAAATTGTTCCATTTACTAAACCTTTATAGCTAGTGGCATAAGATGTATAATCCCAGTGATTTGTAAACAAGTTAACAAGTATTACACCCAAACATAGAGGTAGTACGAACATAAAAAAAGCAGTAGAAAAAGTAGTAGCAAACTTTGCTATGTAATATTTTCGTCTATCCATCCGCATAAAGATAAAATGTTGATAGCCGCTTTTTCTTTCACGAAAAATTGAGTCCGCAAGTGCAATAGAAATCAACAATGGAAATATTAAATAATACAATTGAGATGCGAAATTATTAGTAAAACCTAGCCATTGTTTATGTGGAGAAACAAAAATTAGCACATTCTCTACAATATGTTTTTCATAGTGTTGATTATAAATCCTCTCTGTTAATCGATACTCTTCGTTATGTTCTGTTACACCTATAAGCACTGCACTCACAACAATAAGGACTAATGTACAACCACTAAGATAAAAGTTTTTATTTTTAAATAGTTTTTTGTACTCAATAAGCATTGATATCCTCCTATTCAAAGACAGGGTTGTCCTAATCCTTGAATAGACAACCCCATCTAGACGATAGATTAAAGAATTACAATGATGTTTTATCAAAAGACAATAAACCACAATGAATTTTCTTTCTAATAGTTTTTCATGCGTAATCAGTAAAATTTATACGGTTATTTCGTTAGGGTTAACTTTTATTAATTTCTATTAAACGGAATTGATTTTACCTATTTTTAATTCCTATTTGTCGGAAAGCATGTGCATTTTATCTTGTGTCTGGATAAAAGCTTCCTGCAATTTCTACTTTAACATGTACGCTTTTGTTATTTTCTGCAACAAGATTTACATCGTTACCTACAGCACTTTGATCTACTGTAAAGAAATGTGTAGTATTATCATTAACCTGTGTAACCGTTGAAGAGACCTTTTTCCCCTTAGCATCTCTAATCCACATACTTGCTGTGTAATTACCGCCAACTATAGAGTTTTCAACTTTTGATTGACTATTATTGTCCTTTGTCCCTGTTGCTAAATATATGTTCGCAGAAAACCTCGGCAATTCCTTCGCATAGGTGATAGCACTCGTCCCTGCACTTGCTATACCTGCACTAACCAATAAACCTAAAGCACAAACTGTTGTTGCTAGTCTTTTCTTCATAAAAAACCAACTCCTTCATTGTATTTTGATGAGAATAAACCAAAGTCAACACCACAACTAAGCAAAAAAAAACAGGTCATAGATTACTGCATTCTCTAATTATCAATTATTATAAAATTTAAAATTTTTAAATTTCAATATTTTTTTGCAAAGTAAACCAAAATTTTTACATAAAAATTCAAAAAATTTTTAAAAAATAGGTAGGTTTTGGAAGGCTATATTAGGACCGATATTTTGATAGAATTTGCACAAATAGCCATACAAAAGCCCGAAAGTCAAAAGTGACTTTCGGGCTTTTTCCTTACGATTATTTAGTAAATAGTGCAATAAGCTGACGAGAACGTTTTCTTCCGAGAACGGCTTCCACTTCACTTAAAACATCTTTTGGAATACCTAAAAAGAGCCATGAAAATGAGAATTGCTCTAGATAAGGTCGAAGCTTTTTCACTTCCGACGTGCTAATTTCAAAACCTTCGGCACGTGCAATGGCAACTACTTCTTTATCTGTACTTTGAGATAATTGCTGTAAAAATTGAATACTCACAACCAATCCCTCCTTTTAAGTTTTGTTTTCTTTACAAACAATGCACATTCATTTATACTTACAACTTGTAAATCGTAATGATTTTGAATTAGAAAGAAGCGATCATGCATGAAAAAAACATTAATTGACATTGATAATGTGTCATTTCAATATGACTATACACAAGTATTGAAAAATATCTCGTTTCGTGTGGAAGAAGGAGATTTTTTAGCACTCCTAGGTCCTAATGGCTCAGGAAAATCAACGTTACTAAAAATTATTTTAGGTTTATTAAAACCGATGTCTGGTGAAATAAAGTTGTTTGGAGAGCCTAGTACAACGTTTAAACATCGTGAATGGATAGGCTACGTTTCCCAAAAATCTAATGCCTTCAATTCTGGTTTTCCAGCGACTGTACAAGAAGTAGTCATCAGTGGACTAACAAAAAAATTAGGGCTATTTAAACGTCCTACAAAAGATGTCAAAAACAAAGTGTATGAGGCATTAAAGGCAGTCGGAATGGACGCCTTTATGAATCAAAATATCGGAGAACTGTCTGGTGGACAACAACAGCGTGTCTTTATTGCTCGAGCTTTAGTAAGTGAGCCAAGATTACTGATACTGGATGAACCGACTGTCGGCATCGATCACGAGAATGTGCAGTCCTTTTATGATATGCTGGCGAATTTAAATAGGGAACAAGGAATTACGATGATTCTTGTCACTCATGATGTTGATACAGTATCCAACCGCATTAGCCATGTTGCTTGCCTCAACCAAACGATTCATTTCCACGGTTACAAAGACGAATTTGATTCTATTTCTCAGGATGCGCTTGACGCTTGGTACGGCCATTCCGTGAGAAAGATTCATTAGAAGGAGAAGGCACAATGATTGAAGCAATTTTACACTATGAGTTTTTACAAAATGCCTTTTTCTCTGGCTTATTGATTGGCATCATTGCACCTTTACTAGGTGTATTTATAGTAGTTCGCAGACTATCATTAATTGCAGATGCTTTATCCCATGTTACACTTGCGGGTATTGCTGGTAGCTTGTATGTAAGTCAGTCTATTTCTGCATTTGCAATGCTCAACCCTATTTACCTTGGCATTGTTGCCTCAGTTAGTGGTTCAATATTAATTGAGCGCTTACGTCGACTGTATAAGCACTATGAAGAGCTTGCCATACCGATTATTATGTCTGGTGGAATTGGGATTAGCGCGATTTTTATCTCACTCGCGAGTGGCTTTAGTACCGATTTAATGAGTTATTTATTTGGCTCAGTTTCGGCTGTCTCAAGGCAGGATTTATGGGTCGTGATTGGCATTGCTATTGTAGTTATTATCTTTTTATTTTTATTCTTTAAAGAACTTTTTGTGCTATCTTTTGATGAGGAATATGCGAAAGCCAGTGGTCTACCGGCACGGTGGGTCCATCTGTTGTTTATGATCGTAACAGCGCTTGTCATTGCAGCAAGTATGCGCATCGTGGGCATTTTACTTGTATCTTCTTTAATGACATTGCCGGTTGCCGCAGCAATGCGTCTTGCAAAGGGCTTTAAGCAAACGATTATTTATGCAATTGTATTTGGAGAGGTAGCTGTGTTAATTGGATTAGTAAGTGCATTTTACTTAGATTTAGCACCAGGTGGTACAATTGTAGTGACTTCAATTCTTATCTTATTACTTGTAATCATAGGTAAGAAAACGATGTTAAAGCTATCAGCAAAACAAGGGGAGGCAGCACAGTGAATATTTCAAGAGCGTGGGAAATTTTAAAAGAAAACGGCTATAAAAAAACAGATAAACGTGAGTTAATTTTAAATATGTTTGCAGAGACGGATAAATATTTAACCGCTCGAGATTTATTAGATGTGCTGAAAAAAGATTTCCCAGGTATGAGTTTCGATACAATCTATCGCAATCTCTCAACGTTTGTTAAGCTTGGCATATTAGAAGAAACGGAGTTATCCGGCGAACGAAATTTTCGCATGCATTGTGAGTCTGAACATCATCACCATCATTTCATATGTATGGATTGTGGCAATGTGAAAGAGCTCAATCTTTGTCCAATGGAGATGCTTGGTGAAAAGCTTCCTGATTATGAAATCGAAAATCATAAATTTGAAATATACGGTAAATGTCCAGATTGTAAACATGAAACCCTGTCAAATTAATATTTGACAGGGTTTTCTTATTTATTGTGAAGGAGTAATGTTAGAAGGAAAGGGCATAAGAAGACTATTACTATCTTCTTACAATACGGATAGCATCTATTTTTTTACAGTCAATAATAAGTGGTGTTGTAGAACCTGCTTCTAGGAAATAAGCACAGCAATTTCTTGCATTAAAGCTCACGAAAGTCAAACCAAGGAAACTAAGGCCGCCTGTTAAGAAAACATCTATTACAGTGCCAACTTCTAAACATTTTAATTGCTCACAGATACAGCTTCTGCAGTGATTCATTGGTTTATGACCTTTTTCTTCTTTGCACTCATGTTGTTTCTTTTGGTGACAGTTACAAGGTTTATGACATTTACAAGGAGCCCAATTCATATGCGTAACATATCGTCTATCTTCCATTGATACTACCTCCTTTCTATAATTAATGTAAAGCTATTGCCTTACACTTATAATCTATGTTTTGTAAAAGCAAGGAGGTTGGTAATATGTCCGATAGACACTAAAAAAACTATTTTTTTCTTTAATAAAATGCTTTGTAAGTTTATTTTATTTTGTAAATGTATGTTTGTACCAATGGCATTGTCATAGAGATAGAAGTCTATCATTGGGAAAATAGAAAGAATTTTTAGAAGAAGACAGTACATATAAATTATAGAGGGGAGCAAACATGCCATTGCTTCAAAAAAAACGACGAATGATGCTGTTTTAAGCAATCATTCGTCGTTGAATATTATTATTGGTGTTTTTGTTGGAATGCTACCATAAAGTCGCGTAGTGCTTCACAAGTTTCTAATGGAACAGCATTATATGTTGATGCACGGCAACCGCCTACTGAGCGGTGACCATTTAGTCCAATAAATCCAGCTGCTTTTGCTTCTGCAAGGAATTGTTTTTCTAGTTCTTCATCAGCGACGCGGAATGTGATGTTCATTAATGAACGACTTTCAGGCGTTGCATGACCAGTGTAAAAGCCATTACTGTTATCAATCGCATCGTAAATTACTTGCGCTTTTGCTTCATTAAGTTTCGCTATTGCCTCAACGCCACCTTTAGCATCTACCCATTTTAATACTTCACCTAACATATAAATACCAAATGTTGGTGGCGTATTGTATAACGAGTTACCATCAGTATGTGTTGTATACTTTAGCATTGTTGGAATGTCTTTGTTCGCTTTTTCTAATAAGTCTTTACGAATAATAACGACAGTTACACCAGAAGGACCAAGGTTTTTTTGCGCACCAGCATAAATGATACCAAATTTGCTGATGTCAACAGGTTTAGATAAAATGTCACTCGACATATCTGCTACTAAAGGAACATTGCCTGTTTCAGGGAATTCCTTCCATTGTGTACCGTAAATAGTATTGTTTGATGTGATGTGCACATATGCATCATCTTCATTAAACTGAATATCTGATAATGCTGGAATGTTGCGATATTTATTTTCCTTTGTGCTTGCTGCTTCAACAGGAGTACCGAATAATTTTGCTTCTTTGAATGCCTTTTCAGCCCATGAACCAGATAAAACGTAACTTGCTTTTTTATCTGCTTGAAGGAAGTTCATCGGCACCATTGTGAATTGCAGGCTTGCCCCACCTTGTAAAAATAGTACCTCATAGTTTTCTGGAATTGCATAAAGTTTTTTTAATAGAGCAATTGCTTCATTATGTACTTCGTCAAAAATTGCACTACGGTGGCTCATTTCCATAATAGACATACCTGAATTACGGAAGTTTACTAATTGTTGTTGAGCATTTTCTAAAACTTCTAGCGGTAGTGCAGAAGGACCTGCGTTAAAATTGTATGCACGTTGTGTCAAAGTGGTACACTCCTTGTTTTGTTTAATAAAAGCACTTTACTGGATTATAACTTAATTTTCAAGAGAAAAAACAAAATTCTCAATATTTTATTTATGTAGGATGAAAATGAGCATTTTAGTGTCAGGCACGCACACAATTCGCACACAAATCATGATTCGCTTGATGCATTTTTCTGAAATACTACATAGACAAAGAAATTTCGGTATACTATCGTTAAGTAATGAAAAGGGGTGTTTTTATGTTTACAGTAGACCAAGCAAGTCTAATTGTCGTGGATGTGCAAGGAAAGTTGGCAACGATTGTAGATGACAGCGAAACAGTTATTCAAAATGTGTCAAAACTTGTACAAGGTATGCAAGCACTGGATGTTCCGGTATTATGGTTGGAACAAAATCCAAGTCGATTAGGTGGTACTGCACTAGAAATCGCAAAGCATCTTCAAGGGAATCCAATTGCTAAAATGGCTTTTAGTGCATGCCAAGAAGAAGAGTTCATTGAGGCAGTTAAAGCGAGTGGACGTACGCAATTTATTGTAACGGGTATTGAAACGCACATTTGTGTCTATCAAACAGCAAGACAATTGAAGGAGCAGGGGTTTGAAGTTGAGGTAGTTGTTGATGCTGTATCTTCTCGTACTAAAGCCAATAAGGAAATAGGAATAGATAAAATGAAGGCATTAGGCATTTTACCAACGAGCACTGAGATGATTTTATATGAGCTTTTACAAAGAGCAGATCATACACATTTTAAAACGGTGCTACAACTTATTAAATAACAAAAAATCGCAACAAGACGATGCGTTTTAGAGTGTCGATATAGGCTAGGGTGAAATTTGAAGCAGTGGCAAAGGTGTTTGTAAATTTGCTATTTACAATGATGAAGAACTTAGCTTCTTGCTCTTACAATAGATCCAATTTAGCACATAATAAGTTGATGGTAGCGGAGGCGGTAACCTGCCGCAGGAACGCACGCATTATAAGACGTAACAAACCACGCGTTTGCGAGGCATGCGTCTTACTACGCCATAGCGGACATCAACTGCGCAGGAAAAAGTGTTAGATTGATTTTTAGTCAATCTAACACTTTTTCCGTTTATCGCAGCCTCTAAATATTTAAGCAGGCATTTCAGTTGGTGTTGGTTTCGCGTAACCATTTTTGTACGTCTCATCAATCGTTTGACGGATTTCTTTCAAGCTCATGCCATCTTTATGCATTTTTGCTGACTGTAATGCAATTTCCAAGCAAACGCCACAACGTGTACCATGATCGTCCCAGACGATTGTGCCGTCTTCACGCTTTTCCTGAATGAAGCAATTTAAATTGCTTTTATGACCTGCGGATTCACCACAGCCACAGTAACATGGCATCCACTCTAAAATGTCTGTTGATTGCCCGGCAATTTGGTAAACTAAGCGAATATTTTCAGTTTGGCTATCTAAAAATGATGGTAATACATCGGCACTAGCTGTTTCTTCCTGAATGTCTCCTGAAACATGAGCATGTCCATCATGTGAAGCCTCATCTTGTGAATCATTCGGATTTTCCTTAATTGCTTTATCTGTCCCGCAAGCACTTAGTACGAGTAACAATAACGTAAAAATGGATACAAGTTTTTTCAAAACAAACGCCTCCTACATGTTTACAATATTTCCATTATAACATTGTCCCTGTCAATATTTATAGCAGACAAGGACGATTTTTAATGAAATATATCTAAACCTCGTGTTTTGTTCATTAAAAGTTCCATTTTTTCGCCTAGTAATTTTTTTAAGAAAAAGCCAAACAGTATAAAAATTAGCCAAAAGCCTAATAAAAATGCGAGATCTACCCATGCCTTTTGCCAAATGATGCCACCGACTGCCTCCCGCATCATTTCAATTGCATAAGTAAACGGTAAAAACGGATTGATTACTTGGAAAAACTTTGGTAATAACTCTACTGGATAGGTGCCTCCAGAACCAGCAATTTGCAAGACCAACATAACGATTGCTAGCGCCTTTCCGACATTTCCAAATACGGATACTAGCGTGTAGACAACAGTTATAAAGACAAAGCTAATGATTAGACCAAAAATAATAAAGAAGTAGGGCGCACTAATAGAAACATCTAATAATAAAGCATCGCCAATTGTAATAATCAATGTTTGGATAAATGAGATTGTTGCAAATGTCAGTAATCGCCCAAAGTAAATTTCACGAATACTATATTGTTGGTTGTCGTGTATATTTACCGCAAGTAGTGAGATAAGTAATAAACAACCTACCCAAATAGATAGCACCGTATAAAAAGGCGTCATTGCTGTTCCATAATTCGCGATTGGGAACATTCTATGTTCTTCTAGTTGTACAGGTTCTTCAAAGAAATTCCGTTCAGCATCGACATCGTTCTTTAATAATTGAACAATTTCAGATATATCGGTTTCATTTTCTAATGTTCGAAGCTTATTAGCAAGCTCCGTAATTTTTTTACTTAGCGTTGGGAAGTCTGACTGAATTGTAGAAATCGCCTTATTGGCTGTTACTAGCGTATTTTTAGCATTGCTTAACCGTTGTTGCGCCTGTGGAATTGAGCTTTGAACCTTTGTTAGCATTGTTGATGCATTCGTTAATGTATCTTTCGCACCATTCAAAGTTGTATGAATTTGCGGCTCCAGATTTTCTGAATAGTAGCTAAGAAATTGTTTCAAATTGTCGGCAGCATCTTGGGCAATTTTTTGGACTTCAGCAATATCTTTTTTTATCTTTTCCTCATCGATATTATTTATTTGACGTACTTTACTTGTTATATCCGTTAATAAAGCATTTAGTTGACGTAATGAAGTGAGCGCACCCGTCGAAGAGTCGGTAATGGTAGGATTAGCTCGTAACGCTCCTTGTATAGACTCCAATTGCTGAATAATAGCTTTATTATCATCGTTAGAGCTGTTTTGTTGAAGTGATGTAATAACATTTTGAAGCGAATTTTCAAGTTGTTTACGAGATGTTGCATCTGCCTGTGTGAGTTTTTGTAAAGCCTCCAAAGTCTGAATGCTACTGTTAACTTTATCTAGCGAAGACGTTAATTGTTGTTGCAGTTCGTCTTTTGACTGTTCTAATGTCGATGTATCTGATGTAACATTTTGCAATTTTTCTAAAAGATTTGTGAATTGCTGTGCAATTGTTTGCGCACTTTCTAAATCCTTTTTAACGATTGGCGAGAGCTGATTGAACAGTGTATCGGCTTCATTGATTAGCTTTAAACCACTTTGAATAGTTGTAAGACCGTTATTCGTAATTTTCTCTATTTCAGGCATTTCACTGATAGTAGTGTCTAACAATTTTTCAGCATCTTTTCCACCTGTTGCAGTTTTTGCTAAAAAGGACTCAATATCAGGTAAATGTTGTTCAATCGTAAAAATATACTGTTCAAACTTTTTAAAGTCTGGCAGTTCATGCTCTATTTCAATGCCAATTGTATTGAACATCGAAAAAAGGGTACCATTTACTGTTGATATAAACTCACTTGAAACTTGTTGGGTAATAACGCCAGCGCCTTTACTCGTAATTTTAGGGGCAATGGGATTGATTTTTTCGTTTACATAGTAGTCAATATGCGCTTTTGTCGGTTCATCTGTCAGAATGGATGTTAGCTTCTTGGAAAAGTCACTAGGAACGATAAGTACTGCAAAATAGTCTCCATTTTTTAATGAATCAAGCGCTTCTTGCCTAGGGGTAAAATACCAGGAAAAACTATTATTTTCTTTTAAATTAGTCATTAATTCCTTTCCTATATTTAGATTTTCTCCTTTAACAGTTGTCCCGTCATCTTCATTTACTACAGCGATTTTCATATTGGCAGTATGAGCGTATGGATCCATGGAAGCGTAAATATTCAGCCATGCATAAAGAGAAGGTAAAAAAATGAGACCACCAACGATAACAGCAACTACCCAGTTAGATAAAATATTCAAGATGTCACTTTTGTAAATTCGAAAGACATGTTGGAAAGTGTGTTTCATAGTTAAATTTCACTCCAAATTCATTTTGAGCTTATAGTAGTATGTTTCCATAAATGCACTAAATTATGTTTGAATAGTTGGAAAATTTAATATGAAAGACTAATTAGTTTACTAGGTTCTAAAAACACTTTATAATCAATCCCAAATACACTAAAAGTAGGACATTTTTGTGTTAAATTGGAGGAGTTTAATTGAAAAAATTACTAATTATTGGATCGGTTATTGTTGTATTATTTGCAGCAATTATTGTGCTTACCAATGTATCGAACAAAAACAAACTTGCTAGTGCAAATAATCCGTATGGTGACAAAAAGTTAACACAAGAAACAATCGATCAATTAGATGATGAAAATTACCAAAATATTATGTTGCCTGATGAGCTAGAAAAGAAAATTAAAGCAGGAGAAGATGTGAACGCATACTTCTTTAGTCCAGTTTGTGTACACTGCCAAGCATTTACACCTGTATTAATGCCGATTGCAGATGAACTTGGTGTAAACATTGCTCAATTAAACGTATATGAATATACAGATCTATGGGATAAGTATGATATTGAAGCAACACCAACTTTCATTCGTTTTGAAGATGGTAAGGAAGTAACACGCTTTGTAGGTGCTTTAGCAGAACAAGATTTACGCTCTTTCTTAGATAAAGAAGTGTTAAAAAAATAACGCTTGTAAGAGACTGATCCAAAGGAAATATTGGACAGTCTCTTTTTTTATAGGATTGCTCCATAATAATATAAGGTGAGCTCACGAACACGCTGAGTGATGGAAGTGGGCATGTTAAATAAAACGTAGTTTGTTTACAATACGGAATATGTATAATGTATACTATAAAGACTGTAAAGTTTTAAACTGGAGGAAATTTGTATGACAATGGATGATTACTTTTATAATGGAGAGCTGATGAAATGTTATGAAGCTGCTCTGCAAGTAACAGAAGGACCAGAAAAGGCTTTAGCTATTAAATATATAACTTTACTAGAGGAGTACGACTTTGCTACATTCCCTAAGCCAACACATTTAGTAGAAATACAGCATAAGGAACGTGCGAATGAAAGTTACCCTGAATCCGATGCCGTTTTAGAAATACGTGCTCTAAAAGATGAAGCTGCATTTTCTAAGCGTGTTAAAGAGCTTGAGGAAATAGCTAAAACAGGGACAGCAATTGAAAAAGCACAATCATTTTTCACACAGGGTGAGCTGTTTTTATTTGCACATCATTATAATGAAAGTGTCCATTGCTTCAAACAAGCAGTTAAAGAAAATCCGAACAAGGCTTTATACTGGGGAATAACAGGTCAAACAATGCATCGTTTTGGCTGGATGCCTTTTGATGCACTTGGTTATTTGGAACAAGCCATTAATTTAGATCCAACGAATGCACGATGGAAGTGGAATAAAGCTCTTGTACTCATTCAAATTGCAAAAGATTTACAGATGGCTCCCTTTATGGCCAATGCAGCGATTGCATTAGAAGAAGCGATTGCTTCTTGCGGCGAGCACCAGCGTTCATTAAAAGATGCTATTCAAAATACAATTGATAATATGGATAGTTATGTATTCTCATAAACAGATGCATAATAACATTCTTTTTTAATTTATAAGACCGAAGCCAACTCGAAAAATTCGAGTTGCCTTCGGTCTTTCTTTTTTAAAATGGAAAAATACTAATATTGGAGAGGGTTATAATAGGAATTTAGTAATTCCATAAAAATTTCATCGTTGCTCAATAAAGACTATATACAAAATTTTCTTTTGATTGAAATTTAGGTATATCATGGTAATCTATTAGTAGAATATTAGCTTTATATTATATATAAATAATGAATTACTTATGGGCAAAGAGAAGGTAGGGGTCATCTTGTGGGAAGTAAATAAACAATATTCTTTTTTGAGGCAAGGGATTCAATACATTATATACTCCATTGTTATTTTGCTAATTATCGGTTACTGGAGTGAAGAATTTTACGCAATTTTTGGAAAGCATAATTATGTTTCGATTCATTTGCTAATGGAAATCCTTATAATTGTTGTAACAATGACAATTGCAATACAGTCGTGGTTAACGACACCTTATATATTATCTAATAAGACTTTATACATAGGTGCTTTATTTTTAACTTGTAGTTTTATTGAAGTGGCACACGCACTTGCTTACAAAGGGATGCCATTTTTTATTTCGGAGAGTTCTAGTTATGCCGCAACATGGTTTTATATAATTGGTAGATTAGTATTATCTTGTGGAATTCTAGGCATTTTTTGTCTAAAGGAAAGACCTATTCAAAAAAATACATATCGATGGTTTATTTATAGTACGCCTTTATTTGTAATTGTTGCTTTAGTTATGCTGATATACGCGCCGAATCCTTTACTACCGCCACTTGTTATTGATGGTGTTGGACCAACAGCTTTGAAAAATTCATTGCAGTATATAGCAATTGTATGTCAGATCGCTATCATATTCATATTATTAAAAAAATTTAACGATGCGCCTAAAATCATTTTTCTATTACTCGGGAGTGCTATTTATTTAATAATTAGTGATATTCTTTTTACAATATATCGAGACGTCTACGATATTAAAAACTTTTTAGGACACGTTTTTCAATTGAGTTCATTTTATCTTCTTTTTAAAGCAGTTTATTTCTCCTCTATAGAAAAGCCGTTTCGGGAATTATTAGAAATGCAAAAACATCTAGAGAAATCTAGAGAAAAGATGCATCACATGGCTTATCATAATGAAGTTACAAATTTACCAAATGAACGTTTTTTAATGGAATCTCTAAAAAAAAAATTATACAAAACCAAAGGCAATAAGGCTATTTTGGCTGTAGAAATTGAACGGTTTTCAGCGATTAAAGCTTCACTGGGCAGTTCATATGCAGATAGATTGCTCAGTATGGTGGCACAAAGGTTGAAGGATACCTTACCTGAAAAATATTTATTAAGCATGCTACGAGAAGATTGTTTTATTGTTTTTATTGATGAGGTGAAAAATACACAACGTATTATGCAGCTTTGTAAACAACTGCAGGTGGCCATGTTGGAGTCTTTCCAAATCCAGCATTTTTCATTAAATGGGAATTTAAATATCGGGATATCTTTATTCCCCACAGATGCCTATAAGGAAGAGGAGCTCGTAAGGTTTGCCGTTTATGCGATGCATGAAGCTAGTAAAGTGCCTTCACGCATATTATTTTATGAAACTTCAATGTCGAGCGATATTACCGAGAAACTTATTTTAGAAAATGATTTACATCATGCAATAGAAAATAATGAGTTATTGCTGGAATATCAGCCACAGGTTGATTTGCAGACTGGGCAAATTCTATCTGTAGAGGCATTGGTCCGTTGGCAACACCCTCGCAAGGGGATGATTTCACCCGGCATCTTTATTCCGATTGCGGAGGAGTCGGGTATAATTATTCCGATTGGACAATGGGTGTTAGAAACAGCATGTAAGCAAGTGAAGGAGTGGGAGCGAGCAGGGTTACCTCCCATCAAAGTTGCGGTCAATCTTTCGTTAGGACAATTGTTTCAACAAAATATAGTAGAGATGATTCAGCATGTCCTTGAACAAACAGAATTAGATCCAAAATATTTACAATTAGAAATTACAGAAAGTATGACGATCAATATAGATCATATGACAATGATTTTACATCAGTTAAAAGCGCTTGGTGTTACGATTGCTGTAGATGATTTTGGTACGGGGTACTCATCATTATCCTATTTAAAGGACTTTCCAATTGATTGCTTAAAAATTGATCGTTCCTTCGTCCAAAAAATTCAAAGCGATGATACTGATAAGGCTTTAGTCGATATGATATTATCAATGGCTAAGCATCTCCGTTTAAATGTAGTTGCCGAGGGTATTGAGGAAGTAGAGCAGCTTAATTATTTAGTAGCTGGTCATTGTGAAACAGTACAAGGCTTTTTATTTAGCAAGCCATTACATCCAGCATTTTTGCAAGAAAATTATCAAATGCTTCAACATAATGCACAAAATATTTTGGAGAAATTACATGTGTAGTTCGGAGTGAATAAAAACATATTAATAGACTATACATGTTTGTTGAAGTGGAAGGTGCGACACTTCAGCAGGAACTGTACATGCCGTTAGAACAAAAGAGTGGTAGATTGACTAAAATCAATCTACCACTTTTTTGTTGTTGATGTCCGCTATGGCGAATGTTTCCGCGGGAACACAGTAAGCCACTGCTGATTGTTAACGTGCGAGGTACCCGTATCATAAGTTTTGTGCTGTTCTGAGCAGGAGATAGATCCCCTTCGCTTCAATCACCTCAACAAAAGGCATAAAGAGCAAACTATTGTGTTTTGTATTAAAAATATAATTTTGGTTAGTACTATAACGAATGCTATTTGTAAGATTATAGCGGCGTTTACGAGATAAATGTATTGCAGGATAAGGAATGAAAGAATGGAGTTTTGACGATGGATATTATGCAAAAAGCAATAGAGTTGCACAAGGAAGCACGAGGGAAAATGGAGATTGTTGCAAAGGTGCCAGTACAGGATACATATGATTTAAGTCTAGCTTATTCACCTGGCGTTGCACAACCATGTATCGAAATCCAAAAGAATCCGCAAGCAGTTTACGATTACACAATTAAAGGAAATCTCGTTGGCGTTGTTACGGATGGGACTGCAGTTCTAGGTTTAGGTGATATCGGCCCAGAAGCAGCATTACCTGTAATGGAAGGGAAAGCAATTTTGCTAAAGCGTTTTGCAAATGTTGATGCATTTCCTATTTGTCTCGCAACTAAGGATGTGGATGAGATTGTCAGAATTGTTAAGGCAATTGCTCCAACTTTTGGTGGCATTAATCTTGAAGATATTTCAGCTCCAAGATGTTTTGAAATTGAAAATCGTCTTCGTCAAGAATGTAATATTCCAGTATTCCATGACGATCAGCATGGAACTGCGATTGTAGTAGGAGCGGGCTTAGTTAATGCAATGAAAATTGTTAACAAAAAACCAAAGGATATGAAGGTAGTTATAAATGGGGCAGGTGCTGCGGGAATTGCAATTTTACGCATGTTAATACAAGTGGGATATAAAAATGTAGTGATGTGTGATACAAAGGGGATTATTTATAATGGTCGTAAAGAAGGAATGAATAGCATCAAAGACCAAATTGCAAAAATCTCAAATCCGCTAAATTTAAAAGGGACATTAGAGGATGCCATTGCAGATAGTGATGTTTTTATTGGTGTATCAGTAGCCAATTTATTAACAAAAGGTCATATTGAGTCAATGAACAAAAATCCGATTGTTTTTGCCCTAGCAAACCCTAATCCAGAAATTACCTATGACAATGCGAGAGCATGGGGCGTTCGTGTCATGGCGACTGGTCGCTCGGATTACCCTAATCAAGTGAATAACCTTTTGGCGTTTCCTGGGATTTTCAGAGGCGCATTAGATGTTCGGGCCACAGATATAAACGAGGCAATGAAGATAGCAGCAATAGAAGCTATTGCATCATTAGTTTCTGAAAAAGATTTATCAGAAGAATTCATCATTCCAAAATCAATGGATGAGCGCGTAGCAAGCGTTGTCGCAAAAGCTGTTAGTGATGCAGCAATTGAGTCAGGCGTATCAGTATTATTACAATAACCTCCACAGCCAAACCTTAACGTTGTCCATTTCTTTCTATTCAACAATCATGGTATGATAGAGAAGAAATGATTTGTTGAGATAAGGACGGGTTTTTATCATGGCACAAGAAGTAGCAAATAAATTTATTGAAAATGTATGTAATCATTTAGTACGTAATATGAATATTGAAAAGGTCGAGCAACACTTTAATCAGACGATTGAAATGCAACGTCAATCAGCATTATCAAAAACGGATTTTTGGGATATGCTGATGGTGAATATGCTGTATTTCACTGATAATGAGCAAGTTTGGGAAAATGAGCTTATCAATATGCTAGAAAAAAAACAATGGTTAAAACCAGCAGTACTTGAAGAGGAATTGCTTATGCATCAAATGCGGATTCGTCAGCAAGTAGCTGAACGGATGGAGATGGCAAAAGAGTTATTCCATCAACAATATGAAACAGAAGGCTTATCAGAAGAAGATATTATCTATGATTACGCATATAGCTCTGCTGGCCATTCGATGCGCATGGATTTACTAACAGTACTTGTATCAACGCCTGCGCAATCAAAAGTATTATTTGACGCTGATCCACAGGAAACACTCCGCATCATTAACGGTTATATAGCCTATCATACGGACGGTCTTATATCAAAAACAAACTTAAAATAAAGTGCCAGGCACTCAAACAATTCTGAATTTTTCTAGCAATTTATTTTTAGTAACCAAGTAAAAATCCACGGAGACTCCTGAGGGGACGCTCATACATAATCCTCAACAAACCGCGCACAGCGAGAGTTGCGGCTTACGTGTGTGCCAGCGGGAAGCGAAGTGGATTTTTCATATTAATATGAAGTGCCAGTCACTCAAACAATTTGGATACAATTTTAAATTCCATCCCATGGCTAATAGATGAATGAATATATAACTAAGTAAAAATCCACGGAGACTCTTGCGGGAACGCATTCAGCATAAGACGCAGCAAACCACGTACAAGCGAGGGTTGCGGCTAATGTGTGTGCCCACGGATAGCAAAGTGGATTTTTACGCTTTAGAAAGCCAGAAATTAATCTTTATAAAAAACAACATCTGTGCAGGATAATCGGGCAATATGATAAAATAGGACTGAGTTTACTTGAAAGGAATTATGTCCATGAATACACCATTTACATTTAAACATACACAACCAACAAATATGGACCCGTCTAAAAAATATCCAGCTATTTTTCTATTGCATGGCATGGGTAGTAATGAGGATGATCTACCGCAATTAGTACAAGAATTTCAAGATCAATGTCATATAATTAGCGTAAGAGGTCCTATCACACAAAAACCTGGTTATGCCTTTTTCACAATTCAGGAAGTTGGAAAACCAGATCGAGCTATTTTTGACAAAGTGTTAATTGCTCTTCAACGCTTTATGTTAGAAGCTATTGAAGAGTTTCAAATTGACCCTCACAAGGTATATGTACTTGGATTTAGTCAAGGTGCTGTTTTGGCACAGTCATTAGCTTTTGTTATGGGCAATTTAATTACAGGCGTTGTAGCATTAAGCGGATACACGCCAAAATTTGTCACTGAGGAGTATGCAATTCGTACAGTTAATCATCTACGTGCCTTTATTTCTCATGGCGATTATGATTATGTTATTCCATCTCAATGGGGCGTTGAAAGTAAGGAACTATTTGAACAATTCGGTGCAACTGTTACATTCAAACAATATCCAGATGGACATGGTGTTACGCCGGAAAACAGACAAGATTTAGTGATGTTTTTAACACAACAATTACAAGAGAACATGCAGTAACGATAGAAAATAAACGGCATCGGGAATAAACTTCTCGATGCCGTTTAATATTTATGCTTTATTTAGAAAGACTGCGGTCCTTATCCGTTACAGCCGCAACTGCATCGTGGATTGTCGTTTCGAAATGATTGCTTTGCAGTGAAGATACGCCCTGAATTGTCGTTCCTCCTGGAGAACATACTTGATCGACAAGTGCCCATGGGTGTTCTTTTGATTGTAAGATCATTTTCGCACTGCCTAATACAGCGTTCGCTGCTATATCAAGTGCCATATTTTTAGGCATACCTTCGCGCACAGCTGCTCGAGCTAATGCATCAATATACATATAGGTGAAAGCGGGTGAAGCCCCACCAATTGTCGTAAAGATGGAGAATAGGTGCTCAGGTACTTCAATAATCGTGCCAATTGTTTCAAATAATGTTGTAATGAGTCGAAGTTGTGAATCTGTCACCTGCTCATTTGTAGTGTAGCAACTTGTTGATGCGCCAATGAGGGCATTGATATTTGGCATAACGCGAATAATTGGTGTGGACTCTGAAAGGTAGCCTTGGAAGTAGTTGAGATTTTTACCAGCCGCAATGGAAACAATCATATGCTTTTCTTGTAAATGGTTTTTAACTTCTGGCAAAACATCAGGTAACATTTGTGGTTTTACACCTAAAATAATGACATCACAATTTACCATCAGTTCCTTGATGGAAGTTGTCGCTTGTATGCCATAAGAGGTTGCAAGTTTAGTTGTTTTAGATTTTGTACGATTATAGCCATATATATAAGAGGAATCAAAATCTCCGCTATTGCACATTCCTTTTATAATGGCTGTGGTCATATTACCTAGACCAATAAATCCGTATTTCACGTGTTAGACACTCCTTCAATTAAATAGAACATACCTATTAGTATAGAGCAGATTGTTTTTCTTGAATAGCATTATGCAGGAAAGAAGGCAATTAGGTTCAAATTCATGCTAGTCGGTGGTATCATAGAAGAAGTTGTGATTTGGCTTAAACCTATTTCATTCATGAAATCATGTACTTTATGTGAACTTTGAGACATAGCTGCCCTAAAAGGGGTAAAATAATAATTTGATAAGTTGAATGCAAAAAATGTCTCTTTCTATCGAAGGACGCATATAGAAATTATAATAGAAAAGGAATTAAGAGGAATGGAACAAAATCTAAAAACGGATCAAAATCCACAAACTGTAGAAAAGACAATAGAGAAACACTCACTCTCTAATGTTTTAGCACAAACAGTTAAAACAGGTATTATAAAATCCAATTTAATTCCTATGTGGGCTGGCTTAACGCTAGGGATGTATAAAAATAAAATGACGCTTTTGGACAATATACCAGAAATCATTTTTGCAACAGTTGGTTCAGCACTTGTTATCGGTGCTGCCGGTGCGTTTAATAATGTGTATGACCGTGATATAGATGCCATTATGCCACGTACGAAAAATCGTCCTACAGTAACAGGTGAAATGTCAGCAAAAACAACGATGATTTTAGCAATCGTTATGCTAATTGTTGGAATAGGTGTATTAGCATTAGCTTCACCACTAGCAGCATTATTTGGTTTTATTGGTGTCTTTTTATATGTTGTACCGTATACAATGTGGACAAAACGTCGCACAATTTATAATACCGAAGTAGGGAGTATATCAGGCGCAGTACCACCTTTAATTGGTTGGGCGGCTGTATCTTCAGATATTACACACCCAGCTTTAATGGGTCTCTTTTTTGTCATGGTCATATGGCAAATGCCACACTTTTATGCGATTGCTATTCGAAAGCATGCAGATTATGAAGCGGCCAATGTTCCGATGTTACCTGTAATAAAAGGGATGCGTCGTACTTATTACCAAACGAACTTTTATTTAATATTGCTAATATTATCTAGCTTTTTATTTGGTTCCTTAAGTATGGGTATTATGCTTGTAGCACTTATATTAAGTGTCGCATGGCTTGCAATGAGCATTTACGGCTATCATAGCAATAAAAATCAAGAGAAGTGGGCGACAAAAATGTTTGTGTTCTCACTTTTGCATATGACAATTCTCTTCTCAACAGTTATTATTTATTCGCTAGCTGGGGTTATATTTAAACTATATTAACTGTTGTTATAGGTGAAACTAAATAGAAAAGCCAACAAGTTATTCTAAGCTTGTTGGCTTTTCACTTTCAACAGATATAATTTGACGATTCGGCCATTCGAGTGCGTGAAGTCGTCCTCCGAATACAGCTCCACCATCTATGCCGATAATATTATTGTCACCAAAATAAACATCGTAATTTGTTGGGTCTTGATGCAACTTATAAGTAGGGGTATGCCCAAAAATCACCGTTTTCTCTCCATCATAGCCTGTATGAAATTCTTCTCGAATCCATATAAGTTGTAAAGGGTCTGTGTCCGTCAATGCTAGGCCAGGCACAACGCCGCCATGTACAAAAATGGCATCTTCTAACTCTATATAAGTTTCAAAAGTTTCTATAAGCTGTAAATGTTCCTCGAGCTTCGGTAATGTTTGAATGTAACTAGGTAAGGTATTGTTGACAATAACGTCTTCAAAATCTTCCACATGATAGCCATAGCTGGCAAGTGTTGCATCTCCGCCACAGAGCGAAGTCCAATGATTCCAAGCTTTTGGAATCCCTGAACGACAGGCTTTTAGCATAATGGCTTCATGATTTCCTAGTAGAACCCGTGCACCGGTTGCTTGTAGTTCCGCAACTATATTTAAAACGCCACAAGAAGCAGGACCTCGATCAATATAATCCCCAAGTAAAAATAGCTCATCTTGTGTTGCATCGAACTTTACCTTTAGCAATAATTCTTCCAAAAGTTCTAGTTCTCCATGTATATCACTAATTGCTAGTATACGTGTCATAAAAAAGCATCCTTTCCAGTATAACAGGCGTTACTTTACATTATAGAGAAGAATCTTACAAAATTCGACTTTTCTCATTTATTAATGACGGCACAAATACCTGAAACGTAACCATTTTAGAGGTTTATGTTCATTCGATAACGCTTCTTCTACAAATTATCGCCTTCTTTTATCTTATGTCAGTGAGAGTTTGAGCATTTAATCGTTTGTCTATAGATTTGCAATAAATGAGAGGAGGAGTTGTGGTAGTGTAAGCGTTGATAGAAAATAAGAAATATTCTAGATGTTCCTTAGATATTTGTTGCGAAATAAATAATTTGAATATAAACCTCCTTGGGATTAGAGGATTATATTCAAATTAGAAATTAACTGTTTTTAATTTTGTTCCATTCTTGCTCCGCAATACTTTCGTCAAAAGTTGAAAGCAAGCGGTAGTTGTCGGTATCTAAAATTCGATAATGTTGACTAATGACATTTTGTTGTAAACGATAACCTTTCCATTCATTTACATTTTTCCACCATATGTATCCGCCCATCGTTTTTTCCTGTGGTTGTAATGTGCCATTATTGGCGATTAAGTCAACAACCTCAAGGGGATCACCGCCTAGCTCATGCTGTAAAATTGAACTTTCACGACATAGTGCGCATACAGCAACTGCAGTGGTCCAGCCGGTTGTAATACGACCTTTCTCAATTTGCACGAGTGTTTTTTTTGAAAGACCTAATAGGTTGCTCATTTGATCTTGCGTTAATGTTTTTTCTGTTCGAATTAATTTGAGTTTCTCTGAAATGAGGGAAATTAGTTGTTCACGATTCATGCAAACATCCTTTCATCAGGTTGTTACGCTCCATTATACATGAAAGTCAAAATGGTAGTGCGAGATTTGGGGAGCTTGCATTTGAAGTGGTAATAGAATACGGAGCGAAAGAAAAAGACTGCTCAAAGAAGAATCTTACTCATTGAGCAGTCTGTTGTTGATTGTGATAACAGGCAATTAATATTCATATTTTTTTGTGTCAGAAATAACACGGAAATGAATTCCTTTAATTTGGGCACTTACTTTATGGCGTAACGTATCAAGATCGACTAGCTCGTCTCCATCATTTACACACTCAGCGATTTCCTGTAATAGTTTCGTAAATGCTTCTTTGAATAATGAGCGCATATTATCGAAGTCAAGGCTTCTGAAACTTCCATCAATATCAAATGCCTCAACAGAATTTAACTGCTTAGAAGCACCAGCGAAGCGGTCATCGTATACTGTATAGTTTTCGTCGGTTACAACGATAATATATAAAATTTCTCCTGTAATCGTTTTTAATTCGATATTTGTCTTGTGTTTTTTAACATCGGTAATAATGTGGATACCGTCAGAATGATAAAGTTTAAAAAGTTTCATAACATTGCCCCCTGAAAATAGAATCATTTATATAAACATTATATATAAATATGGCTAATAATGGAATGGTCGAAAAGTATATAGAAATATTCATATAGCCTTATTTATCTTCAGTTTTAATTGCCATTTGATGATTCTAACGAAGGGAAATAGTCCAGTTAACTTTCTGTTGTAACAGGGGCAGCTTTATGGAGCGGACGTACTTCGATATAGTGAAGCTGATGACCATGTTGTTCATAAATGCTAAATACATATTGTTCCAGCTCGATGTTTTTACTAGCCCTAATGCCATTATTCACGGTTAAGAACCAACCACCGAGTGTTTCTACATCATCTGTATCTAGTGAGATTTGTAGTAAATTTTCTACATCTTCAACAAGCATTTTGGCATTCAAAATATAATGATTGTCACTAATTTTTCGAATTTCAGCAACTTCATCATCGTCAAACTCATCACGAATTTCTCCAACGATTTCTTCTAAAATATCCTCAACCGTTACAAGTCCACACGTACCACCATATTCATCCATTAAAATGGCCATATGAATGCGTTCCTTTTGCATGCGGCCTAGTAATTGTTGAATAGGTGTCGTTTCTATTACTCGAATAACAGGGTTAATAAAATTTTCAAGCACAAAAGAATCATCAGTTAATTGTTCGAGTAGACCATGAGTAAATAACTCTTTTGCATTAATAAATCCTAAAATATTATCTCGGTCACCATCATAAATAGGGTAGCGAGTATATTTTTCAGCGGCGATAAAATGAATAATATTGGTATAGGTTTCGTTTTTTTCAATGCCTGCTATTTCTGTTCGGGGAACCATAATTTCACGAGCAATACGCTCGTCAAATTCAAAGACATTATTGACGAATTTTAACTCAGTTTTATTAATTTCACCGCTTTTAAAACTTTCAGATAGCAATGAGCGCAATTCTTCTTCCGTATGCGATATTTCGTGCTCATTTGCTGGCTTCATGCCGAAGAAGCCTAGAAGAATACGAGCTGATCCGTTCAAAAACCAAATGAATGGGTACATCAATTTATAGAAAGCGATAATCGGTTTAGCAAAAAGTAATGCAATTTTTTCCGTCTTTTGGATAGCTGCTGTTTTTGGTGCCAATTCACCGACGACAACATGTAAAAAAGTAGCGATAGCGAAAGCGGTACCAATTGTGAAAATCGGTATATACTTATCAGCAATTCCGATCATTTCAAATAATGGATGCAGCATAAATTCAAAGGTTTTTTCTCCTACCATCCCGATACCAAGTGCTGTTATCGTTATGCCAAGCTGACAGGCGGATAGGTATTCGTCTAAGTGATTGACAACATGCTTCGCGGGAATGGCATTTTTATTGCCTTCTGCGATTAATTGGTCAAGTCTAGAGGAACGCATTTTAACAATTGAAAATTCCGTTGCGACGAAAAACGCGGTTAACGCTAATAAAATCGTGAAAATTGATAAATTCAGTATGGTCTCCAAATAGTCGTTCTGCAAAACAGAACGTCACCTCCTAGGTATTAATAAGTAATAATAAAGATTGCATAAGTGCAATACTTTCAGGTGAAACATTTTTTTTAATTGATTGGATATTATTAGTGTCTTGATTGTTCATTTGTTCAAGTAAAGATGATACATCATGTTCTAAATCTTGCATTTTTAAACGTAGCATTTGAACATCGATTTCTTCATAACTAGTAATATTGAGTGCGTTTTGTATTTCTCCTAGTGAAAGCCCTTCTTGTTTACGTTGTTCAATAAAATAAAGTCGATCAATCATGGCAGGGTCATAATAGCGATAGTTTGACTCGGAACGTTCTGCCTCCAACAGGCCTAAATTTGTATAATAATCGATTGTTCTTTTTGTAATGCCTGTTTTTTGAGCAAGCTCACCAATTTTTAGTTTTTCTGTCCCAATGCAATGACCTCCCAACCATCACGTGATACTTTGATTATAACGTGATGGTTTACTAGCATTCAAATAATAAGCTTTAATATTTCTAAATTGTAAGATTTCTTTGTGTCATGGAAATTTGTAGAGGTAAGGTTTTGCAAATGGCGTTAATCTACATAAAAATAGCTTTTCTTAACGATAACCGTCAGAAAAGCTATAAGAATTATTTTTTTAAATATGTATCATATAGATGATGTAGGGCATCATCACCACTTAATTGTAGTATCTTCTCTTGATTGTACACAAGCGTTACTTCTGTCTGTGAGCTATCAATTTGATCGTCTTGCATTACACAAATAACGGTTACCAAACCCGTTTCAGCAAGCTGTTCTTGCATACGATCATCCCAAGCTTGTTCAGAGAATAACGGTGCTTGCCAAGTGCCTTGTACATGAAGCTCGTTTTTTTCGCCGTCATATTCCCAGCGTATGTCACGTAAAATAGTTTTAAATAGGTCATTAATAGTAAAGGATTCGTCGTTGTAATTAATTGTAAGTGCTCTTATTGCATGCACATCTTGGCTAACTGCGCTAGCTGCTGCATCAGCTGCTGAGTTAATGCCCGAAAAAGCATCTTTAATTTCAGTTAGTCTATCACCACAGCCAGCAAGTAAGACAGACAGGCATGTAACAATAGCGAGTTTTGTCATCCATTTCACAAGGAGTACCCCCAGTTCCACTAGTTGTTACTACTATATTAACGAAAAGAAAATTATGAAGAAAGGGTATGTAAGCGGCAGATTGTGACGTTTTTTCAACGATACTGCCTTCTCCAAAGTATGCTTGATTGCAAAAAATCAATAGACTGAATTTTTAAATAATTATTATTTGAAAGGGGAGCGTTTTGGGATGAAAATTAATGATGAAATACTCGACCGATTAGGAACATATTTTGTTTATCACGCAGTATATGATAATTATGGGATAACTTTTGAAAATTTTGTGGAGCGTTGGTTACGGGGGATTCTTGAAGTTTAAAGTACAATAAATTTCTTCGTATACCCGATGTGTTGCCATGGGCGATTTTTAGACAAGTTCTGCATTGTAACAATCTGAAAAGAGTCGTGTTTCACAAAGGAAACACGACTCTTTTATTTAAGATTTTTTTAATAAGTATTATTTAAAGTAATTAGTAATAAATTGATTTGCTTCTTGCCAATTGTAAACGCGCACAACATTGTCAGGTACAGCAAGTCGATTGTATGGTGTGTCGAATAACACGACGGGTATTTTTAATTCTTCAGCGAGCATCACAGCGTTATCATGTTTATCCTCAAAGAAAGCAGCTACACTATGCTTTTTCGCTGTAGCTAGTTTATCATGGCTACCTATAAGTTCAATATGATCGAAAGGGATAGCCTGTGACTTAAACCAGTTCATCGTAATATCAGATACATTTTGACCGCGTGCGGAAATGTAATATAGCTCATAAGTATTTTGCCAAGCACTTAAAATGTCTTTGGCATCTTTTGCAGCTTCAGAAACTTCATACATATAAGGCTCATTTTCCTTAAACCACGCGTTGAATGCTGTGCGATCTACTGGGTGCGGGAAAGCTGATAAAAAATCATATTCACATACATCATCCAGAGTAATATTCACATTGTACTGCTTATTGATGTGAGGAATGAGTGTACTCGGACATGTTACTGTTCCATCAATATCGATTCCAAAACGAGGCTTTGTCATGCAAGCACCTCCTTAGGCGTTCGCTTTTGCTGCTTCTTCAGCCGCACGTTTTTCTGCCATTTCAGCAGCTAGCTTATCGATTTCTTTTTTCAACTCTTCTACCATTGTTTCTTCTGGCACTTTACGGACCGTTTTGCCTTTCATGAATAAGAGACCCTCACCACGCGCACCAGCGATACCAATATCTGCTTCACGTGCTTCACCAGGACCATTTACTGCACAGCCTAGAACAGCAACTTTTAAAGGAACATTCAATTTTGAAATGTATTCCTCAACTTCGTTAGCGATAGAGATAAGATCGATTTCAATACGTCCACATGTAGGACAAGAAATCAATGTCGCCATATTAGAGGCTAAACCAAATGATTTTAATAGCTCACGTGCAACTTTCACTTCCTCCACAGGATCTGCAGAAAGAGAAATGCGAAGAGTATTACCAATGCCTTTTGACAAAATGGCGCCTAGCCCAGCAGCTGATTTTACAGTCCCTGCAAAAAGTGTACCTGATTCTGTAATACCTAAATGTAGAGGGTAATCAAATGCTTTTGCAGCTTTTTCATATGCTTCAATAGCTAAATTAACGTCTGATGCCTTCATTGACACGATAATATCGTGGAAATCTAAGTCTTCCAAAATTTTAATATGGTGTAATGCAGATTCTACCATGCCATCTGCAGTTGGATAGCCGTATTTTTCAAGAATATGACGCTCTAGTGAACCAGCATTTACGCCAATACGAATAGGAATACCTTTTGCTTTCGCTGCTGTAACAACTGCTTCAACTTTTTCTTTACGCCCAATATTACCTGGGTTAATACGAACTTTATCAATACCATTTTCAATTGCTTTTAAAGCTAATTTATAGTCAAAGTGAATATCAGCTACTAATGGAATATGGATACGTTTCTTAATTTCTGCAATTGCATCAGCTGCACGCTCATCTGGGACTGCAACACGAACGATTTGACAGCCTGCTTCTTCAAGTCGAAGAATTTCTGCTACTGTTGCTTCGACATCATGTGTTTTTGTTGTACACATACTTTGAATGAATAATTCATTACTACCACCTATTGTTAAATTACCGACACGTACTGGACGTGTTTTTGAACGGTGACAAATTTCACTCATTAACTTTCTCTCCTTTTCGGGCCACTACTTTCAGCCGTCACTGACACTTATTTTATCAGTGTAAGAAAATAAGGACAAGGAAGAAACGTTAACTTTTCATTTTCCGCATTTATTTTCGAATTCAAATGAGAGGGGAAGCTTAATATTTTCGCCTGGGACAAGTGCTTGTAATTGTAAATGTGGATTTAATTGATAAAAAAGCTCTAGTCGTTCTGGAAAGGTCATCGGCATTTTTGCAGGATGTAGTGCAAATAAGCTATGTATCGTATCACCTTGAATCGTTTGTACACTGATGTAAGTAGGTTCGCGTTGGTCTTCACAAAATGCGTTTTGACTTTCTTTAGGATAGAAGGCAGCAAGAGATAATGTTCCCTCTGTTAAATCTACTTTAACGACAAATGCGATAAGCACAATTGCAACGGTTAATAAGAATGCACGCAAAAAATCCCCTCCTTTTTCTACACTATATTGAGAAGAGAGGGGAATCATGCCTATTATTTTGAAATTGGTTGTTTTGGATATTTTGTAAAGGCAACGATTAATAGAGTTATAGTTAAAAGTAATGACAATATAGAGATAATTGTAGCGGCATTTGGAATGTACTCTGCTAGCATACTTAAAATAGTGGCCCATGTAATAGCGAATGTTGTTGTGCGCCAAATATGGCGGTATTCACCACGGCGTTTCATAATTTTTAAAATAAATAATCCTGCTAACGCATAGAGAGCAATTTGCCCAAAAATCAACATTGTTGTCATTACAAACAGCATAATGAATGTGACAGGGTATAAGAGCCACTTTATTTGTTCTATGTATTCGGTTATACCGCTAATGTCAATCGTATTGATAGACATATCAGCAGAAAAACGCCCAAAAGAAAATACTGTAACAATCGTAATTAATAGAAAGGTATATTGAATAACTTTTCCAATAGGTAGTAAACGATAGGCTGCTAGTTTTTTAGGATGTATTAAGCTATCGATAAATAATTGTGAGTGTTTCATTTATATCTCCTCCAAACGATATTCTAACATGTTCAGGAATGACTAGATATGGAATTTAGTAACTTTATCTGAGAATACGATGCTAAAATGTTAACATTGTGTAAAGAAGTTAAAGGTTTTCTTTACTTTTTGTACAATTTCATTTAATGATTAGGAATAGAGTAGTAGAGACGTAGGAATTGGAGCGAAAACCATTGACAATAGATTGGCAAAGCATATTATTTCAATTTTTAGGTGGATTAGGGGTCTTTTTATTTTCCATAAAATATATGGGAGAAGGTTTACAAAAATCGGCAGATGATAGACTTCGAGAATGGTTGAATCGATTTACAACAAATCCGCTAATGGGTGTGTTAGTTGGTATAATCGTAACGGTTTGTATCCAGTCAAGCTCAGCAACAACAGTGATTACTGTTGGCCTAGTAAGTGCAGGCTTCTTAACACTTCGTCAAGCTATTGGTGTTATCATGGGGGCTAATATTGGTACAACAATAACCGCATTTATCATCGGCATTAATATTGGTATTTATTTTTATCCGCTACTTGCGATTGGTGCAGCATGTTTATTTTTCTTTAAAAAAGCAATCTATCATCATATTGGGCAAATTTTATTTGGCTTTGGTGGTTTGTTTTTAGGGCTAGAGTTAATGAGTGCAAGTATGCAGTCGCTGCATCAATTAGCGGATTTCGCATCATTAACCATTCATCTAAGTAACCAGCCGGTAATTGGAATATTTCTAGGTACTATTTTTACGTTGCTCGTACAAAGCTCGACAGCGACAGTCGGGGTACTTCAAGGCTTATATGCTGAGAATTTAATTGGCATAGATAGTGCGCTACCGATTTTATTTGGTGAAAATATAGGGACGACGATTACAGCTGTTTTAGCTTCATTAGGTGCTTCAATCTATGCAAAGCGTGCTGCGGCAGCACATGTGTTGTTTAATGTTATTGGGACAGTTATTTTTATGTTGCTTTTTACCCCATTTATAAACTATGTACAGTGGATTAGTGGTCTGTTTCACTTGGAGCCACGTATGCAAATTGCTGTAGCACATGGATCATTTAATGTTTTTAATATGATGATTCAGCTACCATTTATTGCAGGATTGACGTTGCTAGTAACAAAATTATTACCTGGTAATGATGGTAATATTGATGTTACGACGAAACATTTAGATCCAGCATTTATCGATTCTTCTCCTGCCATTGCGCTAGGGCAGGCAAAAGAGGAAGTTTTGCGGATGGGCGAGCATGCACTTAGGGGATTAGAAGAAACATTTTTATATATGAAAACTGGGGAATCTGCACATATTCCGACAGTATTACAATTGGAAGTTGGACTCAATCACTTAGATAAAGAAATAACAAATTATTTAGTTATGGTCTCAAAGCAACCACTTTCTCATGCTGATTCGGTTCGTCACCATACTCTTTTAACAAATGTACGTGATATTGAGCGTATCGGCGACCATTTTGAAAATATATTAGAGCTTTTACAATATAAAGATCACCATGAAGTAAGCTTAAGTAAGTCAGCTCGACAAGATTTAATTGGTATGTTTAGTCTCGCAATTGAGGCAGTACGTAAAAGCATAGAAGCGCTTGATACAGCTAGTCTTAGTTTGGCACAAGAAGTTACAGAGCTCGAGAGTTTAATTGATGATATGGAGGATAAACTAAGACAAAAGCATATCGCACGCTTAAATACGAATGAATGTAGTGGCGCTGCGGGTATCGTGTATACGGATATTGTGAGTAACTTGGAGAGAATAGGGGATCATGCTGTTAATATTGCAGATTCTATATTAGGTATTCGTCATTAGGTATGAAACTTTTGGCAATATGTTTCGTATTAAAGGCAATGCACGACAAAAGGAGAGAATGTTTATGGAAGTCGTTGGCTGGATCGTAGTAATTGCCTGCTTTATTATTTCATTTGTAGGTTTAGTGTATCCGATAATCCCTGGCGTTTTATTTTTACTCGGTGGTTTTTTACTGTATGGATTATTTTTCTCATTCGCCGATTTAAGCTGGTGGTTTTGGGCTATTGAAATATTATTTGTTGTCCTGCTATTTGGTGCTGATACGGTTGCAAATGCTTTTGGTATTAAAAAATTTGGCGGCTCAAATGCAGGAATGTGGGGAAGTACAATTGGCTTATTGATTGGTCCATTTGTTATTCCAGTTGCAGGAATATTAGTAGGTCCATTTTTAGGAGCGGTTATTGCGGAGCTTCTAGTGGAGCGAAGAACAGTTGGGGAAGCAGTAAAAAGTGGTGTTGGTTCCCTTATCGGCTTTTTAACATCAACGGTAGCGAAAGCGGTTATTCAAATTGTGATGATTGTCATTTTCTTTATTGCCATATAATGTGGTCGTGCACTTTTGTGGGTGTAATTATAAAGTTTAACAAAATAAAGAAGTGGGTATGATAGAGATTGGATTGGTTTTTCGGTCAAAAGGCTGAAATCTTTGATTTGAGGTATTTTTAATTGAATGGTTTGACCAATTTTGATAATCTAAGGATGTACTAATTATTTCTTTATTTTAGGGAGGAACTTAAAAATGGCTTACGAATTACCACAATTAACTTATGCTTATGACGCATTAGAACCAAATATTGATGCAAAAACAATGGAGATTCACCATTCTAAACATCACAATACTTATGTAACAAATTTAAACGCAGCAGTAGAAGGAACTCAATTTGCTGAAAAAGACATTAATGACTTAATCGCAAATATCGACGCACTTCCAGCTGACAAACAAACTGCAGTTCGTAACAACGGTGGCGGACATGCTAACCACACACTATTCTGGGAATTAATCGCTCCAGGCGGTTCAAAAACTCCAGTTGGTGAAGTAGCAAAAGCAATCGATGCTAAATTTGGTTCTTTCGATGCTTTCAAAGAAGAGTTTGCTAAAGCTGCAACAACTCGATTCGGTTCAGGTTGGGCGTGGTTAATCGTTGATGGTGATTCAGTAGCTGTTACATCTACACCAAATCAAGACTCTCCAATTATGGAAGGTAAAACACCAATCTTAGGATTAGATGTTTGGGAGCACGCTTACTACTTAAACTACCAAAACCGTCGTCCAGATTATATCGGTGCTTTCTGGAACGTAGTAAACTGGGATGTAGTAGAAGCTAAATTCCAAGCTGCAAAATAATCATTTGCGAGAAAACAATTATG
The DNA here is from genome assembly GCF_044753985.1 of Lysinibacillus sp. NPDC093210. Taxonomy (NCBI): domain Bacteria; kingdom Bacillati; phylum Bacillota; class Bacilli; order Caryophanales; family Bacillaceae; genus Lysinibacillus; species Lysinibacillus sp. NPDC093210. The sequence continues at coordinate 308,910 of NZ_JBIVOE010000003.1, read as the reverse complement.
TTTCTGCGAAGCTGACATTAGTGAAGTGGAACTATAAAAATTAATTTTTAAGTAGAGGGCTATGCAAAGGGTGAAAGATCACCTGGGCATAGCCCTTTTTAAATGAATTTATCGCATCAAACTGAAAACTTACTATAGTCGTTAACTGTTTTAAAGAAATCAATATATATTGAAGGAAACTTTTCTTGCAAAGTACCGTCAAATAATTGAAGCTATTAGTAAGGAATTCTAAAGTGAGTTTATTTCATATGGTTTTTTTAAAAGGGAAAATAACGATTTTCAATGGAACAAAGTTCGAAGATTCCAGTGGGATAAACAAGCCTGGACTTAGCATAGCGAAGGAAGGTGCTCGATGCTTGCCGAGGAAAGCGTTTGCCTATTGCATAATGATGCAAACAATCCTATTCTATATTTTTTCAATATTTTCTTTTAATGGAAAACAACAATTATAAAATTGATTCAAGTGTATGCTTTTCTGACTCAGCTTCGAATGGTATACTAGGTATCGTGTATTTAAACAGTTATTAGATGAGGAGGGTAATACATATGCGCAAAGCACCGGGAAAAAATCGCGCAGCGAGTGTTAAAGCAAAGCATCACTCTAATTTAACATTTCGTATGAATGTCCTTTTCTTTGCTATATTTATCGTGTTTTCGATGTTAATTTTTAGGCTTGGTTATATGCAAATAGTAAAAGGGGAAGATTATGTTCGTATTTTAGAACGGACAGAGGAAGTACCTGTTAATACTAGTGTGCCTAGGGGTAGAATGTATGATCGTTATGGGCGAATTTTAGTTGATAATCAGCCAGAAAATGCAATTACATATACGAAAATGCAGACGACAAAAACTGAGGATATGCTTGCAATAGCAGAAAAGCTTGCGCAGCTAATTGATCAGCCGACAGATCGTGTCACATTACGTGATAAATATGATTTTTGGATTTTAAAAAATCATGATGCGGCATACGCAAAAATTTCTGATGCAGAGCAAACGAAAATTAAAACGCAAGAAAATATTACGACAAGTCAAGCAAATGCAGAGATTGATAAGGTTGTGCGTGAGCGCATTACCGACGAAGAATTAGCACAATTAACAGATGCTGATTTAGAAGTACTAGCCATTTATCGTGAGATGGTATCAGGCTATAATTTATCGCCACAAATCATTAAAAGTGAAAATGTAACTGCTGATGAATTTGCACGTGTTTCCGAACGTTTAACAGAGTTACCAGGTGTCAACACGACGACAGACTGGAAGCGTGTCAAGCTATCTTCACTTTCTGTGTTAGGACGGACAACAGTTCCAACAAAGGGTATACCGAAAGATAAGCTAAATTATTATTTAGCACGAGATTACTCACGTAATGACCGCGTAGGAGAAAGTTATATTGAAGCGCAATATGAGGAGCTTTTACAAGGGCAAAAAACAGTTGTCAAAAATATTACGAATAAAAAAGGGCAAGTAGTCGATACTGTCACAACCTATGAGGGTGAACCTGGAAAAGATTTAGTATTAACTTTTGATAGCGAGTTACAAGCAGCGAATGAAAAAATTGTTGAGGAAGAATTGCTTAAATTAAAAGCAATGTCAGGCTCTAGTTTATTAGACCGAGCATTCTTAGTCATGATGGATCCGAACACGGGTGACATTTTATCAATGGTCGGTAAAAAAATCGAAAAAGATTCTGAAACAGGAAAAAATGTCGTTGTGGATTATGCGTATGGATCATTCACAACAGCTTATGAAGCAGGATCTGTAGTAAAAGCAGCCACTTTGCTGACAGGTTATAAACTAGGGGCCATTACGCCGAACACAGTATTGGGAGATGAACCGATCCATTTACTTGGTACACCAGTAAAAAAATCGATCTTTAACCATACTGGGTATATTTCAATGGACGGCTTAAGTGCACTTGAACAATCTTCGAACGTTTACATGTTTAAAACAGCAATGCTTATCAATGGAACACCATATAGTTATAACATGCCACTACGATTAAATGATAAGACATTCCCAAATATGCGAAATTCCTATGCACAGTTTGGCTTAGGCGTTAAAACAGGTATTGATTTACCGAATGAATTTAGTGGAGTAGAAGGTCCATCTGGCCCGACAATGGGTGGTAAAACGCTCGACTTAGCGATAGGTCAGTATGATACGTATACACCGCTACAACTTGCTCAGTACATTTCAACGATAGCAAATGGTGGTTATCGTATTCAGCCCCATGTTGTGAAAGAAGTGCGTGATCCATCAAAAGATGGTCAACAACTAGGACAATTAGTGACAGAAGTAGGACCAAGAATATTAAATCATATCGATAATACAGATGATGAAATTAATTATGTTAAACAAGGTTTGCGTCGTGTTTATACAGGTACTCGTGGTACAGCACGTTCAGCATTTTCAAATGCGCCGTATACAGCTGCCGGAAAAACTGGTACAGCCGAAGTAGTTTACTATGGACCGTTACGTGAGCGTTATGGCACAAATACGACCAATTTGACGCATGTTGGTTTTGCGCCATATGAAAATCCTGAAATTGCTTATGCTGTTGTAATTCCATGGGTGTCAACGAACCTTGATCAACATATATCAAGTAATAACATTATTGCAAGACGTGCATTAGATAAGTATTATGAGCTAAAAGAAAAGTATGACACTACAAAAGTGACAGATAATAAAGTAGAGCAACCAATTTTACCTGCAATTACAGATGAAAAAATTGGTGAGGATGAACAAGAATAAAAAAACCGCTAGCGCATGTTAAATGCCTAGCGGTTTTATTTTGTTTATAGTCAAAGCGTTTGGATTTCTATCGGCGATTATGTCTAGGTAAGCGGCGATTCTTGGGCATTTATCGGCGATTTTTGAGTGCTTATCGGCGATTTCTACATATCTATCGGCGATTTACTATACAGAAAGTTGTTGAATGGCTAATTCAAACTGTTGCTTCGGTTTTTTTCCATACAGCTCTATATTATTAAAGAAATAAGATGACATCATAAAATCAATAGCCTCCTGTAAAGACAACTCTCGATGGTCCATGATAAGTGTTAAATATGTTTTGAAGTAATCGGCATTTTGTACTTTTGCATGATTAATCACAAAGTCAAACTCCTCTTATAGTATTTCCTGACACAAATGCTTATTATAGCATTTTTCCTAAAGGAAGCAAGTATGAATGGGATTGTAAATGAATCTTTACAATCGTTTACAAAGCATTACATTCCTTTACGTGTCTTTTACGAACGATTTATACGAATTCAACAATAAGTCATTATAGTAAAGATTGTAAGGCAAACAACAAATAAAAAAGTTAGTGACGGAGGCAAATGAGATGAAAAAGTGGAAGTACTTAACGATGACAGCGGTAATGGGTTCAGCATTAATGCTAGGTGCATGTAGTGGAGACAACTCAGCGCAAAATGGTAACAATGCAGAAACGAATGCACCAGCGAACTCAGGACAAGAAGCTGCTGACGAGAAACTGCAAGGTTCAGTTGCTGGTGATGGTTCATCAACAGTAGCACCAATCATTGAAGCAGTCGTTGAAGAGTATGCAGGTGCACAACCGGATGTCAAAGTATCGGTAGGTGTTTCTGGTACTGGTGGCGGTTTTGAAAAATTCATCGCAGGTGAGACAGACTTTTCAAATGCATCTCGTTTTATAAAAACTGAAGAGAAAGAAAAACTAGAGCAAGCAGGAATTGCTTACACTGAGTTAGCTTTAGCATATGATGGTTTATCGGTAGTGGTGAACCCTGATAACGATTGGGCAAAGGATTTAACGATAGATCAATTAAAGAAAATTTGGACTGAAGATGGCACAGAGAAAAAATGGTCAGATATCGACCCATCATGGCCAGCAGAGAAAATCGTATTCTATTCACCAGGTACTGACTCAGGTACGTATGATTACTTTGATGAAGTAGTTTTAGATGGTGCTGATCTAGTAAGTGCTGCAACATTATCAGAGGATGATAATATGCTAGTCCAAGGTGTTGCTGGTGACAAAAATGCTATTGGCTTCTTCGGCTTCGCTTACTACTTAGAAAATAAAGATAAATTAAACATTGTGAAAGTAAATGGCATTGAACCAACACATGACACAATTGAGGCTGGGGAGTATACGCCACTTTCACGTCCGTTGTTCACATATGTGAAAAACAGTGCAATTAAAGATAATGCAGCAGCGTATGATTTCATCAAATTTACACTTGAAAATGCAGGGGATATGGCAGAGGCAGTAGGTTATGTTAGTCTACCTGACGAAAAATATGCTGAAGGCTTAAAAACTTTAGAAGGTTTAAAATAAGCAAACATGCATAGAGGGAAAGAGATGTATGCTCTTTCCCTTGCTTAATGGAAAGGAGTACCCAATGGTTTCTCATAAAGAAAATAAGACTTCATCTGTGCAACAATTAATTGCAAATTCGCGCAATCATAAAACTAAGAAAATAGTGGAAAAAGCCATGCCAGCTTTATTATTTTCTGCAGCGCTTATCTCGATTTTGACGACATTTGGCATTGTTTTCACCCTTATTTTTGAAACGTTTGAATTCTTTAAACGTGTTTCGATTACGGATTTTCTATTTGGTACACAGTGGCTACCGTTTTCTGGTAAGGAACCTTTGTTTGGGATATTACCACTTATCGCAGGCACACTTAAAGTAACATTTATTGCAGTAGCAGTAGCAGTACCATTTGGGATTGCTTCAGCAATATATTTGAGTGAGTATGCAAGCGAGAAAATACGACGTACAGTTAAACCGATATTAGAAGTGTTAGCAGGTGTTCCTACAATCGTCTATGGTTTCTTTGCATTGACGTTTGTAACACCAATGCTACAAGGAATCATTCCACAACTTAAGCTGTTTAATGCACTTAGTCCAGGGATTGTCGTGGGCATTATGATTTTGCCAATGATTACATCACTATCAGAGGACGCGATGTCATCTGTACCAAACAGTATGCGTGAGGGTGCGTTAGCCCTAGGTGCAACGAAGTTTGAAGTTGCTATAAAAGTCGTGCTACCAGCGGCTTTATCAGGGATTATAGCATCGGTAGTACTCGCTATTTCCCGGGCAATTGGCGAAACGATGATTGTATCACTTGCTGGGGGATCAACACCGAAATTTGATCTTGATGTTACAGATTCCATCCAAACAATGACAGCGTATATTGTACAAGTGTCAACTGGTGATGCTGGTTATGGGACGACGATTTATTACTCGATTTACTCAGTTGGATTCACTTTATTTATCTTTACTTTAGTAATGAATCTACTTGCTCATTATATTTCGAAACGCTTCAGGGAGGTTTACTAGAATGCGCTATATCGATGATACAGTCGTCAAGAAACGAATGACAAAGCGTATTACATTCAATAAAGTGTGGAAGTTCTTATTTTTCTTGGCAACTACATTTGCACTTGTGATGCTAGCTATTTTGCTCTACCGTATTGTGACGCAAGGAATTGGCTATTTAAACTTTGATTTCTTAACAAATTTTGCTTCTCGTTTTGCGAATAAGGCGGGAATTAAAGCGGCATTAGTGGGCTCTTTGTGGTTAATGGCGGTTGTAGCTCCCGTGTCAATCATTCTAGGTGTAGGAACAGCGATTTATCTAGAAGAATATGCAAAGAAAAATAGACTAAACGATTTTATTCGTATGAATATATCAAACTTAGCAGGTGTACCTTCAATTGTTTTTGGTTTACTTGGCTTAACAATTTTTGTTCGGATGTTGGGACTTGGTAAAAGTATTTTAGCTGCAGGTTTAACAATGAGTTTGTTAATTTTACCAGTGATTATCGTGGCAGCACAGGAAGCAATTCGTGCTGTACCGAATGAACAACGTGAAGCATCCTACGGTATGGGTGCGACAAAATGGCAAACAATTTTACGTGTCGTATTACCAGCAGCTATACCGGGAATTTTAACAGGTAGTATTTTAGCTTTGTCACGTGCGATTGGTGAAACAGCGCCATTAGTAGTACTTGGGATTCCTGTTATTTTACAGTTTTTACCTAATGATCTTCTAAGTCAGTTTACTGCATTGCCAATGCAAATTTACGATTGGGCAAAACGTCCGCAAGAGGCATTTCAATATGTAGCGGCAGCGGGAATTTTAGTGCTGATGATCGTGCTGTTACTGATGAATTCGATTGCCATCTTTATTCGAAATAAATTCCAAAAACGTTATTAATGAGGTGACCTTATGGTACTAGATTTTAAAGAGGAAAAATCAGTTGTTAAATCGATTAATATAAATGTAAAGGCTAGCGCTGAAGTTGCGAAAAAAGTAGTGTATGATACACGTAACTTAAATTTATGGTACGGGGATCATCATGGTTTAAAAGACATTAATTTAAGTATTTATGAAAATGAAGTAACAGCCATTATCGGCCCTTCAGGGTGCGGGAAATCAACTTATTTAAAAACATTGAATAGAATGGTAGAGCTAGTACCAACTGTCCGTACTTCCGGAGAGATTTTGTATCGTGAGCGTAATATTTTAGATAAAAGCTATACAGTAGAGGAATTACGTACTCGTGTGGGGATGGTTTTCCAAAAGCCAAATCCGTTCCCAAAATCTATTTATGACAATATTGCTTATGGTCCTCGTATTCATGGCATTAAAAACAAAAAGATTCTTGATGAAATTGTTGAAAAGTCTCTGCGTGGTGCGGCAATTTGGGATGAAGTAAAAGATCGTTTAAATCAAAATGCATACGGGCTATCAGGTGGACAGCAACAGCGAATTTGTATCGCTCGCTGTTTAGCGATAGAGCCAGATGTTATTTTAATGGATGAGCCAACATCTGCACTTGACCCAATTTCTACATTAAAGGTAGAAGAGCTTGTACAAGAGCTTAAAAAGGATTATTCGATCATTATTGTTACACATAACATGCAACAAGCAGCACGTATTTCGGACCGTACAGCATTTTTCCTTAGCGGCGAAGTCATTGAATATGACAAAACAGATGTGATTTTCCAAACACCTGCTGATCAACGTACAGAAGACTATATTTCAGGTCGCTTCGGCTAAGCATAGGAGGAACGATAGATGGCAGTACGTGAACGCTTTGAGCAAGAGCTTAAAGAAATCCAAGAACAGTTTGTGGAAATTGCAACAAGTAGTATTAATGCGTTAAAAATTTCATTTGAGGCATTACAAGAGCAAAATTTAGAGAAGGCGTTAAAAATTCTTGAGGATGATTTAATTATTAATCGCCTTGAAGAGGAAATTAATGATCGAGTTATTTTAATGATTGCCAAGCAGCAGCCCGTTGCGACAGATTTACGTCGTCTTATGGTGCTTGTAAAAGCGGCATCCGATATGGAAAGAGTGGGCGATTATGCGGTCAATATTGCTAAAGAGACAATCCGTATAGGCAAAGAGCCATTAGTCTTTCCGACAACCAATTTACAAACAATGTGCAATAAAACAGTAGAAATGCTTGAGAGCATTATTACCGCATTTAAGGACGAAGATACTGTTCGTGCCAAGGAAATTGCTGAGCTAGACGATTATGTAGATGATTTATACGGAGCTACGGTTACATTATTGCTTCGTGCAGGTGCTGAAAATCCAGCACATATTTCGCAAATAACACATTTAACGTTTGTTTGTCGTTATCTTGAACGCTCAGCTGATCATGCAACTAATATTGCTGAACATTTATTTTACTTAATCAAAGGTAAACATTATGAATTGAATAATTAAAAGAAGGTTGCATTGAGGCCCTCCAGACTATAGCTAACTCGAAAAACTTCGAATTGGCTATAGTCTTTTTTCGTTTTAAAATTGATATTTTCGGCCATCTTTACCTTTACGTATGAAGCATTAAATTGTTTGAGTGCCTGGCACTTTGGGTTGCTTTCGGCATTAAATAACTAAATAAACAAAATTGCAGCAACATTGCACTCTGCGGATGCGTCAAATACTGTAGGGTGTTATTGTATTGTCAAAAAAATAATTTGGTTATACTATAGACATTATCCCGAAAAAATAGGTGCTTAGGAGGTGCTGCTGCATGAAAGACAGTGTAGAATCACTTATTAAGAAATTTGGTCTAGAAATTTCAATAGAACAACGCAAATACTTAGGTTTTCTATATGAAAATTTACATCTAGAAGAGTTAAGTGATAAGGAACAACATTTTTTTATTGACTATTTTTACAAGAGTGAGACACTACGTAATATGGCAGCATTTGCACTTGAGCTAGCGGATGTCATGCATGAGATTCGTGAAAACGTTCCAACTATTGAACAGGCAGAGCAGTTAGCGAATGGAAAAGAGCAACGTTTGTATTATGAGCAAAAGTGGCAAGAAGCTAGACGCCAAAAACTAAAACAACAAACGACAAAAAATGGGAATATCCTATACGTTCCATTTGTTGATTATAAGGAAGAGCAAGGTCCAATGGTTATATGTCTTGAGCAAACATCTGGAATGGCCAAATATTCAGAGCTGTGTAAAAGCATGATTTTGTCTTTATTTATGGATGCGCATCAGGAGCAAAGAGATTTATATATCGTGCCATACGATTGTCAAATTCATGTCCATTATCGCTTTGAAAATGGACATTTAAATCTATCTGATTTTAAAGATTTTATTGAATATAAGGCAAAAGGGGAAGCGGCGATTTTGCCCGTTCTCCAGTTTGTGAAAGGATTGCTACAGGAAAATCAGCAATGTGCAGAAACAGATGTTATTATTTTTACTGAAGGTAATCCTGTTGATGGACAATATTTATTAGGGAAGCGTGCAAAGACTATGATAGAGGAAATGAAGCAGCGTTATCATGCCGAATTTTCAGTAATTGCAATGAATGAACAACGTTTTAATGAGCATCATTTTTGGTTTGCAAATAAGGCTATTTTTGCAGACGATGCGATTCAATAAAATGTACAGCTGACCAGAGAGCTTTTGGTCGGCTTATTTTTACTGAACAGTCATATCGTTTTGACAGTATAAAAACAATTTACAATAATGTACATAGGTAAGTAAAAGGAGAATTACATGGATTCAATGAAGTGGTTATTACCGAACTTGACTGCACCAACATGGATGGATATTACAATTGCAGTCGCGTTTTGTGTATTTGGTTGGCTATTCCAGCATTTTGTGCTGAAGAAAATAATTACGAGCAGTGTAACGTTTTTAAAAAAGAGACAACGTAATTTTCAAGCGACTGTACTTGCACAATTTAATAACGCAATCCGTTATGCGTTTATGTCAGCAGTAGTTGTACTTAGTTTATCAAATTTACTTAAAATATTTTTATTTACACATTTTGCAACAAAAAATTTCGTATTATCTATCATGGTGTTTTTTGCATTTAAAGGTATATATGATGTGCTTCATTATTATACGAAGCAACCATTACAGTTAAATAACGATGAAGAGCAAAATGTTCTTCTACCGTTCTTCCTTCGTATCGGTAAAGTGCTTGTGATGATATTAGCCATGTTTACAATAGCTTCATTTTGGAACTTTAATATAAATGGCTTCTTAACAGGGATTGGGCTAACAGGAGTAGCGATTGCTTTTGGTATACGTGATACGTTGGCGCATGTTTTTGGTGGGATGTCGGTTGCACTTGACAATCCTTTTCAAATTGGCGACTGGATTGCAACGGAGGACCAAAAAATAGAAGGCACAATTGAAGATATCAATCTTCGTAGTACGCTCATTCAAACAGGCGACAAAGGGCTTGTATATGTGCCAAACTCTTATTTAGTTAATCGTCCAATCTATAATTTATCAAAACGAGAAAAACGAAAATGTGAACTGTTTTTATATGTAGCAGCAGAAAATGAAGAGGAACAATTGCGTAGTGCTTTAAGTACAATTCATCAGCAAATTTATTTGCATGCTAATACTGAAAAAGAAATGATTCATGTTTATATTGATGAGTTTCACCAAACATCATATCGTGTTCTTGTTCGCTTCTATGTTGCTACAAATGATACGGCAGTTATGCTAAGTGTCCGACAGGATGTTTTATTTGCTATTCGACAGGTTGTACATGAGTATGACATTGTCCTTGCCGAGGAAACGGACGACGAATGTTGATGACATGGTAAAATATAATTTGAATTGTTTGATACTTTACATTACAATGTATACTAGTAATAAGCTTAGATGAAGAGTAGTAACTATTATGATTTGTTCTAGAGAGCTAGCGGTTGGTGGAAGCTAGTACAAATAAATAGTGAATGGACTTCGGAGCTCTAATTCAGAAATGAGTAGTATGGATTAGCGTTTGCCTACGTTACAAGGCATTGAGAGGGTCTTTGTAATAAGACCAATGAAGGTGGCACCACGGCTTTTCCGTCCTTTTGTGATGGAAAGGCCTTTTTATATGGATTTCTGGTGTAGCAGAGCAGAGTAGAGCATAGCGAAGGAGAGATTAAGTATGACAGTTGAGCTTAGCAGATTTGCCATAAAGGTATTACAAGGGGACATGATGACGCCCATTTCGGTGTATCAATCCCTTGCAGGAAAACATAAGATGTTATTTGAATCTTCAGCCAAGCATGAAGAAAGTGGTCGTTATTCCTTTATCGCCGTTAACCCAATAGCTGAACTTATTGGGGATAGAAACGGGTATCAATTTTCAAAGGGCGACGAGATTGACAAGTCTAGCGATAATGTGTTGAAAAAATTAAAAGAAGTCATGCCATTCCATGAAGCGGACTATCCATTTGCCTTTTTCGGGGGCGCGATTGGCTATTTTGGTTATGAAACGGCCTTTTATGCAGAAAAAATTGGTGAGTATTTACATGATAATTTAGCTATGCCAGATGTCCATGTTTTTTTCTATGATACATTTATCGTATTCGATCATTTAAAACAAGAGGTTACATTAGCGGCAATTGATTTATTTAATGAAGGACGCACACTTGAAACGATGGAAGCCGAACTCGTTGAAATGGAGAATCAGCTATGTGCTGGTACTACATTTGGTTTGATGGATCTAGGTACAGTAGATTTCCAGCCAATGATACAGAAGGAAGAATTTATTACTATTGTTGAGCGCGCAAAACAGCATATTGTAAAGGGAGATATATTCCAAATTGTATTATCTCAACGTTTTTTCTCCCCATTTGCGGGCAATCCATTTGCCTTGTATCGTCAGTTAAGAACATCCAATCCATCGCCATATATGTTTTATATGGATTTTGAGGCTTACACTATTTTAGGAACTTCTCCGGAGAGTCTTGTAAAGGTCAAAAATCGGAAAGTCACGACAAATCCAATTGCTGGAACAAAACCCCGTGGTATAACGCAACAGCAGGATGAGGCAATTGCAGATAGTTTATTATCGGATGAGAAAGAAATCGCTGAACATCGAATGTTAGTTGATTTAGGGCGTAATGATATTGGCCGAATTGCCAAGGTTGGCACAGTGAAGGTTACTAAATATATGAACATTGAACGCTATAAACATGTCATGCATATTGTATCAGAGGTGGTAGGTGAGCTTCGAGATGAAGTGCACGTATTAGACGTCCTTAGTGCATGTTTGCCAGCTGGGACAGTATCCGGAGCACCAAAAATTCGAGCGATGCAGCTAATTAATGAGATGGAGCCAGTAAAACGTGGTGTTTATGCAGGTGCAGTAGGCTATATTTCGGCTACAGGGGATATGGACTTAGCGCTAGCGATTCGTACAATGGTTATTAAGGATGGGCATGCCCATGTGCAGGCAGGTGCAGGAGTCGTTTATGATTCAATCCCTTTATCAGAATATGAAGAAACACTTAATAAAGCTCGTGCGCTACTGGAGGTAAAAAAATGATTTTACTAATCGATAATTATGATTCATTCACATATAATTTATTTCAGCAAGTTAGTATGCTTGGTAAGGAAGTAAGGGTAGTACGCAATGATGAAATAACAATTGAAGAAATAAAAGATATGGATCCAGAAGCGATTATTTTATCCCCAGGTCCAGGAACGCCGAATGAGGCTGGAATTACAGTGCAAGTCGTACAAGAGCTATATAAAAAGTACCCAATTTTAGGAATTTGCTTAGGGCATCAGTCGATAGGGCAGGCTTTTGGGGGCTCGATTGAACAAGCAAAAAACATTATGCACGGCAAGTTATCAGCATTAAGCTACAAACAAACAGGGATTTTCGCACAATTAGATGGAGAAGTAGAAGTAATGCGCTATCATTCGTTAATAATAGAGCCGACTACATTACATGAGGATTTTATTATTACTGCAACTTCTAAAGATGATGGGGAAATTATGGCTATACAGCATAAACACCATCCACTAGTCGGATTACAATTCCATCCAGAGTCAATAGGAACAGAAGCAGGTAACAATATCGTGCAAGCCTTTTTAAACCAATATAGTGCCAGTCACTAAAACAATTCTGATAATTTAGTAACTAATTATCCAAGTGAAAAATCCACTAAGGCTTCTGCAGCTTACGAGTTCCCGCAGAAGACGAAGTGGATTTTTTAAATTTACGAGTGCCAGTCACTCAAACAATTCTGAATTTTGGCAGTGTATTTATTGTTTTTTACCTGTAATTAACTTAGCGATTTCCTCTAGTGTCATAGAAGAATTGACTTCATAGGATCCAATCTGTAAGCTTCGAGCATATTTTGCATTGGCAAGGAGTAGTTCCATTTCGACACTATTTGTAATAATGCCACCATCCTCTAGCTTCTGTGCCACAATATAAGGCGTTATTCCGCTATAAATTTGAAGCGTCATCGCTACTTCATCGTCGGAATCAGGTGTACTACTCTCAGCATGCTCACTCTCAGCAGTAGCGTCAGTTGCATTTTCTTCCTTCGTATTTTCTATAGCAGTTTCTTTAGCAGTTTGCGCTTTTAATGAAGCAATTTCTTTCGTTGCCTGTTCAAGCTTTTTTTGTAGCTCCTCCACATCCTTATCATTTGTAGAGGCAACTGTTGGTAGACCAATATTGAGATCAAAGCGGTCTGCTATGGATAGTAACGCGCCGACTAGAAAAAGGGCGACCCCAAATGCACGGATAGAGGATTTGTTCATAATCAGCGACCTCCGTTTGCAATCACTTGTTGCACTTGCTCTTCTGTTAAGTTGGAGCGAATACTAATATCAGCAATAGAAAGACCTTGTTTGTTCAATTCAAGCACTTGACTGATAATAATATCGTGAATTGGTTTAAGGTTGTGAGGCATCGGCTCTGACTTTTTTGCTTGTGTTGCTTGTTGAACAGCCTGCATAACCTGTTGAACCTTTGGATTGTGTAGCGTTTGATTTTTAGTCACTGGTGATTTAACTTGGAATTCTGGTTCTAGTAATAGCTCCTCTTCCACAATTTTTAGACGACGCTTTAAATTATTAGTTTCTTGGAAAATAGAGATAGATAATTCTTCGACATCTTGTTCGACTTTTTTCGCACTATTTTTGAAAAAGAACGATAAAACGATAAGAACGATACCGACAATCATAAGTATGATGGATAAATCCAATAGTTTCACCCCGTTAAATTATGTAATTATAAGGTATTTTACCACATGCAAACTTAATATGAAATGAAGGTAGATTTTTTTTCAGTTTATGTTATAATAGGTTAGTCGTATAAATCATGCTCAAATTTAAAAATTTAATTCTTGATATAGAGTGGGAGGGTTAATGATGCGCGTAAACATTACTTTAGCTTGCACAGATTGCGGCGAACGTAACTACATTTCTAAAAAGAACAAGCGTAACAATCCAGAGCGTCTTGAACTTAAAAAATATTGCTCTCGCGAGAAGAAATACACTCTTCACCGTGAAACGAAGTAATCGCTCATTAGGCCAAAACCACATGTGGTTTTGGCTTTCTACATTTTAATAGGAGGTAACTTATCGTGGATAAAACAACATTACGCAACGAAGTACGTGAAGCACTTGCAAATCTGAGTGCAGCAACGTATCGTGATCAATCATTTGCTGTAGCAAAAAAAGTGCTACAGGAACCATATATAATAGAAGCAAATACGATTGGCATCACAATTTCCAATAAGCCAGAAGTTGACACTATTCATTTAATTGAAGCACTTTGGCAACTAGGTAAAAAAGTGGCTGTTCCTAAATGTAACGCAAAAACGAGAGAAATGTCGTTTTATGCTATAGAGTCATTTGCACAGTTAGAAACTGTTTATATGCATTTGCGTGAACCAATTCCTGCAGTTTGTGAGTTCGTTGACGCAAATGAAATGGATATCATACTTGTTCCAGGTGTTGTTTTTGATACAAAAGGTTACCGAATTGGCTACGGCGGTGGTTATTACGATCGCTATGTATTACACTATAAAAAAGGTAAACTGATGTCTCTACTATTTGATGAGCAACTTTATGAACAAGTGCCTAGTGAGACGCACGATTGTCCAGTGGATCTTATTATAACACCGACAAAACGTATTGATTGTGTAGCGCAACGAGGAGCGAAATAAAATGGATAAAATGTTAGATATTTATGAATTGTTAAAAACATATGGCACTTATATTTATACTCGGGATCCAATCGGCGATTTGATGTTAATGGAGGATGAAATTCGTGAGTTGTATAAGGCGAATGTCCTGGACATTAAAGATTACCAAATGGCTTTATTATTAATTCGACAAGAAGCTACAAGACTTCGAGTTGAACAAAATAAGCAATAATGTTTTAATTGCGAATAATTTGGGTATCGTAAAAATATTGTAATATGTATGTAAAATTTATCAAAAACAGTGGTTTTCCACTGTTTTTATGATTTTACGAAACTTTTTACAATTAAAGACGTATATATTATTGTTAAGTGTATAATTGGGTAGTCGTGAGGGCTTCCAAAAAAATATATCTGTTGATTATCTGTAAAAAAAGGATTAAGATATATTTTGTTTCAGTAACAATTTGTAACAGTTTGATTAATTTTATTATTTTTTTGTAAGGAATAGGGAGGATGTTAGGAATGAAATTAACAAAGTGGCCTAAACATTCATTTATGATACTAGCAATTTTAGCAACTTGGATAAAAACGGTCATTGTTTACCACACAAGCTTTGAGTTGAAGTTAGAAAATGCGATGCAACAATTCATATTGTTTATCAATCCATTAAGTTTTGTGCTGTTTATTTATGGATTATCGTTATTCTTTAAAACACCAAAAATACGAAATCGTTATATAATTACTATTAGTGTATTATTATCTATTGTTTTATATGGAAATGTTGCGTTCTATCGATTCTACAATGACTTTATTACATTACCGGTATTATTCCAAACAAGTAACTTTAGTGATTTAGGAACATCAGCTGCAGCTATTATCAACCCTTGGGATCTTTTATATTTTGCAGATGTATTTATATTAATTATTGCAAATAAATATTTACCAAGAATGAAAGAAGCGGTAAAAGTAAACGTTGAATTCCGTCGAGCATTTTTCGTTTTAGCGATTGCAATGACTTTCTTAAACTTAGGTTTAGCTGAAACTGAGCGTCCTCAATTGTTAACACGAAGCTTTGACCGTGAACTTCTTGTAAAAAACATCGGTACGTACAACTATCATTTATATGATATTTATATTCAGTCCAAATCATCTGCACAACGCGCATTAGCGGATGGCAGTGAATTAGTAGAAGTGAACAACTACATTCGCTCTAATCAAGCAGCTAGCGACGAAAATATGTTTGGCAAATACAAAGATCGCAACTTAATTGTTGTTTCACTTGAGTCGTTACAAAACTTTGTAATTAATAATGATATGGACGGTCACGAAATTACGCCGTTCTTAAATTCTTTAACAAAAGATTCAGATACGTATTATTTCAGTAATTTCTATCACCAAACAGGTTTAGGAAAAACGTCTGACTCAGAGTTTATTTTAGAAAACTCTATGTTCGGACTTGGTCGTGGTGCAGTATTCTTCACACATGGTGGTAATACGTATAACTCAATGGCAGAGCGTCTTGGGGAAAATGGTTACTTTACAAATGTTATGCACCCGAACAACAAATCGTTCTGGAATCGTGACATGATGTATCAATCTTTAAAAATCAATAAATTCTATGATGTAGATTCATATACTGTAGAAGAAGGGCAAGCTGTCAACTGGGGAATGAAAGACATTCCATTTATGGAGCAATCAGCTGCATTGATGAAAGACATGCCACAGCCATTCTACTCTCGTTTAATTACGTTAACGAACCACTATCCGTTCACATTGGATCCAGAAGACGTAATGATTCCTGAATACACGTCGAACTCAGGAACATTAAATCGTTATTTCCAAACAGTTCGTTACATGGATGAAGCTTTAAAAGACTTCTTCCAAGATTTAAAAGATCAAGGTGTTTACGATAATTCGATTATCGTTATGTATGGTGACCATTACGGTATTTCTGAAAACCATAATAAAGCAATGGCGCAATATTTAGGTAAAGATGGCATAACACCATATGATAATGCATTGTTACAAGAGGTACCTTTATTCATCCACATTCCTGGTGATGGGGAAGGGAAAGAAATGGAAGAGGTTTCTGGTCAAATAGATTTACGCCCAACAATTTTACATTTACTGGGTGTTGAAACGTCGAAAGATATGCAGCTTGGTGCAGATTTATTCTCACCAGAGCATGAGGATTTCGTTATTTTCCGTGACGGACGGTTCATTACAGATAAATATGTTTATGCTGGTGAAGCATGCTATGATAAAGCAACAGGTGAACAAATTGATGTTGAGCCTTGCCAACCATATGCAGATCGTGCGACAACCGAATTGGAAAACTCAGATGCCATCATCAATGGAGACTTACTCCGATTCTATGATGAAAAAACAGGTAATTTAAAACAAAATGCTGTGAAGTAAAAAGATAAATGGTGTACTAGTAATATTTCTAGTACACCATTTTTTAGTTTATCAAGTGCCAGGCACTCAAACAATTTTGAATATTTATAGTATTGCTAGTAGAGATATCGAAGTAAAAATCCATGAAGACTCCTGCGGGAACATACAAAATGTAAGAGGCAACATGCCGCGCGACAGCGAGCGTTGCGGCTTACATTTGTACCCGTGGAAAGCGAAGTGGATTTTTACGACATAGAAAGAAAGAGACGAAGAAAGTAAGAGCGACCGAATGTGAAAGCAAATAACCAATATGCTTATGACCCTGCTTGATAGATATTTACAATATGTAATGGCGGACTAATAGTTAGTAATTTAAAGATTCGTTACTAATTGCTGTAATTGTTGTTGAGTTAATTGCCCCTCGATTGTATGCTTTAACACACCTTCAGTATCAATAATAAAGGTAGTAGGGTAGGCCATAACTTCAAATGACTTACCGAGTGATCTATCAAAATCTAAAAAAATAGGGAACTTCAAATCGTATAATTGCTGAAATTTGATAGCATTATCACGACTGTCATTAGAAGTTGCATTAATCGCAATTAGCTCAACATTCGCGGGCTTTTGCTCATAAAAAGTATTTAAATCTGGCGCTTCCGCCTGACAAGGACCACACCAAGATGCCCAAAAATTAATAACAAGAATTTTACCTTTATAATCTTTGAACGTCGTCGTTGATTCATCTAAAAGAGTTAATGTCGTGTCAAAGTTAACCGATTTTGAACCACTTTGTTTATCTACAATCAATTTTGGTGCTTCCTCTTTGAATATTTCGTTCTTCACAGTAATGCCAATAAGTGACAATATTACTACTAATGAAATGACGATAAAAATGTTTTTCCTTTTCATGACAATCTCCTTTATGTAAATGTTAGAGGATTATAAAAATAGATATTCCATTTTTTCAAAATCCTTACTTATATCATATCGTAATTTATAAAAAGATACCTCCTAATTTTAAACATTATATCGTATGCAGATGACGCTATAAAAAAAGAGCAGTCTCACATAGAGACTGCTCTTTTTCTGTCTAAATTTTAGTGTAATGTTGGAGGATATCCGCTATGAATGATTGTCATGATGACGAACCAACCGAATACCCCAGCGCTTGCTAAGTTGAAAACAATACTTAGTAAGTTCTTTTCTTTAATTGCTTGGAATGTACCAACGACAGCTAAAATCGCTACTAGACCAAAAATAACCATTAATAAGTTCATTAAAAAAGACACTCCTTTCGACATCAGAAAATGAATGTCGTAAACAATATTCCTCCTTAATTGTAAACGTTCTACCTGTTTTTGTCGAGGACTATTATAGTGCAAAGTATGAACTTTTATCGTCAAATTGTGGCAAAGAATGTATAATATGAAGTTGAGGTGATAAGTATGATGAACGTACGAAGCTATTCCCTTGGACCAGTCCAAACGAATTGTTATATCGTATCGAATAAAGAGAAAGAATGTTTAGTTTTTGATCCAGGAGAAGAAGCTGCAAAAATTATGAAAGCGATTCGCAGTAATGGACTGAAGCCATTAGGCATTTTTTTAACGCACGCCCATTTTGATCATATTGGTGCAGTGGATGAAGTAAGGGAGACTTTTAATATCCCGCTATGGATTCATGAAAAAGAGGTAAGCTGGCTAAGTGATCCAGCGAAAAATGGCTCTAGTAAATATGCGGCACTACCAGATTATACAGTTGCAGCTCCTATGGAAGAACATATTATTAAAAAAGAACAACTTTTTGAAATAAGTAATTTCGTTTTTAAGGCAGTATTTACACCTGGACATTCACCAGGGAGTATTTCATATATTTTTGAACAGGATGGATTTGCCATTGTTGGAGATACACTGTTTGAGCAAGGTGTAGGGCGTACGGATTTGCTTGGAGGGTCGACAAAACTATTACTTACATCTATTCATGATAAATTATTATCATTACCTGAAGATACTATTGTTTACCCAGGCCATGGTAATTACACGACAATTGGTGCAGAAATGGAAACAAACCCATTTTTAAATGGATTTTAATTGTTATCGACATGATATGATGTGTGTTTTACAATAGTGTTAAAGTGAAATAAGTATGTATACGGATTAAAAAAAGCGTGTCTCAAAATTGTTTTGAGACACGCGATTTTTTGTATTAATGACCGCCGCCAGGTACGTGTATGAATGTTGTATAGTACGTGAAGCCAGCGAAGAATACAGTTAAATATGCTCCGAAAATGTACATGTACATACGCTCTGAAAGGTTTAAGAAGCCTAATAATAAGAATAAACCTGTATTACCTAAGAATAATAGCGATACCTCGTTCATACCACCAAGGTAGAACATAACTGCAAAAATACCTGTCCAGAATGCCATAACTTTATACATATTATCCATGAAGATTTCCCCTCCTTTTGCCCACGACACAATAATCTCTTACTCATTATAAATGATATGAAAGGTGTCTGTAAACTGGAACTTCTGCTTCTTTGTGACAAACAAATGGATTTTTAATTTAGCTATCGATTTCTGTCACGTTAATTTCATATTTGCATAAATCGCAGTTATGTACCATACTTTCGATTTGAACAAATTCATTATTGGAAAATAATGCGTTTAATTGTCCTTTTAAATAAGATTCATGTAATGTACAAACAATATCAGAGTGGGTATTAAGCTGCTCTTGGAACGGGCAGTTAAAAATGGAGAAAATCACTTTTTTACCTTTTTCCGACTGTTGTATTTGTGGAATATAGCCAATTAATGCGGCATTATCTGTTAATAGCTGAAGCTTTTGTTCAAAGGAAAGCATATTATTTAATTTTAATTCCGCGTTAACATAATTTTTCATTTGCTGATAACCATCTTGATAACTAATTTCCTGACATTTTGTTAGAGCAGATGGCCCTAATTCTTCTACTAGCTGAATTGTCCATTTTAATAAGCGCTCTTCGTCACGTCTTGGGAAGGTTAGTGAAACTCCTTTTTCAGAAGCCTTATAAACACGCCCAGGTCTTCCGCCTTTACCAGTTTTTGCGAAATCTGCCGTAATAATATTAATTTCAGAGAGCTTTGTTAAGTGAAGACGAGCAACGTTAGGATGAATGCTGAATTTATCAGCAATATTTTGTACCGTTACTGTTTTTTTCTCTTTTAAAATATACTCGTAAATGGAGTATCTTGTTTCATCGGCTAATGTACTAGTAATTTTTAATGGATGGATCATTTACATCACCTCAATTTAATTTTTTTGGAAAATTGTAGTTGGTCAAAAGCTAGGAAAAAAATCATGTTGATTCTATTATATTGTATTATTGGAAAAGTTACAGTTTCTTTAGGCATAATTATTATCTTTTTCATGTGTTTTGTTCATATTTTGTGAAAAAATGTATGTTGTCCACAACTTTTTTTGAAAAATCTAGATTTCATAGTGAAATGGGTTTCAAGATTTTATTTTAGAAAAAGGGCTTTTCTCGTAACGTAGACATCCTTATACTAGGAAATAACGAATAGAGCGGTCATATTCGAATGAACTAGAAAGAAGGTGTAAATATGCAAACTTTTGAATCTGTCATAGAACAAAAAAGTGAGCATCTTTTAGTAAAGGCCTACCATTTTGGTGCTTCCGATTTATTACTTATACCGGAAGAAAGTCGATATATCATCTATTTTCGTAAATATGATAAGTTGCTGCAGGCAGGGGAACTCCCGAACGAAATTGCTGAGCGAATCGTGTCATATTATAAATATTTAGCAGCATTAGATATTAGTGAGCGTCGTAAACCTCAAAGCGGCTCATTTCAAAAAATAGTTGAGCAAAACCATTTTGCTTTTCGAGTTTCTACACTTCCTTCCGCTTATTTAAAAGAAAGCCTCATCATTCGGCTTCTACTTCAAAACCACGCATTTCCACTTACTTCTTTAAGTTATTCCGAAGGTGCAGCACATAAGTTAACCAAGCTAGTTGAAAATCAGCAAGGAATTTTATTATTTTGCGGTGCAACGGGTTCTGGTAAAACTACTTCTCTGTACTCTTTAATTCACCATTGTACTACTGTCCTTCATCGCCATGTGATTTCATTAGAAGATCCAGTGGAGAATAATCAGGTCAATCTTCTACAAATACAAGTAAATGAACGCGCAGGTATTACCTATGCCACAGGGTTAAAAGCGATTTTACGTCATTCGCCAGATGTTATTATGATCGGTGAAATACGTGATCAAGAAACGGCTGAAATTGCAATCCAAGCGGCATTAACTGGTCATTTAGTACTTTCTACCATTCATGCTAAAGATTCCGTAAGCTGTCTCTATCGGCTCATTGATTTAGGTGTTTCACAAGAAGAGCTTCGTCAAACAGTAATTGGTATTGTGGCTCAAGTTCTTATCCAAATACCACAACAACAAGAGGAGCGGCGAGCATTGTTTGAAATATTAAGTGAAGACCATCTCAATATGGCTTTAGAAGCGCTAAAGCAAAATGCTGTCTATGAATTGCCTTATGATCTAACGCTTGCTGGACAAAAAGAAGAAATTGCGAGGCAACGCTATGCCAAAGCTCAGCGCGTTTATTAATAGGCTTATACTGGACTACAAAAGAGCTACAATATGGCGACTAAAGGAACAAGCACAGTTTATCAGTCGCTTAAGTGTATTAATCCAGGAAGGTTATTTGTTTCCACAAGCAGTTTCCATGCTATTGCCGCATCATGTAACCAAGCATGAGGAGGTACAACAGTTTGTAGATGAAGCACTTAGGCAAGGTAAAGGAGTGATAGGTGTATTTGAAATATTACAACTAGCAAAGCATTATTTAATAGCCATTTCTATTGCTGAAAATAATGGACATATGATTGAAGCATTAAAAGCTATTGCAAAACAAATGGCTATGAGCCAAGAGACAAAGCGAAAATTTATAAAGCTACTTTTGTATCCAGTAGTACTCATTGTGTTTTTGCTTCTACTGTTTTTAGTATTTCGTACAGTGTTCTTTCCTAACATAGAAACAATGGTTATAAGCCGTAACATTGGGACAGAGAAAGAGGTAAGTATTGCACTATCAAAACTTTTATTACATGTGCCCGACGCATTTGTGATAATCGTTTTTGTCATGACATGTAGTAGTATTGTTTTTCAACGTTTGCTATTAAGACAATCGATTGCTCGTAGGCTCTACGTAATATTGAAAATACCTTTTATTAATCGATATTTTCGGTTAACGATAACAAGGCAATTTGCTGCATATTTGGGTAGCCTGCTTCAAAGTGGCTTTTCTCTACAGGCTAGCTTGCAAATTTTAGAAGAGCAACGATTTCAACCATATGTTCAATATTTGGCGAGTCGTATAAAGGAAAGAGTTACATATGGTGATACGTTAACACAGGCTGTCATGTTTATTACAGCGTGGCAAAACGATTTTTTAACTTTCGTAGAACATGGTGAGCAAAGTGGATATTTAGGGAAAGAGTTAACATTATATAGTGAACTGTTGTTAGAAAAGCAGGAATTCCTATTACAGAGAATGCTTGCCTTTGTACAACCTTCATTTTTTGTTTTCATTGCGTTGTGTATAGTTGCTGCTTATGTAAGTTTGTTATTGCCAATATATCACATGATAGAACTAGTATAGGAGGAGGACCTTCAATGAAGCTTTTTAAACAAGAAGCTGGATTTACACTAATTGAAATGTTAATCGTCTTGTTGATTATTTCAATACTTATACTAATTACAATTCCAAATGTAACAAAACATTTTGCAACAATTGATGAAAAGGGCTGCGCAGCCTATATAGCTATGGTGCAAGGACAAGTAGAGGCATACCGAGTAGATTTTATGGAGTATCCTACATTAGATGATTTGGTATCGAAGGGTTATTTAAAAGAGCAGGGAAAGACTTGTCCAAATAAAGAAGAAATTATCATTACGAATAAAGGAGAGGTTCGATTAGCCAAACAGCCTTCCATATCAGAGGCTGATGGCCAATGAATTGTCAAAAAAATGAGCGAGGCTATACATTAATCGAAATAATAATTGTGTTGTTTGTTGTGATGATGTTAACAGCTATTGTGACAAAATTTTCGTTAAAAGTAGCAGAAGCAAAAGAAGTGGAACGCTTTTTTAGCCAAATTCAATTAGATCTTCAATATTTGCAAACATATAGCATGCAGCATAAGGATTATATATTTATGAAATTTGAAAGTTCATCACATAGTTATAGTATAAAAAAGGATTTTTATACGAATGTTTATATTCGCCCTTTTCCAAAGGGGGTTGAATTATTGTCTGATCGGAGTACCGTCCAAACGATACGATTTAATTTTAAAGGGAATGTCATGACTCCAGGAACTGTTTATTTTAAAACACCGCAGGGAACTAAAAAGGTTGTTATAACTTTAGGTCGAGGGAGAGCAAGAGTTGAATGAATGAAACAGGCTATTCGTTTGTCGAGACAATCGTATCGATTTTTATCTTCATGGTACTCTGCTCAACTTTAATTCCTATTAGCTACACGATGAAAACAAATTTATACAATCAAAAGCTTGAGGTTGCTGCTGCTGAAACAGCCTATGAAGGATTGAAGCAATATTTGTTTTTACATCAAGTCGAAGGGACAAGGACAGTTGATGAGGTAAACTATCACTGGCTGTTTGATGGACAGGGGATATGTGTAACGTTTCGAAACACAAAAGAACAACGTCAAAAGTGTATTCAACAAACAGGTGAAATTCGATGAATGAAAAAGGCTACACATTACTAGAAGCATTGTTTCAATTAATCGTATTTGTGCTAGTTTGTCATGTATTTATATTGATTTTCCTTTGGGCTGCTAATATGAAAACAACTATGATGACGGATGAACAAACAAAATGGGAGTTATTTGTTTTCGAAATGAATACGTATTTAACAAATGCTACAACAATAACAATCAGGAGAGATCAAAAAAGAATTACGCTGCAAGCGTCTAATACACTTCATCATTTTGATTGCTATCGTAATATGATTCGAGATCAGGTGAATGGTGGCCATGTCCCAATGCTTATTGGGATTAATAAATGTCAGTTCCAATTTAACAATAATGAACTCACAATAGCTGTCGAATTTCCAAGCGGTTTAAAAAAGGAGCGGACCTATTATGTACCAATTTCTGAAAAATGATAGAGGGACTGTATTTTTAATCGCAATTGCATTATTATTTTTTGTAACTACTTTTGTTCTTGCGTATTGCATGTCTTATGAGATTCAGTTTCGAACATATGATGGATTGGAAGAAATGAATGTTCGATCTACGATAAATTTATTAGGACAAATTTTGTCAGACAGTGTAGAATCGTAGTAAGAAGGTGATTCGAATGCGAAAAATATATTTAGTTGGCTTTATGGGCTGCGGGAAAAGTGCGTTAGGAAGAAGGTTAAGCTATTTATTAAAGTTACCGTACTATGATATGGATCATGAAATTGTCAGACAGCAGGGGATGACGATTCCACAGATTTTTGAGAAATATGGAGAGGCTCGTTTCCGAGAAATAGAAACGGAATTTTTGAAAAATTTCCGCGACGAGGCATGTATTATCTCTACTGGTGGCGGTGTAGCTGTAAATGGGGAAAACCGGAAAATTATGAGACGCAGTGGACTTGTATTCTTTTTAGATGCGACATTCGAAGATATTTATAAAAGAATACAGCATGATCCAAATCGACCAATTGTACAAAGATCAACAAAGGAAGAGTTAGAGGAGCTGTATCATTACAGAAGAAAATTCTATCGTGAAGCAGGACATATTCAAGTGCTTACAGAAGGTAGAACAATTCGACATATTCTCGAGTATTTAGTATTTCAAGTAAAAAGATTGAAAAACGAACGATAGTTGTATTAAATGAACTTAATATTCGTCTTTTAAGTTAATTTAAAAAATGTTTGCCTTTTCAATACAATCAATGTTAGGATATAGACTAATAAGGTAACTTTTTGTACATTGAATACTAAATAGAACCAAGAGTATTCTTGGGCGGATGATTGTACGGGGAGAGCGCGTGTAGACGCCACCGAAGGAGCAAGTAGCAAAGGGCTATGAATCTCTCAGGTAAAAGGACTCGTACAAGACGCAACTCTGGAGAGAGCTGTAATACAACAGCCACCAAAGGGGAAAGCCTACTTACTGGCATTTTCGTAATGCGAGTTAGTTTGGTGTAACTTTCAGGTGCAAGGACAGAGAATCCCGAAAAGGGGTTCGTCTGTCTTTTTTTATGTCTAGACATTTGTCAAAAGTACAATCGGGCAGTATTAATGCTTGCTACGTACTTAAGATGTCGAAAAAGCAGGCGAACTACTACCAGTAAAAATGATACTAACAATAAGGAGGCAAAAGTAATGACGAATGAATTAAAACGTACACCTCTATTTGACGAATATGCAAAGTATGGTGGTAAAACAATTGACTTCGGTGGATGGGAATTACCAGTGCAATTCACTTCTATTAAAGATGAACATGATGCGGTGCGTAATCGTGCAGGCTTATTTGATGTGTCACATATGGGTGAAATTTTAGTAACCGGTACTGAGGCTTTAGATTTTTTACAAAATCTGTTGTCGAATGACATTTCGAAAATTGCTACAGGTCAAGCGCAATATAATGCGATGTGCTACGAAGATGGTGGGGTTGTCGATGATTTATTAACTTATAAACTAGCAGACAATCATTATTTACTATGTGTCAATGCGGCAAATATTGAAAAAGATTATGACTGGATGATGGAAAATCAACATCAATTTGATGTGACTATTGACAATCAATCTGATTCATATGCGCAAATCGCTCTACAAGGGCCATTAGCTGAAGAACTTCTACAAACATTAACAGCAACGGATTTAACTGCAATTAAATATTTCCGCTTCCAAGATGATGTTGACATTGCAGGACATAAAGCATTAGTTTCTCGCAGTGGTTATACGGGTGAAGATGGTTTTGAATTGTATGGGGCTCCAGCGGACATTAAAGCATTATGGGATATCATCCTAGAAGCTGGAAAAGATAAAGGCGTTGTGCCAGCAGGCTTGGGCTGCCGTGATACACTGCGCTTTGAAGCAGGACTTCCTCTTTATGGGCAAGAACTTTCTGCAACGATTTCACCACTTGAAGCAGGCATTGGCTTTGCTGTGAAATTGAATAAAGAAGACTTCATTGGTCATGACGCGTTAGCAGAGCAAAAAGAAAATGGATTAGCGCGTAAAATAGTAGGTATTGAAATGATCGATAAAGGGATTCCACGACATGGCTACAAAGTGTTCAAAGATGGTAAAGAAATCGGTGAAGTGACAACAGGTACACAGCTTCCTTCTTCAAAACGTAATGTTGGTAACGCATTAATTGACAGCCAATTCGCAACAATCGGAACTGAATTGGAAATTGAAATTCGTGGTAAGCAATTAAAAGTAGTGACAGTTGAAACACCGTTTTACAAGCGTTCAAAATAAAATTTGAAAAGAGGGACCTACATTTATGAAACATCGTTATTTACCAATGACGGAGCAAGACAAAAAAGAAATGTTAGACGTAGTTGGTGTATCATCAGTCGATGAGTTATTCGAGGATATTCCAGAAAAAGTACGTTTTAAAGGCCTTTATGATATTAAAGAAGCGAAATCAGAATCTGCACTTTTAAAAGAGTTATCTGCACTTGCTGCAAAAAACAAAGATACGAATGCGAACGTATCATTCTTAGGCGCAGGTGTCTACAATCACTATAAACCGATTATCGTAGACCATGTCATTTCTCGTTCAGAGTTTTACACTGCGTATACACCGTATCAACCTGAAATTTCACAAGGTGAATTACAAGCGATTTTTGAATTCCAAACGATGATTGCTGAGCTTACAGGAATGGATCTTGCGAACTCGTCTATGTATGATGGTGGAACGGCACTAGCAGAAGCAGGTATGTTAGCTGCAGGACATACACGTCGTAAGAAAATTTTAGTATCTGAAACGGTTCACCCTGAATATCGTGATGTCGTTGCTACATATGCATACGGTCAATCAATTGACATCGTAACAATCCCTCATAAAGATGGTGTGACAGATGTAGAAGCTTTAAAAGAGCTGATTGATGATAATACAGCGGCTGTTATTGCACAATATCCAAACTTCTTTGGTCAAGTAGAGGATTTACAAGTAATCGGTGATATTGCACATGATGCAAAAAGTTTATTTGTTGTATCATCTAACCCACTTGCGCTTGGTATTTTAACTCCTCCAGGTAAGCTTGGTGCTGATATTTGTGTTGGTGATGCACAAGTATTTGGTATTGCTGAAAGCTTCGGTGGTCCACACTGTGGTTTCTTCGCGGTAACAACAAAATTAATGCGTAAAGTTCCTGGCCGTCTTGTTGGTGAAACGGTAGATGGGGAAGGTCGCCGAGGTTATGTGTTAACGCTACAAGCACGTGAGCAACATATCCGTCGTGATAAAGCTACATCTAACATTTGTTCAAACCAAGCACTTTTAGCACTTGCAGCTTCGGTTGCAATGACAGCTTTAGGAAAGCAAGGCGTTCGAGAAATGGCTACGCAAAATATTGCGAAAACACGCTATGCAAAAAATGCCTTTGAAGCGGCAGGATTTACTGTTGCATTCCAAGGTGCACACTTTAACGAAATCGTTGTGAAAACAAATAAATGCGTGAAAGAAATTAATAAAGGTTTACTTGAAAAAGGCATTATCGGTGGTTATCCATTAGGTCAAACTTACGATTCACTTAAACAACACGTACTAATCGCTGTAACAGAATTACGCACGAAGGAAGAAATTGATGCACTTGTTGCAGAAATGGGGGCTCTCAATGCATAACGAAAATCAAACACTCATTTTTGAAATTACAAAAGAAGGTCGCGTAGGGTATAGCTTAGAAGCACTAGATGTACCGGAAGTCGATCTTGCAGATTTACTTCCTGCAAACTGTATTCGTGAAGAAGCAGCTGAGTTACCAGAAGTTTCGGAGCTTGATATTATGCGTCATTATACAGCGCTATCTCGTCGTAACCATGGTGTAGACTCTGGGTTCTATCCACTAGGATCATGTACGATGAAGTACAACCCGAAAATTAATGAGTCAGTTGCACGTTTTTCTGGTTTTGCCAATGTTCATCCATTACAAGATGAATCAACGGTACAAGGTGCAATGGAGCTTCTTTATGAACTACAAACTTCATTAGTAGAAATTACAGGTATGGATGAAGTGACATTACAACCCGCTGCAGGAGCCCACGGTGAATGGACAGCATTAATGATGATTCGTGCTTTCCATGAAGCAAATGGAGAAGGACATCGTAATAAAGTGATCGTTCCTGACTCAGCTCATGGTACAAATCCAGCATCAGCAACTGTTGCAGGCTTTGAAACTATTACAGTAAAATCCGATGAAAATGGTTTAGTAGACATCGAGGATTTACGTAAAGTAGTAGGTTCAGATACAGCTGCGTTAATGCTAACAAACCCAAATACGCTTGGTCTATTTGAAGAAAATATTATCGAAATGGCGGAGCTTATTCATGAAGTTGGCGGTAAAGTATACTATGACGGCGCTAACTTAAATGCGGTTATGAGTAAAGCACGTCCTGGCGATATGGGCTTTGACTGTGTACACTTAAACTTGCACAAAACGTTTACAGGTCCACACGGTGGCGGTGGTCCAGGTTCTGGTCCAGTAGGCGTAAAAGCTGATTTAATTCCGTTCCTACCAAAACCAGTACTTGTAAGAACAGAAGATGGTTCATACCACTTCGATTACGAGCGTCCACAATCAATCGGTCGTGTTAAACCTTACTATGGTAACTTTGGTATTAACGTACGTGCATATACGTACATTCGTACGATGGGTCCAGATGGCTTAAAAGCTGTAACAGAATATGCTGTACTAAATGCAAACTACATGATGCGTCGTCTAGAGCCATTCTACGATTTACCATATAACCGTCATTGTAAGCATGAATTTGTTCTATCTGGTCGTCGTCAGAAGAAACTTGGCGTTCGTACACTCGATATTGCAAAACGCTTGTTAGACTTTGGCTACCATCCACCAACAACGTACTTCCCACTAAACGTGGAAGAGGCGTTAATGATCGAGCCTACAGAAACAGAATCAAAAGAAACGTTAGATGCATTCTGCGACATTATGATTCAAATCGCGAAAGAAGCAGAAGAAAATCCATCGATCGTACAAGAAGCACCACATACAACAGTCGTAACTCGTCTTGACGAAACACGCGCTGCTCGTACACCAGTGCTGCGTTACCAAAAAGCATAATAAATCACAATGCCCGACCAGTATTTTAATATACTGATCGGGCATTTTTTTTGTGTTTGAGGAAAATTGAAGTTACTTGAAAAAGAGAAGAATATTATTCCCTTGAAACGTGGGAGGTCAATAACGTCAATTAATACGAACTTTAATCAGCCAAATTCGACACTTGTTACTGTGAAAAGATTTAGTAGCACTACGCCATTAATTGCTACATCAAACCAAAACAATGACAAGAGCATTAAAAATTTTGCCATGCTACAGCGTGACACCGTAAAAATTTGTTAAATACGCTCCAAGTAGGACTAGATCTCGCAGGGCTCATCCCGGTTGTTGGAGAAGTAGCGGATGGCTTGAATGGCATTATTTATGCGGCAAGGGGCGACAAGTTGAACGCTAGCCTCTCCTTTGCAGCGATGATTCCAGTGGCGGGCAATGCAGCAACAGCTGGAAAATGGATAAATAAAGGTGCTAATGCAACGAAGGATATAGCCGAAGGTGTTAAAAACGCTAATAAATCTGCGGGAACAGCAGGGAAAAATACACCATCGTCAAATCCAAAGCCATCGAATAGTTCCAAACCACCTGCAAAAGATAGTAAACCTGCTGAGGCGACTAAGGGTACGGATAAAGGTAAAAGGTTAGAATTGTCGGATTTCACTAAAGAAATAATGGAAACTAAGCCGAAGAATTCACCTGTACCTAAAAATGGTATGATAAAGGTGGAAACATTTCAAGTGATGAAAATGGAATTTGGACCTACACTAATAAGAAGGGGCAATCTGTGAGTTATCCAGATGGCTACCCTGATTTTTCAGAGTTTTATCATCCAACTGTCAAGCCAGTTGAAATTAAATTCGCTTCACCAACAAACCGACCAGCAGATTATAAAGCAGCAAATCTGGAGGCCGGTTTGAGTAAGGACTCTATTCCCCCTGTACTAAAGCCTAATAAACCACCATCAGGTTACATTTGGCATCATCATCAAGACGGTAAGACAATGATCTTAGTTGAAGAAAAGGTACACTCTGAATTTACTCATAGTGGGGGAATATCGAAAGTCAATGGTAAGGGTAATGAATAAAATAATCAAGAGGTGTAACTATGATACAAATGGATGGATCACATCGACCTATTACAGTAGAAGAAATTAATGAATTTCAGCAGAAGCTTAATTTGAGTTTTCCCGAGCAATATATAAATTTCCTATTAGAATCGAATGGAGGAGATCCCTCCCCAAGTATGTTCAAAATTTCTGATGAGCAAGGAGAAGGAGTAATTAATATATTTTATGGTATTGGAGACATGTATAGTAACTTAGAAGAGTACATGGATATTTATGAAGGCAGACTTCCATCAGGGTTTATTCCTATTGGAAATGACCCCTCAGGGAATGTGATTTGTTTGGGATTAAACGAAAAGTACTGTAATAATATATATTTTTGGGATCACGAACAAGAATCTGATAACCCAGATGATATGAGCAATATGTTCTATCTTGCAAGTGATCTTAATGAATTTTTGAATTCACTATATGATGAAAAAGAAGAATAAGTCGGAAAAAAGCACTTGATTGCCTATAACAGGCGACAAGTGCTTTTTTTGCATGTTTAAATAAGTAAATTGAAAGATTACGATTATTAATTAGTGTACTAAGTGTTAAATTTTATATAAGTACTTATAAGGGGAAGAACGGGCGATGAAAATAGCGGTATCGATAGATAAATTTGTTATAGATTATAAAGATGTACCACATTCTACATTTTTACGTTTTTTATGGTGGGAGTGCAGAAATATAAAGTGAAAATGAAGGTTTATAATAGATGCCGACAATACTCTTGTTTTTAAATTAACCCACTTTGTACATTTTAATGTTTTTGAAACTGAAGAGGGGCTCCTACTAAACAGATTGCATAATATCTTCGTTTAGTAGGAGGTCCCTCTAACTAATGCTAAAGAATTTGTTGAAAAACGAACCTAGTGAATGAAATATCAATATATTACTATTTAGTAATGTTTAATAAGGAGAATTTACACCTTTTAGAAATATTCAATAAAACGAAAGAAATTATTGAAATATGACCGATATACATAATAGATGTATGAAGGAGGTATAAAATTGAATAAAAAATTATTTATCACAGTAGCAGCTATTCCTGCAGTTCTTATTGTCCCAACAATTGCGGGAGCGGCGGAATCAGAAGTGACAGTGACAGGTCAAAATATGGTGAATGAAGTTTTAAAAGCTTCAATAGAAAATTTACCAGCCAATACAATTGTTAAAGGTTACCAATGGTATTATGTTGAAAAGACTTCGGGCGAAAATGGAACGACAAATGTTACGAATAAACCGATTTCTGGTGCAACTACTTCATCATTCACAGTACCAGTAGATGCTGCAGGGAAAACAATTTTTGTAGAAGCAATCACAACGACAGATAATCGATATAAGAGTGCAACACGAACTATAAATACACTACAACTTGCGATTACAAAACCAGAATTTTTAATTGCTTCAAAGTATATTGTGCCTGGGGAAGAAGTAAAAGTGACAGTCGATGTTACTGATAGTGCAGGAGCAAAATTACAAAGTAGTCAAATTACATATAGTTACCAATGGTTCTATAAAGTTGGTGATTCTTTCACAATTATTGATGGAGCAACTAGTGGTACATATACAGTTCCAAAAAATGCATTAGAAGAAAATATAAAAGATATTATGGTTAGGGTAAAAGCAAAAGTTGGTCCTGCAATTGTAGAATCAGATTTTTCTAATGAGATTACAGTATCCAATGAACCAACAAACACAATGATTAATGAAATTAAAACAGTGCTTAAAAATGACCATCAATATAATATCTCAAGTCTAGCTTCATTTAAAGCTGATGTTACGGCGTTAGAGGCTAAGTATCAGGCATTAACAGCACCTGCAAAGGCCAATGTGACAAATTATGATGTTTTGAAGCGAGCACTTGCTGATATAGAGCTATTGAGCAAGTTAAATGAGAAAGTAGATAAGGTGAATGAGGTTGATGAAAAGAACCTAACACAATATTTAAAAGAAATTGAAGAGACTTATGATAAGTTAGATTTATTACAACGCAGCTTAGATATCAATGATACTTTATATAATAGTATTAAAAATATATTGAAAAATCCAACTGATATCGATGAATTTAAGGAAGTTAGAAGATTAAATCAGGAAATTGTTGCATTATTAGCATATGAAAACTCCCTTGTGAAATATGTACCAACTAACATTAAAGCGTTACAAACAGCAGTGGAAGCAATAGAAAAAGATATAGCCAAATTATCTCAAAATTATCGTTCAGCTGTTCAAAATCAAACAATTTTAAGTGATGCGAAGCAGGATATAAAAAAGGTTGAGCAATTTATTAAACTTTTCGATAAGTTGTCACCAAATAATACACCTAGCAAGCAAGTGACGACAGCAAAATCGATACGTACGGCTTATGAAAAGCTAACATATAAACAATTACAGTTAGTACCAGCCAATTATGTCACGTCATTACTTGAAGCAGAAAACGCAGAAGACAGTCAAATTGATAGATTAAATGCAGAAATCGACAGCTATGTTGGTGATGCAGAAGACATGTACCCAATAGATCCGTCCGTACATTCTTGGCAAAGTCATGTTACGAATGTAAACCGAATTATTAATGAATATAAAGGGCTAACGAAAACTTCTGCTGCAAAAATTATTGGTTATGACCGCATTGTTACGTTGCAGAAAGATTTAAAAACAGCGGAAAAAGTAATAAAAGAAATGGATGCTTATAAAAAGCTTTCCGAAGTTTCTGGTGTGGCCCAAAACAAGCTTAATTCAAGCTATACTAGTACGTTGAAAGCTTATAATAAGTTAACTAGCTTGCAACAATCACTCGTTTATAGTGCAGATGATTTTTTATTAAATTCGCCTAATGTTACGGTTGATGGAAATGGTAAGGTGCCTGCTGATAAGGATGCTGCAGAAGCTTTGAAAGCAAACGTTGCAAAGCTTGCTGACGTTACAAACTTTACATTTGCCCAATTTGAATCGGCTGTCAATGCAGCGACAGTGACATATAAAAGTCTATCTTCGCCAGCACGAAAGTATGTCACAAACTATTATTTATTAACTGCTGCTAGCAAAGACCTTTCTGGAGTAAAGTCATTCCATAAAAAAGTTCAAACTGCACGAGAAGAAACAGATGTTACAAAACAAGCTAAAAAAATTCAAACCGTACAAACTGCTTACGCTAAACTACCTGCCAACCAGCAGCATTTAGCGAAACAGCAATACGAAGATTTACTCAACAATCGTTTAGTAGATGGCAATGCACCAGACATAGTGGATTTAAATAAGGCAATTGCTAATATCATCTCTAACGATATATATACAGTTTCAAAAGAAAAAATAATGGAGCTTTCCTCACAATATAATAAGTTAAGCGCTAATGACAAAAAACGTATTACCAATGCTTCGATTTTAACTGCGGCAGTTTCAGATGTAAAAAAAGTAGAGACTTTCTTAAAGCAGTATGAAAAATCATTTATTAGTAATCCAACAACAGTGATTAAGGCTTTTGCAAAGCTATCTTCAAAACAAATGAGTTTAGTTAGTTCAGAAATCCGACAAGCCATTATTGATAAAGAACAAGGACAACAACAATCGAATGAAATTGCTCTGAAATTAATTGAATCCATTAATTCACTGCTTATTAATGGCGAATATACTGATGATTTAGAAACGAAGGTAAAAGATATTCGTACAACATATGACGCTCTAGGAACTTCCGAAAAAAGTATTGTAAAGAATTATTCGAAGTTAACACAGGCAGAAAGTGACTTGAAAAAGGTTGCAGATGTTCATGCGCTCTATGTGCCAGCTACTGAAGGCAATGAAACAGCTCGTAAAGCATGGCAAAATGCATATGCTAAGCTTTCTAAGAAATTAGAAATCCTTTATAATAAAATGTATACAACTGATAAATAATAAGCAATGCCCCGGATAATTTTCTATTATTCGGGGTTTTCGTATAGGTGAATTTCTGCGTATTAAACTGAAAATATTGGCTATCATTTGTCCAGACAATCTAATTTTCGCTATACTATTTACAGTTAAATGGTTTAAGCAGCGAGAATACCTTAAGAAAAAGTTCAGTTTGATAATAGAAAGTAGGAAGTTATGATGTATAAAATAGGTGTTGTTGGACCAATTAAATCTGTTGAAAAAATCATCGAAATGGCACAAGAAATAGAACAGGATATGGAGTTTATTCCATATATTTATGGCGTTGCTACTGAAACAAAGCACATTGTGGAGACTCATAATCAAGATGTTGATTTTTGGCTATTTTCAGGATACATACCTTATACAATTGCGAATCAGACAAGCATTTCAAAGGATAAGCTTGCGCATATTATCTTTTCTGAGGCAGCCATCTATAAAGGCTTTTTAGAGCAAACTTATAAAATGAAGAAATTTATTGAGCGTGTAAGTGTTGATATTATCCCTTCACCTGCCCAAATGGCATCAGAAGGGTTAGCTGAAATTGAAAAAAGCGTGAAAAAAATGTATTTAAAAGAATTTGATGTCGCTATTGATCCAAAGGAATTATTTAATTTCCATTATGAGCTATGGAAGGATGGTAAAATTGATTTTGCGATTACATGTTATCCATCGGTGGATGAACAATTGAAAGAAATGGGTGTTCCTTCACATTGGGTTTCACCTACAAAGACTGAAATTTATCATACAGTGCAGTTGTTTACCGAGAAAATCAAAACGTCCTATTATAAAGAAACGCAAATTGGAGCAGTGATGCTCGAAATAAAAGATTTCGATTCATTGAAGGAACGAATGAAGCAAGGTTATCGTATACAGTATCTAGAATTACGGATGAAGGAAAACTTTCTGCAATTATGTGAACAGATTGACGGCTCTCTAATTGAGGAAGGAAATGGAAGATATACAATCTTTAGTACAAGGGGAGCAATTGAAGGGCATATACAATTTATTACAGAAAAAATGTATCAATTGTCTATTGAATTGGATGCCAAGGTTACAGCGGGGATTGGTTTTGCACAGACTGTCTTTAATGCGGAATTAAATGCGCATCGAGCTGTACGACAAACGAAAGAAAATGATTCCATCGATATTGTGATGATTCAAGAAGATGGAACTATTATTGAATCCGTTGGGAATACCGAAGAGCTCTCCTATTCCTATCGAGCAGATGATCCTGAAATACTCGAAAAATTAAAAAGGGGTGGTGTCGGCATTAAAACCTATACAAAAATACTGGCACTCGTCCAGAAAATGCGATGGAAGCATTTTACGACAAAGGATTTAGCTACACAGCTTCAAATGAGTGAACGAAATGCGCAGCGTATCGTTGCTGATTTGTGTAATGTCGGTTTAGCAAAAATGTGCGGTGAGGAATTACAGCATACACGTGGCCGACCGATTAAAATCTATCAGCTTGTCATGCAACAGTCTACTTATTAAATTTATATTTATTAATGTCCCAAACCATTTAATGGTTTTTGGGACATTTTTTGTTTTGAGAATAGATACTACAAGTTAATTAACAATAAAAAATTATTAATGATTTTTCTTTCCGATAATCATGCTAAAAATGTAGATAAATCAACGGTTTCTTTGTTTTGACAAATCCATTTTGTACCGATTTCTCCCTCGACTATCTATTAGAAATTTTCAAAAAAATATTGTCAGATCTTAATAATTTGATTATTATACGAATATATAACGAAAATGTCGCTATATAAAGGGGATATTTATTTTAATAGATAGGGAGAGGTGGAAAAGTAGTAATAGCAAAAAATTGTGGTATGGGAAATATAAAAAATTACACACCTTTTGCCTATACTATCGATTACAGCATAACTGGTATTTGTTTCGTGAAACATGGGAGGGATATGGATGACAACAAATGAAATGACAAAAAAATCTAGAAATATTATACTGGCGCTATTATTTTTAGGATGGTCGTTGGGGAATTTAGATCGTTACATTATGAACTACGCAGTTGTAGCAATTACAGGGGATTTAAGCTTAGATGCGTCTTCTACAGGAATTATTTTAAGCGCTTTCTTTTTAGGCTATGCGATTATGCAAATTCCTGGTGGTTGGTTAGCAGATAAATTTGGTGCGAAACGAATTTTATTAATAGCTGTCATTATGTGGTCCATCTTTACGGGCTTAACTGCTATAGCATGGTCTTTAGCGGCAATGATTGTTATTCGATTTTTATTCGGAATTGGTGAAGGTGGCTTCCAGCCAGCTAGCTCTAAAATCATTGCAACTGTTTTCCCTAAAGAAGAAAGAGGGAGAGCAATGTCGATTATGCTTACCTCTGGAGGCATTGTATCGTTAATCGTTCCACTTCTTTCTGCTTATTTATTAGGAACAATTGGCTGGCGTATGATGTTCATTATTATCGGCTTAATAGGAGCATTTATCGCCATTCTGTACTGGAAATATATTAAACTTCCACAAGAGCAAACCGAATCAACAGGTAATGTTGGTGGTGAAGGGAAAGTTACTACTAAAGTTAGCTTTAAGGAGCTACTTAAAACGCCACTTATGTGGAATTTAATTATTGCTTATTTTTGTATTTACGCAGTGAACTGGGGATTAGTATCATGGATTCCAACTTATCTTCAAAAAAATAGGGGACTTGATTTGATGTCAATTGGTTGGGCACAAACAATTCCAGCGATTACAACAATTATTGGTGTTTATGGTAGTGGTTTTATTATTGATAAGCTACCACGTGGAATGGACAAGATCTTAGGTTCCATTTCTTGTGCAGTTATTGGAATTTTATTGTATTTAATGTTTACAGCAGAATCTGTGACATTATTTATTGGCTATCAAACTGTTGTGTCGATATTTATTGCATTTGTTATTACATTACTACCTGCCATTGTATTGAAAAAATTGCCATCATCTATTACAGGTTCGGCAATGGGGGTTGCCAATACTGGCGGTCAATTAGCAGGATTTGTAACACCAATGGCTATCGGCTTTATGGTCGATGCGTTTGACGGTTCTTTTGACGCAGCCTTTTGGATGCTAATAGGATTTGCAGGAATTTGTATTATTTCACTACTAACGTTAAATGACCAAAAAGGGAAATTATTGAATTTATAAACGACATTGGAGGAGAAAATATGAGTATTCATGAAAAAATATCTTCGTTAATTGAAGCAAAAAGTGAAGCTAGTGTAGCATTGAGCAATGCGATTTGGACGGTGCCTGAACTGCACTTTCAAGAGAAAAAATCTGTTCAGTATATGAAAGCTGCATTAGAAAAAGAGGGATTTGCCACAGAAGTTGGCGTTGCTGGGCTTGAAACGGCACTCGTCGGAACATTCGGTTCTGGAAAGCCTGTTATTGCATTTCTAGGTGAATATGATGCACTCCCAGGCTTGAGTCAAAAGGGTGGTGCTACACATTATGAGCCATTAGAGAATGGAGGAAGTGGTCATGGTTGTGGACATAACTTATTAGGAACAGGCGCATTTGCTGCTGCTGTTGCGGTGAAAGATTACTTAGAACAAAATAATCAATCGGCGACGATTCGATTCTACGGTTGTCCAGCAGAGGAAAATGGTTCAGGTAAAGCTTATATGGCGAACGTAGGTATTTTCGATGATGTCGATATTGCGATATCTTGGCACCCGGGTACTTTTTCAACGGTCATGACTTGTAGCTCTCTAGCAAACTATGCAGTAACTTTTAAGTTTACTGGGAAAAGTGCACATGCTGCCGCTGCACCCCATCTTGGCAGAAGTGCGTTAGACGCAGTTGAGCTAATGAATGTTGGGGTAAACTATTTACGCGAGCATATTATTCCAGAAGCGCGCTTGCATTATGCGATCACAGATTCAGGCGGCACGTCTCCGAATGTTGTCCAACCATATGCGGAGGTAACTTACTTAGTAAGAGCACCTAAAAAACAACAAGTACAAGAGATTTATCAACGTGTTGAAAATATTGCGAAAGGCGCAACGTTGATGACAGGAACTTCAGTAGAGATTGCCTTTGAGGGAGCTGCCTCCAATCTTATTTCAAACAAAACGCTGTATGACGCAATGCAAAAACAAATACTTGAAATTGGTATGCCAACTTATACAATAGAAGATGAGCAGCATGCGCAATCTATTTTTAATACGTTTAGCCCTGAAATTCAAGCATCATCATTAGTTGGTCTAAAAAAAGAAGACGCGATGCAGTTAAAAGATAAAGTGATTGCAGACCACATTCCAAGTGTCCTACCTGAATTTATCATGGGCGGATCAACAGATGTAGGGGATGTTAGCTGGATTGTTCCCACTGTTCAATGTACAACTGTCTGTATGGCACTCGGTACACCGCTTCATACTTGGCAGGTTGTATCACAGGGCGTCATGCCGATTGCTCATAAAGGAATGCTACAGGCTGCCAAAATTATGGCTTGCACAGCAGTTGAATTAATAAATAATCCAGCGCTTATTGCAGAAGCTAAAAAAGAATGGAAGGAACGCCTAGATGGGGAAACTTATGTGTCATTAATCCCAGAAGGAACAATGCCTCCAAAGCGTTAAATTGAAAAAGGAGTCTTCGTAGATGAACTATGAGGGCTCTATTTTTCCCTAGTTAGAAAAGATGATGGCATTCATCCAAGAGAGGAGAATAGTATAATGCTTACCAATCATACTAACAACGATTACGATAATCCGCATCAACTTCTTGTGGCTGAGTGGGTAAAGGAGTTTCGACCATTTGCACAAGAGGGTAAATGTGCAAGCTATATTCCAGCATTAGCTCAAAAAGATCCTCATCAATTGGCCATTTCAATTATCGGACCAAATAATGACGAAATCAATGGAGGGGATACAACTGAACTTTTTACGCTTCAAAGTGTTTCGAAAGTTGTAACATTTATTTTAGCGTGTATGGATCGAGGGTTGCCTTATGTGTTAGAGCGTGTAGATGTAGAGCCTACGGGTGATACTTTCAATTCAATTATTCGTCTGGAAAGTCATCAGCCTGGAAAACCGTTTAATCCGATGATTAATGCAGGAGCCATTACAGTTTCCTCGATGCTAGCTGGTAATTCCCCACAAGAGAAAGTTTCAAAAATCCTCTATTTTTTAGAGAAAATTGTTGGGAAGAAATTAAAGGTAAATGAAGAAGTTTTTCAATCTGAATGGCACACCGCCAATCGCAATCGGTCTTTAGCTTATTATTTAATGGATTCAGGCTTTTTAGATTGCCCTGTAGAAGAGGCATTGGAAGTGTATTTAAAGCAATGTGCAATTGAAGTAAATGTTTCGGATTTAGCGATGATCGGTTTAATCATTGCTAACGATGGCTATCATCCGCTATTACAAACACAGCTGTTTCCTAAGCAAGTGGCAAAACTAGCGAAGGCACTTATGGTGACATGCGGTATGTATAATGCATCAGGTAAATTCGCTGCATTTATTGGATTACCCGCTAAAAGTGGTGTCTCGGGCGCCATTGTTGCAGCTGTTCCAAGTCACGCAAGTTTAGGTTCGCCATTCCCAGCTGGTTGTGGTATTGGCATTTATGGGCCTGCTATTGACGAAATCGGAAATAGTGTTGCCGGAGTAAAATTACTAAAACATGTTGCGACAGAGTGGAACATGAATATTTTTTAATGATAAAAGACTGTAGATTAGCATGAAGCCTTATCTACAGTCTTTTTTTATAAAATTTAAAAGTAAAGAACTACTGCCATTGATTTCCGTTACGTTCGGGCGCTTTCTGCGGGCACAAAAGTAAGCCGCAAGAGTCTATTTTTTTGAAAATAGCAGGGATCTTACTTACTTGCGTAATGGGAAATCTCATCTTGAGGGGGCTTCATGCTTAGATGATTAACAATAGAAATGAATCGCCATGCTTTTTAGTTGTACTAGAGGGATGGTACTTTTAAAATTTATATGCCTTTTGAAGTCTTGTTTGATCAATGACTTTTTCTTTTGTAGTGTTTCATTGAGTTATGCCAAGCTTGATTTGAATGCTTGCGGAGTGAAAGTTTTCACTAAAAAGCACCAGAATTGAAACATAGTTTCACAATCTGCTAAAAGGCTATTATATTAATTTAAACATCCACCTGCTGCGGAGGCTCCTAACCACACTCCTCCAATAGCAGCACCGAGGGCCCAACCTACTAGACCGCTAACACCTGCAAGTGTCATAAGTCCTGTAAATGCTGTTGTATGTGCTGTAGCTGCAAGAGCAGCTGCTCCACATCCACTAATTCTTGACATCACAACAGTTGTATTTGCTTGATTTAGAACATCATCCTTCAGCTTTTTACCTTCTGGACTAGCGATAACTTGATTTAGTTTTTCCATTGTTTGAACCAATTCATTAAAATAATCATCACCGATTCGTGCTTTTAATTCTTGCTCTCTTTCAATGAAAACTGTTTCGCTAATTTCATCTAGTTTTAAATATTCAGTGACTATATAACTTACTTCGTCTAATGTTAAATTTGCAGCTACTGCAGTATTGTGTGGCAAAATTATTATACTAAACATTAATAGTAGAGTAGTTAATATAAAAGATAGTTTTTTCTTCAACATTAAAATCTCCCCTATTCATGAAATAATTTTACTCAAATTAATACTCACTACAAAATGAACGGACTATAAATATGAAACTTTATAAACCCCCTTTATTATTTACTGTATTTTTTTTTTTTTTTCAGACAATAAAGACATACATAGATTGATAATAAAACCGATGATTATTAATACTTGTAGTAATGGCCATGTTATTCTTGCTTGGACTAAGCTTATTATGAAAAATACAATGACAACACTAACTAATGTAATCAATAGATTTTTCATTTTCATTGTCTTTACCCCTTTGTATTAATAGTGGATGTTTGAATATCAAATTCACATAATTTTGCACCAAACCTACATATAATCAACTATTCAAACATGTGCTACCAATTTCTTAGTGACATTATAAAAAAATAACTAAAAATTTTCAATATAAAATAAATGAAATTACACTGTTTTTTCTTCCTATTAATTAGTCTAAAAAGGAAGTTACTTTTTTGATTAATAATAGGTTTACATTAAAAACATTAAGTATGCGGGAGGGGAGACTTTTGTTGAAAAACTATTATTTGTTATCACAATTATCGCCTGTCATCTAGATCGCATAACGCTAGTTTAGCATTAAAAAGGAGATACAAAGTTAAATGAACAGTCAATAAGAGAATGGGGTACGGCAGAGATAGCAATATCAGTTGTACAGCTACACATTGTAGTGTTGGATAATTGGAGAAAGGTAGGCAGTCAGTGTAATCAACTATAATAATGAAAAACAAGACGCAATGCTTAGTGATTGCGTCTTTGCTGTGATTTGTCACAAATGATGATAGAAACAGTGGAGTTTAATGTTGGCGATTTTTGCGTTTGTATAGGATGAAAAGACCGATAAACC
This sequence comes from Lysinibacillus sp. NPDC093210, assembly GCF_044753985.1. Taxonomy (NCBI): domain Bacteria; kingdom Bacillati; phylum Bacillota; class Bacilli; order Caryophanales; family Bacillaceae; genus Lysinibacillus; species Lysinibacillus sp. NPDC093210. The sequence continues at coordinate 267,224 of NZ_JBIVOE010000003.1, read as the reverse complement.
AGATAGGTGTTAGTAAAAGAGCCGTTCTTGTTTCTTCGGAAATCAACATAACAACTAATAAAAATGCGAAGAAAGCAAGTATTAAATAGTTCACAAACGGTGTTAATGGTGCTTTGAAAATCGATGCTTCATGTAAGGCTCGATTTTTACGTTTATAAATGATATGAGAGATTAAAATAATACTCCATACCCAAATGAAACAGATTGCACTAATAGTTGTCACGACGCTAAAGGCGTTTTCAGGCATTAGCTTACTAAGTAATGCCCCCACTGATACAACGATTGCAGAGATGATAAGTGCATTACTTGGTACACTGTTTTTATTCAGCTTTGCAAATGAAGCGGATGCTTGTTTATTGCGACCAAGATTATACAGCATGCGACTTGTCGAAAATAAACCACTATTGCCTGCTGAGGCGGCAGATGTCAGTACTACAAAATTAATAATACCAGCTGCAATAGGTATGCCAGCTAATGTAAATACTTGTACGAAGGGACTGCTTGTTCCAGACATTTCATACCAAGGGTTGATGCATAAGATGATTACTAATGCCCCTACATAAAATAATAAAATTCGTAGTGGAATTTTGTTAATCGCAGAGGGGATATTTTTTTTTGGATTTGCGGTTTCTGCAGCAGAAACACCGACTAATTCAACCCCAACAAAAGCGAAGACAACCATTTGGAATGCCATCAGGAAACCGTATATGCCGTTAGGGAAGAGCCCACCATGTGTCCAAAGATTTTCTACTGTTACCGTTCCAGAGCTTGTTTGGAATCCAGTGAATAGCATGAATAATCCAATAATTATAAGCGCAACGATTGTTACAACTTTAATGAGAGCAAACCAAAATTCGAGTTCCCCAAATAGTTTTACAGTCAGTAAGTTTAAAAATAATAAAAGTACTAGACAGCCAATTGCAGGTACCCATTGTGGGATATTAAACCAATATTGTATGTAGACACCGACGGCAATAATATCAGCCATTGCGGTCATAATCCAGCAAAACCAATAGGTCCAGCCAGTGACGTATCCTGCCCAAGAGCCAATATACTCTGTGGCGAAATCAGTAAATGAAGTATAGCCAGCGTTCGATAATAATAGTTCCCCAAGCGCCCGCATAACGAAAAATAAGGCGGTTCCGACAATAAGATATGCCAATATAATAGAAGGCCCTGCTAAAGCAATTGCTTTACCTGCTCCTAAAAATAAACCGGTACCAATAGTTCCGCCAATCGCAATAAGTTGCACATGGCGATTTTTTAAATCACGTTTTAATTGTTGCTGTTCCACGTTCATTCCCCCATAAGATGCGTAGAAGCTGTGACTGGAAAATAAAAAGAGACTAGTAGCGACACTAGTCTCGTAAACGTCAGAATAACAATTACCATGTTCGAAAGTTCGGTAGTTAAAAATAAATTCAACATTCGTGTGGTATAGCTTTCGTGATGAAAGTTTATATTACTCCTCTGTCCTTTTGCCTGAGATAGTGAACCCTTCGGCGACGCAAATTGCGCTCTCTCCAGAAATGCTCCTGCTATAGTTTGATCCATAGCATTCATAGCTTTAATCTATACATTATTTTAAGATATTATTTATCCTATCAATGCCTAGCAAATAATTCAAGGGTAAATTTCAGTTGTTTTCAGCAAAAAAAGAAGAATTCGGTTCATGCTGATATATTTGTTACGAAAAATAGTTATTTTAGACATATTGTTTTTCTTGCAATGGGAGATGGCTTACAACAAAGTAGGAGAGTAGAATTAGAACACATATGGAGGCTGTGGAAAATTCACTTTTACGACAAAAAGAGTTTTTTGATAAACGGGCTCGACAATACTTCGGAGCAGTTTGACATTTTACTGTCCACTGTATGAGGAAGAATAAGTTAAATTCAAACGAACTGGTTAGTCGTTAGACAACTACTATTATATAGAAGAAACTCTGGATTTTAGCAAAAAGAATCCATTACCAAAGCAGTTGGAATGGATTCTTTTGCGCGAAAATAAGCATTGGTGTCGATTTTTCGAAATACATGCTTTACTGTGAAAAGTACTATTTGAAATAGACGCTTTTGCCTTATTAAGTTCGCTTTAATTGTTATTTTTTTGTTTTAATTTTACCAGTCCAATTACGGAATCCACCATCAAGCTGATAGATTTGATTGTAACCACGTTTTTTTAGGTAAAGAGCAGCACGCGCGCTACGGCCTGTATTTTGACAGTATAAGTATACTGGTAAATCTGGGCGGATTTCTTTATGACGTTGACGTAATGCTGTAGAAGGAACGTTACGAGCTCCAAGAATATGACCTGCATCAAATTCTTTTTGTTCACGCACATCGATTAACTGTGCTTTACGGTAGCCTTCAATAAATTGTTCTTGTGTTAAGTTGGTTACGGCTTTTTTTAGACGCATTGCATTAATACCGATATATGCAATTAGAACTACTAAAATAACGCCAATTGTGATAAGTATATCCAATTTCTTCTTACCCCTTTCTATCTTCTTTATTATTATAAAAGATGCGCTAGCGATAGTCCAATGAGTTTGATAAAATTAACTAGATTGTGGCTAGAAATGATCTATAAATGTAGGAGATGACGTAATGACAACTTGGTATTTTCTAAATTCAGGAAAATGTAGTCCTTCTTTTAATATGGCACTAGATGAGGCATTGCTTGATTGGCATAGTGAGGGTTTAATTCCTCCAGTTATTCGATTTTATGAGTGGGAGCCAGCAACTTTGTCGATTGGTTATTTTCAACAAGCGAAAAGAGATATTAATTTAGAAGCATTACGTGAACAAGGAATAGGTTTTGTTCGTCGACCAACAGGCGGTCGAGCAGTATTACATGAACATGAATTGACATATAGCGTGATTGTTACTGAAAGCTATCCAAATATGCCTGAATCAGTGACTGAAGCGTATCGCGTATTAAGTGAAGGTATATTACAAGGCTTTCATAATTTAGGGATGGATGCTTATTTTAGCGTACCTGACACGGAAGAAAAAAAGGCAGATTTGAAACAGCCAAAAAGTGCCGTATGCTTTGATGCACCGAGTTGGTATGAGCTTGTTGTAGAAGGCAAAAAAATAGCAGGTAGTGCACAAACACGTCAAAAAGGTGTAATTTTACAGCATGGTGCGATTTTACTTGATCTAGATGAAGAGAAATTATTATCTGTATTTAATTTTTCTAGTGATGAGGCAAAAGAGCGTATGCGCAAAAAACTACCAGAGAAGGCGGTTGCTATTAATAGCCTTGTTAAAGAACCTGTTTCTATCGAACAATGTGTAACTGCATTTCGAGATGGCTTTGCAAAATCGTTGCAAATTGAATTAAAACCATTTACACTTTCTGAGGAGCAATTAAAATATGTGCGCGATTTAGAAGAAAAAAAATACGCACATGATGATTGGAACTTTAAAAAGTAAAATATGGTATAAGAAAAATATTTTTTCACCGTTTAAACCTTGTAATGGCAAGCAGTAACCAATCTACTTGAAATTGCAAGAGTTGAATTAAAAATCTATATATAGTATCTTTTTAAAAGAAACATACACAATATGTAGTGTTTACCGACACATGATATTGTGTATTTATTATTGTAAGGCTTAAAATAAGGGAGGCAAAACGATGGTACTCACAAATCATCAACCCGATGTAAACAAACAAATTGAACAGTTAAACAAAGATATTGAGCAATTCCCACAGGTTCACCCTGTTACGCCCGATATGCACATAACGCATAAAGGTGTATCAAGACTTGTAATGATCGATCGCTACTCGTTTAAGGATACGGAAAAGAAAACGCTAAAAGCTGGTGATTTCGTCGTATTAACAGTTAAGGCAGATCCAAAATTCCCAGCACGCGGTTTAGGAACAATACAACATATCGATATGTCTACAAAAACAGCAGACATTTTGATTGAGGAAGACTACCGTAGCGCATTAGATGATCCAAAAGAGCAAGAAACAGGTGTGATTACACGTTCAATTGACGTGCTAGAAAAGCCTCTTGAAATATTTTATGAGCAAATCGCAAAACGAAATGCAACAGGGCTTGCTTCAGTTGAAAAAACAGCTGAAAAACGCCAAGAATGGTTTGAGAAATTTTATAAACAGCTTGTATCATTGAAATTTGTACCAGCTGGCCGTGTCATTTATGGAGCAGGTTCTGAAACAGATGTAACCTTCTTTAACTGCTATGTAATGCCGTTTGTTGCGGATTCACGTGAAGGTATTAGTGATCACCGTAAGCAAGTAATGGAAATTATGAGCCGTGGTGGTGGTGTAGGAACGAATGGTTCAACACTTCGTCCACGCAATACGTTAGCACGTGGTGTTAATGGTAAATCTTCAGGTTCGGTTTCATGGCTAGATGACATTGCAAAACTGACTCACCTTGTCGAGCAAGGTGGATCCCGTTAACCAAAACGGCGGGATTAAAATCTCGTGAATTGCTGGAACACCCTTAGAGCTTTTCTTGCTACAACGTAAACTGTGAAGTTAAACGTGAATGCTTGAAAAAAGAAAAGATTGGGCAATCAGCAGCGAAGCATCTGTGGAAATGCAGATGAACGTTCAACGACTATTGAACCTTCCTAAACTTTTAAGCCACTTAGGAGGTGGAAGCATGGAAGAAGTAAATCGTAATGTACGGAGACGTCCTTACGAGGCGCGAGACAAAGAACGATTGATTAAAGAGATTATTGAGTTACATGAGCATGGAATGAGCCAAGTAGATATTGCGAAAACACTTCGTATAGGTAGAGGAACAATTCTTAGATGGAATAAAGAATTAGAACTTTTTAAACCAAGAACACCTGGTGAAGCTGGTAAGCTGAAAAATAAGAAATATCGTTATAATGAAAACTACTTTAAACAAGTTGATACAGCGAATAAGGCTTATTTAGTAGGTTACATTACAGGTGATGGAACGATTTTTGACCGCAGAAAATCTAAATGCCTTGTGTTATCACTCGCAGAGCAAAATCGACAACTACTTGAAGATATCGCTAAAGAATTATGTATGTTGGACGCAATTAAATTCCGACCACGCACAGCGCCAAATGAACAAAATAAATACGCTTTACCAATCAATTCAACAGAAATGTGTAATGATTTAATTAAATTAGGAATTACACCACGAAAAACAGGTTTTGAACGTTGGATTAATTTTGGAAGAGAAGATTTACAGTGGGCGTATTTAAGAGGTTTTTTTGATGCAGATGGTCATATATCAAGTCGTGGAAGACTCGGGTTTACAGGAAATAGTCATATGCTCCTGTCATTGCTACAATTTCTTCATAATAATCAACTGGCTTTATCTGTCCACAAACTTTATCCGAAACAAGGTTGTGTAGACTTATACATTACTCGAAAAGATGATGTGAAAAAGATTGCTCAACAGTTATATAAGTATGGCTCCATTCAACTCAATCGCAAATATGAAAAAATCAAATCCTTCTTTGATGATATAGTCTGATCTTATGTGAAAGCATAAGAATGTGGCAGAAATGACCGCATCGCAAAAGTATTTTAAAATACTTTTATGTAACAAAAAGCGTGGGGCACAAATGATTATGCTGGCAGATTGGCATCCTGATATCGTAGAATTTATTATTTCAAAAATGCAAAATCCGCGTATTCTACGATACCTAATGGAAAATACAGCAGATGAGACGATTATTCGTCTAGCAAAAGAAAAATTAAACTTTAAGCCACTTTCAATGCAAGAAGAAGCAATGTATCAAGGCATTGTTAATTATAAAGGTATTGAGGGATTAGGCGGATTCGACAATGGGATTATCCGTGAAGCAGAAAATAAATTACGTGACGGTGGTACGTACACAGTTCATAACTCTGAGTTTTTAACAGGTGCTAATATCTCTGTGACGTTAACAAAAGAATTTATGGAAGCTGTTGAAGCAGATGCTGACTTTGAGCTTCGTTTCCCAGCAGTTGAAGAATATTCAAAAGAAGAAATGGCTATATACAACAGTGAATGGCATAAAGTTGGAGACGTACGTGAATGGGAGAAGATGGGCTACAAAGTTCGAACATATCGTACAATTAAAGCAAAAGAGCTTTGGAATCTAATCAACGTATGTGCAACATACTCTGCAGAGCCAGGTATTTTCTTTATCGACAATGCCAACGATATGACAAACGCTAAAGCTTATGGCCAAAGCGTTGTTGCGACAAACCCATGTGGGGAACAACCACTTGCACCATATTCAGTTTGTAACTTAGCAGCTGTTAACTTAGCACAATTTGCAAATAAAGAAAACCAGACAGTTGATTATGAAGCATTACGTGAAACGGTCCGTGTTGGTGTCCGTATGCAGGATAATGTAATCGATGCAACACCTTACTTCCTAGAAGAAAACCGTGTACAAGCTCTTGGTGAGCGCCGTGTTGGTTTAGGAGTAATGGGCTTAGCGGATTTACTTATTTATTGTGAAAAAGAATATGGCTCAGAAGCGGGCAATGAACTTGTAGATGAAATCTTTAAAACAATTGCAGAAACAGCATATGAGGCTTCTACAGAGTTAGCAAAAGAACGTGGCAGCTTCCCGTTCCTAGTAGGAGCGACAGAGGAAGAAACAGCACGTTTACGCAAAGCATTTACGGAAACAGGCTTCATGCAAAAAATGCCTGCACACATTAAAGAACAAATTTTAGAAACAGGTATCCGTAATTCGCATCTACTAACTGTTGCGCCAACAGGTTCTACAGGAACAATGGTAGGCGTAGCAACGGGTCTAGAACCGTACTTCTCATTTACTTATTACCGTTCTGGCCGTTTAGGTAAATTTATTGAAGTAAAAGCGGAAATCGTTCAGGAATACTTAGACCGTCATCCAGAAGCTACAGAAGATAAACTGCCTGAATGGTTTGTGACTGCAATGGAATTAAAACCAGAAGCGCATGCAGATGTGCAATGTATCATTCAAAAATGGATTGACTCTTCGATCTCTAAAACGGTGAATGCACCAAAAGGCTATACAGTTGAACAAGTAGAAAAAGTATACGAGCGCCTATATAAAGGTGGCGCTAAAGGTGGTACGGTCTATGTTGATGGTAGCCGTGATTCACAAGTTCTTACACTAAAAGCAGAAGAAAATGATATGGATCAGTTATCATTTGAAGAAGAATTAGTAGAAGAGCACACAAAACGCCCAGTCGTATTAATTGATACGATTCAAGCACTTGAATCTACAACTGTTATTGGCTCGGATGTTGGAAACACATGCCCAGTATGTCGTAAAGGTACCGTCGAAGAAATGGGTGGCTGTAACACTTGCACAAACTGTGGTGCACAATTAAAATGTGGTTTGTAAATTGAATTAATATAAAGATGATGTAGATATAAATCATCTCTCCTCTATAGATTATTAGAGGTGAGATGATTTTTTTGATGTATAGTTATGTTACTATCATTGTAAAGATTATGAAGAAGTTATTTTAAACTTCAAAGTAGGTTTCTTAAAAAAATTGAGGGGAGAAAGTAATGGAGCGTTCATCGTGTAATGTAACTAAGATGGTAGGTATTGCGTTAGCTATTTTTTCGATTTTTTATGTTCGAAAGTGTTTGGCTGGGAAAGCTCTCTTTATTTCTAGTGGTATTAAAGTTGATTACCCTCTTATTAATCTGGAAAATAGTGAAGTCACTGCCTATGTGACCTATAAAGGAAAGACATATATGCGTATACAATATAATGTGTTAACCGAAGAAACAAATGTAAATGGAAGTATAGAAACATTAAAATTAAATCGTTTGTTTAAAAATGGTATTTCATTAAATGATGCTGAGTTTATAGAAACGGTTCAAAGTTCAGCACGTTTTTTTATTGAAAATGAAATCACTAATCCTCTAGATTATTACGGTCAAAATTAAGGGATTTATTAAACGGGCGAGGAGTTTTAGTTCTATATGCTACTATTTGTTTCACCAATCCCAATCAAAAAACTGCATCCATTTGGATACAGTTTTATTTTTTTCGAATTAGTGTATCCCCAAGAGGGATGCCAATCACAACAACTAAAACTGTTAGAATTAATAGCCCTCTAAAAATATAATACGCAACTTGGTCAAACATTTTATCCCTCCTTCTCTTCTTCCTATTTCCTACCTATATTCTTTAATACCCAACTGCTGATGAGCCAAACTAAACGAAATAAAGCGCAAAATTATCGTTGCTTGCTTTATTAGTTTAGTTTACTTCGTTACAACATATGTATGCAGCCATTACTTTTTATTTTGGAATTTTCAACAAGACGCCATTGTTTAATGCGCATCGCTGTATTACGTAAACTAATGAGGCAGAAAAGTGGAAGAAAAATATTATAGTATCAACTATTAGTATCTGGTGTTAAAATTAGAATTGGGATTTTAAATTAATTGTTAGGGGGGAAATAATAATGTTAGATACTCAAAAAATTAAAGAAATAATTAAACATCGGTATCCATTTCTTTTAGTGGATAAGATTTTGGAATTAGAAGAAGGAAAACATGCAGTTGGAATTAAAAACGTGACTGTAAACGAGGAATTTTTTAACGGGCACTTCCCTCATTACCCAGTTATGCCGGGTGTATTAATTGTAGAGGCATTAGCTCAGGTGAGCGCTGTTGTGATGTTAACTAAAGATGGAAATCAAGGGCGATTAGGGCTATTAGCAGGAATAGATAACTGTCGTTTTAAACGGCAAGTAAAGCCTGGAGACCAACTCCGTCTTGAGGTGGAAATCACTCGATTAAAAGGTCCTATTGGAAAAGGGAAAGGTATCGCTACAGTGGACGGAGAGTTAGCTTGCGAAGTAGAAATACTATTTGCCTTTGGTGACTGAAGCCATTTGAGTGAATTAAATAATAAACAATTATGAGCCTGTAACTATGATTTCTTAATATCTTAGATACAGGTTTTTTTGTCAGTTATAATTATAAGAATGTTTGCCGAGAAGAATAAAAATACTTGTAAAAATAAATATTTTTTGGAAATTGAACCTATGTTGATTTGCGTATCGTCTAATAGCCGAATTTGAAGTAAGTAGAAAGGGAGGGTAGTAGAGTGGATAGAGAAGAAAAAGATTTTTTACTAGAAAAAATAATGATTGAATATGGAAATGAGTTGGTACGGTTGGCATTTTCTTATGTTAAAGATTCGGAGACTGCTAAGGATTTAGTACAAAACGCGTTTATCAAATGCTACAAAAGCCTTGATTCGTTTCGATTTGATGCACAAATAAAGACATGGCTCTATCGGATTACAATTAATGAATGTAAAGATTATTTAAAAAGTTGGCATTACAAAATGGTACAGGTAAAAAGTTTTATAAGTGAAACCGCAAAGTCGATTCACCCATCAACAGAAAAAATGGTTATCGATAAATACAAAAATGAGGAAATAAAAGATACGATTTTTTCTCTTCCGAAAGTTTACCGTGAAGTCGTTTATCTATATTATTTTGATTCGTTAAAGTCTGAGGAAATTGCTGAAATTTTGGACGTTCCAGTTAATACTGTGAAAACGAGATTAAGAAGAGCAAAACAAAGATTAGAGTTGATAATAAAGGAGGCGGAACTAAATGGAAGATAAACGCTGGAGTGAAAAATTGCACAGGACATCTGAACAAGAGCTAAGATTTACGCAAAAAGATCGTCATGAAGTATTTGAACAAATTCGTCAATTGGAGAAGAACAATAATAAAGGAAAGAGCTCTCTTATTTCTGCCCCAAAAAAATTCGTGCTACTTACAGTTTCTTTATTAGCGTTAGGGTTGTGTCTGTTTTTGTTTATTCCATCGCTTTTTCCTGGAAACGTTAATAAAGAACTGAACAGAAGTGATGCAAGTGGAACAGCTGTTCAGGAAGATCAACTTTTAACTACGCTAATTACTGTGAAGGCCGAAGAGGAGAATAATAGGATACCTTTTAACCTTTTACTTACATATAGTAAAAATCAAAAGATGATGAAAGTTGTTTCTATTCCGAGTGAAACTTATACACCGATAGATAACAGTGATGGAACGACCACGTACGATAAATTGTTATTTGCTTATGCCTTCGGTTCGGGTGGAGCTGAAAATGTTAGGGCAACTGTTTCAAAATTATTTGATTTACCAATTGATTATTATGCAGTTATAGATTTAAAAACCTTTACCGCATTGATTGATGCTGTGAATGGGATAGATTATGACTTGCAAGAAGATACTCGAGTAAGAGCTATAACGAGAGTAGGATTTGATTTCGAAAAAGGGACGAATCGTTTAAATGGGGAAGAGGTTGTGGCATTAATGATGGCAGCAACAGACGGCAGAAATTTAAGTGAAGATAACCTATTAAACCTCATTCGTGCAGTTATTCATAAAACAGAAAACGAAATGCCACAAACACAATTAAAAGAACTTTTGTCCCCAATTGAAACTAATATTTCGTTTGATCATTTGTTTGAGGAAAAAATAGACGTATATTCAATAAAATCGTTGTCTTTAAGTGATGGAATTAGAGAAGATATGAAAGGTGGGAAATACTTCGTTATGTTTGAGAAAGATTATTTAAAATCTGTTTCAGAAGAGTTAACTACTTTTAACTAAGTGAAAATTGGTCATGTTGGTATATTTAGGGTTGTAACTTTATACTAAGAGAAAATACAAATGTGTGTTAATGAATTATAGATTAACACACATTTTTTCATTTGCTGTCAATAGAGATGTGGTTACTACATCTCAAGTTAAAAGGGGATGTTCAACAATCCATGTGATTGTTGATTGATTGTTCCCGTACACCGGAACAGGATTGTTAAAGAAAACAAAAATAAAATTAAAAGAGGGATAATATGAAACACTATCCTATTGTAAAAGATATTATCGATAATTGGGATCCAAAGCGATTTTTACATTTTACACCTGATGATGAATATGACCCGGAAATAAGGATGATTGTAGACCTTTTACCATCAGCAACTTCTGTTGAAAAATTAGCGGTTGTCATACATGAGGTATTTGTCAAAATGTTTTCGGTAGATGAAGTATATTCGATTAATAATTGTTATCCAATTGCGTTGGAAATTTGGACCAAAATCAACAATCATTATACGCGGGGTGTAATGGAATAAGTCAAATTAAAAATTGAGCATCCTTGATAATTAAAGTAACTAGTGTCTAATCCCAAATAAGCGGATAGACACTTTTTTATGTAAACCGACCAGTCGTCGTGAATCCATTTGGAGATAAAATAAATTATTTCATAAAGTAGGGATTTTGTAATCTTGCTAGAATCTTTAATAAAAAGGGGGAGAGAATATGTCACGTTTACCTATTATTGTAGCGCCGATGTTTTTAGTATCTAATCCAGCAATGGTCATTGAGGCGAGTCGAGCGGGGGCTATTGGCTCGTTTCCGTTATTAAATGCAAGACCGGCGTCTACTTGTGCCGAATGGCTACAAGAAATAAAAGAAGCATTACCAACAGAGCCGTGGGCTGTCAATTTCATTTGTCATCCTGTAGCAAATGCACGTTTTGAGGAAGATTTACAGTTAATTGAAGAATATGAGCCGCCTATCGTTATTACATCACTAGGCAACCCGAAGCGGGTCATCGACATTGTTCATAGCTATGGCGGTAAAGTCTATGCGGATGTAGCAAACGTTAAGCATGCTGAGAAATCAGCCGCAACGGGTGTAGACGGCTTGATTCTTGTTTGTGCAGGGGCAGGTGGACATGGTGGACAACTAAATCCATTTGGCTTTGTATCTGCCGTTAAAAAATTCTTTAATGGAACGATTATTTTATCGGGTTCAATCTCTAGTGGTGCAGATGTTTTAGCAGCGCAAATAATTGGGGCGGACTATGCCTATCTAGGCACTCGTTTTATCGCTTGTCATGAAGGAAATGCACCAGACGATTATAAAAAAATGGTCATTGATAGTAAAACGGATGATGTTTTGTATACGGATGCCTTCAGTGGGGTCCATGTTAATGTGCTAATTCCATCTTTACTAAAGGAAGGCATTGATCCATCGTCATTGAAGCCAAGAGAAGACATTGATTTAACGCACCTTGTGAATGTAAAAGCTTGGCGTGATATTTGGTCGGCAGGGCATGGTGTCACAAATATTGAAAAACGTGAGTCAGTCCTTGACATAATCACAACATTACATGAGGAATATAAAAGTGCAAAGCAGCAACTGAATGCTGTACAGTCTTTATAGGGCAAATATATTATGAAAGAAAGTAAAACGCACAATGCGCTTCAATCAACACATTGTGCGTTTTTATATTGAAAAATTTTTAGTCGTGATTTAATGTAGCAGCAATTTCTGGCTGCTGTTCGACTTGAAGTAACATATTGAATGATGCAATCGCTACTTCTACTTGTTCGTCCAGAGGCTCTCTTGTTGTTAATAATTGTAGCCATAGACCTGGATAGCCTAAGTAGCGTAGCAGAGGAATGTTACGACATGCATTTGTTGCCTGTAATACTTCAAAGGATACCCCGAGTACAACAGGAATTAATAATATACGGTCTACAATTCGTAACCATAGTGGATCTGTTGGCACGAAGAAATACAAAAACATACCAACAAACACAGTGAATAACATAAAGCTACTACCACAACGATAATGTAAACGAGATTGCGCTTGTACATTTTCTACAGTTATATCCAGACCAGCTTCATAGCAATTGATCACTTTATGCTCGGCACCATGGTATTGGAAAACGCGTTTAATAATCGGTGTTAAAGAAATAAAATATAAATAGGTAAGCAGTAAAAGAAGCTTAATGCCACTTTCAAGAAGGACTTGACCTACTTTACCTTCTATCCATCTCGAGAAGAAATCTGCAATAAATACAGGGATTAATGTAAAGGCGAATTTTCCGAATAAAAAGGAAAGGATTCCGACAACAGCTACTCCTAAAATCATTTGTAGCTTCGAGCCGCCTTCTTCTATATTCTCTGCTTCTTCGCCAGGTGTAACGTCATAACGATCTCCTGAAAATTGCATATGACGTGAACCTAAACCTGCTGATTCAATAAGGGCAATAACGCCACGAACGAATGGAATTTTTTTTAGCTTCTGCAGGATTGGTTTTTGTACCTTTTTAAAATGATAATAATCAATGGAATCATCGTTACGGCGAATGGCAGTAATCGTATGTTCCTTTCCTCCGAACATCACACCTTCTAATTGTGCTTGTCCCCCGTAAACAGGTGAATTGCTCAAGGCTAACACCACTCTCTTTATATATTTCAACTGTACCATTGTACTAAATTTAGCGAAAAACCTCTAGAGGTACGCATAGTAAATTTTCTATATGGTTACACTTATTGTGTAATTTTGTATTTTCAGAAAGTGTGCTTTGCTATTAAGCAGTGTCGTAAGACTTTGAGCCGTTGTGATAAGGATAATGCTGCAATGCTTGCATACATAATGGTCAAAATAGGAGGGGTAAATATGAAGGTAGGCTTAATTACTGCAGTTGTTTATGCTATTGTTTTAGCATTTTGTTTAAAAGGTCTTCATTATTTTCATTTAATTTCTTGGAATCCGATTGGCTTTTATAAAAAGTGGGACTTGTTCGAGGATAGCTCCAAACTATTTCATTGGAGTTTTCTAACATTAGCGCTATTTATAGTAGGTTTCTTTTTATATATGACTTTGCGATATACGCATATTATACCGGCAGTGTTGACTTCTTTTTTGATAGGTCTAATTGTAACGATCACATTAGAATGGTTCGTGTTGGACTTGCCATTACAATCGACATCGTTTAAAAAACTATCAATTCCTTTTATCGTTGTCGTTATTTGCCTACTGCGTTTTTTACTTGAAACAGCTAATTTTCATCAGAAAGAGCATACAGCACAAAAAGGAAATTAGTTGCTGTATGCAATTGGTATGATAAAATAAAAAGCAAGTACATAGAAAGAGGCGAATACTGCGTGAAGTTATTATGTTTGAATGGACCAAACTTAAATCGACTAGGGAAACGAGAGCCCCATATATACGGACATGAAACACTAGAAGATGTAAAGAATAATGTTCAAAATCTCGCGGCTTCTCTTGGTGCTACAGTCGAGTTTCGTCAATCAAATCATGAGGGTGTCCTTGTTGATTGGGTACATGAAGCAGAAGATGAAAAGTATGATGGTATTATCTTTAATCCAGGTGCATATACCCATACAAGCGTAGCATTACATGATGCAATTGCAGGAGTTGCTGTACCAGTTATTGAAGTACATATTTCCAATATTCACAAACGTGAGGCTTTTCGCCATCATTCCTACCTTGCACCAGCCTGCCTTGGCCAAATTAGTGGACTTGGTACGAAAGGCTATGAACTAGCACTACGCACTTTTATTGAGAGGGAGAAATAATTATGTTGAAATTACAAAAGCTTCGTAAAACACTTCAAGAACAAAACATCGATGGCATTTTAATTACAAATGGGTACAACCGTCGATATATGACAGGGTTTACAGGGACAGCAGGTGTGGCAATCGTGTCACAAAATGATGCTGTATTCATTACTGACTTCCGATATACAGAGCAAGCAGCTGCGCAAATTAAGGATTTCCGAATAGTGCAGCACGAAGTAACGCTCCTAGAAGAAATTGCGACACAAGTTAAAGCAATGGGTATTAAATCATTGGGATTTGAGAAAGATACTGTAAGCTTTGGCACATATGAGTTATATAAAAGTGTGATTCAAGCTGATTTAGTGCCCGTTTCTGGATTAATTGAAAAAATTCGCTTGATTAAGACTGAACAAGAGATTAATATTATTAAGGTTGCGTGTGAAATTGCCGATCACGCATTTACACATATTTTAGACTTCATCAAGCCAGGTAAAACAGAGCTTGAAGTTTCGAATGAATTAGAGTTTTTCATGCGACAACAAGGGGCAACACAGTCCTCTTTTGATACGATTGTAGCGTCTGGTCTTCGCTCAGCACTACCACATGGTGTTGCTACGAATAAGGTTATTGAAAAAGGCGACTTTGTCACACTAGATTTTGGAGCACTATACAATGGCTACATTTCGGATATAACACGTACAGTGGCAGTTGGTGAGCCATCTGAAAAATTAGTAGAAATGTATAATACAGTACTTGCATCACAACTTTTATCACTTGAAAAAGTTGGTCCTGGTTTAACGGGTATTCAGGCAGATGCAATTGCGCGTGACTATTTAACAGAAAAAGGCTATGGTGAGGCATTTGGGCATTCTTTAGGACATGGTATTGGTCTTGAAGTACATGAAGGCCCTGGCTTATCGAAGCGTTCTGAAACGGTATTAGAACCGGGTATGGCCGTTACGATTGAACCAGGTGTTTATGTGCCAGGAGTCGGTGGTGTGCGTATCGAAGACGATATTTTAATCACTGAGTCAGGTAATGAACTGCTAACACATTCGACTAAAGAACTCATCATCTTATAAACAATGGAGGAACACAAATGATTTCAGTAAACGATTTCCGTACAGGTCTAACAATTATTGTTGATGGCCAATTATATCGCGTGTTAGATTTCCAACACGTTAAACCAGGTAAAGGTGCTGCATTCGTACGTTCTAAATTACGTAACCTACGTAATGGTTCTGTGAATGAAAAAACATTCCGTGCTGGTGAAAAAGTAGAAAAAGCACAAATTGATAACCGTAAAATGCAATATTTATATGCTCAAGGTGATGAGCATGTATTTATGGATTTAGAATCATATGAGCAAACTGAACTAGCTTCAGCAGCGATTGAATATGAATTAAAATTCTTAAAAGAAAACATGGAAGTACACATCCAATCTTATCAAGGCGAAATGCTAGGTGTAGAATTACCAAACACTGTTGAATTAGAAGTAACAGAAACAGAACCAGGTATTAAAGGTGATACAGCTTCAGGTGGTACAAAACCTGCAACACTTCAAACTGGTCTTATCGTTCAAGTTCCATTCTTCGTTAACCAAGGTGATGTGTTAATTATCAACACTTCAGAAGCTTCATACGTATCACGCGCATAAGCAATGACGAAAAGAGGCTGCGACTCTTTGGGAATAAAAATATAGCAGATAGTACTAGTTGATGGTAGCGGAGGCGGACTCCTGCGGGAATCCAGGCAACGTAAGTCGCAATAAACCGCGCGTGTGCGAGGGTTGCGGCTTACTGCGCTGAGCGGAAAGCATCCGCCGTAGCGGACATCAACGGTATAATAGAAAAAGTGTTAGATTGATTGCAGTCAATCTAACACTTTTCCTTTTTTTCATACATATATCGCAAAGTACAAAAATATGTAAAAATTTTGCAGGTATAATAGCGAAATAACGTTTACAATACAAGTAAGGGGTGAATGCAATGTTACTAAAATTAGAGATGCAATATCCAATAATTCAAGCACCGATGGCTGGAGTTACTACACCTAAATTTGTTGCAGCCTGCGCGGAGGTAGGTATTCTGGGATCAATAGGAGCGGGCTATTTAGATGGAGAGCAAACTAGAAGCTTTATAAAAGAAGTGAAAAGGCTTACTGACAAACCATTTGCGGTCAATTTATTTGTACAGGAAGAACCGCGTATTGATATAGATGTCCTCCAACAAGCGCGGATGGCGCTGCAACCTTACTATGATGAGTTAGGATTATCGCCTGTACAAAGTGTGACTTCTACTGAAGTGTTTGAAGGGCAATTGCAGGCAGTATTGGAAGAGCAGGTAGCTGTTTGCTCGTTCACATTTGGCATACCTTCTACAGAGGTTATTCAACGTCTACAGGACAACGATGTTTATGTCATTGGCACAGCTACTACGTTAGAAGAAGCTATTCATATTGAACAATCAGGTATGGATGCAGTGGTATTACAAGGTGGCGAGGCTGGTGGTCATCGTGGATCTTTTATTGAACCACTGCAATTAATTGCTCGAGAAGATTTATTACAGCAAGTAGCGGGCAAAATTTCAATTCCTATCATTGCAGCTGGTGGAATTGTCTCAAAAGAGGATGTGAAGCATGCTCTTTCTGGTGGTGCACAGGCGGTACAAATCGGTACAGCTTTGTTAGTAGCAGATGAGTGTGAAATATCATCACTATACAAAAATGCTATATTACAGTCGAAGGCACAACAGACGACAATTACGTATGCGTTTACTGGCAAAGCGGCACGTGGCTTAGCTAATCGCTTTACAGAACATATGAAGGATGCTGTCGTAGCACCTTATCCATTACAACATTATTTAACGTCTACTATTCGTAAAGAAAGTACATTGCAAGGAAATGCACAATATTTATCGATGTGGATGGGTGAAAATAGTCATCTAGTGCAACCAGGCACTGTAAAAAGCATCATTGAAAAATTAGTCTAGGTGCCGTCTAGGTGTCAGGCACTCAAACAATTCTGAATTGTTCCGCGGAAAGCGAAGTGGATTTTTGCGTTTTAGAAGCCTGATATTGTATTGGGAATCTTGTAAAGTTCCATATACGAGGTGTCAGGCACTCAAACAATTTACCATGCATTTTATAATTTACCAAGTAAAAATCCACGTAGACTCCTGCGGGAACAGCACCAGTTGTAAGACGCAACAAACCGCGCGACAGCGAGGGTTGCGGCTTACACTGTGCCTGCGGAAAGCGAAGTAGATTTTTGCGTTTTAGAAGCCTGATATTATGTTAGGAATCTTGCGAAGTGCCATATACGAGGTGTCAGGCACTCATACAATCATGCTATATTGCCAATTACCAACTTTTGTCGAGAAGAAGAGATCTCTATACATATTGTATAGAGGTCTTTTTTATTGGGGAGCAACATATATTGCTGTACACGAGGGGGCGTATGAATGGAATTACAAGACGTATTAAGAGTCGCTGGAGTGGGACTAGTAGTAGCGCTTCTTCATGTTTTTTTTGATCAAACAGGGAAGAAAGAATTTTCATTTTTCTTATTTTTTATTGCCTACTTATATATGACAGCAGAATTACTCCGATTTTTGCGTCTGTTTTTCACTGAAATATTAACATTCTTTCAGTGGTTGACCTCATCTGGGTAAGTAAATGGAAATTGTCATTGTTGCTGTTGTCATGCTGCTTTTATTGTTGCTTATAAAAGAAGTCATACAGCCACTCCACGCGCTAATTAGTGTTATGTTCTCGTTTTTGCTGTTCAGTCTTTTGTTTACGACACTCCTGTTGCCATTCGTCAAACAATTACTCGGAATGCTTACATTTTTGCCTTATGCAAAAGCCATTGTTATAAGTGCGAGCCTTTTTTATGTAGGGCAATGGGTGTCTATGTTACTAGTGGAGAATAGCTATAAAGTTCTCGGCAGCGTTGTTTTCGATGCTGTAAAAATTGTTATTTTGTTGTATTGGTTTAAAGAATTTTTGGATGTTTTACAGGGGGTGTCAGCTATTTTACAAAGGTTAAACTAAGGGGCGAGGCCGGTGCAGGAGCAACTCATTTCGTTTTTCATCGATCCATTTTTTCTCTTGCTCAAAATGACGCTTATATTGTGTGGCTACGTCATCATTTTTTTGATTGTCAACATGATATTACCAGAATTTGAAAAAGGGACAAGAATACTTTTTTTTCTCATTGTATTAGCGACTATAGGGCCAGTAGTCGTCAATTCATTTCAACTAATTGATGAGATTGCAAAAGGACTTTCACATATATTCACGGCATTTTACCCCATTCTTACTTCTAGTTTTTTGTTATCTAGTAGCATAACAGCCATTGCTTCTTGGCAGCCTTTTTTGCTTTTTTTTGTACAAGTCCTAACGATTATTAGTAGTAAATGGCTTATTCCAGGTGTGCTTTTTGCCATTGTTTTCGATGTATGTAGTGTCATTGTCAAAGAAATATCTTTTACGAGAATTGCAGAGTTAATTCGTTTTACCATTATGAGCATTGTTTCAGCGTCCGTCATTTGCTATATCATTTTAATGTCGGCAAGTGGAGTTGCTGCATTTAGTGTAAATAAAGCTGTTGCAGAGCCAGTAAAAAAATTAATAGAAGAAAATATTCCAGTAGTCGGTTCCTTTATCGTTGATAGTTTTTCGATGTTTCAGCATATGACCCAATTTTCTACTTCAATTAGTAGTATAAGTGCCTTTATCGCGGTTATCACGGTATCGTTTATACCAACTGTCCAGCTAGTAGTGAGTGCGTATTCGTTGAAACTATTAGCGGCTATTTTAGAACCGATTGCTTTTGATGATATTTGTAAATTACTCGATCATGTTAGTAAATCTCTATTCACTTTATGTGCAGTATCATTTCTAATTGCTTTTTCATTTATGTTTTCTTGTTTTTTCCTTATCGTTTTCGTGCAAGTGATGGCTGGGGGGAGATAGATTGATTCTTTTATTGGCGTTGCTCTTTATTTGTCAATTTTTTGTATTTCTAACTGATGACCAACAAATAATTTCACTAACAAAACTCGTCATTACGTTAGTATTTTTGCAAATGCTATTAAAGATTCCATTTATCAATTCATAGGAGGAAACAAGCGTACATACACTTGAAAAAGAGAAGATGAAAGGAGGCAATATAGAAGTGATGTGGAAAAGGTACGAAAAAAAACAACGTCATTTATCGTCTTAATGCTTATTGCTGCCTCCGTAGGAATTTTCATCGTGTTTCCAATGTATCAAACGAATTCAACAAATGAACGAGTAACACCGAATACGAATGAAGAAAAACTTGAGCAAACGCTTAAGGCTATGCAAGGCGTTGGGGAGGTAAAAGTATATTTTTATTACGGAGAGATGACAGATGCGAAGGATGAAAATAAACTATTTAGCCAGTATTTTCGAGGGACTGACCAAAGTACGAAAGATGTAACAGGAATGCTAATTGTTTCAGAAGGTGCATCAGATATTTTTGTCAAAAATGAAATACGTGCTGTCGTCAGTCAAGTGATGCAATTACCCATTCATCGAATTATTATCGTTCCAATGGAAAATAAGGAGGAAAAGTAAATGCGCGTACGTAGAAGAACAGTTTGGTTTATGACATTATTAAGTCTTGTAGCAGTAATTTCAGTTTATTATTTGGTTGATCCTGCAAAACAATTTAATGGCTTAACAATCTTTACAGATGATACATTACAGCAAACAGCAATTACGGGTGTTACAGATCAGGAGGCAACTAATAAAGATGTAACACAAGAAGTATTGTCTCCAAGTCACTTATTTGAAGAAATGCGTATGCAAGTTAGTGATGAAAGAAGTCAATTACGTCAACAACTAACACAAAAAATTGGTTCAGAAGAATATACTGCTGAAGAAAAAAATGAGGCTTATAATGAAATAGACGGTTTGATTAAACAGGAATCGGCAGAGGCAATGCTTGAAATGCTCATTAAATCTTTAGGCTATTCCGATGCTTTTGTTAGAGCGGAAGGTGAGAAAGTTTCTGTTACAGTTATGGCAGAAGAGTTATCAAAATCACAAGCAAATGAGATTATTTATTTAGTGAAAACAGAGTGGGAAGGCGCAAATGACGTCCAAGTTAAATTCAGTGCAAACAACTATTAAAAAATTTAAAGAAAAAAACGAATATTCCGTTTATTAACTTGCGGTTGTTATATATCAGCATAATGAAAAGGCTTTCGTTTAGTAAAAGAAAGCCTTTTATTATGTTTATATTTACTTAATTTTCATTTAAGTGTTTCAAATTGTGTCAAAAAAATATAGAATAGTGATTGTAGTAGATTTTATTTCATAAGGAGAGTTAGAAATGTTCAAAATTCAAGAAATTCGTGAAATTATCAAATTAGTAGATTCTTCTTCAATCGACGAGTTCGTTTATGAAGTAGATGGCGCAAAAGTTAAATTAAAAAAGAATGGTGTTGTTGTTACTGAAACTGTGGCACCTAAAAAAGAAGAAATTGCCCCTGTTGTACAACAATCTGCACCAGTAGCACCTGTAGCAGCTCCAGCCAAAGTCGAAGAAGCACCAGCACCCGCAACACCTGCAAGTAACGACCCATCGTTACATAAAATTGTATCACCAATGGTAGGTACTTTCTATGCAGCTCCAAACCCAGATTCACCAGCATATGTAAAAGTGGGCGATAAAGTAGGCGACGAAACAATCGTGTGTATCGTAGAAGCAATGAAGTTATTCAACGAAATCGAAGCAGAAGTTAAAGGTGAAATCGTTGAAGTACTTGCTAAAGATGGCGATTTAGTAGAATACGGTCAACCATTATTCCTTGTAAAAGCTGAGTAAGGAGTGCTAACCATGAAAAAAGTTTTAATCGCAAACCGCGGCGAAATCGCTGTTCGTATTATTCGTGCCTGTAAAGAGTTAGGCATCAAATCAGTTGCCGTATATTCTGAAGCAGATGCAGATGCATTACATGTGAAGTTAGCAGACGAAGCTTATTGTATCGGTCCGAAGCTATCAAAAGATTCTTATCTAAGCTTCCCTGCATTATTAAGCGTAGCAGAAAAAACAGGAGCAGACGGTATCCACCCAGGTTACGGTTTCGTTTCTGAAAATGCTGATTTTGCTGAAGCATGTGAAAATGCGGGTATTAAATTTATTGGTCCTTCATCTGATTCAATTAAAATCATGGGGATTAAAGACGTTGCTCGTACAACAATGGAAGCAGCAGGTGTTCCACTTGTTCCAGGTACTGGAATTGTACCAGATATCGAAACAGGTAAAGAGTGGGCTGCGAAAATCGGTTACCCTGTTATCATTAAAGCAACTGCTGGGGGTGGCGGTAAAGGTATCCGTGTAGCTCGTACAGAAGAAGATCTTGTAAAAGGGATTGATATTACGCAAAAAGAGGCTGCTGCAGCGTTCGGTAACCCTGGCGTATATTTAGAAAAATTCATCGAATACTTCCGTCACTGTGAAATTCAAGTGTTAGCTGATAGTTTCGGTAATGTCGTACATTTAGGCGAGCGTGACTGTACAGTTCAACGTCGTATGCAGAAGTTAGTAGAGGAAGCTCCATCTCCTGCACTATCATCTGAACGTCGTGCAGAAATGGGTGCAGCAGCGGTGAAAGCAGCAGAAGCATGTAACTATGAAGGCGCTGGTACAATCGAGTTCATCTACGACTATCAAGAGGACAAGTTTTACTTCATGGAAATGAATACTCGTATTCAAGTAGAACACCCAGTAACAGAAATGATTTCTGGTGTCGATCTTGTTCAACAACAATTAAAAATTGCATCAGGTGAGAAACTTCCATTCACACAAGATGACATTAAAATAAATGGTTGGGCAATTGAATGCCGTATTAACGCAGAAAATGCATACAAAAACTTCATGCCATCAGCTGGTACTGTAGACACTTATATTACACCAGGTGGCTATGGTGTACGTATCGATTCTGCTGTTTATGCAGGTTATACAATTCCTCCATACTACGATTCAATGGTAGCAAAACTTATCGTTCATGCAGATACTCGTGAAGAAGCAATTGCAAAAATGAATCGTGCGCTTAGTGAATTTGAAGTTGCTGGTCCTGGTATCAATACAACAATTCCATTCCACCAAGCACTTATGAACAATGACGTTTTCAAATCTGCGCAATTTAACACGAAATTCTTGGAAGAAAACGATGTATTAGGGACAAACAAATAATTGTCTTGTTCACCCTTCTGACTTTTATTAGTCAGGAGGTTTTTTTGTGTTTAAAAGAACTAGTGTTCACCTTTCATTTTCTATTTTATGTTAAAATTATAAAACATTAGAAATATAGGATTAGCAGGAGGATAACATGGTTTTTAATAATTTCGAAGAATACGACGACCCACCTATATATGATAAAGAAAATGAAACATACATGCCTGAATTGCCATTATTGCTAAAATGGGCATCAATTACACAAGGCACAATTATTGAGTTAGCTTGTGGCACAGGGAGACTGACGATTCCAATGGCGAAAAATGGTTGTAAACTGATAGGGGTAGACATACATAAAGGTATGTTAAACGAAGCAAAGAAAAAATCAGCGAATCTTGGATTACCAATTGAATGGGTGGAACAAGACTGTATGAAACTAAACTTAACAACAAAAAGTAATTTCATTTATTCAGTAGGAAATTCATTTCAACATTTTCTTACTAACCAATCGCAAGATAACTTACTTTCCTCAGTGAACAAACATTTGGAAATAGGAGGCATCTTCATTTTTGGTACAAGGTTTCCAAGCGTTGAGGAATTACTTCAACCAAGTACGGAAGAATATTGGAGAACGTATACTGATCGTGATTCGCTTCATATTGTTGATCTTTATACAATTAGTCATTATGATGCATTAAGTCAAATTCAACATTATACGACGATTAGAAAGTATAAAAGCAGTGATAGTCAAATTGTGGACGAAAAGAGCACAAAAATAAGTTTAAGATATGTATTTCCAAAAGAAATGGAAAGAATATTATTTTACAATGGTTTTAAAATTGTGGATGTATATCAGGATTGGCATGAAACTTCAGCAACGAATGATAGTTATGAGTTAATCTATGTTTGTAAAAAATAAGCTAGAGATATTTGGTCATATTCACTCTTCCTTCTGACTTTTACTCGTCAGGAGGTTTTTATGTCAGAGCATCACTTGAAAAAGTTGAAGTTTCGGGGCAGATATAGAACTGGCGTATATGAATGAACCCATCTTCGTAAGTACCTCATCGTTTAATTATAGGAAATTTTTAAAGACGAAAGCATTTAGTATCCAACTAATTACTGAAACGATAATAATACTCCACGCATATTTCTTACGTTGTCTAACGCCAACAATGCCCATAATGGCCCCTAATAATGGTGATAATAATAAACCGATAATATAGGCAAAAATATTGTAGGTTTTATAACCGTAAAGTTCGTTTTTTTCATTTTCAATAGTTCTACTATCCATCTTCAATCCCCCCGTCTCGGCTGTCTGGAATATCTTTCTAATAAAGCAATTGTAGCACGGAGGGGGAGTAAGTAGTAGATAAAATAGAATTGTTAAAAACATGAAACAATTTTTTTCTCTAATTAAAACGACACCTGCAACAAAATATAGTATTAAATTTAAAACATCAACGACAGCTTCTGAAAAATCATCAATTAAATTTGGTCATCCATTTCATTCCTTCTGTAGCTGTTTTCATAATGTTGAAGCTTCTTTATGTAACTTTTAACATAGCCCCAAGGTAAATTGGATGTTGAATAACATGTGTTAAGAGCTGTTTCTGAAAATCTTGCAAAACTTATTGTATCTTTTAAATTTGGACGTTTTTGGATGGAAATGATTGAATGTGATTTTTTGATGTACTATAATAAAACCGTAATACGAGTGTCAAGTGGCAAGGTTATTTGTAATCGTTTTATTGCAAATGATAGGAGGAAATAAAGTTTAGGGCGAAGTTTATCGATATACAGTACTTATGTGTTCAAAAACAATAAACTTAGAACGATATTAGAAATCATCCAAAAGCATTCGCGATAATAGTCCATTTAAACTTCTTGATAAATCATAGGAAAAATTTCTAGGGGGATATCAAAATGAAAAAAACATTCAAAATTACAGTGCAAGAAGGATTACATGCAAGACCAGCAACAATACTTGTAACAACAGTATCAACGTTTGAATCAGAAGTATCCATTACATACAAAAAAAAATCTGCGAATTTAAAATCCATTATGGGTGTTATGTCCCTAGCCGTATCACCAGGATCTATCATCGAAATTGCAGCGGAAGGTTCAGATGCAACTGAATTATTAGATAAAGTAACTAAAGTAATCATCTCTCAAGGGATTGGTGAAGAATGCTAGAAATAAACGGAATTGCTGTTTCTGATGGTATCGTCGTAGCAAATGCTTATTGTTTAGTAGAGCCAGATTTGTCGTTTGAAAAAGAAAAGATTACGGATATTGATGCAGAAAAGGCTAGACTAAAAAGGGCATTATTAAAAGCTAAATTAGAATTAGAAGACATTCGCACTATGGCCGATAAAAAATTTGGCGCAGAAAAGGCTGCTATTTTTTCAGCGCATTTACTGCTGTTAACTGATCCGGAAATAAATGCAACAATTGAAACAAAAATTAGTGATGGTTGGAATGCAGAATTTGCTGTCCAAGAAACCGCCAATACATATATTGAACTGTTTGAATCAATGAATAATGAATACATGCAAGAACGAGCAGCAGATATTCGCGATGTTTCAGCGCGCTTACTCGCTCATTTGCTAGGGGTAGAAATACCGGATTATAGCCGTATAACTTCTGATGTCATTATTGTTGCAGAAGATTTAACCCCATCTATAACGGCTCAATTTGATACAACCTATGTAAAGGGCTTTATTACTGATATAGGAGGTAAAACTTCACATTCAGCTATTTTAGCGAGAATGATGGAAATTCCTGCAGTCGTAGGGACTAAAACTGCTACGCAAGATATCGTACAAGGGGCTCCAGTTATAATTGATAGTACGTGTGGTAAAGTTATTGTGAATGCGACGAAAGACGTACTCGATGACTACTTAGAGAAACAGAAAGCTTTCTATGAGGAGAGACAATTACTGAAGCAGTACCGTTTTGTTGATAGTGTGAGTGCTGATGGTTATCATGTGGAGATCGCAGGGAACATCGGGAAGCCAGAGGATGTAGATGTAGTACTTGAAAATGGTGGGGATGGAATCGGACTATTTCGTACAGAGTTTTTATATATGGATCGCCATGAATTACCGAATGAAGAAGAGCAGTTTATAGCATATAAAACGGTTCTTGAAAAAATGCAAGGCAAACCAACCGTTGTTCGCACTCTAGATATTGGTGGCGATAAAAACCTTTCTTATTTAAAACTACAACATGAGATGAATCCTTTTTTAGGTTTTCGTGCTTTGCGCCTTTGTTTAGCGAAGCAGGACATTTTCCGTACACAATTACGTGCCCTTTTAAGAGCAAGTATTTACGGTAATTTAAAAGTTATGTTCCCAATGATTGCAACACTAGACGAGTTTAGAGAGGCAAAAGCTATATTATTTGAGGAAAAACAAAAACTTTTTGATGAAGGGATTCCAGTTTCAGAAACAATTGAAGTTGGTATGATGGTTGAAATTCCTTCAGCAGCCATTATTGCTAATGTCTTCGCGCAAGAGGCTGACTTTTTATCGATTGGAACGAATGATTTAATACAATATACATTAGCAGCAGACCGTATGAATGAAAAGGTTTCCTATTTATATCAGCCATATCATCCAGCCATTTTAAGACTTGTAAAAACTGTCATTGAGGCTGCACATAAAAACGGTAAATGGGTAGGGATGTGTGGTGAAATGGCTGGCGATGATATAGCCATTCCGATTTTATTGGCACTTGGATTAGATGAATTTTCAATGAGCGCTCCATATATTTTAAATACACGTGCCCAAATTTCTAAACTTTCTAAACCGGAACTAGCTGAACATCTTGAACAATTATTTACTCTAACAACAGCTATTGAAGTAGAAGCTTACGTTAAAAAGTATTTGTTAAAATAATAGCAACATAATAGAACGATAATTGAGGCTATAGTAAAAATCGAAGCTTTTGAATTTACCTGCAGTTTTTATAATCAATTTAAATATTGATTTTGCATCTGAAAGCAAATAAGAAAATGAATGAATAAATAAGAGGGTGTAGGATTATTATTACAGCGGAACGACATCATATGATTTTAGATTTGTTAACTCTTAAAGGTGTAGTTGAGTTGCAGAATTTAGTCCAAAGAACGAAAACATCTGAGTCCACTATAAGGAGAGATTTAGCACTTTTAGAAGAGCGCGGACTTTTGAAGCGGATTCATGGAGGTGCAACTCATCCATATTCAAAAATTGAAGAGCCAACAATGCAAGATAAATCATCTAGCAATCTTCATGATAAGCAAATTATTGCTAGAGCTGCAGCGAGCATGATTCGTGATGGAGATTGTGTTTATTTTGATGCGGGCTCAACTGTTTCTGAGATGATTCCGTTTGTCGTCAATAAAAAAATTGTCGTGGTTACAAATGGATTGATGCATGTTGATGCATTAACGTCAGCCGATATTACGACTTACTTCTTAGGCGGTAGAATAAAAATGAATACGAAAGCAATAGTGGGCTCTGTTGCACAAGAAAATTTAAAACAGTATCGATTTGATAAATGTTTTCTAGGTATGAACGGTGTAGATATAAAGTATGGATTTACAACACCTGATCCAGAAGAAGCTGCACTCAAGAAAACTGCAATGGAATTATCTGAAGAAACGATTGTTTTGGCTGATAAGAGTAAGATTTCTGAAATTTACTTTGCAAAAGTTGCAGAGATAGAAAAGGCAAGTATTATAACGACGAATATCGATAATGAAACCGTTGAAAAATATTTAGAAAAAACAAACTTGAAGGTTGTGACACCATGATTTATACAGTAACGTTAAATCCTTCGATTGACTTGATTGTTGAGGTTGCGGATTTTAGGATTAATCATTTAAATCGTATAGAGCGTGAGAGCAAATTTCCAGGAGGAAAAGGTATTAATGTAGCTCGTGTTTTAAACACGATTGGCGTCCAATCTGTTGCATTAGGTTATATTGGAGGCTTTACAGGAGCATACATTCAAAACGCATTGGAAAGTGAAGGAATTCAAACAGATTTTGTAAAAGTACAGGAAGATACACGAATCAATATAAAGTTGAAAACAGGAGACGAGACTGAAATTAATGGTCAAGGTCCTGCTTTAACTGAGCAAAATTTGCAGGATTTATATAAAAAGTTAGAGCGCTTACAATCAGGCGATTTTTTAATATTGGCAGGCAGCATTCCTCCTTCACTACCTACAACCTTTTATTGCGATTTAACGGAGAAATATCGTATACGTGGCGTGAAAGTAGTAGTGGATGCGGGTGGTAAGGTGCTTGCTGAAGTGTTACAACATAAGCCTTTTTTAGTAAAACCAAATCATCATGAGTTAAGCGATTTGTTTGGAGTACCGATTAAAACGATGGATGAAATCATATCATACGGCAAAAAGGTTGTAGAAATGGGAGCGGAAAATGTGATTGTGTCAATGGCTGGCGACGGTGCACTGCTTTTTACCAACGGTGAAGTTTACAAGGCTTCTGTTCCAAAAGGAGAAGTAGTAAATTCTGTAGGCGCAGGTGACTCGCTAGTAGCGGGCTTTATTGGGACTTATGCGAAAGAACAAAACTATAGTAAAGCGTTCCAAGTTGCAGTTGCAACAGGAAGTGCTACTACTTTTAGTGAAGACTTAGCTTCAAAAGAAAAAATTGATTTTTTATTAAATCAAATTATAATCAAAAAAATTTAATATAGGTGGTGTAGTCGACTATGAAAATTACGGATTTATTAAAAAAAGATACCGTTATTATCAATTTGGCTGCTACTAGCAAAGATGCAGCTATAGAGGAAATGGCAAAAAAGTTAGATATAGCTGGTCGTTTAAACAATTTTGATGTATTTAAAGAAGCGATTATAAAGAGAGAATTTCAGAGTACTACAGGTATTGGAGAAGGTATTGCAATTCCCCATGCGAAAACAGAGGCAGTAAAAACACCATCTATTTTATTTGCAAAATCTGAGGCAGGTGTAGATTATGAGGCATTAGATGGACAACCAGCACATCTTTTTTTCATGATTGCGGCAAGTGCTGGTGCGAATAACGAACACCTTGAAACATTATCTCGTCTTTCTTCCTTATTGATGGATGCAACGTTGCGCAAGAATTTACTCGCAGCTCAATCTCCAGAAGATGTGATTCGAATAATTGAAGCGAAAGAACAAGAAGATGATGACCATGAAGAGGTCAATGCAAATAAAAAAGACAGCGATCCCCTCATACTAGCTGTAACTGCATGTCCTACAGGTATTGCCCATACATATATGGCGGCTGATGCCTTGAAGGCAAAAGCAAAAGAAAGAGGAATTACCATAAAGGTTGAAACAAATGGTTCAACAGGTGTTAACGACGCCTTAACAGCAGAAGAAATTGACAAAGCCACAGCGATTATCATTGCGGCAGATAAGCAAGTTGAAATGAACCGTTTTGTCGGTAAGCATATCATTAAAGTACCTGTTGCAGCGGGTATACGCAAACCAGATGAGTTGCTTGACTGTGCTTTAAATCAAGATGCACCAATTTTTAATGTCACAGGTGAATCTAGTGGCAATAGTGAAGAAGCCATCGTTGAAGGGAGGTTTAAGGAATACTTCTATAAACCACTGATGAATGGTGTTTCTAATATGTTACCGTTTGTTGTAGGTGGCGGTTTATTAATTGCCTTATCTTTCTTAATCGGTGGTATAAATGCAGAAGGTCCTTTTGCTAAAGCCTTAAATGTGATAGGTGGCGGAAATGCTTTTGCATTACTAATTCCCGTATTAGCTGGATTTATTGCGAAGGGGATTGCAGATCGTCCCGGTTTAGCACCAGGAATGGTTGGTGGTTTTTTGGCAGCTTCAGGTGGTGCAGGGTTTTTAGGGGGGTTAGTCGCAGGGTTTATGGCAGGTTATGTTGTAATCGGTTTAAAAAAGATATTCTCTCGTTTACCTCAGTCATTTGAGGGGGTCAAGCCTGTATTGTTATATCCGTTTTTCAGTATGGTGACTGTTGGCTTAATGATGATTTTTGTTATCAATACACCAGTCAAATTAATTATGGATGGATTAACTTTCTGGTTAAATAGTTTAAGTGGCACAAATATCATATTTTTAGGTATCCTCCTTGCGGGTATGATGGCAGTTGATATGGGAGGGCCAATTAATAAAGCAGCCTTCACATTCGGAATTGCAATGATTGATGCCGGTCATTATGCACCTCAAGCAGCGGTCATGATTGGTGGTATGATTCCGCCTCTTGGATTAGCTCTTGCTACAACATTCTTTAAAAATAAATTTACGTTAGCCCAACGTGATGCGGGGAAAACAAACTATGTAATGGGGCTTTCCTTCATAACAGAAGGAGCCATTCCATTTGCAGCAGCAGATCCGATACGTGTAATTGTAAGTTCTGTTATTGGTGCAGCAATTGCTGGTGGTTTAGCTTTGTATTTCGGTTGTATGTTACAAGCTCCACATGGTGGCATCTTTGTCATTTGGGCCGTGCATAACCCACTTATGTACTTAGTGTCGTTAGTAGTTGGCTCAGTGGTAACAGCAACCATCGTTGGATTGTGGAAAAAACCTTTGTTAATTAGAATGGAGAACAATATTTCTACACAGAAATAGCAATGATATCAATATACTTGTTCTTTTTAAAAAGAGCAAAAGAAGCTATGGTCCAGTTGTACACAAAAAATGAAAAGCGTCTTTCCTAAGCCAAACCTTCCTTTTTATAGTATAATAAGCATAACAACAGCATTTGCTTGCGATGCGTAGTGGAAAGGATGATATTGTATGGCAGAGAAAGTAGGACAATCTTTCGTACAACCAACACCTTCTGGTAAAGAAGAGCTTGGGAAAATTGAAGTAGCTGCAGAAGTAATCGAAATTGTAGCTGGAATAGCGGTTAACGAGGTAGAGGGTATCGCAGCAACTCGTGGCAATATTGCAACAGGCGTCGTTGAACGCTTCGGCAAAAAAGTACACAATAAAGGCATTAAATCAGGTGTCACAGAACATGGTGAAATCGCTATTGATGTATTTTGTTCTGTAAAATATGGCTTTTCGATTCCGAAAGTGGCAAAAGATGTACAAACGCAAATTCGCCAAGCGATTTTAAATATGACTGCACTTGAAACAGCAGAGGTGAATGTACATATTACAGGAATTCACTTCGAAAAAGAGGAAGTAGTAATACATTAATAAAAAAGAGGAGTTGCCAGCTTGGTGAATATTTCACCATAGCAGGCAACTCCTTTTTTATTTTGTATAACCACGCAAACGGTTTATAAAGCAATATCTTTTGGTTTCTTCCAGAAAAATGCGAGGATAATACCAAAAACTAAGACGATCGTAGCGAAATAATATGGATAGTTTAAATCAATGTCGAATAACATGCCGCCAATGATTGGTCCAAATATATTTCCGAGACTTGTGAACATTGAGTTCATGCCTCCGACAAAGCCTTGCTCATTCCCTGCAATTTTTGATAAATAGGAGGTAACAGCAGGTCGGATTAAATCGAAGCCGACAAAAATAAAGAATGTAACAAACAATATAGCGAAATAATGATTAACCATTGTCATCGCAAAGGTCAGAGCGGCAGAAAGAATGAGTGAGTATCGGATAACGTTGATTTCACCCATTTTCTTAGTAAGCCAATCAAATAATAATAATTGTGCAAGCGCGCCAATAATACCACTTCCGGTAATGATAATGGCAATATCTGATGGTGTAAATGCAAATTTATGATCGACGAATAAACTAAAGAGTGATTCGAATGCTGCGAGACCAAATGAAAGGACAAATATAAGCACAAATGCTATGAAATACAAAGGGCTAAAAATACGCTTAGCACTGCTTAAAATAGAAGGTGCAGTTTCTGTATCATCCTTTGCACGCGAAGGTTCTTTTAATAGTGTAAACGACAATAGTGCTGCAATGAAACCGAGTACACCTGCTGCGTAAAAGGGTACACGTGTGCCATATTCCGCTAAAAATCCACCGAGACCTGGCCCGATAATAAAGCCAGTGCTAATGGCTGCACTCATATAGCCAAGTGCCTTTGGACGCTGTGCCATTGTTGTGATATCAGCGATAAATGCAGTTACTGCTGGCATGATAAAAGCAGCACTAACACCACCAAGCATGCGTGATAAAAATAAAATTTCAATTGAACGACCCATACCGAATAATAATTCCGAAAGACCAAAAATAATTAGACCAACAACAATCATAATTTTTCGACCAACTCGATCGACTAGTCTACCTGCGATAGGCGATACAATAAGTTGGGTAATGGCAAATGCTGCAACCATATAGCCAACGACAGAGCCTGTTATATTCAGTTCATTCATGATAGTTGGCAATACGGGAATAACCAACCCTATCCCTAAAAAGGCAATGAATAAATTGGATAACAAAATAGTTAAGGTTAAAGCTTGTTTCTTGTTCATTTTTCTCTCCTTCAACAGTTCACGATACATGAGATTGATAATCTACTAGATGATTTCCTTCTAATACAATAAACCCTATAGTAACTATAGGGTCAAAAGATTTGTTTTTATTTTTGTATTTATATTCAATGCGCTATTAGTGTGGAAGTAAAACGAAATAGTTATACTGCGTACATCAATTAAATTCCTGTTAAAAGAGGGGTTTGAGCGCTAGAAAGATTGCTAAATAAAAAACTACTCTAAAGCATTTTGTCTAATTTTTAATTCGACAATAAATTTCTTTTCACGCTCAGAAGAGATTGTTGTAGGCATATATAATTCATAAACAGTTGATTCAAATGATGCTTGATGTGAATCTACATATTTTTTAAGCTTTTCATAAAAAGAGAAATACGTGTCAGGGTGATAAATAAAAGCGATGCAAGCATATTTGCCTTCCTGTACAATCGTTTGTTTTACATTAGAAGAAAGTTTAGAAAAAGTTCGTTCAGTTAATAGTGGTGTAAATATTGCATCATAAATAATATCGTTTACATCCTTGTAATAAGCGAGCGGATAGATACATCCATAACGACTGTTTAAAACACTTCCTTCATTTTCAATAATTTTTGTTAATGTTCCATAGTACGTATTGGTGCTAGACGTTGGTGTAAGTTCAGTCGTAGTGACCTGTAAAATTGGCATTTCCTCCTCGAATCGCGTGTATACCTCTCCAAAGATAGGAATTTCAATTTGCTCTTGCATTTGTTTTTTCGTTTTCAGAAGGGTATATTTCACTTCGTTGAGTCGTGAAATTTTTTCTTCTAAACGTTGCTCTTGTTGTTCTAAAAAGGCAAGTAGCTCTTCAGATGTCAGCATAAGTGCCTTTTTAATGTCCTCAAGCGAAGTGCCGATATATTTTAGCGATTTAATTATATCCAAATAAAAAATCTGACTATCTTTATAGTAGCGGTAATTGCTAGCGGTATCCGTATAAGCAGGTTTAAACAAATCTATTTGGTCATAGTATCGGAGTGTCTGCACAGAGAGATTTGCTAATTTTGCGACCTCACCAATAGTATAATAATGTTCTTTCATAGTTGGCCTCCACTAGAGAATAATGTTACATTTGCTTTCGTTTATTGATTTTTGAAGATGATAAAAAGTTATGTTGGATATATTATAAATCTTTTTTGACCTGTATCAATTATATAATTTTATGTAGGATCTAATAATAAGGAAGTCAATAGATAATTATGATTGTGAATGTAGATACAGTTTAAAGTATTTTCGGCTGAAAATTAAAATGGTTTAGTCACGTGGTACAATGTTTCAAAGTTTAAGCGATTGCTTTCACCGTGTAGAAGAAATTTCGGGAAATCTAAGATTATCTTCGATTTTGGGGAACTTTAAAAGGTGTTTTTCCGTATAACTAATTGAAAGATTTATCAAAGGAAAAATAAAGGTAGCATTTCTTTTTTTTTATATCAACAAAGTTGAAGGTAAAAATAAGTAGAAAGTTGCTTGAAAAAGGTTTCAGATTATTGAAAACTTGCTTGAATTCGTGTTTCTCGTATGAATTTATGCTATTATAAACCTTAATGCCACTTAAGAAGGAGAGCTTTACATGAAACGACATGAAGCACGTGAAAAAGCGTTGCAAGTTTTGTTTCAGCTAGACAATACTGATCTTACAGTCGAAGAAGCAAAAGAACATATTAAAGGTCAACCAACAAATGCTTTCTACGAAAAGATTGTAAATGGAACAGCTGAACATTTAGAGGAAATTGATGCGGTATTATCGCAGCATCTAGAAAAGTGGTCACTTGCCCGTCTACCAAAAATTGAGAGAACAGTTTTAAGACTAGCTGTATACGAACTTTTATACATGCAAGAAACACCAAAAAGAGTAGTACTTAATGAAGCAATCGAGTTATGCAAAACATTTGGAGACGATGGATCGTCAAAATTTGTCAATGGCGTACTTTCTAAATTTACAGAACAATAAAAACGTGTTGAATTGGAAGGAGTAACTAAGGTTTATGTCAAGTGCAATTATTAATGGTAAAGAGATTGGTCAAGAAATTCGTAATTCAGTAGCAGAGCGCGTTGCTCGATTAAAAGAGCAAGGATTAACACCAGGCTTAGCAGTTGTTCTAGTTGGGGACAACCAAGCTTCGGCTACATATGTGAGAAATAAGCAAAAATCTTGTGAAGCTATCGGGATGTTTTCAGAGCTAATTAAGCTACCTGAGGAAACTACACAAGAAGAGCTTTTAGTGCAAATTGAATTATTAAATAATCGTGAAGATATTCATGGAATTTTAGTACAATTACCACTGCCAAAACATATTGATGAGAATATTGTTATAGCTACAATTGCTGTTGAAAAAGACGTTGATGGCTTCTCGCCTGTAAGCGTTGGGAAGATGATGCTTGGCCAGGAAACATTTTTACCATGTACACCATTTGGCGTGATGAAGCTTCTTGAATATTCAGGAATTGAAATCGCAGGAAAGCATGCAGTAATTGTTGGTAGAAGTCATATCGTTGGCAAACCAATGGGCCAACTATTATTACAAAAAGATGCAACAGTGACATATACACATTCAAAAACACCGGATTTACCTTCATTCACAAAACAAGCGGATATTTTAATTGCAGCGGTTGGTCGTGCTAATTTTATTACAAAAGAGCATGTCAAAGAAGGGGCTGTTGTTATTGATGTCGGTATTAACCGTGATGAAAACAACAAACTATGCGGAGATGTAAACTTTACAGAGGTTGATGGTATTGCATCTCACATTACACCCGTTCCAGGCGGTGTAGGACCGATGACAATCACAATGTTACTCTTCAACACAGTGCAAGCGGCAGAAATAAAACTTGCAAATAAAATGAAGTAATAAATTGAATAGAATCTTTCGTTTGCTTAGAGAGCCATCTCAGTACTTTTGAGGTGGCTCTCTTTTTGCAAAGTACATAGTTGGCGTGTTTCAATAAGAGAAATTTCGACAGAGCAAATTGAATCGCCCATAGAACAGATGAAATCGCCGGTAAAATAAAGCCAATCGCCGATAGAACAAATCAAATCGCTGATTAACTAAAGACAATCGCTGAAAAACAGACATATAGTAGCGACTTTAATACGCGCCAAGATGGGAATAAATATGTTACAGTATAGTTTTCAAGTAGTCTGAAAGATAGTCGTTTTTTCTAGTGAAACTGTATTTTCTCACGTCATGTGCAATAAAAAATGTTATGATAAGTGTAGTTTTGTGAAAAACTTGATTTTAGTAAAGGAGCCGAAAATTATGTCATCAGCTTCTTATTTAACTGTAAAAGCGTTAACGAAATATATTAAACGAAAATTCGATGCAGATCCACATCTGCGTGAAGTTTATGTCAAAGGTGAGTTGTCAAACGTTAAAATCCACCAATCTGGGCATATTTACTTTACTTTAAAAGATGATGGAGCACGTATTGCTGCAACTATGTTTAAAACCGCAGCAACAAAATTAGCGTTCGAGCCAAAAGATGGCATGCAGGTATTTATCCGAGGGGATGTAAACGTTTACGAAGGCTATGGTACATATCAATTATATGTGCAGGAAATGCAGCCGGATGGTATCGGTAGCTTGTTTGTTGCCTTTAACCAGCTGAAAGAGCAGCTCCAAAAAGAAGGGCTTTTTAAACCTGAATGGAAGCAACCAATTCCAAAGTTTCCTGAAAAAATAGGGGTCTTAACGTCCACTACTGGCGCTGCCATTCGTGATATTTGTACAACATTAAAACGACGTTATCCACTAGCGGAAATCATTATTTATCCAACGCTTGTACAAGGAGCACAAGCTGCACCAAGCATAGTACAAAATATTGAACGTGCTAATCAAGATGCTTTTTGTGACGTATTGTTAGTTGGACGTGGTGGAGGATCAATTGAAGATTTATGGGCGTTTAATGAAGAAGTTGTTGCACGCGCCATATTTGAAAGTCGGATTCCAATTATTAGCGCAGTAGGGCATGAAACCGATACGACGATAGCAGATTTTGTGGCAGATTTGCGTGCTCCAACTCCTACTGCAGCAGCTGAAATGGCTGTTCCTGATCAACAGGAGTTATATCAACGCGTACTGACGCAAAAATCACAGCTTCACCAAATTGTGAGGGCGCAACTAATAACAGAGCGACAACGTCTAAATAAGCTACAGCAGTCTTACCCTTTATCGATGCCAGATAGATTGTATCGTCCATTTACAGAACGATTAGCACAGCTTGAGGCGACGTTACAAAAAGCAATGCAGGTTGATCTGATGAAAAAAGAAGCTAAGCTTCAAAAATTGCATAGTGCTGTGGAGCAGCAATCACCGAAAAAAGCACTTGTTTTTCATCAAAGAGAGCTGGAACACCGTGTTCAGCAGTTAACACGTTCGGCTTCACAGTATGTGACAAAGCAAAAACAACAATTTGAGGCGTCTGTGCGAACACTTGAAGCTTTAAATCCACTTGCTATTTTAACTCGAGGATTTACAGTAGCTTACAAAGATGACAAAATGTTGAAATCGTCTACTGACTTAAAGCGGCAGGATCAACTAACACTGTCCTTCCACGATGGGAAAGTAATTGCAGAAGTGACAAATGTCTTGCCAAATAATAAGGAGGAATAGAAATGGCGAAAAAGCAACAAACCTTCGCAGAAGCAATGACGGCACTTGAAGAAATAGTCCGCCAATTAGAACAAGGTGATGTACCATTAGAAAATGCGATTGATTTATATAAACAAGGCATGGAGCTTTCGCAATTTTGCCATAGTAAACTACAGCATGCCGAAGAACAATTAATTTCAATTGTCCAGGAGACCGGTGAAACAACAGCATTTGATCCGCTAAAGGGAGAGAACTAGTTAAAATGAACGAACAATTAAAACATTTTATTCAAAGCAACACACCACAAGTAGAAGCTGAAATGTTTGCACTTGTTGAAAAAATTGACGCACCGACCAATTTAAAGGAGTCGATGCTATATTCATTAAATGCAGGAGGCAAGCGTATTCGCCCACTGTTTGTATTAGCCGTTTTAGAACTATACGGTAAAGACATAAAAGCAGGGCTTACAGTCGGTGCCGTTATTGAAATGATTCATACGTATTCTTTAATCCACGATGACCTTCCAAGCATGGACAACGATGATTTCCGTCGTGGTAAGCCGACCAATCATAAAGTATTTGGAGAGGCACTAGCAACACTTGCAGGTGATGCATTAAATACACTTGCCTTTGGCATTTTAGCACGCATGGAGATTTCAGCAGAGCAACGAATTGAACTTGTTAATCTTCTAAGCGTCGCGGCTGGTGCCGAAGGGATGGTTGGCGGACAGGTATTGGATATGGAAGGTGAGCAACGTCAGCTTAACCTAACTGAACTAGAGCATGTTCATGTCAATAAAACAGGTGCACTATTAAGATTTAGTATTGAATCAGGTGCAGTTCTAGCCAATGTATCACAAGAAGATCGAGCTACTTTAAAGGAATATGCGCATCACATCGGCCTTGCCTTCCAAATTCAAGACGATATTTTAGATATAGAAGGAACAACGGAGGAATTAGGCAAAACTGCAGGTAAGGATGTAGCTAGTGATAAAAGCACATATCCTGCATTATTAACCTTAACTGGTGCTAAAGAAAAACTTGCTGACCATTATCAGCTCGCAATAGCAGCGCTTGATAAGTTACAAGTAGATGTAAGCTTATTGCGTGAGTTTGCGGCCTATATTGTTCGTCGTAAAAACTAAGAGAAAAAATGGGCTTTACAGGTCAAGAATATGCTAGAATAGGTGGGGACGTTTGCCAATAGGCAAACAAAAAAGTGTTCGTACTGTTAGCATATGGATAACACTGTTATAATGGTGGAAACACGATTGCGGTGAATAATTTATTGAAAAGGTGTGTGAGAAAGGTGGATTTAAACAACATTTCTAGTCCATCCTTTTTAAAAAACTTAGATAAGAGAGGGCTTGAACAGCTTGCAAAAGAGATTCGAACTTTCTTAATCGAAAAATGTTCTGTCACAGGTGGTCATATCGGACCGAACCTAGGTGTTGTGGAGCTTACACTTATGCTTCATAAAATGTTTGACAGTCCAAAAGATAAGTTTTTATGGGATGTTGGCCACCAAGCTTACGTGCATAAAATTTTGACAGGTCGTGCGAGTCAATTTGACACATTACGTCAGTTCAAAGGGCTTTGTGGTTTTCCAAAGCTTGTGGAGAGCGAACATGATGAATGGGAAACAGGTCATAGCTCGACATCGTTGTCAGCAGCCATGGGTATGGCAGCAGCACGTGATATAAAAAACGAAAAAAACTTCGTCGTACCGATTATTGGGGACGGTGCTTTAACAGGCGGTATGGCGCTTGAAGCTTTAAATCATATTGGGCATGCAAAAACAAACATGATTGTCATTTTAAATGATAATGAAATGTCCATTGCTCCAAACGTTGGAGCATTACACAGCATCTTAGGACGCTTGCGTACTGCGAAAGAATATTCAAAAGCAAAAGAAGAGCTAGAATCGTTAATCAATAAAATTCCTGTTCTAGGTGGCAAGCTTGCCTCTACTGCAGAGAGATTAAAGGACAGTTTGAAATACCTAGTGGTTTCTGGTGTCTTTTTTGAGGAATTAGGTTTTAAATATTTAGGTCCTATTGATGGTCACGACTTTGAAGCGCTTGAAACAACATTATCATATGCTAAAAAAGTAAAAGGCCCAGTTCTTGTTCATGTCATTACGAAAAAAGGTAAAGGCTACAAACCAGCTGAAGACGATACAATTGGCAACTGGCATGGAACAGGTCCATATAAAATGGAGACTGGTGCATTTGTAAAATCAGAGACAAAAGGTCCTGCTTGGAGCAGTTTAATCGCTGAAACAGTGCGTAAAATTGCGCATGAAGATGAACGAGTTGTTACAATCACACCTGCAATGCCTGTTGGCTCAAAATTACAAGGCATTCAAAAAGATTTTCCAAAACGCTTTTTTGATGTGGGCATAGCTGAACAACATGCTGCAACAATGGCTGCAGGTCTTGCTACTCAAAAAATGAAGCCGTTTTTAGCTATTTACTCAACATTTTTACAACGTGCTTATGACCAAGTACTTCATGACATTGCACGTCCAAATTTGAATGTTTTTATCGGGATTGACCGTGCCGGCTTAGTTGGTGCAGATGGCGAAACACATCAAGGCGTCTTTGATATTGCATTCCTTCGTCATATTCCAAACATGACGATTATGATGCCAAAGGATGAAAATGAAGGTCAGCATATGGTGAAAACAGCCATTGATTATAATGGAGGTCCGATTGCTCTTCGCTATCCACGAGGAAATGGGATAGGTGTCCCGTTGGATGATGAGCTTATGGCTTTACCAATTGGAAGTTGGGAAGTATTACGTGAGGGGAAAGAAGCTACCATTTTAACATTCGGTACAACGATTCCTATGGCAATGGAAGCAGCACAAATGCTAGCTCAAAAAGGCATAGAAATTGAAGTAGTGAATGCACGTTTTATTAAGCCAATGGATGAGGATATGCTTCATCGCATATTTACTAGCAATAAGCCAGTGCTAACGATTGAAGAGGCAGTATTACAAGGTGGCTTTGGTAGTGGTGTATTAGAATTTGCACATGACCATAGTTATTTAAATGCAATAATCGATCGAATGGGCATACCTGATCAATTTATCGAGCATGGAAATGTAGACCAACTGCTTGAGGAAATTCATATGACAGCAGAAGATACAGTGGCACGCATGCAAGTGTTACTACAACAAAAACAGCAAGTAGGTTTAAACAAATAATGACAAAACAACCGAAAGAACGTGTAGACATTTTACTTGTTGAGCGTGGACTATGTGAAACACGTGAGAAGGCAAAAAGATCCATTATGGCGGGTCTTGTCTTTTCCAACGAGATACGTATTGACAAAGCAGGAGAAAAGATCGCAATCGATGCTCCGCTACAAGTAAAAGGTTCTGATTTAAAATATGTGAGCCGTGGTGGCTTGAAGTTAGAAAAAGCTTTGCAAATTTTTGATATGTCTGTAGAAGGGAAGCTGATGCTTGACATCGGCTCTTCTACAGGTGGGTTTACAGACTGCGCCCTACAAAATGGGGCTAAACATTGTTATGCCCTTGACGTAGGTTCGAATCAGTTAGCATGGAAAATTCGTTCTGATGATCGTGTAACGGTTATGGAAAAAACAAATTTTCGTTACACAACAGCTGCTGATTTAACAGAAGGCTTACCAGAGTTTGCCACAATTGATGTCAGCTTTATCTCTTTATCCTTAATTTTACCAGTACTAAAAACGGTATTAATGCCAGGTGGCGATGTAATGGCACTTGTTAAACCTCAGTTTGAAGCAGGTAAAGAAAATGTAGGTAAAAAAGGCATTGTCCGTGATAAAAAGGTACATCTCGATGTTTTAGAAAAAACAGCTGCTATGGCAACGAAAGTTGGCTTTGTGGTGAAAGATGCTTCTTATTCGCCGATTACAGGTGGGGAAGGAAATATTGAATTTTTATTCCATCTAGTGAATCCAATTGCTGATGAAGTGATCCCGCCATATACAGCTTTTAATGCACTCGTTGAAGAAGCGCATAGTGCACTAAAATAACACGTGCTCAGTAAGTAGAGCCGTGTTTTTTCTTGTGCTTTTATGCTGGAGATGGTAGTGTAATTATACAAATATTTAACTATTTATAAGAGGTGAATGATATGAATAAAGGACAAAGACATATACGTATTCGAGATATTATTGCGAATCACGAAATCGAAACGCAAGATGATTTAGTCGATTTTTTAAAGGATGCGGGCTATAATGTGACACAAGCAACCGTATCGCGAGATATTAAAGAACTGCACTTAGTTAAAGTGCCTTTGCAGGATGGACGCTATAAATATAGCTTACCCGCAGACCAACGATTCAATCCAGTTCAAAAATTACATCGTGCGCTAGCTGATGCTTTTGTAAGCATTGACGGTGCATCGCATTTTTTAGTCATGAAAGCACTTCCGGGTAATGCAAATGCAATTGCTTCATTACTTGATCATTTGGATTGGCCAGAAATTCTAGGTACAATTTCTGGAGATGATACAATTTTAATTATTTGTCGCGATGAAGGTGAACGAGAAAATACAAAAAATCGCTTATTAGACATGCTATAAACTGTAACTATAATCGAACGAATTTGATTGCTACAGATGCTTTGTTTTTCACGTTATTGGTGTTGAAGTGGATATTTTTGCATCTGTTAGTACGAATTTTAATAGCAGTTGAATTTAATTCAGAGGTGACATTTTGTGTTAAGAGAGCTTAGTATTCGAAATTTTGCCATCATTGAGGATTTAACGGTTAGTTTTTCAGATGGTCTAACTGTGCTAACAGGAGAAACCGGTGCTGGTAAATCCATAATTATTGATGCGGTACATTTACTTGCTGGTGGTAGAGGCAATTCGGAATTTATACGTCATGGTGCTAAAAAAGCTGAGTTAGGTGGGCTATTTCAAATTTCAAGTAGTGCACATCCTGTATATAAGAAGCTAGAGGAAGCAGGCATTGAAATAGAAGAAGATTCCATTATTTTGCGTCGGGACTTAAATGATTCTGGCAAAAGTGTATGTCGGGTTAATGGCAAATTAGTGCCTTTATCGGTTTTACGTGACATTGGAGCAAGTCTTATTGATATTCATGGACAACATGAAAACCAAGAACTGATGGATGAAAAGCAACATATTCATTTACTCGATCAATTCGCAGAAGAGCAACTATCACCAATTCTTGAAAAATACAGTAAACAATATAACGAATATCGTGCATTGAAAAAAGAATTAGCTACAATTTCTATAGATGAGCAGTTAATGGCCCAGCGCATTGATTTGTATCAGTTCCAAATGAAAGAACTAGAGGATGCAAATTTAAAGCTAGGAGAAGAAGATGAGCTTCTTGATGAACGTCGCCGTCTAATGAATTTTAATAAAATTTTTGAACGTTCCAGTGCGGCTTATGAAGCGATTCAGGGTGAAACAAAGGGTCTTGACTGGATAGGCACAGCCATGGGAGCGCTAGATGATGCTGCGCTGATTGACGAGCAGTTTAAAGAGGCTTCTGAGTCGGTAACAACAGCCTTTTACGCATTGCAGGATGCAGCATACCAAGTGAAAAATGTTTTAGATGAGCTGGAATTTGACCCAGCACGTTTAAATGAAGTAGAGCAACGACTGGCGCTGTTCCAAAACTTAAAGCGTAAATATGGCTCAACAGTCGAGGAAATGATTGCCTATTACGAAAAAATTAAAACAGAGCTAAGCGAGCTTTTAAATCGCGATGAAATTTTACAAGTAAAAGAACGTAAAGTACTTGAGATGGAAGTTATATTAGGCGAGCTTGCTGAAGAACTTTCAGTTGTTCGAAAAAAAGCGGCAAATGACTTAAGTGAAGCCATCATGGCAGAGCTCCGTGAATTACATATGGAAAAAGCGAAATTTATCGTAAATTTTGATGTTTTACCTTATTTTGATGTTAATGGTAAAGACCAAGTTGTTTTTTATATTTCAACGAATGTCGGCGAACCACCAAAATCTTTACCGAAAATTGCTTCTGGTGGAGAACTATCACGTATGATGTTAGCACTTAAGACGATTTTCTCTTCTTCAAATGGTGTTACGTCGATTATTTTTGATGAAGTGGATACCGGAGTAAGTGGTCGTGTGGCGCAAGCAATTGCAGAAAAAATTGCAGCCATTTCTGTTAATTCACAAGTGTTGTGTATTTCGCATCTTCCGCAAGTGGCTGCAATGGCCGACCATCATTACTTTATTAAAAAAGAGGTTGAACATGATCGCACATATACATCATTAGCTGAAATCGATACCCATGCACGTATTGAGGAAGTGAGCAGAATGATGTCAGGTGCAGAAATTACCGAATTAACTTTACAGCATGCGACAGAATTGTTAAAAATGGCTAACGAACGAAAAAAACAAATGCGTTAATTTTATAAGGAATCCAGAGGCAGGTCAACTGTTTCTGGGTTTTTTTCATTTTGCGCAAATATTTACCGCTTATAAGAACGGTACAACAACACATAGTATAAAGACAAAATTCAAAAGGAGGTGTCGTATGAATCGTCGTTGGCGTCAATTTGTCATTTTGCCTATGCTCATCGTTTTGTTATTTATGCCCATACAGGCTTTTGCGGCCAAAAAATTAATACCGATGGGCGAAGCAATTGGAATTCAGCTTCAGTTATCACATGTCTTTGTTGCTCATGATGTGTTGTTAGCTTCCAATCAATGGATGAAAGGAGGCGCTGTTATTGAAAAAATAAATGATACAACAGTAAAAACACTCGCTGAGGCCAAGCAAGCAATTGCTCGACAAGGGCAACAAAAATGGACGATAAAAAGTGAAGGAAAAGAAGTAACAGTTGACTTACAAGAACAAGAAGCAGAACATGTCATCTCTTTTTTAAAGGATGAAACAGATGGAGTAGGGACATTGACATACATTGATCCAGAGACACAAAATTACGGAGCGTTAGGCCATCAAATTGTTGATTCAACTCTTCAAGA
This sequence comes from Lysinibacillus sp. NPDC093210, assembly GCF_044753985.1. Lineage (NCBI taxonomy): Bacteria > Bacillati > Bacillota > Bacilli > Caryophanales > Bacillaceae > Lysinibacillus > Lysinibacillus sp. NPDC093210. The sequence goes on along the minus strand of NZ_JBIVOE010000003.1, from coordinate 223,575 downwards.
AGCACCTGTCTTCAGAGCAGGCTCCATTTTCTTAGCATCCATCCAGCAAATCCGTAAAAGCCTACCTGGTCAACCCGGCTATAAAATATCCTCAATTGAAAAACATCAGGAACGATTAGGTAGTATTGATAAAAATACGGTATATGGAATTTTTGGCCGTTGGGAAGATAGTTATCAACAAAGATTGCCAAAAGCCATCGAAATTATGCATGCAAAAGATATAAAATTGGGACATGCTGAAATTTACACAGCTATTGAAGGCAGTAAAGTCGAAACATTTTCCATCGAAATTACAAAAGTAGAAAATGAACGACTTGAATTTATTGTCTCTGACGAAAAGCTCATTGAAAAAACAGGTGGAATTTTACAAGGCATGAGTGGTAGTCCAATCATACAGGACGGGCGTTTCGTTGGTGCTGTCACACATATGTTTGTAGAAGAGCCAAAAAAAGGGGCAGCTATTACAGTGGCTGAAATGTTAAGAAAATCATCATGAATGAAATGGGGCTGCCTCTGGTAGCTCCGTTCGTTCTTTCTTGAAAAAAATAGGTTAAACTAGCTCTTTCCCTAAGTATTTCATGCTTATTACTGAACACTTTAGCGATACTTAAAAAAAAGTGTAGTTTTATCTCAGTTTTTTCACTAAAATAAGTGGTAAGAGCATTCGACAATTTGCTGTTAAGTATCGTAACTTGTCGATAAAAAAAGAAAGTATCGGACTACATACTCATTTTTGGAAATAGAAAAGGTTTTTAAAGCAAAAATGTCGAAAATTCCACAGTGTGTCAAAATAGACATTAGGGGTAAAAGGTTTTGTGCTTTGAACAGTCAAAGCAAAGTCCAGAAGGAGGAATTGAAATGACAAAGGTAAAAGTGGCGATAGCAGATGATAATCGTGAATTATTAAAAACAATGGAGCAGTATTTTCAAGGTCATCCCGAAATTGAAATAATTGCAACTGCCTCAAACGGGAAAGTATGTCTTCAAATGCTTGAAGAGTTTTCTCCTGATATTTTATTATTGGATATTATTATGCCTCATTTAGATGGGTTAGCTGTTTTAGAGGCGATGTATCAAAATGATCGAATGTCTTCAATACAAGTCATTATGCTAACTGCATTTGGTCAAGAAGATGTGATGAAGCAAGCGGTGGATTTAGGGGCTTCTTATTTTATGCTAAAGCCGTTTGAATTCGACCAGCTCGTTCAAAAAATATTACATTGTGCTGGACAAAAGGCAGCTATACCAAAAAAGTCAAGTGTATTACAGCCGACAACTCCTCAAAAATTAAATCAACATCAACTTGATAGCACCATTACAGCTATTATTAAAGAAATCGGAGTTCCAGCACATATTAAAGGTTACTCTTATTTACGTGAAGCTATACAAATGGTGTTTGAAGATATCGAGTTATTAGGATCTGTGACGAAAATTCTTTATCCTGAAATTGCAAAAAAATTCAATACAACACCATCACGTGTAGAACGTGCAATTCGTCATGCCATTGAAGTTGCATGGAATCGTGGCAATTATGAGTCTATTTCGTCGATGTTTGGATACACAGTCCATCATTTAAAGTCTAAACCAACAAATAGCGAATTCATCGCCATGATCGCAGACAAAATTCGTATTGATATGATGGCGAGCTAACGGTTTTAAGGGCATTTGGCTTAATGGGGAATTAGACCTTCCATCTATTATAGATACCGCTTATATAGCGATTCGTAACGCCTTTTTTAGACAGTTTGCGTCGACTGTTTGAGGGGGCGTATTTTTTATGTCTTAATGCTGTATATTTATAGATAAAACGCTCGTAAAAGGATAAGTTGTAAAGAAAACGGCGTTATGCGCGAGGTTTATGGAAAGTCATAACTATTCAATAATTGGCTATGTAGTAAGTTGCGTAATATTCTATTGATACTTTAGTCTGTAATATTGTAGTAAAATGTAATATATACTATATAAAGGTTGAATAAGTGGAGGGGAACACAAATGGGGCTTTTTGATGGTTTGATGGGGAATGCAAGCGAAGTGAATTTGGATAAATTACAGGAAGAAATGAAAGAGATTTTAATACCAAATGAGACAATTCAAAATGCTTATAAAATCATTAGAGATACATTTATCTTTACGAATAAGCGACTGATTTTAATTGATAAACAAGGCGTAACAGGTAAGAAAACGGAATATCATTCTATTCCATATAAGAATATTCTACATTTTTCAGTTGAAACGGCGGGGACATTTGATTTAGATGCAGAGCTGAAAATTTGGGTTTCAGGTAGTCAGCTACCAATTCAGAAAAATTTCAATAAATCCACTAACATCTACAAAGTTCAAAGTGTATTAGCAGAATACGTGTTAGGATAATATTCAATTTTGACGGTTAACAGTATTTAAGCTGTTAATCGTCTTTATTTGTATTAACTTGTCTGGACGTAATTACGCCGAGAAGTAATTGATGCGATATAATTTAACGGGGTGATATAAATGAAAAGTGTAAACTTTCAACTTGACCATCATAATTCATTAGAATTAACACAAATAAATGATCAGTTGTTTGAGGTACGACTTGAAATGAATGGCCGTATTAGTATTTATTATATGACGCGCGAACAGCTGGGCTCTGATGACCGAATTGAAGCCATGCAAAAACGATTAGTAAGTGACTTTTTTTCGGATAATAAATCAATCTAAACCTATTAACATGAACATTTCATTTATAGCTCTGCCAGTCAAACGCCTCTTTAAGTAGGGGTGTTTTTTTAGTAGGCAAGACCTAAAACATAAAATTGTAGCTAAGTGGATATAGCCATTTACTTTTTTTATTTGCTTTATTGCGGATTACCTAAAATGCTACTGTGATTTTAAGCATTAATGGCATTTCCACATTTGAAATGAAGGAAAAGGTGTTTTTTTATAGGATATATCGTCTATTTTTTAGAGGAAAATCGTATGAGCTATATGTAGGACTTACTGATAAAGTAGGGGTATTTTCTTTATGAGTAGTGACAATTGTCTCTAAACAAATGTAAATAGATTGTATATACTTACATATAGAGGGAAGGAGGAGGTAGCGTGATTCTAGTTCGAAATGATAACTTCGAAATATCTGAAGAAAACGGAAAGGTATTTATGCTTACATACAGTGCGGGATTTCCATTAAAAGAATTTGATGGTATCTTACGTAGTCATCCACGACTAAAATTATCAAATTTTTCTATATTAAAAACTGTACTAGCGACAGAAAGCACAAGTCCTGTTGAAATTGGACGCTGGCTTCCAAATGTTGAAGCGGAAATTGCACGAGATAAAATGTCTGCCTCTATATTTATATATGAAACACATGATTATATTCAAAAAAATAAAGAGAAATTAACAGAACAAATTACAGACACACTAGCAAGCCAAGGGATAATCTATGGCATTTTAGAGTTTGATATTTTAAAAATTGAGCCAGGAAAAGCCTTTTTAATTGCCCAAGGAACACCACCTATCGCAGGCATAGATGCACAAATTACATACTTACCAAAACCGGAGAGAAAACCTGTCATTCGTGAAGATGGGAAAGCTGATTACTATGACATGAATTTTATTTCAGAAATTTCTGAAGGTTCTTGGCTTGGGGAGAAAATTCCTGCAACGTTGGGCAAGCCTGGTCAAAATGTACTCGGTGAAATTATTGCGGCAACACCAGGTCGTGATTTTCCCATTCGATACGATAAAAAGTCAGCCTATGAAGTAGAAGAGGACGATAAAATTGTCATTCGTTCAAAAATTGCTGGCGTGTTAGACGACGTCAAAGGTATGATTGGTGTTAACCGACATCTACCAATACATGGAGATGTGGGTGTTGAGACAGGCAATTTAGAATTCAATGGCTCTTTAAGTATTAAAGGAACCGTTACAACAGGCTATACAGTTATTGCGACTGGAGATATATCAATCGAAGGAGCAGAAGGTGTAAGTGGCGCTAAACTGATTAAATCGATCGAAGGTGATGTTTACATTCGTGGAGGAATTTTTGGTTTGGGCTCAACACTTGTAGAAGCGGGTGGTAATATTTTCGTTAAGCACGTAAATGAAGCTAATTTAGTAGCAGACGATAGTATCCATATCGGCTTTTACTCGCTTGGATCCCAACTTACTGCGCATTCTATATTTGTAGATGAGCGAAAAGGTAAAATTATCGGCGGGCGTGCTGTTGCTAAAAATACTATAGTTACAGCAATCTCTGGAAACCGACTTGAGCGTAGAACAGATCTAATCATAGAAAGTGTCAACAAACAAGAAAGTTATGCATTGATGCAAAGCAAAGCAACACAGCTAAAGCAACAGCAATCTGAAATTTCAGAACTCGAAGCAAAGATTACGAGTTTATTACCACTTCTTAAGCAAATGTCTACACAGCAAATTGCCTCATTTGAAGAAACAAAACAACGATTGTCAAAATTGAAGGCAGAAGCGGTTACAATGGATCGTGAAATTAAGTTAATGATGGACGAAATGCGTCACGCTGGAAAGGAAGAAATCATCGTAACAAAAGAAGCCTACCCAGGTACGTATATTCAAATTGGTAAGAAATCCTCGTTACTAAATAACATGACGAATGGAAAATTTCTGCTTGAGTTCGGTGAGTTAAATGTATAAGGAATCTTTCATCCCTGTGTTTGCGCATCGAGGGGCGTCAGCTTATGCTCTCGAAAATAGTTTCAAAGCATTTGAGAAAGCGTTAGAGTTAGGCGCAGATGGGATTGAATTAGATATTCAGCTATCAAAAGAAGGAACTCCAGTTGTCTACCACGATCCGCAGTTATCAAGATTAGTAGGCTCTAATAAACTGGTAAATGAATGCACAGTAGCGGAACTACAAAGCTTTAAATTAGGAAAGCCTTTGAGAAGATTTTTTTCAGCGTATCGAATTCCAACATTTGATGCAGTTTTAGCATGGGCGCATAAACAGCAGCTACCTCTTAATATCGAATTAAAATCGACCATTCTTGATAATAAGGATGCGCTCGTTCAAATGCTTCACGGACTTATATTACCTAAAGGCAGTCATTTTTCCTCATTCCATTATGAGCTTTTAGAGGTTGTGAAACGTCATGCGCCACAGTTTGAAACAGCTTTAATCGCTACTAAAAAATTGAAATGGGATTTGCTATGTGATTATAAGGCAATTGATTGTGTCCATATGCATAAAAGATATTATAAGCCCCGTTATTTAGAGGCTTGTGTAACTAGTTCTAAGACATGTCGCTTTTATGCGATTGACGGTAGTGAAAACTTTTTGACGAATCCTCATTCATCAGTGATTGGGTGGATTACAGATTTTCCTGATAAAGTAATCACCGTTCAGCAACGTCAATAAAAATAGCTATCCAGTAAGTCAAGATGAAGTGACTTATTTGGATAGCTATTTTTATTTTTTTTGGAAGCGCGGAGCCACTTTTCCGTTTTTTCGATCGCGGTGTAATAAAAAGCCTGCGAAAAAGCCAAAGCCGACAACAAAGAAAATGATGCCAACAACAAATTGCAGCCATAAAAATGGAAAAGGTGAGATGAGCTTACCGAATAATGTATCACGCATAAATTTAATGCCACCTGCAGCCATTAGACCTGGAATAAGCATTACAATAAACGCAGCAAATCGAGCCATGCATGTCCCTCCTCATACCTAAATATAATTGTACCTGTGGATATGGGAATGTCAAGAAACCCTATGAATCTTAGAAGTCTGGGAAGAGAGAAGGAAGAAGTTCAAAAACTATTAACTGTAACTGAATTTTTAGAAAATTCTTACTTAGTAGGAAAAGTGTAATAATAGTTGCGAAATTGTGAATTTGTCAGTATTGTAAAATTAAATGGAGCGATAATATCCATTGCAAAACATATTTATCATTGTTTTTAAATTTGATTGGGATGGGCATTAGGGGTTGCACTTTCCAAAGCAAAGGGGCGAGTTTTCATGGAAATCTTCAAGTATATGGAAAAGTATGATTATGAACAATTGGTATTTTGCCAAGACGAAGCATCTGGGTTAAAAGCGATTATCGCTATCCATGACACAACACTTGGACCAGCATTAGGTGGTGCTCGTATGTGGACCTACGCGACAGAAGAGAATGCGATAGAGGATGCATTGAGATTAGCACGTGGGATGACATATAAAAACGCGGCTGCTGGTTTAAACCTTGGCGGTGGAAAAACGGTCATTATTGGGGACCCATTTAAAGATAAAAATGAAGAAATGTTCAGGGCTTTAGGGCGTTTCATCCAAGGGCTTAACGGTCGCTATATTACAGCTGAGGATGTTGGTACAACAGTAACAGATATGGATTTAATCCATGAAGAAACGAATTATGTTACAGGAATCTCACCAGCGTTCGGTTCATCAGGTAATCCGTCACCAGTAACTGCTTACGGTGTTTATCGTGGTATGAAAGCAGCTGCAAAAGAAGCATTTGGTACGGAGTCGCTAGAAGGTCGCACAATTTCGGTTCAAGGGCTGGGGAATGTTGCATACAAGCTTTGCGAGTACTTACATAACGAAGGTGCAAAACTTGTAGTAACTGATATAAATCAAGCTGCGATTGATCGTGTTGTCAATGATTTTGGTGCTAGAGCTGTAGCGCCAGAAGAAATCTATTCACAAGAAGTTGATATTTTCTCACCTTGTGCATTAGGAGCAATTTTAAATGACGAGACAATTCCGCAATTAAAAGCGAAAGTTATAGCTGGTTCTGCTAATAACCAGTTACAGGATTCACGACATGGAGACTATTTACATGAGCTAGGTATTGTCTATGCACCTGACTATGTTATTAATGCGGGTGGCGTAATAAATGTTGCTGATGAATTATACGGCTATAATCGTGAACGTGCGATGAAACGTGTAGATGGGATATACGATAGCATTGAAAAAATCTTTGAAATTTCAAAACGAGATGGCATTCCTACTTATGTAGCAGCTAATCGTTTAGCAGAAGAACGCATTGCTCGCGTATCGAAATCACGTAGCCAGTTTTTAAAAAATGAAAAAAATATTTTGAACGGTCGTTAACAACGTCTATTCGTTAAAAGAAGTCGCATAGTCGACTTCTTCTCTTTAAATAATGGTATATAAAGAATTTTATTATAGATAAATAGTAACAAGAAAAGATAGCGCAGTAACTTCAAGTGAACGTAATAAGGTGCACCTTTCATTTCAATATTTCTATGTATAGAAATATTTGACTGTGGCGATACAGCTATTTCCTCGATGGATTTCACTGTCACACATGTTGGATAGAAGGGCTTTAGCACTTTTCTCATAAGGAGGAATAAAATATGGCTCAAAATTATGATGTTGTTATTTTAGGGGGAGGGACAGGAGGCTACGTAGCAGCAATTCGTGCAGCACAATTAGGCTTGAAAACAGCTATTGTGGAACGTGAACGACTTGGTGGTACCTGTCTACATAAAGGCTGTATTCCTAGTAAGGCGTTACTAAGAAGTGCAGAAGTGTATCGTATGGCCAATAAAACTGCAAGTGAATTTGGTGTAGACATTTCAGGGGTTACATTGCAATTCAATAAAGTGCAGGCACGCAAGCAAGCAATTGTAGAGCAATTAAGCCAAGGTGTGAATACACTGATGAAAAAAGGCAAGATTGATGTATATGAAGGAACGGGAAGAATTTTAGGTCCATCTATTTTCTCACCAATGCCAGGAACGATTTCTGTCGAGATGCTTAATGGAGAAGAAAATGAAATGCTTGTTCCGACCAATGTTGTCATTGCTACAGGTTCGAAACCTAGGGGAATGGCAGGGTTAACAGTGGATGGTAAATACGTCATGAATTCTGATCACGCTTTGCAAATGGAGGAATTGCCAACGTCATTACTAATTGTCGGTGGTGGTGTAATAGGTATTGAGTGGGCATCGATGCTTTGTGATTTTGGGGTGTCTGTAACAGTAGTTGAATATGGCCCATCAATTTTACCAGCAGAAGATGCTGATGTCGTTAAAGAAGTTACAAAGCAGCTTGAAAGTCGTGGCGTACGCATTGTAACGAATGCACGACTAGATACAGATACATTCAAAATAGAAAATGATAACGTTTTCATTTCTGCTAAGCTTCAGGATAAGGAAGAAAGTTTCATGGCAGATAAATTGTTGCTGTGTGTAGGACGTGAAGCAAATATCCATGGTATCGGTTTAGAAAACACAGATATTGAAATAGACAACGGCTTTATTAAAGTAGGCGATTCTTATCAAACGAAGGAATCACATATGTATGCTATTGGAGATGTTATAGGTGGTTTACAATTAGCACATGTTGCATCTCATGAAGGTTTGTCTGCTATTGAACATATAGCGACTGGAAAAATAGCACCGCTAGATGTATTGAAGGTACCGAAATGTGTTTATTCCTTCCCAGAAGTAGCTAGTATTGGTTTAACGGAAAGTGCTGCCCGTGAGCAAGGATACACATTAAAGGTAGGTAAGTTCCCATTTAAAGCTATAGGTAAAGCGCTTGTCAATGGAGATTCAGATGGCTTTGTAAAAATAATAGCTGATGAAGAAACAGATGATATTTTGGGTATTCATATGGTAGGACCGCATGTAACGGATTTAATTGGAGAAGCTTCATTAGCAAAATTATTAGACGCAACTCCTTGGGAAATTAGTCAGGCAATTCATCCACACCCATCACTAAATGAAGTATTAGTAGAATCTGCCCTAGCTGTTGATAAGCGGGCGATTCATTTTTAACTTAGAGATAGCAACAGTCATTCACTTCTAGTAGCGGGGGATGCATGCAAACATACTTGAATTCAATAGGGGTTCAAATCCCTGTTGATCCAAGTTAACAGTCACGGCTTATGTCGCGGATTTTATAGAGAAGCTTTTCGAGTAGGATCGAAAAAATCGGACACAATGATGCCGAGGCGTGAAAATACTGTCATAAATTATACTAGAGTAGCTTGTGCAAGTATTGCAGGTGCTTTAGCATTTTTTCTAATGCGAAAGGGGTGTTCATATGCAAGACGTTCAAATAAAACATGAAGATTTAGGTTTATCGACTGAAGATGTCCTTGCTATGTTCGAAACGATGTTAATGGCAAGAAGACTAGATGAGCGCATGTGGCTATTAAACCGTTCAGGTAAAATTCCATTTGTTATTTCTTGTCAAGGACAGGAGGCAGCTCAAGTTGGAGCAGCCTTTGCATTAAATAAGGATATAGATTATATTGCACCGTATTACCGAGATATGGGTGTTGTATTGCATTTTGGAATGACGCCAAAAGAGTTAATGTTATCAGCTTTTGCAAAAGCTGAAGACCCGAATTCGGGCGGTCGCCAAATGCCTGGGCACTTCGGACAAAAGAAAAATCGAATTTTGACTGGTTCTTCGCCAGTGACAACACAAGTTCCACATGCTGTAGGTGTGGCACTTGCAGGACGTTTGCAAAAAGAGGATTTCATTACCTTTGTCACATTAGGAGAAGGTTCTTCTAACCAAGGTGATTTTCATGAAGGGGCGAATTTTGCAGGTGTGCATAAGTTACCAGTAATCATAATGGTAGAAAATAATCAATATGCAATTTCAGTGCCAGTAGAACGTCAGTTAGGTTGTGCAAAAGTATCCGATCGTGGTATTGGCTATGGGATGCCAGGAGTAACAGTTGATGGTAAATGTCCATTACAGGTTTATAAGGTTGTTAAAGAGGCAGCAGAACGTGCTCGTAGCGGTGCTGGTCCAAGTCTAATAGAAACGGTGACATTCCGTTTAACTGCCCATTCTTCTGATGATGATGATCGCCAATATCGAACTGCTGAAGATATTGCAGAAGGCAAAGCGAAGGATCCGATTGTATCATTCGAGAAGTATTTACAAGATGCTGGAATTATGACTGAATCTCTTCGAAAAGAAATAGAAGAGCGTGTCATGGCTGAGGTGAATGAAGCGACGGATTATGCAGAAGCAGCTCCGTATGCCCAACCTGAGGATGCCATGAAATATGTATATGCACCAGTGGACGGAGGTGACGTGTAATGGCAGTTATGTCTTATATTGATGCGATTACATTAGCGATGAAGGAAGAAATGGAACGAGATGACCGCGTTTTCATCTTAGGAGAGGATGTTGGTCGTAAAGGTGGCGTTTTTAAAGCAACTACTGGTCTTTACGAGCAGTTTGGTGAGTATCGTGTGTTAGATACACCACTTGCTGAAAGTGCTATTGCAGGGGTCGGTATTGGTGCTGCAATGTATGGTATGCGCCCAATTGCTGAAATGCAGTTTGCAGACTTTATTATGCCGGCTGTAAACCAAATCGTATCCGAGGCTGCGAAAATCCGTTATCGTTCTAATAATGACTGGACTTGTCCAATTGTAGTGCGTGCTCCTTTCGGTGGTGGAATTCACGGCGCACTTTATCATTCACAATCGGTTGAAGCACTTTTTGCTGGAACGCCTGGTTTGAAAATTGTCATTCCTTCTACACCTTATGATGCAAAAGGATTGCTAAAAGCAGCGATTCGAGATGAAGATCCTGTATTATTTTTTGAACATAAGCGTGCGTATCGACTAATTAAGGGTGAAGTCCCATTAGACGATTATACATTACCGATTGGCAAAGCAGATGTTAAACGCGAAGGTGAAGATGTTACAGTGATAACGTATGGTTTAGCAGTTCATTTCGCTTTACAAGCAGCAGAGCGTTTAGCAGCAGATGGTATTTCAACACATATTTTGGATTTACGTACAGTGTATCCGTTAGATAAAGATGCAATCATTGAAGCGGCAAGTAAAACAGGCAAAGTATTGCTTGTTACAGAAGATAATAAAGAAGGTAGCATTATTAGTGAGGTAGCAGCCATTATTGCAGAGAATTGCTTATTTGATCTTGATGCGCCTATCCAACGATTAGCTGGTCCAGATGTACCTGCGATGCCATATGCACCGACGATGGAAAAGTTTTTCATGATAAATCCTGAAAAAGTGGAACGTGCTTTGAGAGATTTAGCTGCTTTTTAACTTACAGATGAATCTCCTATATCTTTGGAGATAAATACTTAATTGTAATCTCTTTTTGAGTAAGCGTTAGGGTCGCTTACTCAAAAAAAGCTAAAGCCTCCGGCGGTAGTCACAGATTTGAAACTAGCTTGCTTTGTAAACGCAAAATCTTGGCTAAGGTTACTACCGAGGCGTAATTGATGGGAGGAATAGATAATGGCGATTCAAAACATTACGATGCCACAGCTCGGTGAAAGTGTAACAGAAGGTACAATCGAAAAATGGCTCGTGCAACCAGGCGATACAGTAAAAAAATATGATCCATTAGCAGAAGTTGTGACAGATAAAGTAAATGCAGAAATCCCATCCTCTTTTGAAGGGGTAATTACAGAGCTACTTGCTGAGGAAGGGCAGACGTTACCTGTTGGTGCGGTTGTTTGTTCAATCGAAATAGCAGGTGACAATGAGTTACCTGAAGCGCCACCTGCGAAAAAATCAACAGTAAGTTCAGCGATTCTCAATGCTGGTATTCAGAAAAAACAAGAGACGCCAAAGGAAACTACTGTTGCAATTTCATCAGAAAAACCAGTAAGACAGCAAAAAGCACGCTACTCACCAGCCGTACTTAGACTAGCACAAGAACATGATATAGCACTCGAGCAAGTTGTTGGTACAGGAGAGGGTGGCCGTATTACACGAAAAGACCTTCAACAATTAATTGATGCTGGCAATGTACCGACGGCAAAGGATGCACCATCTTCTGAGCCAGTTGCCGCTGTCAGTAATGAACAGGTCACTACATCAGAACCAGCTGCAAAACCAGCAGTATCTGTGCAAGAGACACAAGCGGGTGATATTGAAATACCGGTTACAAATGTGCGTCGTGCCATTGCTAATAACATGGTGCGTAGTGCTCAAGAAGTGCCGCATGCTTGGATGATGATGGAAGTTGACGTAACGGAATTAGTTGCTTACCGAGATAGCATTAAGACGGAATTTAAACAAAAAGAAGGGTTTAATATTACCTACTTTGCGTTCTTTGTAAAGGCTGTTGCACAAGCACTTAAAGAGTTCCCAATGATGAATTCTATGTGGGCAGGAGATAAAATTATCCAAAAACATGACATAAATATTTCCATAGCAGTAGCAACAGATGATGCACTTTTTGTCCCTGTTATAAAACACGCTGATGAAAAATCAATTAAAGGGATTGCTAAAGAGATTCATGAGCTCGCTCAAAAAGTTCGCACAGGCAAACTGACAATGGACAATATTAAAGGTGGTACGTTTACGGTTAATAATACGGGTGCTTTCGGCTCTATGCAGTCAATGGGTATTATTAATTACCCGCAAGCGGCCATTCTTCAAGTGGAAAGTATTGTAAAAAAACCAGTCGTTTTACCTGGCGGAATGTTTGCGGCACGCGATATCGTAAATTTATGTTTATCTTTAGATCATCGCGTACTAGATGGATTAGTTTGTGGTAAATTCCTAAATAGAGTAAAAGAAATACTCGAAAATACAAATAAATCTTCGACGTCAGTCTACTGATGACTTGTCGGAAACCTGTTGTATAACGGTTTCCGATTTTTTTTTGCTTTTCGAGTAGCAAATTGTCATGTAGAATAACAAATAGAAACTACTAAGGGGGGAAGCTGATTAAGCGTCCGCATGTCAAACAACATGAAAAATATTGAATTTGAAAAGCCGTCCTATTCAGAATGGCAAGATGCAGCAATCAAAGCTTTAAAGGGAAAACCATTCGAGTCTCTTTTAACGAAAACAAATGAGGGTGTTACGTTAGAACCTCTTTACACGCAAGAAAGTTTAGTAGCAAAACTAGGAGATGAGCTAGATAAACAAGTTGCCACAATCCGTTCCCTACAAAATAGCGAAGTATTTCGTGTGGCACAGCAAGTGTATGCAGATACAAGTGAAGCATTCTTCGCACAGCTTGATGATAGCTTAGCCCGTGGTAATGAGGTAGTAACAGTTGATAGTCGTATAAACTTTGAATGGACTGAAGAAATATTGGCACAATTGGCTACTTATTTCTCTGAATATTCGTTTAAAATGACGGTAAAAGATGAAAATGACCCATTATTGGCAGTATTCGACAACATCCCGACTGAACAGCGTGAAGATGTAAACGGCTTCATTTTTTCTAACAATCCAATCAAGCTTGTAGGATTGCCAAATGTACGCACTTTAAGTGCAGACACAGTTGTTTTCCATAATGATGGCGCCAATGCTGTGCAAGAATTAGCATACGCACTTGCTATTGCAGCAAAATATGCAGAGCAAGAAGAAAACTTTGAAGCTTTTGCACAAAAATTTTATGTTTCTTTTGCCATTGATACGCAATTCTTCACAGAAATCGCTAAACTGCGTGCTTTTAAAGTGCTTTGGAAAGCGTTCTCATCAGCTTATGGTGTGACAGAAAATGTGAAAATTCCAACGCTTGCCGAAACTTCACTTCGAAGCTTCTCTAAATTGGATGTTTACGTAAACTTACTTCGCGCTGCAAATGAAGCGCTTTCTGGATTAATTGGCGGAGCGGATGTCTTTACAGTTCACCCACATGATGCATTAACGAAACCGACAGAACAGTCTGTTCGTATTGCTCGCAATGTATCTTTAGTGTTAAAAGAAGAAACAAATGTGTTAAAAATAACAGATCCCGCTGGTGGTTCATACTTTATTGAATCATTAACAGCCGATTTCGTAAAAGAAGCTTGGGCATTATTTTTAGAAATTGAGGCTGCTGGTGGTTTTGACGCTTATACTGCATCAGGTAAATTAGCTGATGAGTTAGAAGTATCTTACCAAGCGCGCATTAAAGCTGCACAAACACGCAAACAATCGGTTATCGGTACAAATATTTATGCAAATCCTGCAGATGTACTTGATAGCGAAACAAACCCACTATTTGCAAATATTAAGCGAATTACTATACCATTCGAGCAACTGCGCTCACAAATGACTGCAGCCAAAGTGAAAACTGGCATCCTAGCATTAGGTTCACTAAAAAGCTCAAAGCCTCGGGCTGATTTTGTGTCTGGTTTCTTAAACACTGTTGGTCTTGTACCAGAAAAAAGCGAACCAGCTGTATCAGCTGAGGAAGCGCTTGCTTGGTTAAAAGCAACAGACGCAAAATATGTTGTCATCGCAGGTAATGATGATGCTACAAAAGAAATGATTCCAGTGATTTTAGCTGAGAAACCAGCACACGTTATTGTTGACGTTGCAGGTAAATTTAAAGACGAAGAAGAAGCTTGGTTAGCAAATGGCTTAAACGGCTTTATTTTCGCAGGACAGAACATCATTGAAAAATTAAATACGGTGTTCGCTAGCATGAAGGAGGTCCAACGATGAGCAAGCCAAATTTTAGTGCGATTGAAATCGAAAAAGTATTAACATCTGAAGCTCCTGCTGCTTCAGATGAAAAATTCCTGACAAATGAAGGTATTGAAATTAAAGATATATATACAAAAGATGATATAAAAGATGTAAAACACTTAGATGATGTGGCAGGTATTGCACCAAATACACGTGGACCATACCCTACTATGTATGTAGCTCGTCCTTGGACAGTTCGTCAGTATGCAGGGTTCTCCACTGCTGAAGAATCTAATGCGTTTTACAAACGTAACCTTGCAATGGGTCAAAAAGGTCTTTCAGTAGCATTTGACTTAGCGACGCACCGTGGCTATGATTCTGATCACCCACGCGTAACAGGTGATGTTGGTAAAGCAGGGGTAGCAATTGACTCAGTAGAAGATATGAAAATTTTATTTGATCAAATTCCTTTAGATCAAATGTCTGTGTCAATGACGATGAATGGTGCCGTACTACCAGTACTTGCGTTCTATATCGTTGCCGCTGAAGAACAAGGAGTAACACCAGAACAGCTTGCTGGGACAATCCAAAATGATATTTTAAAAGAATACATGGTACGTAACACTTATATTTATCCACCAGCAATGTCGATGAAAATTATTGCAGACATCTTTGAATTTACGGCTAAATTCATGCCGAAATTTAACTCTATTTCTATCTCGGGTTACCATATTCAAGAAGCGGGTGCTACAAATGACATTGAGCTTGCTTATACATTAGCGGACGGTCTTGAATATGTTCGTACTGGTTTAAAAGCTGGTATTGATATCGATGCCTTTGCACCACGATTATCATTCTTCTGGGCTATCGGTATGAACTATTATATGGAAGTTGCGAAAATGCGTGCTGCTCGTCGTATTTGGGCACAAATGATGTCTACGTTCAATCCGAAAAACCCAAAGACGTTAGCATTGCGTACACACTCTCAAACATCTGGATGGTCTTTAACAGAGCAAGATCCATTCAATAATGTGACGCGTACTTTAATCGAGGCGAATGCTTCATCTATGGGTCATACGCAATCACTTCATACGAACGCACTGGACGAAGCAATTGCATTACCAACAGACTTCTCTGCACGTATTGCACGTAATACACAACTATTCCTACAAGAAGAAACGGCTATGACAAAAGTGATTGATCCTTGGGGTGGCTCGTATTATGTTGAGAAATTAACAGATGAAATCACAAAATCTGCCTGGGCGTTAATCGAAGAAATTGAAGAACTTGGTGGTATGGCAAAAGCAATTGAAACGGGTCTTCCAAAAATGAAGGTTGAAGAAGCTGCGGCTAAACGTCAAGCGAAAATCGACTCTAAAACAGAAACTATTGTAGGCGTGAACAAATATCGTCTAGAAAAAGAAGAACCTATCGACATTCTTGACATTGACAACACACTTGTTCGTCAAAAACAAATTGAACGTTTAGATGCGATGAAAGCATCTCGTAACGAGGCAGAAGTTCAAAAACATCTTGCTCGCTTAACGAAGGCAGCACAAGATGGAGAAGAAAACTTACTTGCAGTAGCGGTAGATGCTGCTCGTGCTCGTGCATCGCTAGGCGAAATCTCTGATGCAATCGAGGTAGTATCAGGTCGTCATAAAGCAATCATTCGCTCAATCTCAGGTGTCTATTCTGCAAATTTCTCTGATGAAGAGCAAATTACAGAAGTAAAAAATATGACAGATGAGTTCCTTGAAAATGAAGGTCGTCGCCCACGTATTTTAGTAGCTAAAATGGGGCAAGACGGGCATGATCGTGGTGCTAAAGTAATTGCAACAGGCTACGCTGACTTAGGCTTCGATGTAGATATTTCACCACTATTCATGACACCAGAAGAAACAGCACAAATGGCAGTTGAAAATGACGTACATTGTATCGGCGTATCGTCACTAGCAGCAGGGCACAAAACATTAGTGCCTGCGTTAGTTTCTGAACTGACAAAGTTAGGTCGTGAAGATATTATCATTATCGTGGGCGGCGTTATTCCGGCACAGGATTATGAATTCCTTTATGAAGCAGGGGCAGTAGCGATCTTTGGTCCTGGTACAGTTATACCTGTTTCAGCAATTAAAATTATTGAGGAAATTTATAAACGTTTAGGTTACGAGGAAGTGTCTAAATAATGGACAAAAACAAAGAGATGCAGGAAAGTGCTCTATTTGTCATGGATGGCGTGGAGGCATCTCACGATGGTATGCAATATGGCGTACCAAAAAAATTCCGAAAGAAAAAAGCTGACAAACTTGATATACAGGAGCTTGCACGAAATGTCCGTGCGGGCTCACGTGTACAACTGTCCAAAGCAATTACGCTCATTGAAAGCTCAAATATGACACATAAAGTACAGGCTCAAGAGCTATTACAGGAGCTTTTACCGCATACAGGCAACAGCGTCCGTATTGGTATTACGGGAGTACCAGGGGCAGGGAAAAGCTCTTTCATTGAAGCTTTCGGAACGATGTTATGTGAGATGGGTAAAAAAGTAGCAGTCCTTGCAATAGACCCGAGTTCTTCTTTATCAGGGGGCAGCATTTTAGGTGATAAAACACGCATGGAAGAACTAGTGAAAAAGCCTAATGCATTCGTTCGCCCGTCACCGTCTGCAGGTACCCTAGGGGGTGTTCATAAAAAGACGCGTGAAACGATGCTTGTCTGTGAAGCAGCAGGGTATGATGTGATTTTAATTGAGACTGTTGGTGTTGGGCAAAGTGAAACGTATGTCCGAGGTATGGTTGATTTCTTCTTATTGCTAGTGCTAACAGGTGCAGGTGATGAACTTCAAGGCATGAAAAAGGGCATTATGGAATTAGCCGATGCAATTGTTGTGCATAAGGCTGATGGTGATAATGTGCGACTAGCGAAAAAAACAGTATCCGAATACAAGCAAATTTTGCATTTCCTTCAACCTGCAACACCAGGATGGATGTCTACTGCTATGCCAGTTAGTTCGTGGGAAAAAAAGGGACTAGACAAAGTATGGAATACGATCGGTGACTTTAGACGAACTGTAGAAGCGAATAATTACTGGTCCATCCGCCGTCAAAATCAAACAAAAGATTGGTTCCAATCAATGATTACAGATCATCTAATTGATGCATTTTATGGGGATCCAAACCGTAAAGAACAGGTGCAGTTACTAGAGCGTCAAATTCTTAATGGGCAATTGACGGTAACGCAAGGTGTAGATCGTTTATTTAGCGATGAGCAAGCACAAAAATAATGTACGCTTTTATATGAGCATGTAGGTGCACAAATCTATCACTTACTGCTATGATAGGAGATGTATGAGCGCTATCTAAAGCTTAAAGAAGCGCGAAATTGAAAGGAGCTATCGCTTTATGAATATGGATTACGATTTATTTATGCAAGAAATTTTAAAAACAGCACGTGCAGAAATTGAGGCTGCAGGCTATGAGCAATTACGCACACCAGAAGCTGTTGAAGAGGCGTTTGCTCGTCCAGGTATAACATTAGTGATGGTAAATTCAGTATGTGGCTGTGCGGGAGGCATTGCTCGACCAGCAGCAGCTCAATGTGTACATTACGATAAACGACCAGATCATTTAGTTACTGTATTTGCAGGTCAAGATAAAGAAGCAACAGCAGCTGCTCGTTATCACTTCGGTGAAGACCACCTACCATCTTCTCCATCATTTGTTCTTTTAAAAGATGGACAAGTAGTAGCTGAAGTTGGCCGTTATGAAATTGAAGGCCATGATCCAATGTCAGTAGTGACAAACTTACAAGCAAATTTTGAAGAATATTGTGAAGAACTTTAATATTTTTCAATAATCTCCATACCTATGCATGGTGAGATTATTAATAGGGTTTAGCTTTTATTCATTTGGCTAGAGTGACTTGTGCACTTTAGTCAAATCCTTTTGGAATTTTTGTAATATTGGCTAAATACATGTCTTGCTGACTAAAAATTTTTACTAGATAAGAAAAGCTTCAAATGAATAATTATTCGTTTTGAAAGTTGCAGGATGGGAGGCAGTCGACTTGAAGAAATTTTCAATCGGCTATCGTACATTAAAAACAGCAATCGGGGCAGCTATTGCCATTGCGATTGCGCAGTATTTTGAATTGGCTTCTTATGCTTCAGCTGGTATTCTAACGATCCTATGTGTGCAGCCAACAAAGAAAAAATCACTTCATGCTGCTTATACCCGCTTTGTCGCAAGCATAGTTGGTATGCTGTATGCATTTTTGAGCTTTGAGCTATTTTCTTATCATCCGCTCACTTTGGCAGGAATGCTTGTATTGTTTATACCGACTATTGTGTCGTTAAAGGTAGCAGATGGCTTTGTATCAAGTGCGGTCATTATTATGCATATATACGCTGCTAAAGGCTTTTCGTTAGCACTTGTTACTAATGAGTTTGCTTTGATGGCTATCGGTTATGGTACTGGAATAGCGATAAATATGTATATGCCTGACATTCAAAAGGAATTAAATTACTATAGAGTTAAAATAGAGGAACTATATAGAAAGATTTTTTTAGAAATAGCCAGCTATTTAAGACAAGGAGATACATTATGGGATGGGCAGGAAATTATTCAAGCTATCAAAACGTTGAATGATGCCAAATCATTAGCTTTTAAAGATGTTGAAAATCATTTTACCCGAAGACAAAATGATTACTATGTATATTTTGATATGCGTGAACAACAGCTTGAAATAATTGAACGAGTACTCCCAAAAATAACCGCACTACCTGTTATAGTACAAGAAGCTGAAATCGTTGCGGACTTCCTACAAGATCTTGGAGAGCATGTCCATTCAGGAAATACTGCAGGCCATTTTAGGGAGAAATTAGAGCTAGCAAAGAGAGATTTTGCCGAATTACCGTTACCGACAAATCATCAAGAGTTTATTGCTCAGGCTGCGCTCTATCAATTCATTGAAGAAATGGATCGTTATTTAGAGATAAAGCAATCATTCAAGGGTTTAAAGGTAAAAGGAAAGCGCCCACAGTAGTGTGGACGCTTCGCACTTTCTTAAACTAGCATTGATAAACCAAATGCAAGAGATGAGATTATCATAATTGCAATCATAGTATAAACAACGATTTTCTGAAATTTTTTATTACTCATATGCTCGTTCGCTCCTTCTTTTCTTATAAATAGTTTAGCAAATCTGAAAAATTTCTCAAGTAGTAGAGTTTTGACAAAAAAATCTGTAAAATAGGGTATGTACCATAACAGAAGGAGATGTCACCATGGAGAAAGTAGACCATATTGGGATTGCAGTGCGCGATCTTGATGAACGCATTACATATTATACAGAAACTTTAGGTTTAAAGTTACTGAAAGTGGAAGAGGTTGAATCTCAGCAAGTTCGTGTTGCATTTATCGACGCTGGCAACGTGAAACTGGAATTACTAGAACCGATGAGCGAAAAAAGTACTATTCACGGATTCATCGAAAAGCGTGGCGAAGGTATTCACCATGTTGCTTTCGGTGTAACAGGAATTCGTGAGCGGATGGCAGAACTTCGTGAAAAAGGTGTGCGCCTTTTATCAGAAGAGCCAGGACCAGGTGCTGGTGGTGCAGAGGTTGCTTTCTTGCATCCTAAATCATCTTTCGGTGTGCTATATGAATTATGTGATAAAAGTGGAAAAGGGGAAAAGTGATTAGTATGGATATGTTCGATAAAATTAATGACTTATATGATCGTAAGACGGTAATTGAGCTTGGCGGTGGCTATGAACGCATCGAAAAGCAACATGAAAAAGGTAAGCTAACTGCTCGTGAGCGTATTGAATTATTACTAGACGAAGGTACGTTTTTCGAAATTAACCCATTCATTACACACCGTACAGTAGATTTTGGTATGGACAAAATGGAAGGCCCTGGCGACGGCGTCGTAACGGGTTTTGGTAAAATTAACGGACGTCCAGTTTACTTATTCTCTCAAGATTTCACTGTATTTGGTGGAGCACTTGGTGAAATGCACGCTAAAAAAATGGCGACAGTAATGGATCTTGCTGCTAAAAATGGCACACCGTTCATCGGCATTAATGATTCAGGTGGCGCACGTATTCAAGAGGGTGTACTTTCTCTAGATGGTTACGGACATATCTTCTACCGTAATGCGATTTACTCTGGTGTTATTCCACAAATATCAGTAATTATGGGACCTTGTGCAGGTGGAGCAGTTTATTCTCCAGCTATCACTGACTTTATCCTAATGGTTGATAAAACATCTCAAATGTTCATTACTGGCCCAAAAGTTATTGAAACAGTAACTGGTGAAAAAATCTCTGCTGAAGACCTTGGTGGCTCTAAAGTGAATAATGCAGTAAGTGGTAACGCTCACTTCCGTGCACCATCTGAAGAAGCAGCCATTGATCAAATTAAACAATTATTAAGTTACTTACCACAAAACAATAAAGAAAAAGCACCTCGTCAGTCACGTCCTGAAGGTGACGATTACCGTCCAGAAATCGTGGATACTGTTCCAATCGAAACAACTCGCCCATACGATGTGCGTAAAGTAGTGGAACAAGTAGTAGACGAAGGTTCATTCATGGAAGTTCACTCTGAATTTGCGAAAAATGTAGTAGTAGGCTTTGCGCGTATTGCAGGTGAATCAGTAGGGCTTGTATGTAACCAACCTAAAGTTTTAGCTGGTGGTCTTGATATCGATTCTTCTGATAAGGCAGCCCGCTTCATCCGTACTTGTGATGCGTACAATGTACCAATTATCACATTTGAAGATGTTTCTGGATTCTTCCCAGGCGTAAAACAAGAGCACGGTGGAATTATCCGTCATGGTGCGAAAATCCTTTATGCATATTCAGAAGCAACTGTACCAAAAATCACAGTAATTTTACGTAAAGCATATGGTGGTGCCTACGTTGCACTTAATTCTAAATCAATTGGCGCTGACCTAGTATTCTCTTGGCCAAATGCTGAGATTGCTGTAATGGGTGCAGCGGGTGCTGCAAATATTATCTTCGCGCGTGAAATTGCGAAGTCAGAAGACCCAGAAGCAACGCGTGCTGCGAAAATAGAAGAGTACAAAGAGAAGTTTGCCAATCCTTACGTGGCAGCATCTCGTGGTATGGTGGATGATGTTATCGATCCACGCGATACACGTATTAAACTTATCCAAGCATTAGATATGCTGTCAAACAAACACGAAACGCGTCCAGAGAAAAAACACGGAAACATTCCGCTATAATAATGGACAAACCCAGTAGCCATTTGGTTGCTGGGTTTTTGTATGAAAGATAAAACAATAGTCAAATAAAAGAAATTTATAAAATGGCAGATAATTGAAACATTTCTTTCGCTCAACCGTACAAATATAAAAGGGGAGTTGAGATGAATGGAATGGCAACAATTACAGACTGAGCAGGAAAAACTTCAAGGACAGCTGAGAAATGCTAAGCGATTAAGAGAACAAAGGTTTTTAATTGAAGGGCAAATCGAGCATGCACAGCAGGAAATTACTAAGCATTCTACGGAACACAATCAAATTCGTATGAAACTTGATAAACTAGAGGGCTTTTCGTTTATGAATATGATACGTACATGGACAGGACAACAAGATGAGCTACGTGCAGAGAAAGTCGATAAGGCAGCCATTTTGGAATTGAAAATCAAGGAAGCAAAAAAGATGCTTACAGATTTAACAACTGATTTTGAGCAGGTAAATCAAAAGCTTAAGCAAATTAATGAAAAGCAACTGCAAGAAGCATTAGACATACTACATATAAAAAAGAAAAGCTATCTCCAAATACATGACCCCGAAGTTGCGCAGAAAATAGAACAGCTTGCAAATGAAGAGCTTATAACGAAACAGTTGATTTCTGAAATAAAAGAAGCGGAGGATGCGGGTGACATTGCGCTTACTAAACTTGGGCAGGCAGCTGCATCTCTGCACTCAGCGAGTGGATATTCGACATGGGATACGTTTTTTGGTGGTGGTCTTATCGCCACACATTTAAAGCATGATGCGCTTGATAAAACCGAAAGTTACCTTCATAATGCACAAATTGCTTTGCAACGATTTCATAATGAATTACTTGATGTACAGGATATGTCTACTAAATCTTTGCAAGTTGAAACAGATGGCTTCGTAAAATTTGCAGATTATTTCTTTGATGATATTTTTTCGGCTTGGTCAGTCCATTCAAAAATTTCTACAGCAAGAGAACAAGTATCACGTGTACAGGATGATGTACATAATACAATTAGACGTTTGCAGGAAAAACATAATAGAGCACTTGAATATTTGGAAGTATTACAAACAGAAAAGAAAGTGATTTTACAACTATAAAAAGCCTGTGGAAAGAGTTACTCACACTCTTTTCACAGGCTTTTAGTGATTTATAATACAAATTAAAGAAGTTACTTCTAGCGCATTATTCCAACTCTTCAGTCAATGTGCTAAACTAATACATATATTATGACGTGGAAAAACACGTAAATCAAGGGAGTTTTACAACATGACAAGTCGTTTAGTAGAAGAGTTTTTTGAGCTCGTACAAATCGATTCAGAGACAAAACACGAACAGCTTATTGCACCAGTTCTAATTGAAAAATTAACAGCACTTGGTTTTTCTGTAGTGCAAGATGATGCACATACTCGCAATGGTCACGGTGCTGGAAATATTATCGCGACATTAAAAGGTTCTTTAGATATAGAGCCAATCTATTTCACTTCCCATATGGATACGGTTGTACCAGGAAAAGGTATTAAACCTTCTCTTCGTGAAGATGGCTATATCGTTTCAGACGGCACAACGATTTTAGGTGCTGACGATAAAGCTGGTCTAGCAGCTATGTTTGAAATGGCAAAACGTTTAAAAGAGCAACAAATTGAACATGGTGACATCCAGTTCATCATTACAGCAGGAGAAGAGAGTGGTCTAGTAGGAGCGAAAGAATTGGATCCTACTGCTATTATCGCAAAATATGGCTTTGCAGTTGACAGTGATGGCAAAGTTGGTGGAATAGTGACAGCAGCGCCATTCCAAGCGAAAATTTTTACGAAAATTATCGGTAAAACTGCGCATGCAGGTGTTGCTCCTGAGAAAGGGGTATCTGCAATTACTGTTGCTTCAAAATGTATTGCACAAATGAAGCTTGGGCGATTGGATGAAGAAACAACAGCGAATATTGGCCGCTTTGAAGGTGGGCAAGCTACAAACATCGTGTGTGATGAAGTGAATATTTTAGCAGAAGCACGTTCAATTGATAAGGCTAAGCTAGATGCCCAAACAAAGCATATGCAGGATACGTTTGAGCAAGTTGCAGCTTCAATGGGTGCACGTGCTGAAGTAGAAGTAAAACTCATGTATCCAGGCTTCCGTGTAACAGAGTCAGATAAAGTCGTGCAGGTAGCTATGGCGGCAGCGCGTAATATTGACAGAACACCTCAATTAGGTATCTCTGGTGGAGGCTCTGATGCAAATATTATTGCAGGTTTTGGTATTCCTACGGTTAACCTATCAGTAGGGTATGAAGATATTCATACAACAAATGAAAAGATTCCTGTAGAAGAATTAGAAAAACTGGCAGATTTGCTAGTTGAAGTCGTTAAAGAAACAACTAAACACGAGCGCTAAAATAGAAGGAAGTGACCTCATGGAAAGTGTAAAGGCAGTAGTATTTGCATGTGGTACAGAGGAATATGCTGTACCGGTGGAGCAAGCAATATCCATTGAAAAATTAGAGCAAGTAACCCCGATTCCGCATTTACCAAATTATTTACTAGGTTTTACTAGAAATCGAGGAGAACTTATTCCAGTATTAGATTTTGAACGTATACTCTATAACCGTACGTCAAATGCACCGACAGCACGTGTTATTGTGCTAAATACAGATGTAGTGAACTACGGGCTGCTCGTGACAGAAGCTAGAGAAATTCTCGATTTAGATGAATCTGTTTTAAAGCAAATGGGTCTTGTTAATTATTCAAAAACACGCTATTTTACAGCTGTAGCGAATTTAGAAAATCGTATGATTACTTATGTAGACCCAAAAATACTCGTAAATTCCTTAGATGGCATTCGAGAAATTATCAATTATTTACACAAAATGCTTGAAAATGAGAAAGAAAACGTACAAGCCTAAGTATTATATGACGAAAGGCAGTAAGATTTCTTTTAAAAACCCCCTCCAACTAACAATGTTGGAGGGGGTTTTCATTTGGATTAAGAAAGTCGACCACTGTAGTCTTCAAACTTAAATTCACGAATTACTTTAATGCCTTCTTCATCGTTATAAGAAACGATAGATGGCAGGTTTACACCGTTAAACATATGATTTTTTACCATTGAGTAGTGAGCCATATCAGTGAAAACAAGGCGATCTCCTGGTTTTAAGGGTTCCTCAAATGAGTAATCACCGATAACATCACCAGCAAGGCATGTAAGCCCGCCTAAGCGATATGTGTGTGCTAGCTCATTTGCTTGTCCTGAACCGATAATCATTGGACGGTAGGGCATTTCAAGCACGTCTGGCATATGACAAGTTGCAGAAGTGTCCAAAATAGCTAAGTCCATCCCGTTTTTCTGAATATCTAGAACCGTTGCTACTAAATAACCTGTATTGAGTGCCACAGCTTCACCAGGCTCTAAATAAACAAGGAGATTGTATTTATCTTGAATATAATTAATGATATTCACTAGTTTTTCAACATCATAATCTTCACGAGTGATATGGTGACCACCGCCGAAGTTTAGCCATTTCATTTGGTGTAAAACATCACCAAATTTTTCTTCGACAACTTCAATGATGCGCTCTAATGTATCAGAGTTTTGCTCACACATCGCATGGAAGTGTAAGCCATCAATACCGTCAAGTTGAGATTTGTCGAAGTTAGCTAATGTTGTACCAAGACGAGAGTTAGTATAGCAAGGATCGTAAAGTGCTGTTTCAATTTCAGAGTATTCAGGATTTACGCGAATACCACATTCAATTGTTTTCCCAGCAGCTTTTACCTTGTCTTTGTACTGAGCCCATTGGTTGAAAGAGTTAAAGACGATGTGATCCACATAGCCAAGAAGCTCGTCCATCTCATGCTCTACATAAGCAGGTGCATAAACGTGAACTTCTTTCCCCATTTTTTCATAACCAAGACGCGCTTCAAATAGAGAGCTTGATGTAATACCAGCTAAGTATTCACCAACTAAAGGGAATGTTGAATGCATCGAAAACCCTTTAAGTGCAAGTAAAATACGGCAGCCAGTACGATCTTGTATCGACTTTAAAAGCTCAAGATTTTTTGTTAATAGTCGTTCATCCACTACATATGAAGGTGATGGAACTTTTGTGAAATCAATTGGTTTCATCGGCTATGTTCCTTCGCATCTATCTCAAGGTCAAGTAATTCTGGATTATGGCTTTCTTGCCATGGAAGACCCCATTTATTTAAAGCATCCATGTATGGATCTGGATCAAATTCTTCTACGTTCCAAACGCCAGGCTTTTGCCATTGACCGTTCATTACAAGCATTGCACCGATCATTGCAGGTACGCCTGTAGTGTAAGAAATCGCTTGTGAACCAACTTCGTTATAGCACTCTTCGTGGTCACATACGTTATACACGTAGTAAGTTTTTTCCTTGCCATCTTTTAAACCACGGATAATACAGCCGATATTTGTTTTACCTTTTGTACGCGGCCCTAGTGATGCTGGGTCTGGTAATACTGCTTTAAGGAAGTGGATTGGCTGAATCATTTGTCCTTCGAATTCGATAGGTTCAATTGATGTCATGCCTACATTTTCTAATACTTTTAAGTGTGTTAAGTATTTTTCAGAGAATGTCATCCAGAATCGAATTTGCTTTAGACCTTTAATGTTTTTTGCAATTGATTCTAATTCTTCATGATACAGCAGGTAAATATCTTTTGGACCAATTTCCGGTAAGTTATATACTTCTTTTTTCTCAAGTGGTGCTGTTTCAATCCACTCGCCATCTTTCCAGTAACGACCATTCGCTGTAATCTCACGAATGTTGATTTCTGGATTAAAGTTTGTTGCGAAATGATAACCGTGGTCACCAGCGTTGGCATCTACGATATCGATATAGTGGATTTCGTCGAATTCATGTTTTTGAGCATGCGCAGTGAAAACGCCTGTTACGCCTGGATCAAATCCACTACCAAGAAGCGCAGTTAAGCCAGCTTTTTCAAACTTTTCTTTATAAGCCCATTGCCATTTATATTCAAATTTTGCCGTTTCAGGTGGCTCGTAGTTTGCAGTATCCACATAGTGCACACCTGTCGCTAAGCAAGCATCCATAATCGTTAAGTCTTGATAAGGTAACGCTACGTTAATAACAACATCAGGTCCGAAGCTTTTAATAAGCTCGATTAATTCCTCAGTATTGTCAGCGTCTACCTGTGCAGTATGAATCTTTGTTTTTCCGCCGTCTAGTTTTTCTTTTAGAGCGTCACATTTTGAAACAGTTCTGCTTGCGATACAAATTTCCTCAAATACGTCCGAATTCTGAACACACTTGTGTACCACAACACTGGCTACTCCGCCAGCTCCTATAATCAATGCTTTACCCAATTGTCTACCCCCAAGTTCATATAAAGTATTGTCAAACAAGCTGATTATACAGAAAATTGATATACTACTCAATCATTGTTTTTAAATTTCTACAAAAAAATTTTTTTTTCTACATTTATTAGGCACACTCAGGGGGGAATACCTAAATTGTGTGAGTGACTGACACTGAAGTTCACAGCACTTTCCGTGAGGACGTTTTAAGGAGAAACAATCGTTACGCATGGCTTAATACGCCTTACGTTACGTGTGTTCTCGCATAGTCTTGGTGGATTATTACTTGGATATTTATAAATTGTTTGAGAATTGTGTGAGTGACTGGCACTTAAACTTGACGCTCTACGTCCCCCCATAAATAAAAAATGATAATCAGTAGCGTACTTAATAATCCCATCACGAGGCCATAGGTGCTGAAGGCCACTTGTACTTGACTTTGCAAAGCATAAATGAAAATGGCTCCTAGTATAAGTAAATTGCCCATTATTAGTAATAACAGATGAAAACGTCTATTCATAGCAAGCCCTCCTAAAATGAAATTTACTAGCCCCAAAGATGAAGAAATTTTACTTCAATTATCTCATAATTCAGAAAAATATCCAAATAATAACTATTATTATAATGAAAAACTAGAAATTAAAATTAAGACTATTGTATTTACTCCCAAACTAGCCAGTTTTCTAAATTTTTGCTTCAATCATTAGCATGTCGTAAACTGAATGTTTTCGAGAAGTAACAATAGGGTGACATTATGTATATTAAAAAAACGGGTTATTCATGCATTGGTTTTCATGATAACTACTGTTTTTCTCTCTAAAGATGGTAAACTACCTATAAGACTTTTCTTTTGGTGAAGGTGAGGATTATATAGTGATAAAACAATTTAATGAACAAGTACAACAAGTAAATGAATTATTTGTAAGTGGTCAAGTAAAAGAAAGCTATAATTTGGCTAAAGCATTATTAGTGGATGAATCATTTGAAGCAGATACTTCGTTTCCAACTATTCAACAGCATGTGGCACTTTTAGAGGCAAACGGATATGCCAATATGCCAATCCCAAATGCTGAAAAAGTGAAGCAAAGTGTTGAACGCGTAGATGGATCGTATCCTGAGCGTGATGTCCTCGCCGCATATATAGGAAGTCAGGACGATGAGCAATTTGGCAAAGTAGTGGATGAACTATTAGCGGGGGCTATTGAAGCACAGGCGAATGCATACTATATAATGGCTGAATATTTTGTACTCGCAGAAAATCCTGATAAAGCAATGGTGCAATATGCGGAGGCTATTAAACTACAGCCCAATATTGCACTTTACTGGGGAGCATTTGCACAATTTATTAACCGTCTGGAAGCGAGCCCATATTTAGCACTTCGTCTCATTGAGGAGGCGATTCAGCTAGATAGTATGAATCCGCGTTGGTACTATATACAAGGGAATATCTTTTTCCAGCTAGTGGCATCTACAAAAAATTTAAGCTACATACCTGCATTGGAGGAAGCTTGGCAAAAGGCGAAAAAGCGTTGCTCTGCTAAGCAAGTTGAGTTAAAGGTGGAAATTGCTAAGTCTGAGGATCTACTAACTCAATGGAAGAAACAGATGTTGTAAGTAGGAAATAATTCTATATTATAAGAGGCACTTCAATTTCTATGCAAAGCACACTATGCATATTTATAAATTATTTTGGTGACTGGCACTGAACAAGTTTGCGTTCTAGCAGGATTTTAAGTGTTTTTTTTAATTGAATTTTTATAAATTGTTTGGGTGACTGGCACTTAATAATGAATAAATATAAAAAAATAAGCTAATTCTGTATTTTTATGCTAGAATATTTATATAAACGGACGTAAGAAGCTTATTTTATAGCATGAAAGAAGTGTTTGTTTGAGTTTATATGTTGCGTATGTATTAGTTGGACTTGCTATTGCAATGCCTGTTGGAGCCATTACTGTCGAAATGACAAAGCAGGGGTTAAAAAATGGCTTTATACATGGCTGGGCGGTAGGGCTTGGAGGGATGACGGTTGATGTAGTATTAGTTTTTGCCCTTTATATGGGACTAGCTACTATATTAGCCATGCCGATAATTCAACTACCAATGTGGATTATTGGAGCCGGGTTTTTGTTTTTACTTGGGCTAGATTCTATAAAAAACGCCGACAAGGATATTACGCTTGCGGGTGAAAAGGTGACAAAATCATTTTTCGCATCGTATCGAAATGGGCTGCTAGTGGCCATTTCGCCAGGAAACCTCGTTTTTTGGGTAAATGTATTTGGTGT
This sequence comes from Lysinibacillus sp. NPDC093210, assembly GCF_044753985.1. Classification (NCBI taxonomy): domain Bacteria; kingdom Bacillati; phylum Bacillota; class Bacilli; order Caryophanales; family Bacillaceae; genus Lysinibacillus; species Lysinibacillus sp. NPDC093210. The sequence continues at coordinate 194,359 of NZ_JBIVOE010000003.1, read as the reverse complement.
TGTTCTAGCAAAATCATATAATCAAGATGAATCGGCAAGCTTCCTAGTAATAGCTGCTGGAATACTTAGTGGTATTTTACTGCACGACATAGGTTTAATGACAATTGTTTCAGTTACGCGTAAGGCGATGAGTCGTAAGATGATTAAAGCACTTACAATGATATCAGGAGTCTTATTAATTGGTTTCGCAGGTTATTTCATTTATGAGTTTATTCAAGGAATAAAAATGTACAGATAAAAAAATAAGCATCGACAAAAGGCATTGAGAAGGGGATTCTCAATGCCTTTTATGTTGCAACAAAACACTATATTAAGCATAAAAAAGACTATAAACGATTCGTCTATAGTCTTTGAAGCTGTCATATGCAATGGTTATGCAGTAATTTCATGATGTTCATGAATGCAGGCTAAAATTTCTTCTGCTACTTGATGAGCCAAAGTTAGTTCAGAAGTAAAGCCTACACACGAACAGTTCATTTCCCCTAAAATGTAACAATCTTCACCTGTTTCATTTGTATCAAGCATGAAATCAGCTGTCCAAATAAGTGGTAGGTCGTAATTGCCTAATAAGTTAGTTACAAGAGGTAGCTGTGTTAAAAAGTTTTGTACAAGTTCTTCCCAATCCTCTGGTTTGTCGTAGCGATATTGAGCACCTGAGAAAAGTGTTGCACTAAAGGCATCTTCACTATCCGCTGGTTTTTTATGTACCACGTGAACTGGTTTGTCACGCAACATAAATAAGCGGATTTCGCCTTCAGTAATACGTGGAAGGAAACGCATATCAATTAGCATACCGTTTGTGCCAGTGATGTACTGCTCGCAAAATGTCATAAACTCGCCTAGCTTCCAATACTCTACGTGATTATCTTTTGCTTCGGTACATTTAATTTCGGCATCAAGAGGTACTTCAGTAGTACCATCAGCAAGTGGTTCAACTAGCTTTACTCGCCATATACCTTCGCCAGTAGAGCCTCTGTTTTGCTTTAATACACGCTCAGTAATCGCAAGAGAGGTAGGGAATTGTGCCTTAAATGCGTCAATTGTGTAATAAGCAAAAGTATCATCGGGTACTAAATTTGTAGAGACTAATTTCGATAATACATCTTTCGAACCGTAGCCAATCATTGCATCTGGATGTGGCATGCCAATGACACCAGCTGCACATAAATCACGAAGCATCTCAAAATATTCTTCCTCGTGTTCTAGATTACCAGGGTTAATGCGAGATACATAGGCAATACCATGTTCTTTGACGTATTCAAAAATTTCGTCTTTCTTTGTGATATCAAAGAACACTACTTCCGCATCTTGTCCACGTTGTTTAAGTGCATTTACCATCGGCATCGTATCCTGTCTGAAGCCATCGGGTCCCTTATCAGTGCCTCCACGTACTTCGAAGAAAATTACTTTTCTATTCATATACATACCTCCTTATTTTCATGATATTTTTTAGTATACTGGACAAACAAGGAGAAAAGATATATGAAATATGTAAATTTTATATATAATTTCATAGTTGGAATTTTCAATCTAGTAGTTTATAACTAATATTTTTTGGAATTATCTAATTTTAAAGTAGTCTACTCATTAATTGGATTTTTATTCCAACTTAAGCTGTTTTTTCTGAAATACAGTAAGATATAAAATCATGCATAGAATAAGTAAAGTACCCAGCATTTGGAAGCCCCCAAAGGGAATTTGTAGCCAAAGTACACTTGTTAAAACAGCCGTTAATGGTTCCAGGCTACCAAGTAAGCTTGTTTCTTTTGGTGATAAATAATGCAAACTTGCAATATAGAACCAGAATGCAAGCATTGTCCCAAATATAATGATAAAGAAAAAGTAAGCGCTCGTTGCAATGGTCCAGGTAGATAGATCAATATGCCAAGGCTGATAAAAAATGCTCATCACTGAACCCCCAATTACCATTGCCCAACCGACCACAAGTAAAGAATGAAATTGCTGTAAAAGTGGCACAGCATACAATGTATAAAAAGCGACCGAAAGCCCCGATAACACACCCCAAATTACGCTCATCATTGGAACGGAAAGTGTTGAAAAAGAGCCATTCGTCAGCAATAAAGTAGTACCTGTAAGTGTAAGTATTACTGCAATTCCATCCTGCTTCGTTATTTTGCTATGTCTTTGGATGATATAAAAAGCGATGATGAAAAGAGGGGCTAAATATTGCAGTAAAGTCGCTACAGCAGAATTGCCGATAGCAATCGACATCATGTATGTGTATTGTACAGCGAGCATACCGAGTATACTAAATAGAATTTGTCTAAAAGCATCTTTCTTTGTTCGCCACATGACAAAGATGGATTGCTGGCGGTGTGTAATCTTGTAGATGGCAATTAACAGGATGCCTGCTAACAGAAGTCTACTCGAAACGAGCCAACCAACCTCAATTTGTTCTTGTTGGAATAGTTTTTGCGCGACTGTTCCACCAATTCCCCAAAAACTTGCACCAAGAATGACAAGTATAAAACCAAAGATATGTTTTTTATTTTGTTGATTTATCACTATAGCATCTCCTAAACTATCAATATAAAGTTATTATAAACACTTATTACAAGGCGAAATATCGAATTATATGGTTAAAAATATCAATATATTGAGGTGGTTACAATAGCACTAACGCACATTAAAGTAGCAAAGGATTTACAGGAATTAACGTTACATGGCTCGAATGCATTTCCAGTCGCATTATATGAAACGTATTTGCGGTTAGATCGGCGTGATTTTTTACCATTACATTGGCATAAGGAAATTCAATTTGTCTATGTGGTAAGTGGACGTGTCAACTATCGTGTAGGTGCTGATGTATTAGTACTTGAAGAGGGCGATGGCTTATTTGTCAACGCAGCATGTTTGCATGAAGCGAAACCTTATAACGTTGAACAGTCCAAGCTTTTTTGTATTAATGTGGATCCTAAATTATTGGGAGGACATGAAGGGAGTATATTGACAGCTAAATATGTGAGCCCATATGTAGAAAATAATAGACTGCCCTTTGTAAAGCTTTCTGGAGAGCTTGCGCAAGCTGTTGAAAGAACGGCTCAACTATTAAAAGAACGAAATGCTTATTTTGAAATTCAGGTGTGGAGAACATTATTATTGATATGGGAATCGATATTAGTGCAATCAAAGTTAACAGTGGAAACGATGCAGTCATCTATAATTGTTCAACACGAGCGTGCAAAAGAAATGCTCGATTTTATCCATTGCCATTATCAAGAAAAAATAACGCTTGAAATGTTAGCTGCACATGTTTTTATAAGCAGGGAAGAATGTAGTCGTTTCTTTAAAAAAATTGTTGGTATCACACCTTTTACGTATCTTTTACATTATCGTTTACGAAAAAGTATAGAACTTTTGCGAGATAGTGAGCATTCCATCACTTTTATTGCTTCGCTAACTGGCTTTAGTACAGTTAGCTACTATATTGAACGGTTTAAGGAGTATACGGGCTATTCACCGCATGTGTATCGTAAAAAATTTCTAGCACAACAACGGAATATGGAATAACAGGACAAATCAGTGAACAATCAATGACAAGTTTGAAAATAATACGCAGTTTGTTTAGTGAAAGGGTTTGCAAATAATACCAAATATTTTAAAGTTATTTATATAGTTAAATGTAGAATTAGAAGCGATAGTAATCTAAAAGGAGTGATACGACATGATAGCCTTAAAAAAGAAGCAAAATATTTGGCTTGTGTTTTTATTGGCTGTATTAATTAGCAACTACTCGCTTTATAACACTGAACTGGGTTTGTCGATTTTACCAGCCGAAACAGCAGGCGTTGTACTCGGTTCATTACTCGATTTTATAATCGTTATACCGGTGTTATTTATGCTTTATAAACGAAAGTTTTCTGTCAAGCGAGCGATTATTTTAGCCGCTTCAGGCTGTATTGCTGCACGTTTTATTATTCCAATAGATCATTTGCAGCCATTTGTTGCAGTAACATGGGTTGGTTTTGCGGTTGAAGGGGCACTCATCGTTATTGAAGTTTTATTTGTTACAACACTTGTCTACTATATGCCTAAAATTTTAAGAGATGTACGGGCAAGTGCACTACCAGATATTTTCTCTTTTCCGCAAGCTGTTGAAAAACATGCACCTAAATACCCTATTATTCAATTGCTCTGTACAGATTTACTCGTTCTTTATTACGGGTTTGCAAGTTGGAAGAGAAGAGAACGCGCTGGATTAACTTTGCATAAAAGCTCCAGCTATATCGCTTTTCAAATGATGATGATACATGCAATCGTCATAGAAACAATCGGAATACATTGGTGGCTTCATGACAAATCAATGATATTATCTATCCTATTGTTAATGCTTAATGTATACTCGGTCCTATTTTTCATTGCCGATATGCAGGCAGTTCGCCTTAATCCTATCTATGCAACAAATGATTCACTTTATTTATCTTTAGGTTTAATGAAACGAGCGACTATTCGCTTTGCTAATATCGAGAAAATGGAAGAAGACCCACAACTGTTAAAAGAAAAATTATCGAAGGATACTATTGATTTTATCGCACGTGATTTTGGAGAAGCATATCCACAAATCATGCTGAAAATGAAAGAACCAGTTGAAGTAACGTTTATGTTAGGCTTTAAAAAAAGATATAACAACGTGGCGATTAAAGCCGATCAAGAACATGAATTAAAGGAAATACTACAGCAGGGAATGGAAAATAATGAAGGATGATGTTGACAAGCAAGCGCCTCGCACACACTTGTGCGAGGCTTTTTTATTTGAATACGCTTATAGGAAATTGTATGTCTGTAATAATTGCTTAGATAGCCACCTTTATGTATTGTAATATCAATTGCCATCCGGTCAGTTTCTTTGCTATGCATACGAAGGAGCATAGAAAGTTTCATCAATGTTAGTGATGCTATTACTTTTTATTCGGGAAAATTATATAGGAAAAGCTAATAATAGCATCAATTATTAAAATGATGCCCCAAACTTTCATTACTTGTAAAAGGGAAGATGTATCAGTAAGTTGACCGATAAATACGATCATTGCATATAATAAACTAGCACTAATTACGTAGGCAATGACATGTAGACCAAGCATTTTTATTTCATGAATACCTTTTGCTAGTCCTGTTAATCGTTTCTTTTCAACTGGCAGTTTTAAAAACCACTGTTGAAACTTTTCATCTGCCCAAGTAATCATCGTTTTACCATATGCTATTGAGACACCTATATAAACAGCGGCGATACCGTGAGAAATGGATGCTGGTGTCCCTGCTCGCAAATCCATGGCAGTTAGCAATACTAATAGTAGGTCAATAACAGGTGTAAGAGCAAAAAAGAGTATGCTAAGTTTAGGCTTTTTAAAACGGTATCTACAAACCAGACCTATTAAGATGACAATCCAAAAGGCTATTTCTGCAGTAATAATCCAAGCAATCATAAAATATTCTCCTTATTTGATACAGTTGTATTTAATTAAATTTACCATATGTTTCAATGTAATACACAAGTAAATTGCCCATCTAGTATTAATCTAGATGGGCAATTGCTTTTAGTATGTCCTCGCTAACAGCCTCCCAAAATTGTTGCTGTACTAAATCATTATATGTATATAGCTCTTTATTTTGTACGTGTCCATAAATTTCAGCAATTGTTTCCTTGTGAAACTGTAGGCGATGATTTAATGCTTGTCGTTCTTCTTCGATACAAAAAATCTTATAGATATCCGCTAGTCGTTCGAGCTTAGCACACTTTTGTTTTGTCGCCTCATATTGGACTTGATGAAAACGACCTACTGCCGTTAGCATCGAGATTTTTGCACGATGCTCAGCTTGTAATGTGCGATATTCTTCCTGACGTATGGCCAAGCGGTACCAAAATTCATAACGCAACGGTAAATCCCTTATTTCATAAGTAAGTAATGAATTTAAAATACTGCTCACTTGTTCATATGGTTCAATGATTTTCTCAGATTCTTTAAATAATCCAAACATTATGCCACCCCCTGTCTTGTTTAATACTACAGAATAGTATTAAAATCCTTTTAAATTTTTGAGTAATTGACGAATCGCTGATAAACCCAATCAAATCGCTATTTGCACACTCCTTAACTAATATACAAGGCATGATTTTTCATAAAAAACAAAAAAGAGCATTTACAAAATGAAAATATTTGTGTTAACTTAATATTTGTAACTGGTTAACACAAAAGAAAGGGAGGTTAAGATGCAACATTTTTGGGTTGTTGGTACAGATACGGATGTTGGTAAAACAATTGTTACCACATTATTAATGCGAAATTTGCAAAAACAGGACTTACACGTGACGCCTTATAAGCCGGTACAAACTGGTGAAGTACATGATGGTAAGCAATCCTATTACTACGATACGACTATGTATGAAAAATATTCTTTACAATTGCTCGACAAAGAAAATTTAAATGGCTATTCGTTTAAAGAAGCCGCATCACCACATTTTGCGGCTCAGCTGGAGGGGCAACAAATAAATACACAGCGATTATTAAGCCAATTGCAGCAATTACAGCAAAAATGGGATGTTGTTATTTGTGAAGGGGCAGGAGGGCTTTTTGTACCATTAGATTCATATGACGAAACGACACTTTTGGATGTTATTGTTCAAAGTAAACTACCAGTAGTCGTTGTTACTCGCACAACGCTCGGTACGATAAACCACACGCTTTTAACGTTAGAAGCATTAAGTAAACGTAAAATAGAAGTTCTTGGCATTGTATTTAACGGTGACACGGGTAGTGGGATGGAGCAAGATAATATTAAAACAATTTTACGTCATCACCCATTACCGTTTGCGACTATACCGAAGCTGAAAGATATATCACAAATTATTGACTTTGCTATTACAGATACATCATTGTTTGAAAGGCTGTCAAAACATGAAGCAAGTATTAACTGAGTTACAAGAAACCGATTTGCAACATGTATGGCATCCATGTTCACAAATGAAGGACTATGAGGACTTTCCACCAATTGTTATTAAAAAAGGGCAAGGTGTATGGTTGTACGATGAAAAGAATCATCGCTATTTAGATGCGGTATCCTCCTGGTGGGTAAATTTATTTGGACATGCCAATCCACGTATTAGTCAAGCTTTAAGTGAGCAAGCATTTACGTTGGAGCATGTAATCTTTGCAAATTTCTCACATGTACCAGCTATTAAGCTCGCACAAAAATTAGTAGCTTTAAGTCCACATAGTTTGCAAAAAGTATTTTTTGCAGATAATGGCTCATCCGCTATAGAAATCGCATTAAAAATGAGTTTTCAGTATCACATGCAAATAGGAAAAACGACGAAAAAACGATTTCTAGCATTAACGGATGCATACCACGGCGAAACACTTGGCGCTTTATCAGTAGGTGGTGTTGATCTTTATAATGAGGTGTATCAACCACTTTTATTGGATACAGTGCGAGCACAGGGGCCAGATTGTTTTCGTTGCCCTTTCAATAAAAACCCGCAAAGTTGTGATGCTCAATGTATTCAATTTGTTGAAGAAGAGCTGATTATGCATCATATGGAAATTACAGCGGTCATAATTGAGCCACTTATTCAAGCAGCGGCAGGCATGAAAATGTATCCAGTTATTTACTTACGACGTTTACGGGAGCTATGTACAACATACGATGTCCATCTAATAGCAGACGAAATCGCGGTTGGCTTCGGTCGAACAGGTACTCTTTTTGCCTGCGAACAAGCTGAAATTTCGCCCGATTTTATGTGCTTGTCCAAGGGCTTAACAGGTGGTTATTTACCGCTTTCTGTCGTGTTAACAACAAATGAAGTATATCAAGCATTTTATGATGATTATGCGACAATGAAGGCATTTTTACATTCGCATAGTTATACGGGGAATACACTTGCTTGCCGTGTTGCCCTAGAAGTATTGTCGATGTTTGAAGAAGAGCATTACATAGACATTGTGCAAGACAAAGGTGAACGCATGCGTAAGTTAGCAGTACAGGCTTTCAGTGAATTGCCTTTTGTTGGCGAATACCGGCAAGTTGGCTTTGTCGGGGCAATAGAGCTTGTGGCGAATCGCGATAAAAAAGAGCCATTACCGAGTGAAGAGCGTATTGGCTATCAAATATATAAAAGAGCATTAAAAAAAGGATTACTTATTCGTCCACTAGGGAATGTTTTGTATTTTATGCCACCCTATATAATAACGGACGAGGAAATGCAATTTATGATTCAAACAACAAAAGAAACAATTGTTCAATTTTTTGAAGAACGGGGGAATAATGCATGTTTCAACGACAATCAACGCTCTCACTTGTAATGATAGCGATGTTTGCTGCTTTAACAGCTGTTGGTGCATTTATTAAAATACCACTTCCTGTAGTGCCGTTTACATTACAAATTGTTTTTGTTTTTTTGGCAGGCTGCTTACTTGGTGGTCGCAATGGATTTCTAAGTCAGCTCGTTTACATAGGAATTGGTTTAGCAGGCATGCCAGTTTTTACACAAGGAGGAGGCATTACATATGTATTGCAACCGACCTTTGGTTACTTAATAGGCTTCGCACTTGCAGCATTAGTGATTGGTTTTCTAATTAATCGGGTAGAGGCACCGACGAAAAAACACTTCATCGGTGCAAATCTTGTAGGGCTTATCATTATTTATGCAGTAGCTGTGCCGTATTTATATGTGGCATTGAATGTATGGTTAAATATGAAATCAAGCTGGTCTCATGTTTTCTTAGTAGGTTTTCTTAATAGTATTGTTGCAGACTTTTGCCTAGCAATTGCCTGTGCCCTTTTAGCTGAACGATTATATAAAGTATTTCGTTCCGCTAGAGCTTTAAAACTTGTGCGAGTTGAAAAGGAGAATGTTCAGTGAATTGGTTACAGTTAGCAGATGAAGTGATAGCGGGCAAAATTATTAGTAATGACGAGGCGCTTGCCATTTTAAACAGTGATGACGATGATATTTTAAAGCTAATGGACGGTGCCTTTGCTATTCGTAAGCATTATTACGGCAAAAAAGTAAAGTTAAATATGATCATCAATGCTAAGAGTGGCTATTGTCCAGAGGATTGTGGTTATTGTTCACAGTCATTTAAGTCGACAGCGCCTATTGAGAAATATCCATTTATAACGAAAGAAGAAATATTAGCAGGGGCAAAACGAGCGTTTGAAAATAAAATAGGTACTTACTGCATCGTAGCAAGCGGACGTGGGCCGACTCGAAAAGATGTCAATGTAGTGAGTGAAGCAGTTGAAGAAATTAAAGCACAATATGGCTTAAAAGTTTGTGCTTGTCTTGGGTTACTGAAAGAAGAGCAGGCACAACAATTAAAAGAAGCAGGTGTCGATCGCTACAATCATAATTTAAATACATCTGCGCGTCATCATTCCTATATTACGACTACACACACTTATGAAGATCGTGTAAATACGGTTGAAGTTGTGAAAAAACATGGTATTTCTCCTTGCTCAGGGGCCATTATTGGGATGAAGGAAACAAAAGAGGATGTCGTGGAGATTGCACGTGCCCTGCACCAACTGGATGCGGATTCGATTCCAGTTAACTTCCTTCATGCAATCGATGGGACAAAGCTAGAAGGAACATATGAGTTAAATCCTCGCTATTGTTTAAAAGTTTTAGCGTTATTCCGTTATATAAATCCAACGAAGGAAATTCGTATTTCTGGTGGACGCGAAGTAAATTTAGGTTCTCTCCAGCCATTCGGAATGTATGCAGCAAATAGTATCTTTGTCGGGGATTACTTAACGACTGCAGGGCAGGAAGTGAATAGCGATTTTCGCATGCTCGAAGATTTAGGATTTGAAATAGAACTTACAAAAAAGCAAGAAGAAGTATTTTGTTAAATTCATCATCCTTATAAAATAAAATCTACTACTACTACTACTACTACTAAATGATGATTAAAATTGGAAGACCGTTTGTATGTCGTAGAAAAGGCGTACAGACGGTTTTTCTAGTAGCCAGTTATGCTTGGACAAAAGTTATCGTAGGCAAGTAAACAGTTCGTAATTTATACCTAAAATATGAAGATTTTCACAAATTGTTCAATGAAAGCGTTTTGAAATTGAACAGTTTGTGAAGGGCTTCACATAAAGCTTTATTTTTTAAAAAAAGAGCGTAAAATAGGAATCAGCAAGAAGTTGTTATAAGACAGTTAGTTCTTTGTATCACATATTTGGTGATTGTTATATTACAAAAATAAAATGGAAAGGAGCGGTTAAGATGTGGGTTGTAACAGTATTTGAGAATAAAAATATTCGTATTTTCGAATATACAAACAAAAATGAGGCAACAGCAGCTTTAGCGAAATTTAAGAAAAATGCCGTTTTAACATATACAAAATAATACTTTAATTAGTTTAAAGAAACCACATTGTACGCAATAACGTACAATGTGGTTTCTTTGTTTTTATTAGTGTATGAGTATTGAAAAGGCACTATAAACTAATAAAAGTGCCATTAAAATATTAAATGGTTGACGATATTTATTAAGTACTTTGCGAAAAGCTGAACCGAATAGTGCCCAGCAAAATGTACTTGTAATGCCAACGAATCCTAAAAATAGGGCGAAAAAAATGTAGCTCGGTAACGATGCGTAATATGGAAGAATATAGGTTGCGACGACTGTGATGCCAAATAGAATACCTTTCGGATTTACAAATTGCAGGAAGGCACCGAGTAGCAAAAAGCTACGTCTATTTTCCTCAGAATGGTGACTATTTTCATCATTCTCTTTAGAGGTTAATATTTTAATAGCTAAATATAACATATAGCCCACCCCCAAAATGGTTAATGGAAGTGTAATTATGGGCATGACGCTGATGAGGGCAATATTAAAAAAACAACTTAATGCAGTTATTGTGAAAAAACCAATTCCAACACCTAGACAAAACTGTATGGTTTTTCCCAAACCATATTGATTGGCAAATGCCATTGCCATAATGTTGTTCGGACCTGGTGTAAAGCTTGTAATAACTACGAATACTAAAAAAGATATGTAAGGCATTTTAGTCCTCCTTGTATTTTGTATGTTATAATGTCTGAAATAAACAATATAACGTCGTTCTTTTTATTATACATAACGTACGTTATATTGTACATATTGTAAGAGGTGATTGTAATGGAGGAAATTCATCTTATTTTTGCCAAAAATTTAAAAGCAATTCGAGAAAAAGAAAAATTAAGCTTAGAAAAAGTTTCTCAGCTATGTGGCGTAAGTAAAACAATGATTGGACAAATCGAAAGAGGAGAGTCCAGCCCGACGCTTACAACTATATGGAAAATCGCAAATGGACTCAAAGTATCTTTTACTTCACTAATCCATCAACCGCAGACGGATACTGAAGTCATTTTAAAAAAGGATATTCAAGTATTGTCAGAGGATGATGGAAAATATAGAGTATATCCGAATTTTCCATTTCAAGAAGATAGTCGATTTGAAATTTATACGATTGAAATTGATAAAGATGGGAAATTAAGCGCTGAGGCTCATAAAGAAGGGACAGAAGAGTTTATTACTGTTTTTGAAGGTGAATTATTGATTCGGGTTAATGACAATGAGTATATATTAAAAAATGGCGATTCTATCCGATTTAGAGCTGACCGACCTCACTTCTATAGTAATAACGGTGAGATATTAACAAAGTTAGGGATGACTATCTATTATCCTTATGAAAAATAAAAAGCCGTATAAGCGCTTATCGAGAGCGCTTATACGGTTCTTTTTGTTTTTATAAAATGCTGCCTAAACGTTTAATCCCTTCACGGATAATTTCAGGTGTTGCATTTGTATAGTTTAGACGCATTGTGTTTACGCCTGTTTTTGATGTATAGAATGGGTCACCAGGAACGAAAGCGACTTTTTGTTCCATTGCTTTATTGAAAATGTCTAATGCGGAAGCTCCGTTATTCATCGTAGCCCAGATGAACATCCCACCATCTGGTCTTGTGTATTCAACATGTGCAGGGAAGAATTCTTGCATTGCGTCTAGCATTGCATCCGATTGATTTTTATATAATGAAACAATTTTTTTCACGTGCTCTGTATAGTCATTATTCGCTAAATAATCATAAATGACATATTGAGAGAAAATATTTGTGTGTAAATCAGTCGCTTGCTTTGCTGTTTCAATATGTTTCATTAGCGCTTTGTTTTTTGTAATGACAAAGCCAAGGCGCATACCTGGTGTAACTGTTTTAGAGAAAGAACCTAGTAAAATACTATTTTCGAGTTTTCCGGCACCGATATAAGGTAATGGCTCACCTTGGAAGCGTAATTCTCCGTACGGATCATCTTCAATTAGTGCTACGTCATATTTAGAAATGATGTCATAAATTTGTTGACGTTTTTCCTTTGAATACGTTAGTCCCGTTGGATTTTGGAAGTTAGGAACAGTATAGATGAATTTAACGTTAGGTTGCTGTAAAGCTTTCTCTAACTCTTCTAAATTAAGACCATCGTTTTCAAGTGTTACACCATAAAAAGTAGGTTCACTTAATGTGAATGCTTGAATAGCACCTAAATAGCCTGGCTCCTCAATCACAATGCCATCACCTTTATTAATAAGTACTTTCCCAATCAGTTCAAGTGCTTGCTGTGATCCAGTTGTTATCAATATATCATCCGCATGGATATCTAGCCCATGAACACGGCGGTATTTTGCAGCAATGTATTCACGTAGAGGCGCATATCCTTGTGTAGATGAATATTGGAATAATCGACTACCATTTTCGTTAATGGCATGATCTACAGATGCTTTTAATGCATCGATTGGGAAAGAGATTGGGTTTGGAAGCCCGCCTGCAAAGGAAATGACATCCTCGGCATCCGTTACTTTCAAAATATTACGGATGAATGAAGATGGTGTGTTTAAGATTCTTTCAGAATATTGCATAATGTTATCGGTCCCTTTTTTCTGATTTTTTAAAAATTATATCATTGTAATCATTTGCATACAATATTATGATTGTATGCAAGACAATTAAAATATTGTATGCAAATGCGAAGGAAAGAGGGCTTGAAAAATGCCATTCAATTCATTTGAGGAATACCCAATGAGCTGGAAGCCAAATATCCGCAATATTTCATGGCCAATATATATTGCAATTGCTGAGCAGCTTGAACAGGATATTAAAGAAGGCATTTTATTGCCAGGTACAAAGTTGCCACCACAACGAGAGCTTGCTGATTTTTTAGATGTGAATTTAAGCACCATTACTCGTGCGTTTAAGCTTTGCGGACAGCAAGGTCTAATTTATGCTTCAATAGGGAGCGGTACATTTGTTTCTTCTGATGCCGCCACGAATAAAATTTTATTACCTACCAGTCATTCTGCTCATATGATTGAGTTGGGCTCAGTATTGCCTGCTACCTATGCCAATGAGGAAATAACGCGCTATATAAAAAAAATGCTGAATGATTCTAATTTTAGTAAGTTATTTCAATATGGGCGACCCGAGGCGAATGCCTGGCAAACAGAAGCTGCAACAAAGCTTTTGGAAAAAGTCGGCTTTCAAACAGATCAGCCTATATTGCTAGGGGCAGGGGGGCAAAATGCAATTGTCGGTACACTAGCAGCATTATTTCATGCAGGAGATCGTATCGGAACAGACCCGATTACTTATGCTGGGATAAAAACGGCGGCTAATATGCTTGGTATACAGCTAGTGGCAATTCAGCAAAAAGATGGAGAGATGACAAAAGAAGGGCTCTTATATGCTTGCAAAAATGAACATATCAAAGGACTTTATGTTATTCCTGATTTTCATAATCCAACTACCCATACAATGTCAATTGAGACTAGGAAAATGATTGCAGAAGTGGCGAGACAAAAAGATTTAATCGTTATTGAGGATGCGATTTATAGTTTTTTACAAGAACAGCCACTTAAGCCCATTGCATTTTATGCACCCGAAAAGGTAGTTTATATTGCAAGCGTGTCCAAAACAATCTCACCTGGGTTAAGGCTATCTTTTGTTGTGACGCCTAGTGCTTTAAGAAAGAAAATTATTGAAACATTATATAATATTAATATATCTGTATCACCAGTCATGGTGGAGCTTACTGCAAGATTGATTCAAGATGGTGTTGCACAAACGATTTTAGAGAAACAGCGATTATATGCTAAACAGCAAAATGCCCTAGTTAATCAATATTTAGGTGAATACAACATTTTAGGCAATGATGAATGCATTTTTAGATGGCTTATATTGCCTGAAAAATTTACCGGTGTGCAGTTTGAATTACTTGCATCGAAAGCGGGCGTACAAGTGTATGCTGCAGAGCGTTTTGCAGTGGGCAATGCAAAACCTGTAAATGCAGTACGATTGGCGATTACTGCACCTGAAAATAGCATGCAGCTAGAGCAAGCCTTAACGGTGTTAAAGGAATTGCTCGAAAGTGATGGTGACTATACTTTTATAGATTAAAATAGAAAGTACATAATAATGGTATGTGTGGTGAAATGATGGAACATAAAGGACGGATTATTTTTCATGTTGATATGAATAGTTTTTATGCATCTGTTGAACAGGCGCATGACCCAAGTTTAAAAGGGAAACCGATTGCAATTGCAGGAAACCCAAAGGAGCGTCGGGGAATATTAGTGACATGTTCATATGAGGCAAGGGCGCTTGGCGTTTATACGACAATGACGGTACATGAAGCTAAACGAAAATGTCCGGATCTGTTGTTGCTACCACCAGATTTTCAAAAATATCGTGAGGCTTCCAAAGCAATGTTTGCTATCTTACGAAGCTATACGGAACTAGTGGAGCCAGTATCAATTGATGAAGGCTATATGGATGTTACGCTGTTAAGTAAGGAGCGCCATGCACTTCAAATTGCCCAGGAAATACAAACACGATTATTAACAGAGTTGGATTTACCATGCTCGATTGGTGTTGCCCCTAACAAGTTTTTAGCCAAAACAGCATCAGATATGAAAAAACCGATGGGTATCACAGTGCTAAGACTAAGAGATATTGAACAAGTGCTTTGGCCACTTGAAGTAGTCAAAATGCATGGTATTGGTGAAAGTACTGCCAAAAAGTTAAATGACCAGGGTATTTTTACAATCGGAAATTTGGCTATGGTTGAGGAACATAAAATCAAGCATATTTTAGGAAAGAATGGGGTTAGACTTCGTGCCAGAGCAAATGGAATCGATATAAGAGAAGTAGACCCAAATGCCATTTATGATACAAAAAGTGTCGGCAATTCGACGACATTACCGCAAGATGTAACAGATATTCGGCTCCTTCATAAAACAATTGATGGGCTGTGCAAAAAAGTAGCTGAACGACTCGATGCGAAACGTCTCGCAGGTTCCACAGTCAGTATACAAATTCGTGATGCTGATTGGCACAATCATACTCGCTCAAAGTCGATGACTAATGTAATTTATCGCTTTGAAGATATTTTTGAAATTGCTTGTGCGCTCTTTGATAAACATTGGGATGAGTCGCCTGTTCGGTTGCTCGGTGTAACTGTTTCGAATGTAGTTGATCGAAAAGATTATAGCCAACAGCTGTCTATTTTTAATTTTGAAGAGCATGTAAAAGACGAGCCTATTTTAAAGGTAGTGGATGAGATTGAAGGGCGTTTTGGGAAAGGCATCATTAAACGAGGTGTTGATATAGGTAAACGATCATCTTATCAATCACAAACAAGCTTTAGCAAAGATTTTTTAGACGATCACGAATAGAAGAGCCAGCCTAAGACCAAAAGGGGCATTACGTTCAACGTAAGCCCCACCTATGCCTTTTATTTCATCGGATTAATAATTCCATAAAAAACAATATCTTCAAATGAGTCGTTTTTATAAACGTGGTCTTTTAAAGTACCTTCATATTGCATACCGCACTTTTCCATAATCTTACCAGAAGCGGGATTTGATTTAAAATAGCGAGCGTAAACACGATGATAGTTTTTCTCTGAAAACACAAAGTCGATTAGTGCCTTGGCTGCTTCCGTTGCATAACCTTTGCCCCAATGCGCTTCACCAATCCAATAAGCGATTTCGCCATTTTTATATTGTTGATGATTTGAAATACCGATAGCCCCATATAACTGACCACTTTGTTTGTCTGTAATCGCAAATTCATACATTTTATCTAAGTCATAGTGCATTTCATGATTTGCAATCCATGTAAGAGCGCAATCTAATGAGTATGGATAAGGTAAATTCAACGTGCTTTTGTATATATTGTAATTGTTACAATATATACTCACTTCTGGAGCATCTGTTTCTTTAAAAAGACGTAGCAGTAGACGATCTGTTTCTAGTGTTTTTTCGGTTTTACTATAAATCATGTTATTCCTCCTATTCTTCCAATTATTTAATGCTATGAAAAAGTAGTGTAACACGTATAATGGTTATTTTGTATATTTTAGGTAATTAAATTTGTGTTTCACTTGAAAATGAATGTTAGAACAATTCACGTCTTTGTTCTAACAATGACGTTTTGTTCCTAACAAAAAATAAAATAAGTGAATAATTAGCAAACCTATATGGCACATTAACATATAGGAGGTGGAAGAAAAATGTCTAAAATTATCGGTGTCGAACAATCATTATCAAATGTTGAAGATGCTTTAAAAGCAAAAGGTTATGAAGTGATACAGCTTCGTAATGAAGAGGATGCAAAAAAATGCGATGCTTGTATAATTACAGGCCAAGACAGAGATGTTATGGGAATTAGCGACCCTATAATGGCAGGACCTGTTATCGATGCGGCTGGGCTTTCTGCTGATGAAGTAATACAGCGTGTAGATCATTATTTCCACTAAATATGGCCAAGGGTGCTGTTTTTGAAGTCTGAAGGGACTTCAGAGCGGCGCCTTTTAATTTCCATACGAAGCTGCGAAGTTCATTTCTGAAGTAATATCTTTATAACAGCATTTCCTTTATAATTAACACTAGCTACATATTTTTAACAATCATGGGTAGACATAAGGGGAGAGAATGAAATGGAAATACTTCACGCGACTTTGGATGAATTAGAAGAAGTAACAGTGCTATTTGATGAATATCGCCAGTTTTATGGACTTGAATCAGATAGAAGTAGTGCTAAAGCATTTATCCAATTACGAATGGCTTTAAAAGAATCCATTATTTTTATTGCTGTAGTAAATGGGAAAACAATTGGCTTCGCACAATTATATCCAACTTTTTCATCTATCGCTTTACAGCGTGCATATATATTAAACGATATATATGTAACGGACGATGCTAGAGGCCAAGGGGTGGGCAAAGCATTGATGGAGAAGGTGTTTCAATATTGTGAGCAACAATATGCACGGTATGTTACGCTTCAAACGGCTACAGATAATGTGCATGCACGAAAGTTATATGAAAATCTTAATATGAAACAAGATCAATATTGTAATTATGTTAAGTATTTTAATTAAGAATAAGCATCTCGTCCATTTTGGATGAAGATGCTTTTTTGTGTTTTATTTACGATAGCGTGGTAGTTTGCAATATAAAAGAAGTAAGTCACTAATAATTAAAAGGATTTTAGAAACATTTGTAAAATATATATATTAATACCTTAAAGGAGGACAGACAATCATAATAAGAACTAGAGGAATCAAACAATTTATACAATGTGCGTGGTAGTTACTAACTTATATAAAACTAAAGGAGCAAAAAATGAAAGCGATTGTATTTGATTTTGATGGAACATTGGCGAATACTTTACCAATTTGTTACTATGCTTTTCAAAAAGTATTTAAAGAGTATGATAATAAGGATCTTACGGCAAATGAGATTAAGGAAATGTTTGGTCCTTCTGAAACAGGTATTATTAGAAATAATCTCTCAAATCCTAATAAGGAAGAAGCTATCGAATATTACTATGCTCAATATTCCGAATTACATAGAAGTTTGGTAGAAGCTAATCCTGAAATTCGAGGACTATTGAACACTTTGAAAGAGGCAAATATAAAAATAGGAATTTTTACGGGAAAGGCAAAAAGAAGCTTGGATATCTCTCTAAAAGCATTAGATATGGAAGATTTATTTGATGTCATCATAACTGGTGATGATGTATTAAAACCTAAACCAGATCCAGAGGGGTTATTAAAAGCATTATCTATTTTAGGCATAGAAAAATGTGAGGCAGTTTATATTGGAGATAGTGATGCGGATATCGTTGCAGGTTTGCAGGCAAATGTCTATACGATTGGCGTACAATGGTTAAATGAATACCAAACCGAGGAATTTAACGCACAACCAAATTCAATCATAAAAAGTATCACAGAATTTAAGCGTTTCTTAAAAGTTGGGATTTTATGAGTTACCAATGGCTGGAATGGGCAAAAAAAATACAAGCCTTATCTCAGGCAGGCTTAGCTTTTTCTAAGGATATCTATGATATCGAGCGTTATGAGGAATTGCGTAACATTAGTGCAGAGATTATGTCACAACACACTGAACTTGAAATGACCAAAATTAAAGATTTATTTACGAATGAAACAGGTTATCAAACGCCAAAAGTGGATGTTCGTGGTGTTGTTTTTAAAAATAGTCAAATATTAATGGTAAAAGAGAATATTGATAATAAATGGGCATTACCCGGAGGATTTTGTGATATTGGATTATCTCCTTCAGAGAATGTAGTAAAGGAAATTAAAGAGGAGTCTGGTTATAAAGTAATGCCAGTCAGGTTACTTGCGTTATTGGACAAAAATAAACACCCGCACCCTCCTGAACCATATCATTACTATAAGATATTTATTTTGTGTGAGATTATTGGAGGGGAAGCTACTATAGGTATTGAGACGAATAATGTTCAATTTTTTTCGCAACATCATTTACCTCCACTTTCTACTAATAGAAATACTACGTCACAAATTGATCTTCTCTTTGAATTTTTGCGGACTCCAGAAAAGGAAACTTTATTTGATTGAGATGAATGCAATTTTTCGAACGTAGTTGATAAAAGGCATCGAGAGTTCAACTCGATGCCTTTTGTCATTTTTTTATTTTAGCAGTCGCTAGTTACTGTATTTCAAGCGTATATGGTTGTGTACTAGCTTTGCCGTTTATTTCACTAACTTCTATATAATACGTTCCTTTATCTAGTTCAACAGAACCTACTTCAGTATCTTTGTCTCCGTATAGATCTAATGTTTCAACCGTTTTTCCATTTGCATCAATAATACGAATTACACCATCTAAACCTTTTTCAGTTTGTAAGGAGAAGAACACATCACGTTTGCGGTCATTGTAGAATTCGAAATAGTCTTTATCGCCAAATGGCACACTAGCATTTAAATATTGATTAGCCACATATTTATCGCCGTTTTTCGTTAGCTTAGTTGGTTTTGTTGGCAAACCATGCACTAAAGTGGAATCTGCATCTTCATCCACATTTTTATGATTAAATAAAGATAAAGTGTATGGTTGAAGCGATACGAGCCCAATGTCCGAGCCTGTAAGAGTAATAAAATAACCGTGATTTCTCTTCGCTAGGAAAGATGTGTTGACCTCTGAAGTACCTGAGAGACCAAGAAGTATTTCAAATAGGTTTTCACCTTGTCCAAACGGTATTTCTGTCGCTAGTTCATCGTCATCGATTTGCATATTGCCGTTTGTATCCTCAATAATTGAACCAGAAAATTTCAAGTCAAATTGTAGTTCCTTTGGTATTTGATTGAGTTGTACATTTGTATAGGGTACGGAGGATAACAGAAGACTCAAGACTGTATCCTCGCCTCGATGTTTATAGTAGTAATAATCTTTATCATCATTATAGATGAGATGATTTTGATAATCGATACCTGGTTCAATTCTCTGAGCATTGATGTCTGTATTAATTTCATTGTTTTTGTCTTTGGGTACAGCTGCCATTTTCCTTGATGTAAGTGTATATGGTTCGATGGAACGTCCACCAACATTGACAATTTTCATAACATAAGCTTTATCTTTTTTCAGAGCAATTGTTTTAGGGGCGTTTTCATCAATTGTTACTCCGTAAAGTAGACCAATAAGCCCCGAATCATTCGTTAATGAAGAAAGTGGTAGCAATTCATTCGTTTCCTCATCATATTCAAATATAGTGCCAGTTGGTCCTTGATTATATCCTTTTTTAATATGAAAACCATAAATCGCATCTTCCGGAACGGCAAATACGAAATAATCTTCATCATATTCAGTTTGGAAGTATGCTTTTTGATCTTCACCGATATCAAAAGGAATCGCATTCGGCATAATGAGATCCGCATCTAAATCGTTTTCCTCAAAATCGGAACCGGAAAGAAGATTTAAAATATTATTTACTCGTTCACCTTTTTTTGCTTTATTTTGAGCTGGTGCGTCATTGCTATTTTGTACATCGTTTTCAAGCATTGGCTCATTCAAAGGAAGTCCGTCTTCATCTTCAGGAAGATGAACAACTTCTCCTTTTAACGTGTAAGGAATAATCGATTCATTTATGTTCGCCTTTTCCTCATTATCAATACCGCCATTAAAGAGCATATCGAACGTCAATGCGCCACTGTTGTCATTGGATACACTTAGTACATACTCTTCATCAGGGATTGCATCGAAAACGATACTTACACTTTCACCTTTTGCTGAGCTGGAAGATGCTTGTATTGGGTAGGGTGCATTTTCATTCCATTCTTCTTCATCTACTTGTTCTGTTGAGATGTTATCCAAATCGCTTTTTAAATGGATTTCCATTGATGCTGTCACACCTGGTATACCAGATAAATCAAATTTCAATGTAGATGGTTGCGTTACTGAAAAGATAAAGTAATCTTGATCACTTTGTTGATCATCTGACAGTAACGTATAATTTTCCCCTACTGTACTAAAAGGGAACTGTTGAATTTTATGTGCGCTATCCATTGCTAATGAATCGATTGGTATTTCATTTGTCGTTTGCGCTGTGAAAATATAGTTTGAAGCACCTTTTAAGCTATAGCTACCATTATGATCTTTGACGCCAATAAGAAGCGTTCCTGCTTGCTCTGCTTTATAAAGGTATCCTTCATGTTTTCCTGCGCGGACATCATTGACATTTATCATTTCAGACTCATCTTTTTGACCTGTAGGGTAGAAGTATAAGTCAAATGCATAGTCATAGTTGCTAGCTCCTTTTAATGACAGTTGAGCATATTCACCTGCGTCCAATTCAATTTTATACCATTTCTTTTCATCTGGTAGCTTGAATTCACCTTTTTCGGTATTCATACTATTTTTATTAAGCACTGTGGCATTATTTAGGCGCTCTTCTTTTGTTTCAGAATAGCGCTTTGGTAGGTTGTTTAAATCGAAGTGCATTGCTTTTAATGGGTCGACGAGGCCATGGCCATAGGTTAGATCGTAGCCTCTTTCACCTAAATCCTTTGCGGTCATTTCGAGTATTGCCTCTATTTCATGAGGCTTTAAAGTGGGATATTTTGATTTTAGTAGGGCTGCTACACCCGCAACTACAGGAGATGCCATTGAAGTCCCACTAAAAGCTGTGAAGGAGGATCCCTTTTTTTGATCATAAACGGTACTATAAATATCTTCTCCTGGCGCAACTAAGTCCACTGATGGTCCATAGTTGGAATAGCTTGATAGCTTATTACGTTCATTTGTAGAACCAACGCTAATGACACCTTCGAAAGAAGCGGGGAAGGAGTATTGATCTGTTGAATCATTGCCTGCGGCAGCTACAATCGTAATGCCTTTATCGATTGCTTTTTTAACGGCTTCCTGTATTAGTGGAGATTCTCCGTAGCCACCGAGACTCATATTAATAACGTCAGCGTTTTGTTCAATAGCATAAAGTATACCTTGCGCAATAACGAAATCATTTGCAGTTTGTTTGCCGTTAAAGACATCTATTGGAAGAATCTTAGCTGTTGGAAAAATACCATGTCCGCCAAGCCCATTATCTTTAGTAGCTGCAATAATGCCTGCTACATGCGTCCCATGTGGATCAGAAAAGGACGTATTGGCAGGTGTAGCTGCATTATATGGTGGAAGCACTTGAGACTTCAATTCTGGATGTTTATAATCAACACCAGAATCGATAACTGCTACTTTGACCTCATGATTTCCTGCTAATGATAAAGCCCTATCAATTTGCAGTAGGTTTAAATGATACATATCCTTCTTCTTTGGATCAACTACATTACTAAAGGATTGGTACTTGTAGCTTGGAGATACACTTTTGACTCCATCTTGCTTGGCATAATAAGAAACAGCCTCTGTTAATGTTACGCCTTTTTTTAGTTGGATTACTTCGTAACCTAATGAAGGAATCGATCGAATTACTTTTGAACCAATTTTACTATGTACGGTCTTAGCAAGACTCGAATGTTTGACGATAATAGTATCGGCACTAATCCATTCGTTTCCTCCTGTTTGATAGTTGAACTGCTTTAACGCTTGCTTTTTGTTGCTAGCGAGCATACTTGTCACCAATTCTGGGTTCTGTGGTGCTTCAGCAAAGGCAGAAGCAGCAGGAACCATTAGTGCAGAACATGCTACGACAGCGATTGATTTCATCACCCAGTTTTTCAATTGTTTTTCCTCCTTGAGTAAATAATGGTATTTCACTATTTATAACGGATGGAGAATAGAAAGGTTTCATACTACAATAAAATTTTTTAGAAATTGTTTGAGAATTGTTTGAGTGCCTGGCACCCGAACAGGCACCGAAACAATTTAGAGCTTTTCGATAAGTCTTTGTAAGTCTTCCTTCGAACGAGGCATCGGCATGCCAACGTCAAATAGCTTTTTGTTTTGTAAGGCGAGTGTTATTTCAAAAACCCAAGGACGTTCAAGATGGGCTTGTTCCAGTAACTTTTCTTGATAGAACAATTCGACAGGATTCCCATCGTAAATGACTTTCCCAGCCTCCATAACAATTATTTGATCCGCCCATTCATAAGCCAAAGCGATATCATGGGTCGCCAATAAAAAAGTTCGGTGCCCATTTTCTAATTTAGCTAAGTAATGTAAAAGTTGTGCAGCATAATAATTGTCTAGTCCAGCAGTCGGTTCATCTAATAGTAATACAGAAGGTTCCATGGCCAGCACACCTGCCATGGCAACACGTTTTTTCTGTCCGACACTTAAAAAATGTATGGGTTTATCAAGTAATGACTCAACCTCTGTTTGTGCTACAGCCCAGGCGATTTTTTCCTCGATTTTTTCTGGAGACCACCCAAGATTTAATGGCCCGAAAGCGATATCTTGCTTTACTGTGCCTGAAAAAAGTTGATTGTCAGCATCTTGAAATACGATGCCGACTTGTTGACGTAATGCTGATAATGCTTTTCTAGAATAGCTAAGCGCTTCGTTGCAAAACGTAATGCTGCCATCGGTCGGTTTTAAAATTCCATTTAGATGCTGAAATAGTGTTGATTTCCCAGCACCATTATGACCTAGTAGGGCGATTTTTTTCCCTTTGGGAATTTGCAATGAAATATCTGTAAGGGCCTCGGTTCCGTCTGCATAGGCATATGATAAATGTTTAAGATCAAAATAAAGCTCTGTCATGAGAAATAACCTCCATATAATACGAGGAATAAAAAAATAAGAACAATTCCAAACCAGTTTTTCTTGCTATAACATACACTGTCTTGCCAATAAACAGATTCGCCACCACGTGCCTGCATCGCATTATTTAGTTCACGACTACGTTGAAACATTTCTGCAAACAATGCTGCAATAAGCATGGAAATCGACCGTAGCCATTGTATAGGCGATTGATAGCCAAGGCGTGATTGTTGAGCAAGATGAATTTTTTGCATGCTATTTAAAAAGATGAAAATAAATCGATACGTTAACTCTACTAATTCTACAAATAAAGCAGGCAGATGCCATTGACGTAAGACGTGACAAATAGATTGGACCGAAGTCGTTAAAATTAAAAAGTATAAACAGCTAATACTGCCTAATACAGAGAAAAAAAGCTGCTGTGCTGTGATCAAGCTTTCATTTCCGATGAAAAAAGTCCAATTACTAAGAGAAAATGCCCAGAAATGTGCTGGAAGGTTACTAGAATTTGGCGCAATTGAAATCAAAATAGATAGTAAACTGGATAGCAGAAAAAATCCTGGTAACAGCAGTAATTTCGCATAATATTGGAAAGGGATTTTTGCGCCTAAAATGATAAAAGCACTCATTACAATAAATGTAATGAGTGAAATAAGTTCATCTCTCACGATAAGCGACAATAGCAGTAACCCCAAGGAAAACGTCATTTTTTCTAACGGATGAACGGACGCTAGTTTATTCATATAAGCATACTTATCAATGAGTAACATCGCTTAACCTTCCTTATGCTTGCCTCGCATATAGCCTACGAAATAGCCAATAAAGCCAGCACCAATCGCGGCTTGTAATACGAATAATAAGCTTTCGATTTCACCACTTGGTGGCTCCCATAAGCTTTCAAACCATGGTTCATATTCTGCATTAATTTCACCGATTGCAGCTTCAGCTTCTCCGTCTGCACCACCGAATTCTGCACCTTTTTGTACAAAAAGAGGGATGATTGCTAGAAGTACAACGACAGCTAGTAGCAGTAAATTCTTTTTCATCCTAATGTGCCTCCTTTGCAGAGAAAACACGTAGTGCCTTTAATTCGCTCACATTGTATTTTTTTAAGAAATTCATAACGATAACTGTTAAAATCCCTTCACTAATTGCTAGAGGGATTTGCGTTAAAGCAAAAATACCTGCAAATTTTGTGAATGAAGCCATAAAGCCTCCTACTTCAGAAGGGAAAGCCAGTGCTAATTGAACTGAAGTGACAACATATGTACCTAAGTCCCCAAGCATCGCTGCAAAAAAGACAGCAATAGAGAATGATAGGCCGATTTTTTGAGAACCTTTAAAGACATAATATGCAATAATTGGTCCTACAATCGCCATTGAGAAAGCATTCGCACCTAAAGTGGTAATACCACCATGCGCTAAAAGTAATGATTGGAATAATAAAACGATTGTTCCAATCACACTCATGGCTAATGGTCCGAAAAGAACTGTACCAAGACCAACACCAGTAGGATGTGAGCAACTTCCTGTTACTGATGGAATTTTCAGTGCCGATAAGACAAATGCAAATGCACCTGATAAGCCTAATATCATTTTCGTTTCAGGATTTTCGTCAATTGTTTTACGAATAGAACGTAATCCTAAAATAATAAATGGAATTGAAATGACCCACCAAAAAATCGCCCATTCAATCGGCAAAAATCCTTCCATGATATGCATAGCAAACGCTCGTTTTGGTACTAGTAAAAAAGCCACTAAGAAATAACTAAGTTTCCAAAAAGAAAATTTCAAAACCTTTCCTCCTCAACAGTAAATTTCGAATGTAGCGTGCGCAATAAAAAAGCACTTCTCCGTTTCGGAAAAAGTGCATAGCTGAAAAAGCAAATCGAATTGTCATTTGCCAAGCCGCACACCTATCCTCGTAGGTTGAAACGATCACGATTTTCTCGGCAGGTCTCCTGGCTTTAGTTCAACATTTTATAGGCCTTCCCGTCCTATGGACAGTGACATTTTCTATAAAATTCCCTAGTACAGTGGCGGGACCGCGCCGGACTTGAACCGGCTTCCCTTTTAAGCGAAATGAATACACTTCGCACCGAAAAAAGATGAAGTTGTGAGTTTTCACGAAGAAGTGTAACATGTTTTTCCAATCAGAAGCTATCCTTTTTTTGTAAAAAGTTTTTGTAAAAAGAATAACAATCTAGAAAATTCAGATAAATGTAAGAAAAAATCGATCAATTTCAATGAAATATTTGTTGAAATTTTATTAAAAATCTAATAAATAAAAAAGAAATGTTGAAAAGTATAAAAATAATAGGCTATGATAGAAACAGTTTTATATTCGTTTTATTAACATTTCATTTCAAAATTTAAATATAAATCCATCATTAAGTGCTCGAAATACTTCGAGATAATAGGGAAATCGGTGTAAACCCGGTACAGCCCCCGCTACTGTAATAGCTGATGAAATCGCAATGCCACTGAAGACTTGGGAAGGCGCGAAAGTAAGAGGAAGCTTAAGTCAGGAAACCTGCTTAATTGATGACATGCAAACTTTTCGGAGGGAGAAGTGAAGCGAGAGCGGATACGTATATATTCGTTTTTATTTTGGCTTCTATAAAACCTTTACTCTTCGATATCGAGTAAAGGTTTTTTTCTTTTTCCTAAAAGAAGAATGAGGGGAGAAAAGCAATGACAACTTGGAATTTAGAGGGCATGAAAACCCATCTTTTTATTTGTAATGGCAGTAGTTGCATGAAAAAAGAGGCTGAGGAAATTACGCTCGCAATTCGAGACGAAATAGAGAAATTAGCACTCGATAAGGAAATACATACGACAAGAACGCGTTGTAATGGCAGATGTAAAGATGCTTGTGTTGTGATCGCGTATCCACAGGGAAATTGGTATCGTGTACCAACAGTTGAGCATGGTAGAACACTTGTACAAGATTTAAACCATGATTCTTTACATAGTGAGCATGTTTTTACACTGACAGAAGGTACGTTGCAACGTACCCCGCAAACAACAGCCATTAAAGGCATCGACAAGGTGAAAGAGGGGTAAAAAATGGCGCAAAAAGGAAAGATTTTTGTTGTAGGCTTTGGACCTGGGGATTTCAAACATATTACGACGCGTGCTGTAGAGGCATTGCAACAAAGTGAATTTATTATCGGGTATAAAACGTATGTGGAGCTCATTCAAGATTTAGTAAGTGCAAAGTCGATTGTTAGTACTGGTATGACTGAAGAAGTGTCACGAGCACAAGAAGCGGTACGTCAAGCGGAGGCCGGAAATATCGTTTCTGTTATTTCGAGTGGTGACTCAGGCGTATACGGGATGGCTGGACTTGTATATGAAGTACTAATTGAGCTTGGTTGGACGGAAGCGACTGGGGTTGAAGTCGAAATAGTACCAGGGATCTCTGCTATTAATTCGTGTGCAAGTTTGCTAGGCGCACCGATTATGCATGATTCTTGCACGATTAGTTTAAGTGATCATTTAACACCTTGGAATTTAATAGCAAAGCGTGTTGAAGCTGCGGCGATGGCTGATTTTGTAATTGCTTTATATAATCCAAAAAGTGGTCGCCGTACACGTCAAATTGTAGAAGCACAACGGATTTTACTAGAATATCGATCACCGGATACACCTGTAGGACTTGTGAAAAGTGCCTACAGAGATCGTCAGGAAATAACGATGACAACTTTAGCAGAGATGCTCGAGCATGATATCGGCATGTTAACTACAGTTATAATTGGAAATTCATCGACATTTTTCTATGACAATAAAATGATTACACCGCGTGGCTATCAGCGCAAATATACACTTGGAGAAGAAAAACAGCCTTTACGACCACATCAGCGTTTAAGAGAAGAAAATGAACCGTGGGCAATGAACCAAGAAACCGGTACTGCACGCCATGACTTTGCTGCAGATCCAAATGCAGGACGTCTGAAAAGTAGTATAGCGATAGCACCTGCGCCTGTATCGGTACCAGAAAAATCATCTTTGGAAATGGCAGCAACTGCACTAGCCATGGTTAAAGGAACAACTGTCACAAAGGCAACAACAAAGATAGTTCAGCAAAAAATGGAGTCGATTTTTGAACTAGCTGTTAGTCCTGGGGTAGCAAATAAATTTTTCACTCCACAGCAAATGATGACGTTAGCTGAAGTTGTGGGAGATGAAGGCACGATGGAATATACACCTGACCATCAAATTCATTTGAAAATCCCAACGACAGACCCAGAAATTATTACTGAAAAGTTAAGAGAAGTAGGCTTTTTACTTGCACCGATTGGCGATGTACTGTCATTAAAGGCTTGTGATTTCTGTTATGGGGAGAAGGCTGATTCAATCCCATATGCAGAGGAAATTCAAGAAAAACTTGGTGGGTTGTCGTTGCCAAAAACGTTAAATATCG
The DNA here is from genome assembly GCF_044753985.1 of Lysinibacillus sp. NPDC093210. NCBI lineage: Bacteria > Bacillati > Bacillota > Bacilli > Caryophanales > Bacillaceae > Lysinibacillus > Lysinibacillus sp. NPDC093210. The sequence continues at coordinate 166,399 of NZ_JBIVOE010000003.1, read as the reverse complement.
GCTTTAATGGCTGTGGCATGGCGTGTTATCGTGCAGTGTTTGACGATATAGGTATTGTCTACCGGAAAAGTAAATTTGATGTTTTTATCGGTGCGAAACCAGTAGGTCGTACAGCACATGCGGCACAGCCGGTCGTAGAGGGACTAGAGCCAGAACAGCTTATTCCGCTTATTACAGACATTATTGAGGAATATAAGGCAAATGCACATCCAAATGAACGCTTATTTAAGTACTTCAAACGGGTGAAAAAAATATTGCATTTTACGTATCAAGATATGTCGTCAAAAATAAAAGTAGAGCCAGCTCCGTGCGGCGACTAGTGAGGAGAGAAAAGATGAAAGCAATTTTATTTGTCGGCCATGGTAGCCGTTTAGCAGCAGGAAATGACGAGGTACGAACGTTTATAGAGCAAATGACACCACGTATCGATGAAAGCTTTTTAGTAGAAACATGTTTTTTAGAATTTGCCTCTCCAAACATTGAAGATGGTATAACGAACTGTGTGAAGAAGGGTGCTACTGAGGTCCATGTAATCCCAATTATTTTACTTCATGCTGGACATTCAAAACTGCACATTCCAGCAGAAATCGAACATGCACGTGAGCATTATCCTAATATTACATTCACGTATGGGCAAACAATCGGTATTCATGATGAAATTTTTGCTATTTTAGAAGACCGCTTAGCAGAAATCGGCTTCAATGCTGAGGAAGAGCGTAAGGATACTGCTATTTTATTAATTGCACGAGGTGGCAGTGACCCAGCAGCTAATGGCGATTTTTATAAAATTACACGTTTGTTATGGGAAAAACTAAACGTTCAGTATGTGGAAAGCGCATTTATGGGTGTGACAGATCCGCGTGTTGAAGAAGGCATTGACCGCTGTGTCAAGCTCGGTGCTAAAAAAATTATTATGCTACCGTACTTTTTATTCACAGGTATTTTAATGGAACGTATGAATGGCATGTGCAAGCAATTTAATGAGCAGTATCCTGACTGTGATATCCAAATCGCTAACTATTTTGGCTACCATGATCGTTTACAAAATGTGTTGTTAAACCGTATTGAACAAGCTGTTAATGGTACATCAACGGGTATGCAGGATTTAGAAAATTATCGTGCTTATGCGGCGGTACATGGACATGCGCATCATCATCACCACCATGACCATGACCATGACCACGACCATGACCATGACCACGACCATGACCATGACCACGACCATGACCATGATCACCATCATGATCATCACCATGACGAGGAGCTAGTAAAATGATTTTCATGTTAGCAGGTACGAGCGATGCAAGGAATCTAGCACTTGAATTGCAGTCAGTGGGCTATGCTATTACGGCTACAGTTGTTACAGATTCAGCCGCTACAAGCCTTACAGAGGTAGGTCTACCACATCTAGTTGGTAGACTTACTGCTCAAGAAATGGCAACAATACTTACAGAACAAGGGTATCGCTTAGTTGTCGATGCCTCACATCCATTTGCAGAGGAAGCTTCTAAAAATGCGATGGCAGCAGCAAAGAGTGCAGGTGTTCCATACATTCGTTATGAACGCGCAAATGAGCATTATGAACACCCTCTTATTACAGTTGTTAAAGATTATGAGGAAGCAGCACAGTTAGCAGCTGAAAAACGAGGCGTGATTATGCTGACAACTGGCAGTAAAACACTTGCAACGTTTACAAAGGTGTTACAAGGCTTAGAAAATACACGTGTTATTGCACGTATGCTTCCTCGCCTTGATAATATGGAAAAATGTGAAGCACTTGGTGTGGCGCAACGAGATATTGTTGCGATTCAAGGTCCCTTTTCAAAAGAATTAAACGAAGCACTATTTCGTCAATACGATGTTACATTGATGATCACAAAAGAAAGTGGCAAGGTCGGCTCAGTCGATGAAAAACTAGACGCAGCACTTGCTTGTGGCATTGAAACGATTTTAATTGCACGACCAAATATTCAATATGGCCAACAATACTCCTCTTTTGAGGAAGTACTACAAGCTGTACAACACATACTTTAGGAGGCAATCCATATGGATTTCAAAACAGATTTTAAACCATTAACAGTAGACCCAGACAAAATTTATGATTATAGTTTCTCAATAATTGCAGAGGAAATGGGCGAACATGATTTTACAGAAGATGAGTGGAAAATTGTACGACGTATTATCCATGCTTCTGCTGACTTCGAATTAGGACGTAGCGTCATTATTACACCAGGAGCAATTGAAGCAGGCATTAAGTCGATTCTTGCAGGTCGTCATGTCATTGCGGATGTACAAATGATTGAAAGTGGTTCAGGCAAAAAACGTTTCCAAAAGCATGGTGGGGATTTACACTGCTATATCGCAGATGAAGACGTTTCTATTGAAGCGAAAAAGCAAAATACAACGCGTGCCATTATTTCAATGCAAAAGGCATCAAAATTACACGAAGGTGGCATTTATGCAATCGGAAATGCACCGACAGCCTTACTAGAGTTAATACGTTTAATTAAAGAAGGTTTAGCAAAACCGGACTTAATTATTGGTATGCCAGTAGGCTTTGTGTCAGCAGCAGAGTCGAAAGAAGAGCTTTTAAAGCTAGAGGGGATTCCTTATATTACAAATGTTGGGCGTAAAGGCGGTAGTACAGTGACGGTTGCTGCTTTAAATGCCGTTTCATTATTAGCGGACGAACAGGCGAAAAAATAATGGAGCGGAAGCCAAAAAAGGATCCTAAAGACATGCGTCACGGTTATACAACGGGAGCCTGTGCAACTGCAGTTACGAAAGCGGCATTACTAGCACTCATAACAAATGAAGAACAAGAAACGAGTACAATTCATTTGCCAATTGGGCGAGATGCAACATTTACAATTGAAAAATGTACGTTTGGAAGCAACGTAGTAAGCTGTGAGACGATTAAGGATGCTGGTGATGATCCAGATGCGACGCACAAAGCCCTTATTATTGGCACGGTGAGTTGGGCTGATACACCGGGGATACATTTAGATGGTGGTATCGGCGTCGGGCGAGTAACAAAGCCCGGCTTACCTGTTGCTGTTGGAGAAGCAGCGATTAACCCTGTACCACGTAAAATGATACATAGTACCGTACAAGATGTGCTAGAAGAGTTTCAAATTAATCGCGGCGTTAATGTTGTTATTTCTGTACCAGAGGGCGAGGAAATTGCAAAAAAAACATTAAATGGACGGCTTGGCATTATTGGCGGCATTTCCATTTTAGGCACAAGGGGAACCGTCGTGCCTTTTTCGAGTTCAGCTTATATGGCAAGTATTGTTCAAGCTATTAGTGTCGCAAGGGCAGCTGGCTGTGAACATGTAGTAGTAACAACAGGTGGGCGTAGTGAAAAGTTTGGGATGGCCCAATATCCTACATTACCTGAGGAAGCGTTTATTGAAATGGGTGATTTTGTAGGCTTTACATTAAAGCATTGTAAACGACTTGGCATTAAGCAAGTATCGCTCGTTGGGATGATGGGGAAATTTTCAAAGGTGGCTCAAGGGGTAATGATGGTGCACTCCAAAAGTGCAGCCATTGATTTTAATTTTTTAGCACAGTTAGCCATTGATATTGGGGCAGATGAAGAAACAGTAGCACAAGTAAGAGAGGCAAATACCGCATCACAAGTTGGTGAAATAATGGCTGAAAAAGGCTATGATGCTTTCTTTCATCGCCTATGCGAGGCGTGCTGTTATTCATCTTTACATCATATTAGAGGGGGCTTGACGGTCTCCACATCGATTTATTCGATGCAGGGACAATTATTAGGAAGGGCTGATGACATTGCATCAATCGATGAAATTGATTGGGATCGGGGATAACGGACAGGAAAGTTTACTACCACAGTATAGACAGTGGATTGAAGAGTGCGAGGTGCTCGTAGGTGGTGAGCGTGTCCTTGATTTTTTCACAAGCTTTACAGGAGAAAAAATAGTCATTAAAGGTGGTCTTTCGACGCTTGTTGAAAAACTTTCCGAAGAAACGCGTAAGACAGTTATTTTAGCATCTGGTGATCCACTATTTTACGGCATCGGGGGCTATTTAGCAAAGAAGCTAAATATCGAAGTATATCCGTATATGAGCTCGATACAGCTTGCGTTTTCAAAAATGGGCGAAAGCTGGCAGGATGCCTATGTAACTAGTATTCACGGGCGACCAATGAAAGGCTTAGCGCAACGTATTGATGGTAAAAAGAAAGTGGCATTACTAACAGATGCAGACAATAATCCAAATGCGCTAGCACGTTATTTAAAGCATTTTGGTATGACAGAATACTGTGCTTTTGTGGCAGAAAATTTACAAGGTATTGATGAAAAATATGGCTGGTACTCTCTTGATGAATTAGAAGAAGCAGAATTTTCATCTCTCAATGTTGTAATCCTACAGCAAACGTCAGCTCCGAAGCGCTATGCACTTGGTATTGATGATGAAGAGTTTTCGCAACGTAAGCCAGACAAAGGACTGATTACGAAAAAGGAAATTCGTGTGTTAAGTTTGCAAGCAATGCAGCTTCAAAAGGACAGCACGGTTTGGGATGTTGGCACATGCACAGGATCCATGGCAATTGAAGCTGGTAAATTGGCACCAGAAGGTCAAGTGTATGCAGTGGAAAAAAATGCTCCTGATTTAGAAAATTGCCTACAGAATCAACAGAAGTTCCGTGTCGATGTAACAGCTATTCATAGTAAAGCGCCTGCAGGACTCGAGCATTTTCCAGACCCAGATGCGATTTTTATCGGCGGAACAGGTGGGGAAATGGTGGAGTTATTACAGCTTTGCTGTGCGCGCTTAAAGCCCAATGGTCGCATTGTCTTAAATGCTGCTACAATTGAAAATTTATATAAGGCAGTTGAGGCGTTTAAAGCTTGCGGCTTTGCAGTAGAAATTTTACAGGCGCAACTTGCACGTAGTAAACCAATTTTAGATATGACTCGCTTTGTCCCATTAAACCCGATATATATTATTTCGGCATATCGAAAGGAAGAAAATCATGAGTAATCTTGGTATTTTATATGGCTTAGGCGTAGGCCCTGGCGATCCAGAATTAATTACAGTAAAGGCATTCCGTGTTATCCAGGAGTCACCAGTTATTGCCTACCCTAAAAAATTAAAGGGTAGCAAAAGCTATGCACATCGCATCGTAGACGTTTACATTAATCCAGAGGAAAAAGATATGCTTGGTCTTGTTTTCCCAATGACGAAGGATGAAGCAGTTTTAGAACGTGAATGGACGAAATCTGTTGAACTTGTTTATAGTAAATTGAAAGAAGGCAAGGATGTTGCATTTGTGACAGAAGGCGATCCCCTTTTATACAGTACTTTTATCCATATGATGAAGCTAATGCAGGACATGCACCCAGACGTAGAGATTCGTACAGTACCTGGCATTTCATCATTCAATGGTTCTGCATCACGTCTAGGTATTGCTCTTGCGGATGGAGATGATCGTGTCGCAATTATTCCAGCACATGATAATTATGATGCAATGCGTGAGGCAATTGAAAGTCATGATGCAGTCGTATTTATAAAAGTAGCAAAGGTTATTGATTTAATGTTAGAAGTTCTGCGTGATTTAGACTTACTTGATAAAGCCTCCGTTGTAACAAAAGTTACATCTGATGAAGAAATTATTTGGGATGTACGTGAACTAGATGGTGTAGATTTAGAATATTTAACGTTAATGGTGGTGCGTAAATAATGAAGAAAATTTATATTGTCGGTGCAGGCCCAGGAGACCCAGATTTAATTACTGTAAAAGGTTTACATATGCTACAAACAGCGGATGTTGTCATGTATACGGATTCGTTAGTCAATGAAGATCTTATTGCAAAGGCAAAGCCAGACGCGGAAGTAATTCGCACGGCCGGCATGCATTTAGAAGAAATGGTTGCAGTCATGGTAGAGCGTGTCAATGCTGGTAAAGTAGTAGCACGTATGCATACAGGCGACCCTGCGATGTATGGTGCAATTATGGAACAAATTGCATTATTGAAGAAGGAAGGGATTGGCTACGAGGTCATTCCAGGCGTTAGCTCGGTTTTTGCTTCAGCGGCAGCAATCGGTGCGGAGTTAACAATTCCCGATTTAACACAAACGCTTATTTTAACTCGTGCAGAAGGGCGTACACCTGTGCCTGAGTTTGAAAAGCTACGTGATCTTGCTAGCCATCATTGTACGATTGCGCTGTTCTTGAGTGCAACATTAACAAAGAAGATCGTCAAAGAATTACAAAGTGCGGGATGGTCTGATGATACGCCAATTGCAGTAATCCAGCGTGCAACTTGGCCCGATCAAAAAATTGTTCGTACGACATTAGTAGAGCTTGATGAGGCGATGCGTGTCAATGGTATACGTAAGCATGCGATGATTTTAGCTGGTTGGGCATTAGACCCGAATATTCATGATAAAGATGAGTACCGTTCAAAATTATATGATGCGACCTTTACACATGGCTTCCGAAAAGGTGTGAAGACAAGTGATTGAATTACAAGAAGGTATACTTCCTGAAGTTGATCAGCGTAATCCTTATGCAGTTGTAGCCATTACGAAGCATGGTGTTCAAATAGGACGCAAACTACAGCAAACATTTGCAACAAGCGATTTATATTATATGAGTAAATTTGAACATGGCGACGAAGATGAAAAGCATATTCAGCTTTTTACAGGTACGGTGCGCTTATTACTACCAACGCTTTTTAAGCAGTATAAAGGATTAATCTTAATTATTTCACTTGGTGCGGTTGTACGCATGATTGCACCAATTTTACAGGATAAGAAGACCGATCCAGGTGTGGTCGTTATTGATGACCGTGGGGAAAATGTGATAAGTGTGCTATCAGGCCATTTAGGTGGAGCAAATGAGCTAACACATGAGGTTGCAGGTGCGCTAGGAGCGAACCCTATTATTACAACAGCTTCTGACGTTCAAAAAACAATTCCTGTTGATTTATTTGGTGCACGTTTTGGCTGGGTTTGGGACAGTGCAGATAAGCTAACACCTGTTAGTGCCTCTGTGGTCAATGAGGAACACGTTGCGATTGTACAGGAGGCTGGGGAACGTGATTGGTGGATGCGTGATACACCAATGCCTGAGCAAATAAAAATTTACCCATCGGCACACGACGTGATTGAAGCGAAACCTCATGCTACGCTGTTCATCACCGACCGTATAATTGAACCCGAGGAAGAAGTGCTGCTAGAGAATGGCGTCATTTATCGACCAAAATCAATTGTACTTGGCATGGGATGTAACCGCGGGACGGCTGTTGAAGAAATTGAACAAGTCATTGATGAAACGTTAGCAGAGCTGAAGCTTTCGAAAAAAAGTGTAAAAGCACTTTGTACTATTGATTTGAAAAAAGATGAACCTTGTTTTATTGAAATAACAAAAAGATATGATTGGGCGTTTGTAACGTATACCCCAGAACAGTTAAATGAAATCAATTTCCCATCACCATCTGAAACGGTTTTTAAATATACAGGGGCATATGGGGTAAGTGAACCAGCTGCTATGCGCTATGCACAGGTAGATTCACTCGTACTACCAAAGAAAAAGTCAGGCAATGCTACGATTTCTGTAGCAAGATTAGTATTTTAAGGAGGGAGCCTATGCAAACAAATCGCTTTGTACTTGCAGGGACAGGTAGTGGTGTTGGCAAGACAACATTCACAATTGGCCTTATGAAAGCATTGCAGGAAAAAGGTAAAGTCGTGCAAGGCTTTAAATGTGGTCCTGATTATATTGACCCTAGCTACCATACTGCGGTAACAGGACGTGTGTCGCGTAATATTGATAGCTGGATGTTTTCGCATGATGCGGTACGTGATATTGTTGCACGTGCGAGCATGGATGCCGATGTTTCGATTATAGAAGGCGTTATGGGCTTTTATGATGGCAAAAGTCCGTTATCTGATGAAGGCTCGGCAGCTGACATTAGTGTTGTTACAGAGAGCCCTGTGATTTTAATTGTCAATTGTGCAAGTATGGCTCGCAGTGTAGCGGCAGTTGTAAAGGGCTTTCAGCTACTATCTGATCAGCCAAACATTGTCGGCGTTATTGCGAACCAAGTAGGTAGTGTTGGCCATTATGAAATTGCTAAAGCTGCGATTGAGCAGGAATGTGGAATTCCGGTTATAGGTTATCTAAAGCGTGAAACAGGCATTGATATTCCAAGTCGCCATTTAGGGCTTATTCCTGCGATTGAACGAGGTGAGCTCGATTCATTTTTTGACAAGCTAGGTGCTTTAATGGCAGAGACGATTGATTTGGATTTATTACTGTCATTAACAAAGGCGCCAGTTCTACAGGAGACAGGTCAACTATTTGCTGAGCAACCTGCAAAAAATATTTGTATTGCGGTAGCAAAAGATGCTGCATTCAACTTCTATTACGAGGAAAATTTAGCACTTTTACGAGCAAAAGGAGCAACATTGCAATTTTTCTCACCACTTGCAAATGAACCTGTTCCAGCCGAAGCAGATGGTTTATATATCGGTGGAGGCTTCCCAGAGGAATTTGCCGATACGCTAGCAAAAAATACTGTCGTGAAAACATCTATTCGTGAAGCAATCGCAAAAGGTTTACCGACATTAGCTGAGTGTGGAGGCTTTATGTATTTGACTGAGGCGATTACGAATAGTCAAGGTGAGCGCCATGAAATGCTAGGTGTTATTCCTGGTGAAGTAGCGATGCAAACAAAGCTTGCGGCACTTGGCTATCGTGAAATCTTTGGGACAGCGTCTAACTTTTTAATCGGTAAGGACGAACAAGCAAAGGGCCATGAATTCCATTATTCATCATATAGTGGTACCCATGACGCTCCTGCTTACGAAACAAAAGGGCGTTTTGGCAATAAAGTAGAAGGTTACCAAACAGGGAATTTGGTAGCTGGCTATACGCATTTTCATTTTGTTTCTAATCCTAAGCTTGTTGATAACTGGTTAACAGCATGTAAGAAGGTGAAAACAAATGACTAATTACTTTCCTATCCATTTAAATATTGAATATAAAACTGTTGTTATTGTTGGTGGAGGTCATGTAGCGACGCAAAAGGTTACGTCATTGCTACCGACTAAAGCAAACATTGTAGTAGTTAGCCCAACGTTACACGACACATTAGCGCCACTTGCAGAATCAGGGCAAATAACATGGCGTGAAAAAGAATTTGAGCCACGTGATTTAGATGATGCAACACTTATTATTGCAGCGACGAATGATACAAACGTCAACAATGCGGTACAAGAAGCGGCGCAACATTGGCAGCTCTTAAATCGAGCAGATGCACAAGGTGAGAGCGACTTTATAACACCTGCAACAGTTCGTCGCGGTCCTTTAGTGTTAACGGTTTCCACATCTGGTGCAAGCCCAGCACTTGCACGCAAACTAAAAGAAGATTTAGCTGAGCAATTTGATGCAGTATATGAAGATTACGTATGCTTTTTACAGCAAGCTCGTCTAATGGTTACTGCTAAATTTGATAAGGGTAATCAAAGACGTGCCGCGTTACAAGCACTACTTGAGCCAAACTTATTAGCATGGACACGCAGTGGAGAGATTGACCGACGTGAGGCCTATTTACAACAACTATTGACGGGAGAAACGCGATGAAAGAGGGAATTGTATATTTAGTAGGGGCTGGCCCGGGAGATCCAAAGCTCATTACAGTGTATGGGCTAGAATGTATTCAAAAGGCCGATGTCATTGCATACGATCGTCTAGTGAATCCAAAATTATTAGATTTTGCAAAGAAAGATGCAGAGCTTGTGTACTGTGGTAAATTGCCAGGTAAGCATCATCTTATTCAAGACGAAATTAATGCATTGCTTGTCGAGAGAGCGCAAGAAGGCAAAGTTGTAACACGTTTAAAGGGTGGTGATCCTTTTGTTTTTGGTCGTGGTGCTGAAGAGGCGGAAATATTAAAAAATCACGGCATACCCTATGAAGTGGTACCAGGTATAACAGCAGGAATTGCAGCTCCTGCCTATGCAGGTATTCCTGTTACACATAGAGATTTTGCCACAAGTTTTGCACTAGTTACAGGACACGGTCGCGAGGAAAAAGGACAAGATTTTTTAAATTGGCCAGCACTTGCAACTGGTATCGATACTGTCGCATTTTACATGAGTGTAGGCAATATTGCATATATCGCAAAAAAGCTCATTGACAATGGTCGTCCCGCGACTACGCCCGTTGCGGTAATTGAATGGGGTACAACTGAGCAACAGCGTACGATAACAGGGCCACTAAACGACATTGCTAGTATTATTGAACGTGAGGGTTATCATAATCCTTCAATGATAGTCGTAGGGGATGTTGTCAATGTACGTGAAAAAATTCAATGGTTTGAAGAGCAAGGGCTCGCTTTTAGCTAATGTTGCTAGGGCACCTTGCTATTCTCTTATATAAATAGATAGACGGGCAAATGACAAAAAAGATGTACTTAAAGGAGGATAACTTCATGACAGTAATTGAAGCATTAAAAAATCGTCGCGCAATTCGCAACTATACAACCCAGCCTATTGAAAAGGAAAAAATAGAGCAAATTTTGCAAGCCGCAACGTATGCACCAAACGACCGGATGCGTGAGCCTTGGCATTTTTATGTAATCCAAGGTGATGCGATGAAACGTTATGAAGCAATGGCTAGTACATATTTGCAAGAACGTTTTCCAACGAAGCCAAATTTAGTTGAAAGTTCATTAAAGGTTGTTCAAACAACACCTGTTGCAATTGTTGTGACAGCCGATATTGTGGAAGATGATGAAGATGCAACTGAAGATAATATTTTTGCTGTATGCAGTGCGATTATGTCCATGTGGCTAGCTGCAGATGAGCTAGGGCTTGGATTTGTATGGCGTACGCGAGGCGTTGGACTTGTCCATGATGCACGCATGCATACATTTATCGGTGCAAGTGAAAATCAAAAAGTTGTCGGTACTATTTTCATTGGTTACCCAGAAGAGCAAGAGCTTAAAGACAAAAAACGAACTTCATTTGAAGAGAAAACAACTTGGCTTTAAGGAGGCAGGAAAAAATGGCTAGAAAAGGCTTGTTTTTAGTATACACAGGTGATGGCAAGGGGAAAACGACAGCTTCCCTTGGCGTGACATTGCGCGCAGTAGGACGTGGTTTAAATGTGCGGTATATGCAGTTTATAAAATCGCCAGAGCGAACGTACGGTGAACAAATTGCCCTATCGAAACTTGGGGTAGAAATGGAGCAAATGGGCATAGGTTTTACATGGACAAAAACGCCAGAGGAGCACCGAGTTGCATTAGCAAAAGCTTGGCAAAAAACAAAGGAAGCCTTACAAGATGACAGCATTGATTTACTCGTTTTAGATGAGCTTAACAATGCATTGGCAATTACAAAATTCCCAATCGATGACGTTCTCCCATTAGCTGAAGTACTCGAAGCCATCGAGAAACGTCCTCCTACAATGCATCTTGTCGTAACAGGACGCAGTGCCAATCCTGCCCTTGTTGCCATGGCAGATTTAGTTTCAACAATTGATGCAACGAAACATTATTACGAAGAGGGAATTCCTGCTGTCAAAGGACTTGAATTCTAAATCCATCTGTCCAATTTTCGTTTTTACATTCAATGGGGGGATATTCAGGAATGATTTAAAGTCACTGAATATAAGCTACCCTCCTAACTATCAAGGAGGGAAATCAGAATGTCAGCAAAGTCAATTATGATTCAAGGAACAGCCTCTGACGTTGGTAAAAGCATGATATGTACGGCCTTATGTCGCATTTTTTCAGATGATGGACTAAAAGTGGTACCTTTTAAGTCACAAAATATGGCGCTTAATTCATTCGTAACCGAAGATGGCGGGGAAATTGGCCGTGCGCAAGGGGTACAGGCGGAAGCGGCTCGTGTTGTAGCGACAACAGATATGAATCCGATTTTATTAAAGCCAAAGCAGGATATGGTATCTGAGGTTATTGTACATGGCAAGCATTTTTTAAATATGGATGCTAAGAGCTATCGCAATCAATTTGTACAACAAGCGATGCCGATTGTTGAGAAGTCTGTACGTACTTTACAAAATACATATGATGTCATTGTGCTTGAAGGTGCGGGAAGCCCGGCTGAAATTAATTTAAAGGATCGCGATATCGCCAATATGCGTATGGCACATTTAGCAGATGCGGCAGTTGTGTTAGTAGCTGATATTGACCGTGGCGGTGTATTTGCATCCATTATTGGGACGCTAGCTTTGCTCGATGAAGCAGAGCGTGCACGTGTAAAGGGACTCATTATTAATAAATTCCGCGGTATGCGTGAGCTTTTAGACGATGGCATTGAATGGGTAGAGCGTGAGACAGGCATCCCTGTTTTAGGCGTTGTGCCATATGTAGATGTGAATATTGAAGCTGAAGATTCATTAGCACTGTCTGCACTGCGATTTAAAAAACCAAAGCCTGGTGAATTTTCGGTTGATGTGGCGATGATTCGTTTACCTCGCATTTCGAATTTCACAGATATCGATCCATTTTTTGATGAGCCAGAGGTCGGTGTACGTTTAATCGGCAATGTGGCAGAGCTTGGCACACCAGATTTGCTCATACTACCGGGCACTAAAAGCACAATGGATGATTTAGCATGGCTTAAGGCACAAGGCTTTGCTCAGGCGATTTCGAACTTACGTGCAAGTGGAACTAAAATCATTGGCATATGTGGTGGATTTCAAATGCTCGGTGAAGTGTTACTCGATCCAGATGCAGTTGAAGGAAATGGCGACTCGGCACAGGGTCTCGGCTTATTACCGATGGAAACCGTATTTGTAGGAAATAAAAAAACCGTACAAATGTCCGGGACACGCGGAAATGATACATTGACTGGCTATGAAATTCATCTTGGTCGTACAAAAATTTTACGAGATGAAGTATCACCTTTTTTACATTTAACAGATGGTCGTGAAGATGGAGCAGTAAGTGCAGACGAGCAAGTAATTGGTACATACTTCCATGGTTTATTCCATAATCGTAACTTTACACGTCAGCTTGTCAATGATATTCGCATATCAAAAGGGCTGGCAACATTGCCGACAGATGTTAAAAGCGATGCTGAGCGTAGGGAAGATGCCTACAATATGCTGGCATCACATGTACGTGCTAATTTAAATATGGAAAAAATATATGAGATGCTAAAAATTGAGGTACATGGATGACAAGAAAAGGACCGTTAGCTATTAATTATGAAGCATTATGGCAAGAAGGAATGAAGGATTGGCAAGGTCAAATGCCAGAGCGCATGGTCAATGATCAATTAGAGGAACAATTTTGGTCTCAATCGATAGCGCGCAAAAAAATTGGCCAAACCGATCCTTATGCAGCTCGTATTTTTCAAGAAATAAAAAAACATATACAACCACATCATTCTGTAGTTGAAATTGGTCCAGGATGGGGCAATTATACGTTTCCGCTTGCAGAATATGTGCGTGACTTAACGTGTGTAGATAGCTCAGACAGCATACTTGCTTATTTACAGCATTGTTTGCAAGAAAAGAGCCATGTATCTTATGTTCATGCGAAGTGGGAGAAGCTTGATGAAAATGAGTTACAAGCACATGACATTGTAATTGGCGTCAATTGTTTTTATCGCATGTACGAAATTAAATCGGCTCTTTACCACATGAATCGGCTTGCTAAAAAACGTGCGATTATCGGCATGACAACGGGTCCAATTCAACCGCATTATGAGGTATTACATGACAAGTACGGTTATGACATTAAATATCCGCGAAGAGATTATATTGAATTTTTGAATTTACTATATGAAATGGATATATATGCAGAATGCGACATTATTCCGTTAAAGCGTACGTATGAATATGAATCCTATGATCAGCTTGTGACAACACAAAGCAAAAAAATATTGAGTGCTGACTTTAATAGATCACATGTTGAGGAAGCGCTTGCCCCGTTTATAGAAGAAAAAAACGGACGATATTACTATCGTCATGATTTCCATGCTGCACTCGTATCGTGGGAACCTAAGTAACAGAAAAACCTTTGGTGATAGCTTTCACCAAAGGTTTTTCTTCTGTTTCGCAATAGGGTACAATAGAACGACAGAAAAAGAATTGAGGTGGCAGTTGTGCAGCTGCATTTTTTAGGAACAGGCGCAGGCATGCCTTCAAAGGAACGTAATACGAGCGCATTAATGGTAAAGCTACTAGATGAAAACGGTGAAATGTGGCTATTTGATTGTGGAGAGGCGACACAACACCAAATTTTGCATACATCTTTAAAGCCACGTAAAGTATCGAAAATATTTATCACGCATTTACATGGTGATCATATTTTTGGTTTACCAGGATTTTTGAGCTCGCGTTCATTTCAAGGTGGTGATGAGCCGCTGACTATTTTTGGTCCAGCAGGCTTACAGCAATGGGTAGAGCAAACCTTTGCACTATCAAAAACACATTTAACTTATCCATTACAATTTGTAGAAGTACGCGAAGGTATTATTTACGAAGATGAAAAGTTTACAGTGCATGCTAGTGAATTACGTCATGTTGTCCCATGTTTTGGCTACCGTATAGAGCAAAAGGATTTACCTGGCGAGTTACTGATGGAGAAAGTACAAACTTTCGGCGTACCAAAAGGACCTTTGCTTGGCCAGTTGAAAAGAGGACAAGACATCAAACTTGAAGATGGTACAATAATAAGAGCAAAGGATGTTATTGCTCCTCCCAAAAAAGGCTTTACACTCACTATTTTAGGGGATACAAAATATTGCGAAGAAGCGATTTCATTGGCTAATCAATCAGATGTCATTGTACATGAGGCAACATTTGATGGGAGCACAACGGATTTAGCTGCTAGCTATGGTCATTCGACAAATGTCGAAGCGGCAATGGTAGCAAGTAAAGCAGGGGCAAAATATTTACTTCTTAATCATTTAAGTGCACGTTTTTTACCACATGATTTACCAGTCTTTTTAGCAGAAGCCCAAGCAATCTTTCCACAAACTTTCCTCACATCAGACCAATCGGTATTTAATTGGGGTCATGATAAATTATTTTAATTGACCAACAAGTGATCACTTTAACTAGTTTAGATGCTTTCACAAAAGGCTAACTTCAAGCAATGATGAATGAACTGACTGCCGATATTGATATGTTAAAGGATACAGTTGAAAAGCTAGAGTCATCTGCTGGTAAGTATAAAATAGAGTTGTTAAAAGCTAGGGTATTTGTAGAAATATAGTGCGCTTAGTAGATGATTTCCGTATAATTAAGTAAAAGGGGAGTGGTTGTATGGATCAACAAAAGATGCCACCAGCTGTTTTACGTTTACTTGTTATCTTTCCAAACGTGTTAAGCTATTTATTATTAGGCGGCCTCATTATTTATGTTACTTCAAATTATGATTTGTTAAAATCGACAGAGAGCTTAAAGGTATGGCTAATTTTTATCGCAGTCCTTGCACCAGCAGCAGCCTATACAACCTTTAGTATTGTTAAAAAAATTCGCGCTGGTCATATGTAACATATAATAGCGTACAAAGTAACACGTTGCATCTCTTAGAGGATGCAACGTGTTTTTTAATAGAAAAAAAGTAAAACCTAGCTCGGAAAATTGTTGAATTGCATGGAAAGAGAATAAAAAAATGTCATATAGGAAAACTAAAAATACAAAGTGTAAATCGTTAATATAAAGAACTGAGGTGCCGTTCATGAATCAACCAAATTGTGATTCTGCTCCATTAAAACAAACAATCAAAGAAGAACTTAGTCAAGTTATTTTGTCTTTACAGCAAAGTTTAACCGCAATGGATTCGGTAGAAGATTGCTTACTTGCAGATTTGGAAAAAATTAAAGAACAATTTGTAACGATTGAAATGCAGGCAGCCACGTTTTATTTAAATTGCTATTTGTCTCCATTCACAGAAAAATATCCAGAGCTATCGATTTGCGTACAAAATATGTCAAAAAGACGCCATGGTGGATTAATTGTATTTGAAAGAGAGAGTCCTATTGAACATCTTATAAAGCCGGGGATTCATATTGGCGCAGAATTAACACATTCTTTGTTAGAATCTATTTTTTACCCAGGCAATCCTCTCCATGATGGTGCTGTGTTAGTAAAGAGTAATCGAATTATCTCAGCAGCAAATGTATTACCTCTTTCAGACATATATACAGGCGATAAAAAACTTGGAACGAGACATCGAGCTGCGATAGGCTTAAGTGAGCTCAGTGATGCTTTAATCATGGTTATATCAGAAGAAACAGGAAGAATTTCTTTTGCTTTTAATGGAAGCTTACATCCAATTACTTCAGATGGTATTTTATAAAGTAAAATAGGCTCTATTTGTGATATCTCAAATTCGAGATATTTTCCTTGCAACTTCGTCACTTGCGTGGTAAAGTGATGATACAGTTCGAGGAAGGGAGGGCAAAGTGATGGAAAAACATACACTAGGCTCACTAACATGGCTGCGAATGATGCGCTTTACCAATCAAAGTAATCAGCTATCTAATGAATTTTTAAAGCGTTTTAACTTAACAACTGCACAGTTTGATGTACTAATTCAAATCAAAACATACGCACCGTTAACACAGTCACAACTAGCGGAAAAAGTTACAGTAACGCAAGGTGGTATCTCTCGAATGCTTGCCCGTCTTGAAAAAGAAGGACTAATTGAGCGTAAGCAAAACTGGAAAACCAAAACAATATCACTAACAGTAAAAGGTGAGCATTTGATTGATGCAGCTACACCAAGTCAGCTTCACTTTCAATCCTCATTTTTCGAAGAAGTTTTATCAGAGGAAGAAATGAAATCATTATATACACTTATGTCAAAACTAGAAAAGCATAGCCGAGAAAAAAAATTACCTGAAGCGTGATTTTTTTTACAATGTCACTTGCGTAGTCAAGTGAAAATTAGGAGGACTCTACATGAATAAATTAAGCGGACATCATCATATTTCAATGTTAACGAAAAATGGCAAACGCAATAATGAGTTTTATACAAAAATCCTTGGTTTACGTCGTGTGAAAAAAACGGTCAATCAAGATTCACCTTCCATGTACCATTTATTTTATGGTGATCGTACAGGAGCAGCTGGAACAGAATTAACATTTTTTGAAATGCCTGTAGCAGGACGAACGGTACGTGGAACAAATGCGATTACGCGAATAGGCTTATTAGTACAAAGCTATGATAGTTTATTATATTGGAAAAAGCGTTTTGAGCTTTTACAAGTGGAACATAGTGACATTGCGACATATGCGGGCAAAGATGCTTTATTTTTTGAGGATCATGAAGGCCTGCGCATGGTGCTTTTAAATCATGATGGACAGTCGACACCAGCCGAATGGCAAGTATGGGATGGTACCGATATTGCATCAGAGCATCGTATTTTAGGCATGGGGACTATTGAAATTACTGTTCGTTATTTACAGCGTACAGTGAATTTATTACAAGAGCTTTTTGACTATACAATTGTCACTGAAAATGACAAAGAAGTACGACTTCAATCAATTGCTGGAGAAACGTTTGGAGAAGTCATTGTTAAGGAATTGGAGGGGCCGAGTGAAAAGCCCGGTCGTGGTAGTATTCATCATCTTGCATTACGTGTGGCAACGGTAGAAGAACTTAGAAAATGGGATGAATTAATTAAAGCACGTGGTTTAGACAGCTCAGGTGTTGTCGATCGTTATTACTTCCAAAGCCTCTATTTTAGAGATCGTAACGGCATTCTCTTTGAGATGGCGACAGATGGACCTGGATTTACAGTAGATTCCGCTATAGAGGATTTGGGGAATGAACTTGATCTGCCACCATTTTTAGAAGGAAAACGCGCAGAAATCGAAGCTATTTTAGAACCACTTGATTAAAGGAGAGAGCATAATGGAAAAATATCGTATCGATCAATCACAAGGTTTAGAATTTGGACTTTATTCACTGGGAGATCATATTCCAAACCCATTAACAGGTGAACGGATATCTGCCCAGCAGCGGATACAGGAGCTAATTGAAATGAGCCAACTAGCGGAGCAAGCTGGCATCGATGTATTTGGAGTAGGCGAAAGTCATCAATCGTATTTTACAACACAGGCACATACGGTCGTTTTAGGCGCAATTGCACAAGCAACGAAAAAAATTAAAATAGCAAGCTCTGCAACTGTATTAAGTGTATCAGACCCAGTAAGAGTATATGAGGATTTTGCGACAATTGATTTAATTTCAGATGGGCGTGCTGAAATTGTAGCAGGTAGAGGTTCACGCGTTGGTGCCTATCATTTACTTGGCGTCGATTTACAGGACTATGAAGAAATTTTTGAGGAAAAATTAGAGCTATTAAAAAAAATTAATGAAGAAGAGCTTGTCTCATGGGAAGGGATGTATAGAGCACCGCTTCATAATGCACAAATTTTGCCACAGCCTAAAAATGGTTCACTACCAATTTGGCGCGCTGTCGGAGGGCCGCCAGCAAGTGCTATAAAAGCAGGGTATATGGGCATTCCGATGATGTTAACGACATTAGGTGGTCCAGCAATAAACTTTAAACCTTCAGTCGATGCATATCGTGAGGCTGCTGAAAGAAGTGGTTTTGATGCAGAGCAGTTACCAATTGCCACTACAAGTTTATTTTATGTGGCAGATACTTCAAAAGAAGCTTTGCAAAATATGTATCCACATCTAAATGGGGGCTTCCAAGCAATTCGTGGTGGTGGTTATCCAAAACAACAATTTGCTCAAGCAGTTGATACACGTGATGCCTTAATGGTGGGAAGTAAGGAACAAATTATTGAAAAGTTGCTGTATCAAAATGAACTATATGGCATGCAACGTTTTATGGCACAAATTGATTTTGGCGGGGTGCCTTTCGATCAATTGATGAAGAATATCGAAATAATTGGCAATGACATCTTACCAGCAATTAAAAAATATACAGCGAAATAAGGAGCGAGCAGCATGAAAATTGTAGCACTAGCAGGTTCAATCGTCGGCTCTAAAACAAAAATAGCCATTCATAAAATTGTTGAACTACTAAATGAAAAATACCCAGAGCATGATGTAACAATACTTGACCTAGCTCAGTATAATATTGCATTTAGTGATGGCCGTAATTACGTAGATTACGAGGGTGATACGAAGTATGTGGCAGAAACGATCATGGCGGCTGATGCATTAGTGATTGGGACACCAACATTTCAAGCTTCGATTCCGGCAACATTAAAAAATATTTTCGATTTACTTCCTGTAAATGCTTTTCGTGATAAAACGGTGAGCGCAATAGTAACAGCGGGGACATCTAAACATTACTTAATGGTAGAGCAACAATTAAAGCCAATTCTTGCTTATATGAAAGCTCATATTGTACCGACCTACGTTTTTATAGAAGAAAAGGATTTCTTACGCAAAGAAATTGTTAATGACGATGTTCTTTTCCGCTTAGAGCGTTTAGCAGAAGATACAGTTATGGTAGCAGATGCCTTCGCAGAAATTCGTGCTAAAAAAGATGCGGAGTATGATTTTTAACACAAACTTAAGGGGAAAACTACTAATTTAAGAGGATAATAGGAACACTGCATGGTAATCATGCAGTGTTTTTTACATACAGATAACTACTGCTGTTGATTTCCGTTGCGGGTGGACGCTTTCCGCGGGCACAGCGTAAGCCACAACCCTCGCTAATGCGCGGCTTGTTGCGTCTTACGTGCTGTGCTGTTCCCGCAGGAGTCGCCACCCTCCACTCCAATCAACTAGTGTCAATACCCTCTTTCGGAGGAAAAAGTGAAAATACAGTACAAGTATCGCACTTATGAATAGATAGTATAGTCGTCTGCTTCCATCATTAAATAGATTTAGAAGTCTACTGCTGTTGATTTCCGTTGCGGGTGGACGCTTTCCGCGGGCATAGCGTAAGCCACAACCCTCGCTAATGCGCGGCTTGTTGCGTCTTACGTGCTGTGCTGTTCCCGCAGGAGTCGCCACCCTCCACTCCAATCAACTAG
>NZ_JBIVOE010000003.1:0-146303 GCF_044753985.1 Lysinibacillus sp. NPDC093210 | reverse complement strand
AGTATAGTCGTCTGCTTCCATCATTAAATAGATTTAGAAGTCTACTGCTGTTGATTTCCGTTGCGGGTGGACGCTTTCCGCGGGCATAGCGTAAGCCGCACCCCTCGCTAATGCGCGGCGTGTTGCGTCTTACGTGCTGTGCTGTTCCCGCAGGAGTCTACGTGGATTTTTCCTTGCTCCGCGTAGCGGAAATCAATGGCAGTCGTCAACCTATTCATTTGCCCATTTAAACCATCTTGCATGACCATCTGGTTGATCGATTGTACGAATGGTTTTGATTTCTCCTTGTTGCAGAAAGTCCTGATGTAGCTGCAAATCAAATAAATTATTATAACAATGATAAAGTGGCCTTTCCAAACTAATTTTCTTTAAACGTTCGATTAAGGCATGCCTTAATTTAAGAGGAATTTGATTAGCTACATGGGTATGATAGATAACTATCATTGAATCTTGATCGATTTGCCTACTAATCTTTGCTAGACATTCTATTGCATCCCCCTTATAAAGTTGTACATCAAGCTGTTGTAAGATTGGAATAGCTGTATTTAAAAGTGTGCGTCGTTCATGATGTTCGGGCCAAATTAATGCTTGAAGCCATGCAACATCTTTTTCATTTGAAACGTCCATTGGATTTAAATCAATACCAATTCGTTGTGATACAACAAATTGCTGGGTAACGGAAGGTGGTAATGCATCCCCTATGTTCTCCGATGCTAAAACTAGTTTAGTAGGGGAATTACGAACTGACAACGTTTGGTTATAGCAGTAATTATATTGATCCATTGCAAGTTGTAGTCCTGCACTTGCTCCAATCTCAATAAAAGCTAATGGCATCCGATGCTTTTGATAAATTTCAGTCATCATCGGATAAAGATAAGTACAACGACGGATTTCGTTTGTTTGTACGAGCCATTTTTGAAGAATTGTCTTTACTTCATTTGCATGGGACAAAACAAACTTTTTAAAAAACGGATATACACTGTCTTGCGGCTTTGGTGTAGTCGTGAACGAAGGATAAAAATCCGCTAAGTCGTCATCCTTATACGTCAATAGCAAATAGTGTAAAGCAGCAAATAATAAATTAGGCACAGGCTGTCCGTTAGCAGCATCCTTTGCAATTAGCAATAATTCTTCATCATCTGCAATTTGATAGGCTAAATGTTCATAAAGTGGGCTTGAGTTTTTACATTCATTTTTTGCGAAAGAGCGGAACTGATTGCTTAATTTAGCTAACATTCTATTTCTCCCCTTTGTTTTAAAATGAACTATCTAGCCTTGAGTTTAGTATTGTTATACAATTTAGTAAATTAAATATATTTAATGAATTTAATTAAAATTTTTAATTGAAAAAGGTGAAGATGTGGAATATAAATGGTTAAAGTCTTTTATTGTTGCAGCAAAGTCTTGTAATTTTCGAATGGCTGCTGAAGAATTACATGTATCACAACCGAGTATTACCGTACATATTCATCAGTTAGAAGAGTTTCTGAATGTCTCATTATTTCATCGAGAGAAAAATCGCGTGCAATTAACGGAGGCAGGGCAGTTATTTTTAACGGAAGCGTTGCAAATTATGCATCAGTGGGAAAAAAGTATCGAGCGCTTTCAATTAGTGACGAAGGGAATTCAAGAAAAAATCATTATTGCGATGACACCGTTAATGGTGGAAACGATTTTACCCCATGTAATTTACCAGTTTATAAATGAACATCCGACAATTGAAATTTCAATTCTTGTAGAGGAATCATCCAAAATAGAGGAATTAATTCATAATGACAAAGCTCATGTAGGTATTTCTTTATTGCCAACACGCTATCGGCATTGGTGTCAAGAATTGCTAGTAGACAGTCCATTAGAATTGGTCATTCCACTTGATGCATTTGATGACGAAACAGGAACTTATATTGATTATGAAGAATTATTTCAAACATATACACTATTTACCCATCATCATCCAACTATTTGGGAGGATTTGTTACACCAAATTAATAATAAATATGTCTATTCAAAGCAAGTGTCGATTTCACAATCGTATGTTGTAAAACGATTAATCAAGGATGGTTTAGGTATGTCCTTTTTGCCTCGAATGATTGTTAGAAGAGAGAGAATGGAGGGGCGTTTTAATATTGTACCTTTTACTGAGTTTGAATTGCCTAGTGTCCCCGTTTACCTTTTTTACAAAGATTCCGTTCAAGTTCCGCAAGAATTATTGCAATTATTCATGACAAGGGACTATTTATAGAAAGGAGCGACTTTATAATGAAAATTGCAGTTATTGCGGATATTCACGGTAATAAGGATGCATTACAAGCTGTCCTTATGGATATTCACAGAAGGGGCATTGAAACAATCTATAATTTAGGGGATAGTTTGTATGGTCCGCTATTTCCGATAGAAACATATGATCTGCTAGTAGAGTCGAAGGTCAAAAGTATAATGGGAAATTGCGATAGAATGTTACTAGAAAACACAGCAAATCCAACAGTACATTATGTACAACACTTATTGGGGACAAACATCGACAATGGATAACAAATTTGCCTGCAGTAATAGAAACAGAGGATCTATTTTTTTGCCACGGTACACCTGCATGTGATGAAACATATATGTTAGAAAATATGGGCGCAAATGGCTCAACGTTGAAAAAATCTGAAGAAATTATGGAATATGCGCAGTATATTAAACAAGAAATTATCTTTTGTGCACATACCCATATTCCTAGAGTAGTCTACCTCCCACATAATAAAATAATTATTAACCCTGGCAGTGTCGGTCTCCCAGCTTATGAAGAGGCGTTCCCAATCTATCATAAAATGGAGTCAGGTTCGCCATTCGCTAATTACACAATTGTTAGCAAAGAACAAGAGCATTGGCTAATTGAGCAGGTACTTATTGACTATGACCGTCAAGGGGTTATCAACAAAAGTAAAGAAAATGGACGTTTGGATTGGACCTGTGCACTAGAAACTGGGAGAATGTAGTTAAAAGGAGTGGAGATTTTATGGTATTTTCATTGTTTAAGAAAAATAAAAAGCCTCAGCAAATGACCAATAGAGTTGAGTTTTGTATGACAAATTTATCGCTTGGTGCAGCTGATGCCTACGATGTGTTAGCAGAGCGATCAGATATAGAAATAGAAGAATCAGGTTGTACTTCCCACTGTGAAATTTGCGAGCAGGGCATTTTTGCAATTGTTAATGGCGAGATTATTACGGCATCTGACGCGCCTTCACTAGTACAAGCAGTTGAGGAAGAAATCAAGCAAAACCCGCTTTTTTAAAGGTAATAACACGTGAGCAATCGCCGATAGAAATGCATGAATCGCCGTAACACGTGAGCAATAGCCGATAGAACGCCTTAAATCGCCGATAACCCATGCCAAATCGCCGATAAAAACAAAAAAACGCTGATAGCTCAAAAGTTAACAAGCTATCAGCGTGTGTAGAAGTGCTTATAAGAGAAGTGAGTTACCAACCACGAACATATTGTACTGGCGGTTCGATTTTTTCGCCAAGTTCCTTTGCCGCATGGAGTGGCCAATAGGGATCTCGTAATAACACACGACCTAAGAAAATTAAGTCAGCGCGGTTATTTTGCAATATTTCTTCTGCATGCTGCGCTGTTGTAATTAGACCAACTGCACCAGTAGGTATATTTGCCCCATGTTTTATCGCTTCAGCATGTGGAACTTGATAGCCAGGGAACGGATGAATATGTGCCTGTACGACACCACCAGTTGAGACATCGACTAAATCTACGCCTTGTGATTTCATCCAACGACTAAAGACGATAAAGTCCTCCATTGTCGTGCCATCTTGTGCATAGTCTTCTGCAGAAACACGAACGAGTAAAGGGCCTTCCCAAACGCTTCGAATTGCATCAATTACTTGACGTAGCAAGCGATAGCGATTTTCCTGAGAACCACCGTATAGATCGCTTCGTTTATTTGTTGCTGGTGACAAAAATTCGCTAATTAAATAGCCGTGTGCACCGTGAATCTCAAGCACATCAAAACCTGCTTGACGGGCGCGAACAGCAGCTTTTTTAAAGGCTTCAATGACATAGTCAATATCGTCAAGTGTCATTTCAGACGGTGTTTTATAATCATCACTAAAAGCAATAGCTGAAGGACCGAAAATTTCACCATCTACAGTTGCTTTCCGTCCTGCATGGGCAAGCTGAATGCCTGTTTTAGCTCCGTAAGCTTGCATATTTGTTACTAATTGTTGTAAACCTTCGATATGCGCGTCATCCCAAATACCAAGGTCGTTACTAGAGATTCGCCCCTCGGGTACTACAGCAGTAGCCTCCAACAGTATTAATCCAATTTGTCCAGCGGCACGTGTTGCATAATGCACAAGGTGGAAAGGTGTAACAAACCCGTCATCCTTAGCAGAATACATACACATTGGGGCCATAACAATGCGGTTTTTTAACGATATCGTTTGTAATTGGTATGGTTCAAATAATTTAGTCAATGCAAAGCCCTCCTAATTCCTAGTTAATACCTCTATTTTGCATGGATTACTTACTTTTTGCAAGTGCGCGAGATCGAGCTTCAGCTTCTTTTATGCATGCTTCAATCGCTTCTTTAAATTGATATTGTTCGAGCGCTTTAATACCAGCTTCTGTTGTACCACCTGGACTCGTAACTTTTTTCCGAAGCACATCAGGCTCATCAACGGATTGCTTTAACATTTCAGCAGTACCTGCGAGGGTTTGTGTCATAAGTAATCTTACAATATCTTTTGAAAGCCCTACTTCGATTCCAACTCGTTCAAATGCTTCCATTAAATAATAAATATATGCAGGGCCACTGCCAGAAAGTGCTGTAACGGCATGCAACTGGTCTTCCTCAACTTCAATCACAGATCCAACAGCTTCTAATAATTGTAAAAACATTGTGCGTTGTGTCGCTGATACTTGCCCATTAAATGCAATCCCACTAGCAGACATACCAATTGTTGCAGAAGTATTCGGCATTACTCGAGCAACAGGGCGCAATCCTAACTGCTCTGTTATAGTGCTAATAGCAATCCCAGCTAAAATGGATAGAATCGCAGTTTGCTCTGTTATTTTTGATTTTAGTTCAAGCATTGCTTTAATGGCATCCTTTGGCTTTATCGCTAAAATGATAAGATCTGCTTGCTGATAGATAGTTTCTTCAAAATTACAATTGATGCCGTACGTGTCGTGTAAAAATTGTAAACGTTCCTTATCTGAGCGATTGGTGACATAAATTTCTTGTGCTTTAAATACATTTTGCTTAATCCAGCCTTGCATCAATGCTTCTGCCATCGAGCCTGCACCAATAAAAAGTATTTTTTTCATAGGAAAAACCTCCGATTCAAAATAAAAAAGCGCTCTCGTCCTTACATAGAAGGACGAAAACGCTATCGTTTCCGCGGTACCACCTTTGTTTGCCAATTGGCACAACTCTTAGCCCTTTTATCGCAAGGGGAACGGTTATGTTGTCATAACTGCTCAGAAGTAGGTTCTGTAATGGGAGTGGGTGATGTTACTTGCAGCAAATGTAACACTCTCTTGACACCTTCACCAACTACATACTTGGCTTCCTCAACGCACATAAATAATTTGATTATTCAAAATTATATTGATAATATGTCAAGCTGTCAACAGTAGGGGTGACTTAAGAAAGAAAAACTTGTAGAATAGATGAATCGGTATTCATTAGTTACGCAAAAAAAGGGGGAGACAGCTTTGTCGATACATAAAATAGAAATTCCAACACCCTATGAAGTAGGAGACGTCAATGCATTTGTTGTCAAAGGTGATGCATTAACAATATTTGATGTTGGTCCTAAAACAATGGAAGCTTATGATGCACTCAAATGGGGTATTCGAGCAGCTGGCTTTGATTTACGAGATATAGAACAGGTTGTATTAACCCATCACCATCCTGATCATGCGGGATGGGTTGACGCTTTTCCACATGCAGAAATTTTAGGCCATGCCTATAACGATAAATGGCTACGTCATGACGAAGAGTTTTTACGTTATCATGAGCAGTTTTACAGTGAGTGTTTGTTCGAACACGGCGTCCCACGAGAATATATTCAACAGAGTGTCCATGTTCGTCGAGAATTAGAGCTTGTTGGAGAACGACCATTGACACAAATTTTACATGATGGGGATGAAGTACCCGGGCATCCTGGTTTAAAGGCAATTGAAACATTAGGACATGCACAAAGTCATTTCATTTTTTGGGATGAAAAAACACATGATGTTATCGGCGGAGATTTATTGTTAGAAAAAATTACACCAAATCCATTAATCGAGCCACCTTTAGACCGTACACTAGGACGCCCGAAATCATTGTTGCAATATAATACATCGCTTGAAATATTACGTCAATTGCCTGTAAACATTATGTATACAGGGCATGGAGCAAATTTAGAAGACATACCATATTTAATTGATAAACGTCTTGAACGACAACATCATCAATCTATGAAGGTGTATGAGTTATTTGGTGGTGATGAGTTAACGGTTGTACAAATGACAAAACGTTTATATCCATCGATTTTTCAGCATCAGCTTGGCTTGACATTATCAAAAACACTTGGACATTTAGACTATTTAGAGGCAAAGAACCTAGTGGTTTCAAAGAAGAATAATGAAGGTGTCTATTTGTTTAAAAGAAAGTAGGTTTTATACATGAAAATGAATAAAAAGACAATCTTTGTAACAGGTGCAACGAGTGGAGTTGGCTTAAAAATAACCGAATTGTTAGTTGCACAAGGCCATATCGTGTATGCCACTGGGCGTAATGAAGTAGCTTTAAAAACATTACAACGTTTAGGAGCCAATGTTATACAAGCTGATTTAACTTCCCTAACAGCAATCGATGACGTATGTGCGCAGCTACCTATGCTTGATGTAGCCATTTTTTCTGCTGGGGTAGGGAAGTTCGCTATTGCACCGATGTTATCAGATGATGATATTACCGACATGGTGGAGCTTAATATTCGTGTTCCGATGTATTTAGCAAAGCGTATAGCGACTCGAATGATCGCGCGTGAGCAAGGGCAACTAATATTTATCGGTTCACAGGCTGGAAAGGTAGCGACACCTAAAGCAAGTGTTTATGCTGCGACAAAACATGCCATTGTCGGCTTTACAAATGGCCTGCGTATGGAGCTAGCTCCGTACAATATTAAAGTAACGGCGATTCATCCTGGACCAATTGATACTCCATTTTTAGATAAAGTAAATGATGAAAGTGGTTATCGAGAGTCCTTAGGTAGATTGTTATTAACACCAGAAGAGGTGGCACAAGCTACGGTAAAAACAATCGAACGACCAGTCCGAGAAGTGAACTTGCCACGAATGATGGGGTTGACGAGTAAACTATATGCATTAGCGCCAGCTACCATCGAATTTTTAGCAAAACCTTTATTCAATAAAAAATAAAATGAGTGCCAGTCACTCAAACAATTTATAAATATTCAAGCGAAAACTTACAGAAACTCCTACAGAAAAGTACGCTAGCTAAGTGCCAGTCACTCAAACAATTTATAAATATTCAGGTGAAAACCCACTAAGGCTACTGCGGATTTTGATATAACCGCAGAAAGCGAAGTGGGTTTTTTCGTTTTTAAAGTAGCGCCTTTTAATATCATATACATTCATCTAAATAGGAATAAGTCGTATTTTCGAGTGTAAATATTTACTGTTCGAATACTAGCGATAACTATTGCTATGGCAGACTTTTAACATTCTTCACAAAAGTACATTATTTTATAAAAATGCACTTGTATTTATTTTTATAACATGTTACTATTCGTGTATAAACTTTTAAGTGAGTGTATAAACATACATATCATATAGAGCAATTGGAGGCGCATTTCGTATGGCAAATAAAAAAGTAGTATTAGCATACTCAGGCGGTCTTGATACTTCTGTAGCAATTCCGTGGTTAAAAGAACAAGGTTGGGACGTAATTGCAGTTTGTCTAGACGTTGGTGAAGGTAAAGATCTTGAATTTGTGAAAAATAAAGCACTTCAAGTAGGTGCAATTGAATCTTATATGGTTGATGCAAAAGATGAATTCGCTGAACAATATGCACTGATTTCGTTACAGGCACATACTTGGTACGAACAAAAATACCCATTAGTATCAGCACTTTCTCGTCCATTAATTTCTAAAAAGTTAGTGGAAATCGCTAACCAAGTTGGTGCGGATGCAGTAGCTCACGGTTGCACAGGTAAAGGAAATGACCAAGTTCGTTTCGAAGTTTCAATTAAAGCATTAAATCCAGATTTAGAAGTTTTAGCACCTGTACGTGAGTGGGGCTGGAGCCGCGATGAAGAAATCGAATATGCAATGCAACATAATGTTCCGATTCCTGCAACATTAGATTCACCATTCTCGATTGACCAAAACTTATGGGGTCGTGCAAATGAAGCGGGCGTAATGGAAGATCCTTGGGTATCACCACCCGAAGAAGCTTATGGCTTAACGGTTTCTGTAGAAAACGCACCAAATGAAGCTGAATATGTAGAAATCGAATTTATTGCTGGTAAACCAGTATCATTAAACGGTAAAGAAATGAAGCTTGCTGATTTAATTCAAGAACTGAATGCAGTAGCAGGTGCACACGGTGTTGGACGTATCGACCATGTTGAAAACCGTTTAGTTGGTATTAAATCTCGTGAAGTATACGAAATTCCAGGTGCAAAAGTACTTTTAACTGCGCATAAGGAGCTTGAAGACTTAACGCTTGTAAAGGAATTAGCACACTTCAAACCAGTCATTGAGAAAAAATTATCTGAACTAATTTATGATGGTTTATGGTTCTCTCCTTTACGTGATGCATTACAAGCATTCCTTGCAGAATCACAACAATATGTAAATGGTACTGTACGTGTGAAACTTTATAAAGGTCATGCGATTGTAGAAGGACGTAAATCACCAAATTCACTATACAACGAAAAATTAGCAACATACTCTAAAGAAGACCAATTCAATCACGCATCAGCTGTAGGCTTCATCGAATTATGGGGTCTGCCAACAGTGGTTAACTCTTCAGTTAATAAAAAATAATTATTACATTAGGGTGTAGTGTAGCATGAACGCTGTACTGCACCTTTTCGATAAGAAATGTAGAAAAAGGTGAGCTGTTATGACAAAACTTTGGGGCGGACGTTTCCAAAAATCAGCAGAAGCATGGGTTGATGAGTTTGGCGCATCGATTGGCTTTGACCAACAACTTGTTTTGGAAGACCTAGAAGGTAGTATCGCACATGTCACGATGCTTGGTGCTACAGGCATTTTACCAGCAGCTGATGTAGAAGCTATTCTTGGTGGTCTTGCACAATTACAAGAAAAAGCAATCGCAGGTGAGCTAGAATTTACTGTTGCGAATGAAGATATTCACTTAAACCTTGAAAAATTGCTAATTGATTGCATCGGACCAGTGGGTGGTAAGCTTCATACAGGTCGTAGCCGTAATGACCAAGTAGCAACAGATATGCATATTTTCTTGAAAAAACGTGTAAACGAAGCTATTGATTTAATTGAGACATTCCAAAAAACGTTATTAGAAAAAGCTGAGGAGCATGTTGAAACAATTGCGCCGGGCTATACACATTTACAACGTGCGCAACCGATTTCTTTTGCACATCATTTAATGGCCTATTTTTGGATGCTTGAGCGCGATAAACAACGTTTTACAGAATCCATTAAACGCATCGATATATTACCACTAGGTGCTGGTGCAATGGCAGGGACAACTTTCCCAATTGACCGTTTAAAATCAGCAGAGCTACTTGGCTTTAGTGAAGTATATGCAAATTCCATGGATGCGGTAAGTGACCGTGATTTTATCGTCGAGTTTTTAAGTAATTCATCATTATTAATGGCGCATTTATCACGTTTTGCCGAAGAAATTATTTTATGGTCAACAGATGAATTTAAATTTATCGAATTGGACGATGCCTTCTCAACAGGGTCTTCCATTATGCCACAAAAGAAAAATCCCGATATGGCAGAGCTAATTCGCGGAAAAACTGGTCGTGTCTACGGTAACCTTATGGGTTTACTAACTGTACTAAAAGGGACACCGTTAACATACAACAAGGATATGCAAGAAGACAAAGAAGGTATGTTCGATACAGTGCATACGATTCTTGGATCTTTGAAAATCTTTGAAGGCATGGTGCGCACAATGACAGTAAATACAGAGCGTCTGCACAAGGCAGTACACTCTGACTTCTCAAATGCGACTGAATTGGCAGATTATCTTGCGACAAAAGGGATGCCATTCCGTGAAGCACATGAAGTAACAGGTAAATTAGTCTTTACATGTATTCAAAAGGGCATTTATTTATTAGATTTACCAATTGAAGACATGAAAAAAGAAAGTGAGCTTATCGAAGCAGATATTTATGATGTATTGGCACCTGAAGCAGCCGTACGCCGTAGACATTCACTAGGTGGTACAGGTTTCGATCAAGTCACTATTCAAATCGAGAAAGCAAAAGCTTGTCTTTCTTAACTATTTTGCGTGCAAGTCCTAAGTGACATTTGCATAGATATTCATTAAAGCTGTCCAGTGAGGCACTATGAAAACCTTATTATTCCTTTTTCTGTGGAGCCAGAGGGTGAAACAAAAAAGAGCACCTGACATAAGTGAAGGACAATCCCCAATTTTCGGAGACGCGAAATTGGGGTTTTTGTATAAGAAAAAATAGTATTCTAAATAGGAGGAATGTTAGTTGACGGATCGTTTTACAAAGGGGTTAGAAACGATAAAACAATATGTTACGGAAGAAGAAGCAGCTCGCATGGTCGACTCAGATACACTAGCTGATATAGCACCCGATTTGCGCAAAATGATTATCGAGTTTGCCTATGGAGATGTTTATTCACGGCCAGGTCTTGAGGCTAAAAGCCGGGCACTTGTCGTAATAACAGCGGTTGTTACACAAGGTGCCTTGCCACAAACGAAAACACATATTACACGAGGCTTGCATGCAGGGTTAACACCTACAGAAATTGTAGAAGCACTGTTGCAATTAGTGCCATATATCGGTTTTCCACGTGTGCAAAACGCTTTAACAGTAGCTCAACAAGTATTTCAGGACATGCAACTAAGTGTAAAATAGGACAATCCAAGCTAATATGAAACTTAGTATTACCTATTGCTTCGAAACTAGACTTTTGTTTAAATTACATTTTAGTGGAGCATAAATGAAAAAAAGTTATGAATAACATGTATAGATTTTTGCAAAGTGTCCCATACTGTTATAGGATACACTTAATCATCGAAATTGATGAGGAGGATGCAGAATGAGTAGTTCAAGTTCAACA
This sequence comes from Lysinibacillus sp. NPDC093210, assembly GCF_044753985.1. NCBI lineage: Bacteria > Bacillati > Bacillota > Bacilli > Caryophanales > Bacillaceae > Lysinibacillus > Lysinibacillus sp. NPDC093210. The sequence continues at coordinate 134,968 of NZ_JBIVOE010000003.1, read as the reverse complement.
CCAGTAGACAATGAATCTCAGGAAAGTCCGCCACAGCTGAAGAAGGTTGATACTTCACATATCTTAAGGGTTAGGTAATGAGAGAATACTCTGTGTTACTGTATCTTAGGATGAAGTAGAAACCACAACTGTACAATCAAATAGAATGTATAAGTGTCCACGGACCCAGAATTTTTCTGGGTCTTTTTTGGTTTTTAGTTGATTTTGGAAACACAACTGTTATACTCTGGATATGACAGATGAAGGACTACAAATCCTTATTTGGAAAAACCTTAACGTTTTGAGCATTTATATACAAATGAAATAGTAGCGACGAACGGTCCTGAATATTCAGGATAATACTGATGTAATCGCTATTTTTTATCAGGAGGGACTTTTATGAAAAAACTATTTGTATTATGCTGTATCGCCATATTATTAGTTGCCTGTTCACAAAAAGAAAATGGAACAAAGGTGGACAAAAAAGAGGAGGGGCAAGTTATGAATGAACAACTAATCGGAAAATGGACAGGGGATATTGAAATTCCAAATGGCTCGCTACCAATTATTGTAGATTTACAAAAAGAGGGTGGATCTTTATCTGTTCCTGCACAAGGCTTAAGTAATTATCCATTTAAAAGCGTAACATATAATGGGAATGAAGTACAAATTATCATTAACTTAAATGGTTCTCTTATTGAGGTGAACGGAACGTTAAAAGGAGAGCAAATCGAAGCAACGTTTAATCAAAATGGTGGAAAATTCCGTTTGCTATTAAAACCGTTTGAAGAACAGCCAGCAGAGCCAGTATCTTACGAAACATTCACAGTACCTGTAAAGGATGGCGATTTAACAGTAGCACTTCAAAAGAGTCGTAAGGAGCCGTCACCAGTTGTTCTCATTATTGCAGGTTCTGGACCGACCGATAAGGATGGTAACTCAGCAATTGCTGGAAAAAATAATAGCTTGAAAATGCTTGCAGAAGGATTAGCTCAAGAAGGTGTTGCAAGTGTGCGATACGATAAACGAGGCATCGGAGATAATACGTCTTTGTTAATGAAAGAGGATGATATTTCCATCGATTTATATGTTGACGATGCAGTTCAAATACTCAAGGCACTAACAGCAAATAAAAACTATTCAAGTGTCCATATTATTGGCCATAGTGAAGGCTCATTAATAGGCATGCTCGCTGCACAAAAAGCCAATGTGGATTCATTTGTTTCAATAGCAGGTGCAGGTAGAGCTGCTGATACATTACTGCTGGAGCAATTAACAGGACAATTAACACCTGCCCTAACGACTGAAGCAACAACAATTCTTGCAACACTTAAAAAAGGAGAGCTAGTGAAAAATGTCTCTCCTGAGCTCCAATCATTATTTAGAGCTTCTGTGCAGCCATATATGATATCTTGGCTTAAATATAATCCAGCTAATGAGCTCCAAAAAGTTAAAGGTCGCGTATTAATTATTCAAGGAACAACAGATATCCAAGTGAAAGCTACAGACGCAGAAGCATTAAAGCATGGCAATGAAAAAGCAGAACTTATCTATATGGATGGCATGAACCATATTCTCAAAAACGCACCAGAGAATCGAGAGGGGAATTTAGCTACCTATTCAGACCCAACATTACCGCTGCATCCGAACTTATTACCTGCGATTTACAAATTTATCGCAAATGACTAGTAGTATGACGCAACTTAAAAAAGCTTAATTTTAGTATGTTGTTAGTCGCTGCTCTTTAAAAATTTCGTTGCGAGCCACAACATTGTGGGGAAATTATCGTGGAAGCCATTGTATGTTTGATCATGATGATTCCATTTTTAATATTTGCAATTGTTTTATCGAATGGCAAAGGTGCATTTTTACTTGCAGGCTTTAACACAATGGCTCAGAGTGAAAAAGAGACCTATAATGAAAAAGCTCTTGCTAAATTTATGGGCAAAATCATGTATGGTTACTGTTTTTGTATACTATTATGGGCACTCGATGGGGTCTTCCAAACTGAATGGCTCTTTATAGTTAGTCTCATCCTATTTATAGGGCTCACTGTATTTACACTCATATTTGCGAATACAGTAAATCGCTTTATAACGTAAAATGAAGAATTGCTCACAACGGAAGTGCGACCCTCGCTACAAAGGTGTCGCACCTCATATTGTGTACAGTTCTAGTATGCTATTCACAACAATTTTTTCTCAAAGCAAAAACATTCATGTACTCTAGTATAGCGATTCATTATCATCTCCTTTTCCTTCCCTACATAGTGCGCAAAGGCTTGAACGGGGTAGAGTTCTGGTATTTCGGATTTTAACGTTTGCTTCATTTCATTTTCACTTTCAATAAATACTTGTAAATAGGAATCTACAATTGAAAACTTATTGTTTATGTACCAATCGTTTACCCACTTATCATCTCTTGTCCATGCTTCCAAGCGGTTTATTTTTTTTCCTTTCGCTCTTTTTTCAGCAGCTTTCAATAATTGATGACCAACTCCCATTTTTTGATAGTCAGGATGAACAGCAATGTGCCAAATCATTCCTCCTAACCCATCCCCTTGAGAACAAACAGTTTGCGGTTGCACTTCGTATTCAACATCAATTAAACCAATGACTTGATGATCCTTAATTGCTACTAGTTCAATGGCTGGGTTAGCATATGTTTCCTTTTTCTGAAGAACATTGTCAAAATAAGCAGTATTTAAAAATGATAACACCCTACAACGAACCCAACCTATTTCATCTTCTAATTGATATGCTCTAATTTCCATAAGTTCCTCCTAATTGAATTAATATACATATTATACTAAATGCTTTGTTGGGAAATTGTAACAGAAATTCGTTGAATTCTTATAATTTACCATTCAACTATTAAATTTCTCACTGCTTCAATCTATTTCTTGTGGTATTTTTGATAGGAAAAATAAAAAATTTCCATTTAATTTTTGTGGAGGGAAAGGTTTTGAACATAATTAAAAAGGTTTTATGGCAAAATACGATAAGAAATTTGCTTCGAAGAGGGCATATCGTTATTATTTTTATCATTAGTTTATGTATTTTTATTCCGACAATTTTTATCGAATATCAGCAAACAATTAACCATCAAAAAGAAGAAATGACCAATTACTTAGATGCTCAAACCTATTTTTTTGAAAGCTGGTTAATGGAGCGGTCCGAGGATATACATACAATAACGAATTTAGCTTTTGTTAAAGGCTATCAGTATGAACAAACGCAAGCATTTTTTCAAGAATATAAAAAACAAACTGTTTTTACTGATTTAGTCTTTGTTAACAAAGAAGGAATAGTACAGTTCGATACAGTGACAGAATATCAACATAACGGGATTGGCATTGATGTAAAAAATCGTGAGTATTTCCAAGTCGCCAAAAAAACGAAGCAGCAGTATATTACAGATGTATTAATTAGTAAAGTAACAAAGGAGCCCATCATTGCTTTCGCATCTCCTATACTTGATGAACAACAACAATTTAATGGTGTTGTTTTTGGCACTGTGAATTTTAGTACAGTTGATTTGCTTTTAAATGAATCAAGAGTGGGTTTTCAGGGACATGCTTATATAGTCAATCAAGATGGAACTTTGTTAACAGAATTAGTTTCCAATAAGAAGGATGTGAATTCAGCTAATCAAAATATATTCTCGCAAAACTATAACATTGATGAACAAATTTTGACGATTGCTCAATCTCATCAAACGCAATCGCCAATAAACTCTTATAAGGATGCAAATGGCGAATGGGTGTTAGCAGAAAGTAAGCCAATTAATCAAGGCAAATGGTATTTTATTTCTGAAGTCAATCTTTTGGAAGCGTATACACCTTTAATTAAAAGATTTGGCTTGTTAGCGATTTGTATTTTAGTGGGCACATTTTTAACCATTAAAGTTATGTTAATGATAACGAAAAAAATAGAAGAGCCGATTCAGCAGTTACTAAAAGGCGTTGGTAAGGTGGAGCAAGGACACTACGATTATAAAATTAATGAAAAACAGTTAGCACCGTATGCCAAAGAGTTTCAGGAGCTTTGTTCATCTTTTAATGAGATGAGCGCAAAAGTGAAAGAAGATACAATATTACTTAAGGAGTTATCTGTTACTTGCCAACTAACGAAACTATATAATCGCCGTTATTTAAATGAGCAGGGTGAGCATGTTTTTCAAGACTGTAAAAACAATGAGCATCATTGTTCCTGTATAGCGATTGATATCGATTTTTTCAAAAAAGTTAATGATACATATGGGCATCTGACTGGGGATGAGGTATTAAAGCATGTTGCAAAGATCATTAAAGAATCCGTACGAAGAAAAGATATCACTACGAGATATGGTGGTGAGGAATTTGTAATTTTATCCCCAGCGACGACGTTGGAAAGTGCTGTGAAAATTGCAGAAAGAATAAGAAAAAATGTTGAAGAGTATCCTTTTACTATAGGTGAACAGTATATTCCTATGACAGTGAGTATTGGCATTGCAGAATTTGCCAATGATAAGGACATTTCGACCTTCTACGATTTGATTGATAAGGCAGATCAGGCACTTTACGTTGCTAAGGAAAGTGGTCGAAATATGCTAAGAGTATCTGATGGTGCTAATAACTTTGTTATGCGGTAACTGTGTTAGGCTTATAAAAATTTTCACAATAGTTTCTATGGACGAGTAGTATTAAAAAAAATGGTCATACTAACATGGATTCACTTATGAAGTCTATAATGATGAGGAGGATGTAAAATGAGTAGGCCTGAACAACTAGACCCAAAATCTCAAAAAATCCACCGTAACTGGACAAGGATTAAGCGTTCAAAATCTCAAGTAAATGGTGAAACGGAGATTACTCTCCATAACCGTATCTTGAGAAGTGAAGCGAAAGCCCGACAGTTTTAGTCATGCTAGAAGCAATAAGTGTTATCAAGCTCAGATATTTTATCTGGGCTTTTTTTTTGCATCTTATTTAAAGGAAAATTAGTAAATAACCAAGTAATTGATTTATAGTAAAAGATATGAAATGAGGAACTAGAAGGAGAATTGGATATGGACAATCAAATGAACATTCGTATTGCGCGTCTTGCTGATGCAAAAAAAATGCTTGAAATCCAACAAGAAGTTTTAGCGGAAGAACTATTTTTAATAACGACAACTGAAGAATTTCAGCAAACTATCGAAGGACAACAAGCATCGATACAGACGATATTAGCAAATGACCATGAAACAATTCTTATTGCTGAATGCAATGACGATATAGTTGGCTGGTTAGCATTTCAATCACCAAATCGTAAACGTTTAGCCCATACTGGTAGCTTTGGCATGATGGTTCGAAAAGATCAACGAGGAGGAGGAATTGGTAAACGTTTAATCGAGGAATTACTGACATGGGCAACTGCCAATCCAATAATTGAAAAAGTTTGCTTAGGCGTATTTTCAACAAATATAGGGGCCATTGCTCTTTATCGAAAAATGGGTTTTATTGAAGAAGGTAGAAAAATTAATGAAATTAAAGTAAGGGATAACGAGTATGTTGATGATGTGTTAATGTACAAAATGGTTTAAGTTCTGAAATCGCATTTTTAGAAAACGTTTGAAAAGGAGAAGGATTTGCTATGAAAATTTATCAGTTCTCAAAGGATAGTGGCAATGCAATTAACAATTACAACTCACTTTATTCATTTTATACTAAAATAATGAAAACAGTAGAGCCAACAAATATTGGTTTTATATACATAGAAGCAGGTGGTGTAGTTGGATTACATGAAGCACCAGTACCACAGCTATTCATTGTTATTGAGGGAGAAGGATGGATCTGCGGTAAAGATAGGGAGAAATTACTTGTAAAACAAGGAGAGGGGATTCTTTGGCAAGAGGGAGAAGCACATGAGTCAGGAAGTGACAAAGGGTTAACAGCCCTCGTTATTCAATCTACACAAATTGATTTGCTTGAATAAAACGAGGGCAAATAACGGGGTGCAAATGACTCCGTTATTTTTTTGTTAACGCAAGTTCCAATCGTATCGTTTGTAAAATATGCCCATCAAATAAATCATCGAATTCTTCAACAGGTTGGAAGTCTTTTGCCTTGTAGAATTGACTTCCAATTATATTGTCCTTCTCAACACATACAGTCAGGGAAGTTATCCCCTGTAATTTTTGAATCCCACTTTCTAATAAGGCCGTGCCGATTCCTTTATTTTGGGCACCTGGAAGTAAATAAATAGCGAATAGCTCTGCTTGTCCGTTGTCATTAACATTCGAAAAGTTAGCAAAGCCAACAAGTGATTCACCTAACTTGGCAACTAAAAATGGACTCGTTTGAAGACGTGTTAATAAACGTTCTTCGCTATAGGCAGCTTCGAGAAAACGATTCTGAATATGCATCGGAATGATTCCTTCATATGTTGCATACCAACTTGTTTTGGCAATTTCTTGTACAAAAGGGATGTCTTCTTCTTTCATTTGCCGTATAATGAGTGTCAACAACTATCACCTACAATTTCAATAATTTCTATATATTGTAACATTCAAAACGACGAAAGGGGATGGATTAATGCAAGTTTTGGAAAAAGCATTTGGGTATATTACAAGGGAATTCGAGGGTCGAATCCAAGTACTTGTATTTAAACAAAATACAGCTGGTGCTGGTATCCAAGTTCCAAAGGGGACAGTTGAAGAAGGAGAAACGCCTCTAGAAGCAGTATTACGAGAGATGGTGGAGGAAACCGGGTTAACAAATTTAGAAGTAAAGGGCTTAATCGCACAGGATTATGCCGAACATTATTCAGGAGCCTTACAAAAACGTTATTTTTACCACTTAATATCAGATGATTCACGTCCAACATGGCAACACAAACCAACAGGCATAAACGAAGGTAACTTACAATTTACATTTTATTGGATTGAAAATAAAGATGATGTAGTGTTAGCAAAAGGACATGGTGATTATTTATATCGGATTTTTGTAAGTGTCATGAATGAACAATAAAATCCCCTTTGCTAAATGAAAGGATTTTTATTATAAAGACAAAGGAGCTACTAGGAGTAGATGAAAAGGAGGAAGGAATTTTGACGCTTTATTATGATGAATATGGAGACAAAAATGCACCACTTATCGTATTTTTACATGGGGGAGGCGTCAGTGGATGGATGTGGGAAAAACAAATAATATATTTTGCCCAACATTATCATTGTATCGTTCCTGATTTACCTGGACATGGAAAAAATAGTGGAGATACATATTTTTCAATGAAAGAAGCTGCACAGAAAATAATCGATCTTATTGAAACGATATCTAACAATCGAAAAACCACAGTTGTGGGTTTTTCGTTAGGTGCTCAAATTATTGTGCAAATGGTAAGTATGAGGCCAAGTTTAATTGACACTGCTGTCATTATTAGTGCTTTAGTTAGACCGATGCCTGTTTTTAAAAAATGGATCTCTCCAACAATAAAACTAACTTCTCCGCTTATTTCAAATCGAATATTTTCAAAAATTCAAGCTAAGACGCTTTACATTCCTAAAGAAAAATACGGGCAATATTATGAAGAGAGTTGTCGAATGTCTCAACAGACGTTGATTTCTGTGATGATGGAAAATATGTCATTCTCTATACCAGAAAACTTTAAACACGTAAAAAGCTCAATGCTCGTGTTGGTGGGTGATAAAGAAAAATCAATCATGAAAAAATCTGCAAATGACTTGGTGAAAAGCAATGCTAATTGTAAAGGAATGGTAGTCGCCGATGTTGGACATGGTATTTCATTAGCGAATCCAGCTCTATTTAATGAAATAATAGACAATTGGCTTAGTGCCAGTCACCCAAACAATTCTGAATTTTCTTCAGCTGTTAAGTTTTGAATAACAAAGTAAAACCCACTTAACTCCCGCGGACTACACTGTGGCCGCAGGAAATCGAAGTGGGTTTGAAGTGCCAGTCACTCAAACAATTCTGACATTTAAGCTTTTGCAGCAATTTCTAGTGCTTGAGCAAAGTCAGCAATTAGATCATCAACATGCTCCAGCCCTACTGAAAATCGTAATAGGCCATCTGTAATACCACGTTTTGTACGCTCTTCAGGCTCCATTGCAGCATGGCTCATTTTAGCTGGGTAGGAAAGAATGGATTCCACACCACCAAGAGATACAGCAAAAACTGGGATTTTCATTGCTTCCACTAATGCTTTTGCTGCAGCATAGTTAGGTAGGCGGAAGGACAATACAGCCCCTGGACTTGTACATTGGCTATGATGAATATCGTAACCAGGATGTGATGAAAGACCTGGATAGTATACTTGTTCAACGAGTGGGTTCGCATCTAAAAACTGTGCAATCTTTTGCGCTGATGTTGCAGAACGACTAAAGCGCACATCCGTTGTTTTCATATTTTGCAATAATGTGAAGCAATCCTGTACACCTAAAATATTCCCAAAAGAATTTTGGATAAAATAAAGGTCGTTTCCTAGTTGCTCATCGGCTGTAACTGTTAGTCCTGCAATAATATCAGAGTGACCAGATAAGAATTTCGTTGCACTATGAATTACTACATCTACACCTAAGTCAAGAGGACGTTGATGTAGTGGTGTCATAAACGTATTATCTAAAAACGTTAAGCAATGATATTGTTTAGCTATCGAAACTACGCCTCGAATATCTGTAATCCCTAATGTTGGATTTGACGGTGTCTCCATATAAAGAAGCTTTGTCGCAGGCGTAATGGCTGCTTCAATCGCCGCTAAATCTGTAAAATCAACGAATGTATGAGAGATACCAAAACGAGGTAATACTTTCGATACAAAGCGATAGGTGCCACCATAGACGTCTTCAGTAATGACGATGTGATCACCTTGAGATAATAGCATTAATGCTGCTGATACAGCTGCAATTCCTGAAGAGAAGGCGTGTGCACGAACACCACCTTCAAGCTCTGCAACGGCTTTCTCTAAAGCATCACGTGTGGGGTTACCAGAACGTGCATAGTCATACTCGCCAAACTCATCAATGCTCTCTTGATGAAATGTTGAAGAGACATACATAGGAACGTTTACAGCACCTTTTTTATTTTCATAGCCATCACGCACACCCGCGTGGATAAGAGCTGTTTCAATATGTTGCTTCATTATTTTATGCCTCTTTTCTTAGCGTATCAAACACTTGTTTTAAGTCTGCAATTAAATCTTCAGCTTCTTCAATGCCGACAGAGAAGCGTAGTAAACGATCGCAAACACCGCGTTCTACACGCTCTTCGTATGGCATATCGGCATGTGTTTGTGTGGCAGGATATGTGATAAAGCTCTCAACGCCACCAAGGCTTTCTGCAAAAATAATTAACTTTAAGTTTCGAAGGAATGGATCTATCCACTCAGGCTTTTGAAGTCGGAATGACAGCATACCACCTTTGCCTGTATACAGTACGTCTGTCACAAGTTTTTCTTCTTCTAAATAAGCAGCTATTGCCTTCGCGTTTGCATCATGTTGTTTTAAGCGAAGATGCAACGTTTTTAATCCACGAATCAATAACCAAGAATCCATCGCACCTAATACCATTCCACTACCATTATGAATATAGCCGATACGTTCTGACAGCTCAGCGCCTTTTGAGACAACTAGACCAGCTAAAACATCATTATGGCCTCCAATATACTTTGTCGCAGAATGTAACACAATATCGGCTCCTAGTTCAATTGGTCGTTGGAAATATGGTGTGTAGAATGTATTATCAACAATTAACAATGCACCGTGTTTATGTGCAAGCTCAGCGTACACTTTGAGATCAAATTCCTGCATAAGTGGATTTGTTGGTGTTTCGATAAAGAGGGCACGAGTATTTTCATTGATTAAAGCCTCTACTTGCTCAACAGATTCAAATTTTGAATAGATAGGTTTAATATTGTATGTTTCTTTAAAAAAGTTAAAAAGTCGATATGTACCACCATACAAATCATCCGGTACGATTAATTCATCACCAGGTTTAAACAGAGACATTATAAGTTGAATCGCAGCCATACCTGAACTACAGGCAAAGCCAGCGTCGCCACCTTCTAAATCAGCAATTCCTGCCTCTAAAATGGTACGTGTTGGATTTTTTGTACGTGCATAGTCAAAACCTGTAGATTCACCAATACCTGCATGTTTATAAGCAGTCGATAAATGAATTGGAGGGCTAACAGCGCCAGTACTCGGGTCACTTAAATTTCCTAGCTGTACAAGTTTTGTTTCAATAGTTCTCTTGTTTGTCATATCGTCACTCTTTTCTTCATCAATGATATAGAAAGAGCCCAATCAGGACTCTATTTCTTAATAGAATAATTTGATTAGTATCTTCAAGATTCTCTATAATTGTTACCAATTTAACATGTATAGTACAGAAGGACAAGATGATTTCAGAAAATTACATAGATTATTGAAATTAAATCATGTAGGAATAGTAGGGGATTAATTGCTGAAGATGGAACTGTAAGCACATTCAAAAAGGCTATAGAGCATTCGAATTTAACGAATTGCTCTATAGCCTTGTTTATTATGCTTGTTGTTTTTTTAATAAATCGCGAATTTCTTTTAGAAGCTCCTCTTTTGCATCAAGCTCTGGTGTAGGTTCCTCTACAACAGCTTCCTCTTTTTTTCTAGTAAATTTGGTCATCAGACGCAAAGCTAAGAAAATGGCAAAAGCAATAATTAAAAAGTCAATGATGGACTGTAAAAATATACCTAACTTGACTTGGGCTGTACCTGAACCAAACATAAAGCTTTTTGTTAAATCAATGCCACCCGTTAAAACACCTACTAATGGCATAATAATATTTTCTACTAAAGATGTAACAATTTTACCGAAAGCACCACCAATTACAACTGCAATCGCTAAATCAATAATGTTACCTTTCATAGCAAATTCCTTAAAGTCTTTCCACATAAAATAAATCCTCCTACTAATATCCAATAAAACAATCGAATTGTATTTTACTATATTTGCATCATTATAACAAAGTAAAAATAAAAATAGAAAAAATCTACAACATAAAACGGTAAATTTGGTAATATGGAAGGAGACAAAGAATGATTAGGTGTGACATATGGCGAAAAAAAAACAAAAGAAACCACTGCTATCACCAACTGTAAAGATGGGGATGATAGCATTATTAATCCCCGTAGCGATTACTGTGTATGTACTCGCGTTTTTTGCGTGGAGGGAACTTCAAACATTTCCTATCTTTGAAAAACTTGCGCAACAAAAGGCGATTGAAGAAATACAGCAAAATTTTGATATGAACATTCCAGAGCAATATATTCCCGTATATGTTGCTGCTGAAGAAAAATATGGGGTGCCTTGGACATTGTTAGCAGCCCATCATCGCATTGAAACGCGATTTTCCTCTATGAAATCTCTTGTATCACCAGCTGGTGCGGTAGGTCATATGCAATTTATGCCCTGCACATTTGTAGGTTGGAAGCATCCAACCTGCTCTGGACTGGGCAAAGGCAATATTTCAAAGGCAGAGCTAATGGATCCAGCTATTATAAAAAAATATGGTGGGTACGGAGTTGATGCAAATGGTGATGGTGTAGCCGATCCATATGATATTGAAGATGCAGTGTTTAGTGCAGCAAATTATTTATCAAAGTATGGTGCTGCTAAAGGTGATGTGAAACGGGCAGTTTTTAATTATAATCATAGCGAGGAATACGTGAGCAATGTGTTACACTACTATAATTTGTATAATGATTACCATGATGAATTAAAAACAGCAGTTCTTATGAATTCAAAATAAAGAAAAGAGCCATTCTTAAGAATGGCTCTTCATAATTAGGCTGCTTTACGCATACCTTTTAAAATAAGACTTACAATAAAGATAAGTACGATTGCACCTATTAGTGCTGGGAATACATAAAAATCACTGACTCTCCAACCCCAATTTCCTAAAACCATACTACCTATCCAAGAACCGACAATCCCGGCAATAATATTACCAATAATGCCTCCAGGAACGTCTTTTCCTAAAATGACACCAGCTAACCAACCTAAAATTCCTCCGATAATTAAAAACCAAATGAAACTAATCAAAATTATCCATCTCCTTAAAGTTAAGATATAATGGCATTTCTATAATGGCATTACTTAGTTATATCCTTTTTGGAGATAATTAAACCTAAACAGCTTCTTTTTTTTATAATTTCATATGTTTTATTTCACAACGTTTGCACCTAATGTATGTTCAAAATGACGTAAAGCCCAATGATGTCCAGCTGTGTCAAAGCTAGCTACAGCATTTGCATAAATAACTGTAGAAATGCCCAAATTATAAGCATCTACAGCAGTATGCAAAATACAAATATCTGTGCAAACACCAACTAAATGAATTTCCTCTATGCCACGTTCTTTTAGTAAAATGGCTAAATTTGTTCCTGCAAATGCACTATAGCGTGTTTTATCGAGCCAAATTACTTCTTCTTTATGCAAGTCATAAACTTTACCAACATGTCCGTATAGATTGCGCCCAAGCGTGCCCCGAATATTATGAGGAGGAAAAAGCTTTGTTTCAGGATGAAACGGATCGTTTTCTTCATGTAAGTCATTAGCAAAGACCACTAAATCTTTCTCAGCAATAAATTGCTCAATTAATGTGGCAATAGGCGTATCTAGTAATTGTCCTGGTTCTCCACATGATAGTTTACCGTCTGTCGCTACAAAATCATTTGTATAATCAATGACAAGTAATGCTTTTTTCAAAATTTTTCTCCACTCCTTTAGGCATGATTTCACTCTTTATCATGCCATATTTGGTTTTGGTTGTCAGAAAAATAGTCATATTTTAATATTAAGAATAGTTTGAAAATTGAAGAATGTGCGCGTATAATGTGAAAAAAGGAGAGGTGATAGTTTATGAATATGACTGTTATGAAACGTTTAGATCGCCAAGGATTCTTAATCGCTGCGTTACATTTAGTAGTGGTGTTAAATTTAGCTGCGGAGTTTTTATTTGCTTCGTAATTAAAAATACAATAGAAAGGTGAGTACAATGCTTGACCTATACTAAAACAACCGTGAAGGCAATTTCGTCGTAGTCCACGGTTGTTTTTTGTTGTCTCTATATTGTCATGCTAGAATGCAAGACCAATGATATGCTCAGGTGGTATTGCAAGGATGAAGTAGACAAGTATTTTATTTTATAAGGTGAATTTTTCTTTCAATTGTCAAATATATAAAGCATATGGGGGGATTTGATGACTACAAGATTTCAGCAAGCATTCAATGGGCTAGAGCGACCATTTGCATGGCTTGACCTAGACGCACTAGATGAAAATATTAAAAAGGTTCAACAAGCATGCGGGCAAAAAAAAATCCGCGTTGCCACAAAGTCAATCCGTTCGGTGGAGGTGCTGCATTATGTACAGCAAAATCTTTCAAACGTAGTAGGCTTCATGACTTTTACTGCAGCAGAAACATTGTTTTTACTTGAACTACATTTTGATGATGTCCTTCTTGGCTATCCAATTATGGAAGAAATAGCAGTTCGACAGCTGTTACAGTTTGTGAAAGAAGGAAGAACGGTCACATTTATGGTTGATAGACTTGAACATGTAGCATTTTTAGAGAAAATAGGATCAGAGCTTAATATTAAAGTATCTATTTGTATAGATATCAATATGTCGACTGATTTTAAAGTACTCTATTTTGGAACGAAGCGATCCTCACTCCATTCGCTGGAGTCAATAACACCTTTCTTATTATATATAAAAGAGCAATCGCATATAGAAGTTGTAGGTGTCATGGGCTATGAAGCACAAATAGCGGGTGTTGGTAATCGACCTGCAAATGCTATAAAAGGTAGATTAATAGATTTAATGCAAACACAAGCAAAAAAGCAAGTTACACAGTTTCGTAGATTAGCAATTGCCCATATTAAGGCATATTTTCCGAAATTACGCTTTGTCAATGGTGGTGGGACAGGAAGTATGACATATACGGCTGAGCAGAAAGAAGTGACGGAAATCACAGTTGGTTCAGCATTTTATGCACCAGCGCTTTTTGATCAGTTTTCCCATTTGCAACTTGCCAAAGCAGCAGGTTTTGCACTCCGTGTTACGCGAAAACCTGCGAAACATATTGTTGTTTGTCATGGTGGCGGCTACCCAGCATCTGGAGCTATTGCAGTAGATCGTTATCCAGCATTTTATGAGCCTGCTTTTTTTTCATTTCTTAGTTTAGAAGGGGCTGGAGAGGTGCAGACACCTATTAAAGTAAAAGGTAAAACAATCACAATTGGTGACACCATTTATTTTCGTCATGCAAAAGCCGGGGAGCTATGCGAAAGATTTCAAGTACTACATGGAATAAGAGGAGACCAATACGTAGGTAGCTTTGCAACCTATAGGGGGGATGGCCAATGTTTTCTGTAGAAAAGTGGAAAAGTGGAGAAAAATGGACGAATTGGGCAGGTAATATTATTTCTTATCCAAGTGAGATGTACTTACCTCGTTCAATAGAAGAAGTAGTAAACGTAGTGAAGCATGCACGTGATACAAAGAAAACAATACGTGTCACAGGTGCAGCTCATTCTTTTAGTGCTGTTGCAATGCCAGAGCATATTGCACTTTCATTACATAATATGCGAGGGCTCATCTCGATTGATGCGGAAAGACAAGAGGCTACATTATGGGCTGGGACGTATTTATACGAAATCGGTCCACAGCTCGCAAAACATGGCTTTGGTCTCATTAATATGGGCGATATTCAAGAACAAACGATTGCTGGTGCAGTATCCACAGGTACACATGGGACAGGTGTGACGTTAGGTTCGCTATCGTCAGCAGTGACACGCTGGTGTTTTGTTGATGGGAATGGAACATATCACGAACATAATAGAGATGCTGATGAATTATCCGAGACGCTTCATGTCTCACTCGGCATGCTTGGTGTACTTGTAAAGGTAACAATTAAAGTGTTACCGCTATATAGCTTACATTATATTGGGGCTAGGGATACATTATCAAATGGGCTTGCGACATTCGCCAAAGATATACGACAACATCGTCATGTGGAGTGGTTTTACTTCCCAGGAAGTGAGACGATTCAAATTAAACGGATGAATGCAATGGCTCCAGTGTATCAGAGTCAATGGAGTAAGGTCGTAGAAAATATAAAACTTCAAATAGTAGAAAATGGTGCTTTTTTTGCCATTTCGGAACTATGTAAATGGAAGCCATCCTTAAGTAGTGCGATGAGCAAATTAGCTGCGGCAAATGTGGTGGAGGCTGAGAAGATTGGTATAAGCTATGAAATTTTCCCCTCTCCTCGCAGTGTGAAATTCCAAGAAAGTGAGTACGCGATATCATTAACGCAATTTGAAGCATGTATGGAAGAGATTCATGCAACGTTTAAAAAAGGGCATCTGAACGTGCATTTTCCACTGGAATGTCGAACAACAGCTGGTGAATCTGGTTATTTAAGTCCAACTCAGGGACAGGAATCAGCGTTTATTGCATTTCATATGTATAAAGGTATGTCGGAGGAGCCTTATTTTAAATGGATTCATACGCTAATGCATAAATATCAGGGACGGCCACATTGGGGAAAACAAAGTCATTTAACTGCTTCACATGTCCATGCATTGTATCCAAATATAGATAAATTTTTAGCCATACGTGCAAAATACGATCCTGATAAAGTATTTTTCACACATTACCTAGAACAATTGTTTATATTATAAAATTTTGAATTAATCATAAATTTTCTTGCTGAAAAGAATGGAAAACAATAAGTACTTTTACAATTAATTCATACTGAATATTGTTTATAATAAAAAAATTAAAATTTGAACGAAATGTCAAAATATTTATCAATTCGAGATAAAAGTGATGCTTAATCAGCATGAAAACGATTTCATATTTAGCAGAGTATTTGAATTTTTTAAACAATTCAAAAAACACTGTTGACTTAGTATAGTTATTCGTACTATGATAACAACAATTTAATACGTTCGTTACAACAATTAGCTGCCAACAAAGGCAATATGCTAAGGCAAAAACAAAATAGACAGAACATTTTGTATATATCAACGAACATAGCAATAAATGAGGGGCGTTTAATATGAGAAGTGACATGATTAAAGTAGGCGTAGATCGTGCGCCACATCGAAGTCTTTTATATGCAACAGGCAAAGTAAAAGCAAAAGATTTAGGGAAACCATTTATTGGGGTTTGTAACTCTTATATTGACATTATTCCAGGTCATGTTCATTTACGTACATTTGCTGATGTAGTAAAAGAAGCAATAATTGAAGCGGGTGGTATTCCATTCGAATTTAATACAATCGGTGTTGATGATGGTATTGCGATGGGACATATTGGTATGCGCTACTCTTTACCAAGCCGAGAAATTATAGCAGATTCAGCAGAAACAGTTATTAATGCACACTGGTTTGATGGAGTATTTTACATTCCAAACTGTGACAAAATCACACCAGGGATGTTAATGGCAGCGGTCCGTACAAACGTACCATCGATTTTTGTATCTGGTGGTCCAATGGAGGCGGGAACATCTGCTACAGGAAAACAGCTTTCTTTAACTTCAGTTTTTGAAGGTGTAGGGGCACATAAATCAGGTAACATGTCAGCTGAAGAGCTGTTAGATATTGAAAATAATGCATGTCCAACATGTGGATCATGTTCAGGGATGTTCACAGCGAACTCTATGAACTGTTTAATGGAAATGCTAGGTGTAGCACTTCCAGGCAACGGTACAATTGTTGCCACTTCTGAGGAACGACATAAACTTATTAAGGAAGCCGCTAAACAATTAGTGCGCATGATTAAAGAAGACGTTAAGCCGCGTGACATTATTACAAAAGAAGCAATTGACGATGCATTTGCACTAGATATGGCAATGGGTGGTTCCACAAATACGGTTCTACATACATTAGCAATCGCAAATGAAGCTGAAATTGACTATAACATTGAAGATATTAATAAAGTTGCAGAGCGAGTACCGTATTTAGCAAAAATTATGCCAGCTTCAGATATTTCTATGGATGATATTAATAAAGCAGGTGGTGTAAGTGCCATCATCAATGAATTAGTATCGATTCCAGGTGCTATTCATCCAAATCGTCCTACTGTTGCAGGTGTAACAATGGGTGAACTAGTAAAAGATTATCAGATTACGAATGATCAAGTCATTCGTACAAAAGACAATCCTTATAGTCCAGTCGGTGGTTTATCGGTGTTATTTGGCAATATTGCACCAGATGGCTCTGTTATTAAAGTTGGTGCTGTAGATCCTTCTATTAAAGTATTTACAGGGGAAGCCATTGTCTTTGAATCACAAGAGGCAGCGCAAGAAAATATTGATAACGGTAATGTTAAGGAAGGCCATGTAGTCGTCATTCGTTATGAAGGACCAAAAGGTGGCCCAGGGATGCCTGAAATGTTAGCACCAACATCAGCGATTCAAGGTCGTGGTCTTGGTACCAAAGTGGCGTTAATTACTGATGGTCGATTCTCAGGTGCATCTCGTGGTATTTCAATAGGGCATATTTCGCCAGAAGCAGCAGAGGGCGGTCCAATCGCTTTAGTTGAAAATGGTGACATTATTACAATTGATTTACCGAATCGTACTATCAATTTAGAAGTATCCGATGAAGTATTAGCAGAACGTCGTGCTAAACTGCCGATTTTTGAACCAAAAATCAAACGTGGCTGGTTAGCAAGGTATTCAAAATTAGTGACAAGCGCATCAACAGGTGGCGTTATGAAAATTTAGTACTAAAAAATAAATAAGTTAAAACGTTGATGAGGTTAAAGGTTCTAGAGCCTTGTATCTACCAGAGAGCCGGTCGTGCTGGAAGCCGGCGATACAACTAGATCCGACATCCCCTCGGAGTGAACTATTAAACGCGTGATCGCCATTAGATAGTTCCGGGCATAATCGAAGTGCTCGTTATTAATGAATAAATGATTTATGACACCGTATTGGATGTAAGTTTACTTACATTGGTGCATAAATGCTTTCATTTATTCGCGAGGTAGCAATTTTTATTGCTATAAACAAGGGTGGTACCATGAAAAGTCTTTTTCATCCCTACGCAAGGTAGTTATTTGCGTTCGGAGAAAAGGGCTTTTTATTTTTTTTCAAAAAGAACAGTATATTCTATTTTATGTTTTCCAGCATAAATTTCTTAACCTTTTCAACGTTAAATCATTAAAGTGTTCATTAACTAGAACAGGTAGTCGTATGCTGTTGTGAATCGAAAGACAAGAAGGAGGCATATTTTGATGAGTACAAATGTTTCAATTAATGAAAAAGAACAATTGGCGACAGAAGAAGTAGCGCAAACTTTTCAAGCGAAAGACGGTGCAGACGTTTTAGTCCAAGCGCTACATGATCAAGATGTAGAGATAATTTTTGGATATCCAGGTGGGGCAGTACTTCAAATATACGATGCAATGTACAAAAATCCAATTCGTCATATTTTAACACGTCATGAGCAAGGTGCCATTCACGCAGCTGAAGGCTATGCACGTGTATCGAATAAACCGGGAGTTGTTATCGCTACAAGTGGTCCAGGTGCCACGAATCTAGTAACAGGTATTGCGGATGCGATGATTGATTCGATTCCATTAGTTGTTTTCACTGGTCAAGTAGCCACATCTGTTATTGGGACAGATGCATTCCAAGAGGCAGATATTATGGGCATTACAACACCGATTACAAAGCATAACTATCAAGTGCAGGATGTTAATGATATTCCACGCATTGTGAAAGAAGCTTTCCATATTGCCAACACAGGCCGTAAAGGACCAGTTGTTGTGGATTTCCCAAAAAACGTCTCTCAAATGCTGTTTGATGTAGATAATCCACCAAAAGAACCAGAAGAAATCTATTTACCAGGATATCAGCCAACCTATAAGCCGAACTATTTACAAATTCAAAAGGCTATTCAAGCAATTTCATTAGCTAAAAATCCAGTAATTTTAGCAGGAGCTGGAGTACTATTTGCTGATGCACGTGAAGAATTAACGACACTCGCTGAAAAGTATCGAATTCCAGTGGCCAATACATTATTAGGTCTCGGCTCCATCCATGGTGACCATGAATTATTCATTGGTATGGCAGGGATGCATGGGACGGTAACAGCGAATATTGCGATTACGAAATCGGATTTACTATTAAATATCGGTGCTCGCTTTGATGATCGCTTAACAGGGAATTTAGCAACGTTCGCACCGAATGCGACAATTGTCCATATCGATATTGATCCAGCTGAAATAGGTAAAAACGTACCAACCGATATCCCAATCGTTGCGGATGCGAAAGAGGCGCTAAAATCTTTATTGAAAAAAGACTTTGATGGTCCAGATACTACACAATGGCTAGAGTTTTTAAATAATCACGCAAAAGAATATCCGCTTTGGTATACAAAAGAAGCTGGTGACTCGGAAGTTTTACCGCAGGAAGCGCTAGAGCTTGTGCATAAAATTACTGAAGGGGATGCCATTGTTACGACGGATGTAGGGCAGCATCAAATGTGGGCGGCGCAATATTACCGCTTAAACAATGATCATGGTTGGGTAACGTCTGGTGGACTTGGTACGATGGGCTTCGGCTTCCCGGCCGCAATTGGAGCCCAGTTTGCGAAGCCAGACAAAAAAGTTGTTTCGATTGTAGGCGATGCAGGATTCCAAATGACTGCACAAGAGCTTTCATTATTACAAGAATTCAACTTACCAGTAAAAATTGTGATTTTAAATAACAGCTGTTTAGGAATGGTACGCCAATGGCAACAAACATTCTATGAAGAGCGTTATTCATCTTCACTTATGCCGATTCAGCCAGACTTTGTTAAATTAGCGGATGCATACGGCATTAAAGGCTATCGAATTAACACAATTGACGAAGCGGAAAGTATTTTCCGTGAGGCACTTCTTAATGACGAGCCAGCGTTAATCGATTGCCGCGTAAAACAGCTTGAATGTGTATACCCAATGGTTGCACCAGGTAAAGGGTTACATGAAATGATTGGGGTGAAAAAGAATTGAAACGAGTAATTACCGTAACAGTGATTAATCAAAGTGGTGTACTAAACCGTGTAACAGGTTTACTTATGAAGCGTCAATTCAATATCGAATCGATCACAGTTGGTCATACAGAACAGCCAAACTTCTCTAAAATGACGTTTGTTGTAAATGTAGAAGATGAGCGAAAAATTGAACAACTTGTGAAGCAACTATCGAAGCAAATTGATGTGTTAAAAGTCAATGACATTACAGATAAATCTATCGTGCTTCGTGAGCTAGCGCTTGTGAAGGTTATTTCACCACCAAATTTACGTCTGGAGATGAACTCAATTGTTGAACCGTTCCGCCCACAAATTATTGATACAGCGAAAAATGTTGTGACTTATCAAGTGGTAGGACATCCAGAAAAAATTGATGCCTTTATTGAGCTTATTCGCCCATATGGTATTAAAGAATTAACACGTACGGGTGCTACAGCATCTGTTCGTGAAACGCAAAAAATCATGAATACACAGCTCTCTATTTTAAAATAGTTTGCATATAAAATTGAAACTTGTGATTCGTCATACTGAATAAGTAGTAAGCATCACAAGCAAAAAAATAAACCCACTATTAGGAGGAAACAAACAATGGCTACTATGTACTATGAACAAAACATCAACGAGGACGTATTAAAAGGGAAAAAAATCGCAATTATCGGTTACGGCTCACAAGGTCACGCACATGCATTAAATCTTAAAGAATCAGGTTTTGATGTAGTAGTAGGTGTTCGCCCAGGAGGATCTTTCGACGCAGCAAAAGCTGATGGCTTAGATGTTAAAACCGTTGCTGAAGCAGCTCAACAAGCAGATGTAATTCAAATCTTACTTCCAGACGAGCGTCAAAAAGCAGTTTATGAAGCTGAAATTGCTCCATATTTAGAAGCTGGTAAAGCTCTTATGTTCGCTCATGGTTTTAATATTCACTTCGGTCAAATTACACCACCAGCAGATGTTGATGTATTTTTAGTAGCACCAAAAGGTCCAGGGCATCTAGTACGTCGTCAATTCCAACAAGGTGCCGGTGTACCAGGTTTATTCGCAATCCATCAAGATGCAACTGGTCAAGCAAAAGATCTAGCTCTTGCTTACGGTAAAGGCATTGGCGCAGCACGTGGAGGTTTACTTGAAACATCATTCAAAGAGGAAACAGAAACTGACCTATTCGGTGAGCAAGCAGTACTTTGCGGTGGGGCAACACAATTAGTAAAAGCAGGATTCGAAACATTAGTAGAGGCTGGCTACCAACCAGAACTTGCTTACTTCGAAACATTACACGAATTAAAATTAATCGTGGACTTAATGTTTGAAGGTGGTATGGCAACAATGCGTTACTCAGTATCAGATACAGCTGAGTGGGGTGATTATGTGGCAGGTCCACGTATCATTGATGAATCTGTTAAAGGTCGTATGAAGGATGTATTAACAGATATCCAAGATGGTACATTTGCTCGTCGTTGGATTCAAGAAAATGAAAATGGTCGTCCAGACTATACGAAGTTCAAAGAAGCTGGTGCTAATCACCAAATCGAAGAAGTTGGTGCAAAATTACGCGCAATGATGCCATTCATTAATGAAGGTAAGGAAAAAGTTGTGAGAGAAGTGGCTACAAGTGCGAAAAATTGATATTTTTGATACAACACTTCGCGATGGCGAACAATCTGCAGGTATCAACTTAAATACAGCAGAGAAAATTGAAATTGCCAAGCAACTTGAACGACTAGGTGTAACGATTATTGAAGCAGGTTTTCCTGCTTCATCGCCTGGTGATTTTGAGGCGGTTAACCGGATTGCCGGTACTGTGAAAAATTCAATTGTTACAGGGCTAGCTCGTTGCGTCCAAAAAGATATAGATACAACATGGGAAGCTATTAAAGTAGCAGAACAACCACATATTCATATTTTTTTAGCAACATCTCCAATTCATATGGAATACAAGCTAAAAAAATCACCAGATCAAGTAGTAGAACAAGCAATTGAAGCTGTGAAATATGCAAAAAAATACTTCTCTCTTGTGCAATGGTCTGCAGAGGATGCTTTCCGATCGGATCGTGAATTTTTAGTACGTATTATGAATGACGTCATTGCAGCTGGTGCAACGACGATTAACGTCCCTGATACAGTTGGCTATGCTTCTCCACAAGAATATGGAGCATTATTTAAATTTTTATTAGAAAATGTGAAAGGTGCTGAAAAAGTTAAATTCTCAGCACATTGCCATAATGACTTAGGGATGGCGACGGCGAACACAATCGCTGCTATCGAAAATGGTGCTTCACAAATAGAAGGAACAATTAACGGTATCGGAGAGCGTGCGGGGAATGTTGCACTAGAAGAAATTGCTGTTGCTCTTCATATCCGTAAAGATCTTTACCCTGTGAAAACAGGAATTAATTTACAAGAAATTAAGCGTACATCTCAATTAGTAAGTAAACTAACGAATGTAGTTATTCAGCCGAACAAAGCGATCGTTGGTAAAAATGCATTTGCCCATGAGTCTGGTATTCATCAAGACGGCGTGCTTAAAAATCCTGAAACTTACGAAATTATTTCACCTGCATTAATTGGCGAAGGTGAAGTGCCACTTGTCCTTGGAAAACATTCTGGACGTGCTGCCTTCCGAGATCGTGCGGTAACAATGGGCTTCACACTGTCAGATGAAAAGCTAAACAAAGCTTTTGTTGAATTTAAACAGCTCGCAGATCGTAAAAAGGAAATTACGGAAGAAGATTTACTAACACTTCTTACGGAACAACAAGTACAAATTGAAGATGTGCCATTATTTGAACTGAAAATGGTACAGGTGCAATATGGTACAGAAAATATTCCGACAGCCACTGCAACTGTTGTGACGCCAGAAGGTCATGTGAAAAATGTAGTGGCAACGGGCTCAGGCTCAGTAGAAGCTATATTTAATACGTTAGAACAACTTGTGCCAGGTAACATCAATGTTATTGATTACCGTGTGACATCTGTCGGCAAAGGGCGCGATGCACTTGGTGAAGCTGTCATTAATATTCGATACGACGGTGTATCAACAACGGGACGAAACTCGTCTCAGGATGTATTAGAAGCATCTGCAAAAGCTTATTTAAATGCGATTAATCGACATTTAATCCAAGTAAGTCTTCGAGCTCAAGGTCAACTAGTTTAATTTGATTTGGCTCTCACCTGCCTAAAATAGGTGAGAGTCTTTCCTAAAACAGCGTAACCATACTCTATAAAAAGAAAGGTGTTTTTATAAATGGAGAAAAAAATTACAGTACTTCCTGGCGACGGAATTGGGCCAGAAGTGGTTGCGTCAGCTATACGTGTATTACAAGTAATCGGTAAACGATTTAACCATACATTCCATTTAGGTTATGGAACAATCGGAGGCGCTGCCATCGATCAACACAATAATCCACTACCCGATGAAACAATTGAAATGTGCGAGGGCAGTGATGCCATTTTATTAGGAGCAGTAGGGGGTCCGAAATGGGACAATAACCCTCCAGAACTACGTCCAGAAAAAGGATTGTTACGTATTCGCAAGCACTTTGACTTATTCGCAAATTTACGTCCAGTAAAGGCGTTCCCGAGTTTACTAGATGCTTCACCTTTAAAACGTGAAGTAGCCGAAAACGTCGATTTAATGATCGTACGTGAACTGACAGGCGGCGTATACTTCGGGGAACCACGTATGCGTACTGAAAATGGCGCAATTGATACTACAGTTTACTCAACAGCAGAAGTAGAGCGTATCGTTGAAAATGCCTTTGAATTAGCACGTTTACGTGGGGGCAAATTATGTTCTGTCGATAAAGCAAACGTACTTGAAACAAGCCGTTTATGGCGCGAAGTTGTAGAAGCGAAGAAAAAGGATTATCCAGATGTGCAAGTCGAGCACAACTTAGTAGATTCAGTAGCTATGAAATTAATTACAAATCCAGCTCACTATGATGTCGTTGTTACAGAAAACATGTTTGGTGATATTTTAAGTGATGAAGCATCGGTTATAACAGGGTCACTAGGTGTATTACCATCCGCATCCATTCGTGGTGATAATTTTGGTCTTTATGAACCAGTACACGGTTCAGCACCAGAGATTGCAGGGCAAGGTGTTGCCAATCCAGCAGCAACAATTCTTTCAGTCGCTATGATGTTACAATACTCATTCGGACTAGCAGAAGAACCTGCTGAAATTGAACGTGCTGTTAGTGCTGTGTTTGATGATGGTTACTTTACAGCTGACCTTGCACGCGATGGAGGGCGAACATTATCTACAAATGAATGGACAGATAAAGTAATTAACGAAATTGATACAAGTTTTGTATCGGAAAGTATTATGACAACATATATTTAAGAAATAGGTGAAGACAATGGGAAAAAATATAATTGAAAAGATTTGGGATAAACATGTTGTTTATCAGGAAGAGGGCAAACCGGACCTGTTATATATTGATCTTCATTTAATTCATGAAGTAACTTCTCCGCAAGCATTTGAAGGTTTACGCATGAACGGACGTAAAGTGCGTCGTCCTGATTTAAGCTTTGCAACGATGGATCATAACGTTCCAACAAAAAACTTACCGACTATTAATGACCCAATTGCACGCAATCAAATCGAAACATTAGCGAAAAATGCTGCTGAATTTGGGATTGAACTTGCAGGCATGGGTCACCCAGATCAAGGAATTGTTCATGTTATTGGACCAGAATTAGGTTTAACACAACCTGGTAAAACAATCGTTTGTGGAGATTCTCATACTTCTACACATGGTGCATTTGGTGCCATTGCATTTGGTATCGGTACATCAGAAGTAGAACACGTAATGTCCACACAAACGTTATGGCAAAACAAGCCTAAAACAATGGAAATTCGTGTTGAAGGCGAGCTTCCTGTTGGCGTTGCGGCAAAGGATATTATTTTGGCAATCATCTCGAAATTTGGTATTGGCGTTGGTACAGGGCATATTGTGGAATTCACTGGAGAGGCAATCCACAAACTGTCAATGGAAGAACGAATGACAATCTGTAATATGTCAATCGAAGCGGGAGCAAAGGCTGGTCTTGTATCACCAGACCAAATTACAGTAGATTATATTCGTGACCGCAAATATGCACCACAAGGTGACAAATTTGAAGAAGCTACAGCTTATTGGTTGAGTTTAGCATCAGATGAGGATGCTACATATGATGAAGTCCGCATCATTAAGGCTGAGGAAATTGAGCCAATTATTACATGGGGTACGAATCCTTCGATGGGCTCAGGTGTATCGCAAAATGTTCCGACGCAGGCAGATTATAAGGATGAGTCTGATAAAGCGGCTCTTCGTAAAGCACTTGCATATATGGGCTTAGAAGAAGGTCAGCCATTAACTTCAATCGATATCCAATACGTATTTATTGGCTCATGCACGAACTCACGTATAAGCGATTTACGTGCTGCGGCAAACGTTATTCAAGGACGCAAAGTTCATGAAAATGTTACAGCAATCGTTGTGCCAGGTTCCCATACTACAAAAAAACAAGCAGAGGCTGAAGGTTTGGATAAAATTTTCATTGATGCTGGTTTTGAATGGCGCGAATCAGGTTGCTCGATGTGCTTGGCAATGAATGATGATGTTGTACCAGCTGGTAAACGTTGTGCATCAACATCAAACCGTAACTTTGAAGGTCGTCAAGGTGCAGGCGCGCGCACGCATTTAGTATCACCGACAATGGCAGCAGCTTCAGCAATTGCAGGGCATTTCGTTGATGTACGGGAATTCGTGAAGGAAACTGTGTAAAAGCTAAATTTACACGGAAGGGATGATTGAAATGAAACCAATTAATATAGTAAAAAGTGTTATTACACCACTTGATCGTAAAAATGTAGATACAGATCAAATTATTTCAAAAGAATTTTTAAAACGCATTGAACGCACAGGCTTTGGTCAATATTTGTTTTATCACTGGCGCTATGATGCGCAAGGAAATGAAGTGCAAGACTTTGTATTAAATAAAGCTGAATTTAAAGACTCTAAAATTCTAGTAGCACAAGATAATTTTGGTTGTGGCTCTTCTCGTGAGCATGCACCATGGGCTATTTTAGATTATGGCTTCAATGTAGTCATTGCACCATCGTTCGCAGATATTTTCCACAATAACTGCTTTAAAAACGGTATTTTACCAATCAAGCTAACAGAAGCAGAATGCGATGAAATTTTAGAAAAAGGTTTAACAAAACCTTACCATGTGGAAGTAAATCTTGAAGCACAAACTGTAACGGGCGAAGATGGTAAAGTCTATACATTTAATATCGATTCTTATTACAAAGAAACCTTATTAAATGGCTTGGATGAAATTGCCCTAACAATTAAGTACGAAGATCAAATTGCTGCGTATGAAGCGCAGCGAGTAGCTTACTAATTAGCAAAAGTGGCTTAGACAAAAAAGTGTTAGATTGACTGCGATCAATCTAACACTTTTTTTGCTGTAAACTGTTGTCCATTACAGCGGACACCATCGCAGATAAAACAGGTGAATCGTCGAACATGGCTAGAAATTGCTGATAAACCTAGTGGAATCGCTGGTACCTCGTAAGAGTGAAAACAAGTAAGCCTTTGTCTTTCTATTGTTGACTCGGTAAAATGGTAAGGAAGATTGGAAAGGATGATTTAGATGATAACAGTAATCGGTAGTTTAAATATGGATTTAGTAATACAAATGGCTAATTTTCCTCAGCAAGGAGAAACAGTACTTGGTGAAGCGTTTCGAACAAGTCCAGGTGGGAAAGGCGCAAATCAGGCTATTGCTGCTGCACGTTTAGGTAGTCAGGTAACAATGGTTGGTTGCGTAGGTAATGATGACTTTGGTAATACGTTGCGAACAAATTTAGAGCAAGAGCATGTTAATACGAAAACGCTTATGTCAGCTTCAGCACCGACGGGAGTAGCTAATATTTTAGTTCATCATAATGATAATCGGATAATTGTAGTACCAGGGGCAAATTATAAATTGGAACCGTCCCATTTAGATGCGGTAAAAGATGTGATAGAGCAGAGCAAAATAGTAATTTTACAGCTGGAAATTCCTAAAGAAACGACGGCATATGCATTAAAATTATGTAAGGATGCTAATGTGCCGGTGCTATTAAATCCTGCGCCAGCGGCAAATTTTGATATACAGTGGATTAACGATATAACATACATCACACCTAATGAAATAGAGTGTGCCCAGTTATTTGGAGACGATTTTGAAGGTATACTAGAAAAATATCCGAATAAGATGATCATTACACTAGGAAGTGATGGCGCTCGTTATTTTGATGGAGAATACCCTATTCATGTTCCTGGCTATATGACAAAAGCATCAGATACAACAGGAGCAGGCGACACATTTAACGGTGCGCTTGCTTATGCATTAACGGAGGGGCAATCATTGGATGAAGCTGTTTATTTTGCAAATATAGCTGCCTCACTTTCTGTCGAGAAATTAGGCGCACAAGGCGGTATGCCAACGCTTAGCCAAGTGTATGCGCGAATGGCTGGTTTTGACGAATAGAAAATATTGCGTTTCAAGATTAGCTTTAAGTCGTCATATGTTAGCTAGAAAATCTCATTTCATTTACCTAGTCGCGCTATAAATTAAGAAAATATAGAAAATTTAACTAAGAAGTAAATCCTATTTGTGACAACCCGAACTGAGTAGTTTGTCCTTTTTTGTTATTAATTTTCAACTATGTATAAGAAATAGAATAGTTTCATTTATAATGAAACTATAGATACATAGGAAAGAGGTTTTGAGGATGACGAATATTGACACTACGCCAATCGACTATACAGCCTCAGCGAATAATATTTTGCCACAGTTTGTGGATCGTTTACGTCAACTGCACAGCATTATTGTACAAAATACATATGTAAAAGATACAGCTAAGCACTTAAATCGTATAATCCAAGATGCAAACAATGAAACAATGGTACTGATAGTCGGGAAACAACGGGTAGGAAAAACAACACTTGTGAATGGACTTCTTGGTCGTTCTATTTTACCCGTTAGCGATCAAAATCCGACAGGGGTTAACACGTTTTTACGTTATGGTGAAAATGAGGAAGTTAAAGCTTATTTTTTAGATGGTATGGTGGCAATCTTTGATATGAGTAAACTAGAATTACTCACAACTGGAGATACATTTGCATCACAAATTTTACGTGAACATTTAGACTATCTAGAAGTATATATAAAACATGATTTATTGAAATCTGTTACAATTATCGATTCGGTATCATTGGAAGCAGGAGGGGGAGAAATGGCCTATTTCTCTGAATCTTTGATAAATCGTGTTGATGAAATTTTCTGGGTACTACGCTCTCAATCAATGGCTATCGACGCAGAAATTTTATTAATGGAGGCTTTAAAAAATAAAGGGGTTGTACCTCTTTGTATCGTAAATGCAATTGATACAAATAATAATACAGAAGCGTTTATAAGTTCTGAAAAAGAGCGAATTGGTCATTTAATTAGCGACTTTGTTCCTGTTTCGGCAATCGATGCCCTTGAAGCACAACGAACTGAAAATAAAGAGTTATGGCACCAGAGTCAATATGATAATTTAATTGCGCAAATTCAACGTGTTGCGATGAATAGTGATAAAAAAACGTATGCAATTATTATTCGTTTTTTACAATGGCTAGAACGTTTCCGTTTTGAATTAACAGTTATACCACACCGTGACCCATTCCAATCAGCAGTAGAAAATATAGAAAAATTTGCTGGCGATACACAATATGAATTTTCACGTTACCAACGCGATTTAGCGATTGTACAAGAATACGAACAAGAGTATGAACAAGTGGCGAATGTATTTAAAAATGTACAAACATTGTATCAGCTATTACAAACGATTTCCCAAAATGATTATTTACAGGATGATCAAGTAGAACAGTTTACTGAAAAGGCGATAATCTATCAGCAAGCCTTACGAGAATATCGAAATATGCACAACGAATATATGAGAGAATATGAGCGCCTGGATGCACAGCATAAAAAAATTCATGGCAAAGGACTTATGAAAGCCATCTTTGGTCAACATACCCAAAATGAATTTTTCAAAGAACGTGTGCTTCGATTAAATGAACAGCAAGAGGAATGTGTTACTCAGTATGCGAAAGTAAGAGAAGCGGAAGCCTCAATTATTGAAGAAATACAATCAATCCAAAGCTATTTAATAGGTTTATCGAAAAAACGTTTAGCTCGAATTGAGAAAAGGGTGAAAGAGCTTAACCAGCAACGTGCAAAAGAGAAAAAGCAACTAAAATTATATGCAGCTAAATTAAATGAGTTTTCGTGTTTAATTGAAGCACAAGGATTTATTAAAGATAATATCCAGCCATTTTTAATGGAAGATAGAATGCCACTTCGCATAAAAGATCAACAAATGCTGAAAGAAACAATCGACAGTATCATTGACATCGATTTATCGAAAAATGGCTTACTAGCTAGAAGTCAGATGAATAATAAAATGGAAAGTATTGAAATTCCTTTTGAAGTCGGCAGTAAGTACCCATTACAAGGCTTACACCTTGCTGAGACGGATGTAAGATCAAACGATATTCCAGCAATACCAAAAAAATTAGAAGTACAATATGAGTCATAATATTTATTAGTCAAAGTCCTAAAAGTGTTGGATTCTTTTAGGGCTTTGTTTTATTTATGTGGCATTAAAGTGTGGATGAATGGCAACAACTTCAATAATGGCTTTCACCTTAACTAGAGATCAATCCTATTAACAATATCCATTGGATGTTATAAAATAGGCATACAAAGATGAAGTGGGGGGTTTTTTTGGTTTCTTCTAAAGATGTAGCAAAGTTTGCCGGTGTCTCTCAGACGACTGTTTCAAGAGTGTTAAATACACCTGAATTAGTTAAGCCGAAAACAATAAAAAAAGTGATGGAAGCAATTGAAGAATTAAACTATATTCCAAACGATATTGCAAGATCACTGGTACAACAAAAGACAGGAATTATTACTTTAATATCTGGACCTTTGCATAATCCTTTTTTTGTCGATACAACAACTGCAATTGTAAATTATGCGAACGCCAGGGGCTATAAAGTAAATGTGCATTTTGGAACGGAAGAAAATTTACATACAATTTATAATTCCGTGTTAGAAACGAAAGTTGATGCAATTATTTTATCTTCTATCGGGTATACGGATCCATTATTTTATAAGCTCGAAAAGTTGGATATACCCTTTATAATGTTTAATCGTAAGCATAAAGAAAATAAGCATTTTGTAGAAATAAATAATGTGGAGGCTGGTTATTTAGCGACTAAACATATGCTTTCTTTAGGCCATAGGGATCTTTGCTGGATTGGTGGTCCACATGAAATGAGTACTTTTTTTGGAAGATATGAAGGCTTCAAAAGAGCGTTAGCAGAAGCAGAAATTGACAAAAATATAGTGCCAACATTTTTAACAAATACGAGCAAAGATGATATTAAGCGTGCTTTTGAAGAACTTTTGCTACTAAACCCAAGACCAACAGCGATTTGTGCTGCAACAGATGCTATTGCTATTGAAATTCTAAACCAATGTTTAGAGCAAGGATTTGCTATTCCTAACGATTTTAATGTAATTGGTATTGATAATGTAGAGTTAAGTAAACATCATTCCATATCCTTGACTACTGTGGGCATCGAATCGGAAAAAAATCTAGGATTTCTAGCGATTGAAAAATTATTTGATGTTATGGAGAAAAAAAGTGCTTGCATCAAGCAAACTGAATCTGTTAAACTTTTCCCAAGAAACACCACGGGTAAAAAATGAACTGATATTCGTCAGTTTATTTTTTTACTCGATAAATGGTTACGTATTCATTTCTTTATTTTCAGAAATGAATACGTAACCATGCAGGGGAGAGGAGGATGACTTGAAGAAAGGATTATTGATTAACGACGAATGGCGTATGACAGAAGGGTATACAGATGTGTATGCCCCATATTCAAAAGAATTAATTGCTAGTTTCGCTATGGCAACTGAAGTTGATGTGCAAGATGCAATTGAAAGTGCACAAGAAGCAACTTCAAAAATGGCATCTTTAACAGCATTACAGAGAGCACAAATTGTGGAACAATTATCGAATTTATTTGCTGAGCATCGAGATGAGGCGGCTTCGATAATTTCATTAGAATCTGCTAAGCCACTAAAGTATGCAATTGCAGAAATAGACCGAACAATAGAAACCTATAAGTTTGCAGCAGAGGAAGCGAAGCGACTTGCAGGAGAGTTAATTCCGATGGACGCTTCAAAAAGTGGAGAAGGACGATTTGCCTATACATTACGTGAACCAATTGGGGTAATAGCGGCAATTACACCATTTAATTTCCCTCAAAATCTTGTTGCACATAAAGTCGGACCGGCATTAGCAGCAGGAAATACAATTGTTTTAAAACCGGCAACACAAACGGCTTTATCAGCACACTTTCTTGCAAAATTAATAGCCCAAACAGATTTACCAGTAGGTGCCTTTAATTTAGTCACAGGGCAAGGAAAGCTTATCGGAGATACATTTTTAGCACATCCACAGGTGAAAATGATTACTTTTACAGGCAGTCCTGCAGTAGGTATTTCACTTCGTAATCGTGCAGGTCTGAAAAAGGTAACACTAGAACTTGGCTCCAATGCTGGCGTGATTGTCGATGAAGGGGTTCAATTAGATAAAATTATGGAGCGCATTGTAATGGGAGCGTTTTCAAACCAAGGGCAAGTATGTATTTCACTACAACGAATTTATGTCATGGAAAATATAATGGATCAATTTTTAGAACAAGTAACAGCAAAAATTAATCAACTAACACTAGGGAATCCACTTCATCCAACGACAGATCTTACAACGATGATTTCAGAAACCGAGCAACAGCGTGCCCTCACTTGGATTCAAGAGGCATTGAAGAATGGGGCACAGATAATTACTGGTGGTCGCATTGAAAACAATATTTTATTACCTACAGTGCTTTACAATGTACCGTCCTATAGCCGTGTTTCATGTGAAGAAATTTTTGCTCCAGTAGTTATCGTCAACAAAGTGTCCACAATAGATGAAGCGATTGAAGCAATAAATGATTCTAATTACGGCTTACAAGCTGGCATCTTTACACCTTCTATTGAAACGGCCTTTAAAGCTTCAAAAAAGTTGCAAGTGGGTGGTGTCATTATTAATGATGTTCCTACATATCGTGTAGATCATATGCCGTATGGTGGAATAAAAGAAAGTGGGACAGGAAGAGAAGGAATTAAATATGCCATAGAAGAAATGACCGAGATGAAACTAGTTATTTGGAATCATAACTAATCATGAAATGGGGATGTTTGTAAATGAAGATGATAAATCAGCATGCTAAGCTTTTTGTTATGGATAATGGCACGATGCGGATGGATAAAAATTATATGATTGCAATGCATAATCCAGCAACAATCGATCATCCAAATCAACCTAATGAATTTGTTGAATTTCCTGTTTATACAGTTTTAATTGATCATCCAGAAGGAAAAATTTTATTTGATACAGCATGTAATCCAAACTCAATGGGACCTGAAGGACGCTGGGGTGAATTTACACAAAAAGCATTTCCTATTAATATGCCAGAAGAGTGCTATTTACACCATCGCTTAGAAGAATTAAATGTTCGCCCAGAAGATATTAAATATGTTGTTGCTTCACATCTTCATTTAGATCATGCAGGTTGTTTAGAACTTTTTACGAATGCTACGATTATTGTGCAGGAAGATGAATTTAATGGCACATTACAAACATATGCGAGAAATGTTAAGGATGGTGCTTATGTTTGGGGTGATATTGATATGTGGATTAAAAACAACTTACAGTGGCGATTAATCAAACGTGGTGAAGATAATGTGAAACTTGCAGAAGGCATTAATATATTGAATTTTGGTAGTGGCCATGCTTGGGGTATGCTTGGCTTGCATATTAATATGCCAGAAACTGGGGGGATAATTTTAGCGTCAGATGCCATTTACACAGCCGAAAGTTTTGGACCTCCTGTTAAGCCTCCTGGTATTATTTATGATTCAGTCGGCTATAATTCAACAGTTGAACGAATTCGACGCTTAGCAAATGAAACGAATTCACAAGTTTGGTTTGGTCATGATCCTGTGCAATTTAAATCATTCAGAAAATCCACAGAAGGCTATTATGAATAGATAGGAGTAGATTGAAAATGAATAAATTAACCTTTACTCCTACAAGTTATACAGGTTGGGGTTGTCTGCAACAGCTTTGTGTAGAAGTAAAAAAATTTCAAGCAAATAATATATTAATTGTGACGGACCCATTTTTACAAGACTTAGGTTTAGTGGATCAAGTTAAAAAGCCATTGCAGGACAATGGATATAAGACGACAATTTATACTGACATTGCTCCTGAGCCACCTCTTTCCGTTGGTGAAAAACTAGTGGACTATACACGAAAGCATCAATTTGATTTAGTTATTGGATTAGGTGGGGGAAGTGCATTAGATTTAGCTAAGCTAGCTGCTGTATTAGCTACTCATGATGGTCAGGTGGCTGACTATTTAAATTTAACAGGCACGAAAACACTTGAAAATAAAGGACTTCCGAAAATTTTAATTCCAACAACATCGGGTACAGGCTCAGAGGTTACAAATATTTCTGTTTTATCGTTAGAAACGACTAAGGATGTCGTGACGCATGATTATTTACTGGCTGATGTAGCAATTGTGGATCCAGAATTAACAATTTCCTTGCCTTCAAAAGTAACTGCCGCTACGGGCGTTGACGCTTTAACACATGCAATTGAAGCATATGTTTCTATCAATGCAAATGAAGTGACAGATGGTCTTGCACTGCAAGCGATTAGATTGATCAGTAACTCAATTCGTACAGCGGTACAAGATGGTAATAACAAGCAAGCACGCTCAGATATGAGTTATGGTAGTTACTTAGCAGGCTTGGCATTTTTTAATGCAGGTGTAGCAGGGGTACATGCTTTAGCTTATCCGCTTGGTGGTCAGTACCATATTGCACATGGAGATTCAAACGCTGTACTATTGCCATACGTAATGGGCTATATTCGCCAAAGTTGTGAAAAACGCATGAAAGATATACTAGATGCAATGGGTCTTTCCTCAATGTATTTAACGCAAGAAGCTGCTTCCTATAAGTGTGTTGATGCATTGCGACAAATAGTACACGATGTAAATATTCCTTCGACTTTGAAAGGCTTTCACATACCAGAATTTGCCCTTGAACAATTAACTGATGATGCAACAAAGCAAACAAGAATTTTAGCTCGCAGTCCGATGACATTAAATCGAGATGATATTTTTGCTATTTATCGCGCTGCATTTGATGGCGAAATTCGTGAGCCAAACCGACCGTTGTAGGAAAAACATTTTGAAAATGAAAAGGGCTGTATCAAATACTATTTGATACAGCCTTTTTTTATTAAGCTTCAGCATCCGGCGTGAAAGAGCGATTCGCTAATTCAGCATCTAGCATAAAGATAGCATTCGAATCATTTTGAATACGTTCAATTTTACGTATTAACGTATCGAATGTTGATTCTTCCTCGACTTGTTCATCGATAAACCACTTTAAAAATGCCATTGTTGCGTGCTCACGTTCATCTAAAGCAATATCAGATAAGTTGTAAATACGACGAGTTACTTCTTTTTCATGAGACATAGCCGTTTTAAAGGCATGCAAAATAGAGTCGAAATGATTTTCAGGACTGTCAAATCCGTGTATTGATGCACGATAGCCCATATCACTTAAGAAATTATAAAATTTCATTGCATGAAAACGTTCTTCTTCAGCCTGCACTAAAAAGAAATTCGCAAAGCCGTCGTAATCTTGGTCTGTGCAAAATGCAGCCATCGCCATATAAGCATGTGCGGAGTAAAATTCAAAATTCATTTGTTCGTTTAGCGCTGTGTGTAGTTTTTCAGATAACATAAATGTTCCTCCCTTTGCAGTAAATACCTACTACTTCTCATAGTATATAGCGAAAGAGGGCCATCATACAGAAAAATATTTTTTTCGTCATAAATGGTGCAAAAATAAATTGATATTCGTTCTCAATTAGAAAATTTAGTCAAATTCATTTTTTAATCGCCAAATCACTTCTAATAGATTCGTAAATAGATTAATGAAATCTAAATATAGATTTAATGCCATCCCAATAACATCCTCGTCGGACACATGATTATGTCGAATGCGGTTAAAATCATACACTGTGAAGAGACTAAACAGTAAAACAGAAACTGCTGCAATAATAAGCCCAATAATATTACCAACTGGTATAAACATAAAAAGAAGCGAAAACACAAGCACGACGATAAGCACAGTGAATAAATAGCTTCCCCAATTTGAAATATCTTTATTCATCATCATACCTACAAGAGCCAGTATGACAAAAATACTAACGGTTGCTCCAAAAACGAATAAAACTAATTGCGGTCCGAGCTGATCAATAAAAAATTGTGTTGTCCAAAATAGTAAAATACCCATTAAAAAAGGGATTGCATACATAATAGAGTTGGCTAGTTTTAAGCTACGAACAAAGCAGGCAATGATTAGGAGAATAATACAAAGAATCGAAAGTGGCATTATAACTGTTGATGGTAATAAAGTAGCGATAAATATTCCTATCGCGGTCAATACCCACATAAAGGTAAAGTGTTTTAAAATTTTGTTTAAGTTTTGATTACGGTTAGCGTAAGCCATGTAAAAATTCCTTTCTTTTTTAGCTTTCTTAGTCCAATACCCGATTATACAGTAGCAATCACTGATAGAGTAGGGGAATCACTGGAATCACCACTAAACCAAGTGAAATCGCCACTAAACTAGGGGAAACCGATACTAAACCGAAGCGAATCGCCATTAGCTATTATAAAAAATTCGCCAAGACATTATGTCTTGGCGAATTTTATTAAAAGCGATTATGCTTCCTTCTTTTGGTTTTTTACACCTACTAAGTAGCCACTAAGAGCGATCGCAACTAATACAATCCAGAATGTAGCTTTCCAAAGTGTTGAGTGTGGGAAATCATGCGGAATAACTCCTAATTTTTCATGTGCTAAAGTTAAGACAGCCAACTTTACACCAACCCAACCAACGATAAGGAAGGCAGCCGTTTCAAGTGACGGGAATTTTTCGAGTACACGAACGAACCAGCGTGCTGCAAATCGCATCATTACGACCCCAATAATACCACCAAGGAACATAACACCGAATTGACCTGCGTTAATGCCACCAACATCGAAATTCCCTAAATGCGGTAATGTAACTGCAATCGCAACTGCTGCTAAAATGGAATCCACTGCAAAGGCGATGTCTGCAAGCTCAACTTTAACAACTGTCATCCAGAAACCAGATTGCTTTTTTGGTTCTTTAATTTCATCTGAGTCCCCCGCAGCTTTTCGTGAATCGTAAATATGCTTTATCGACATGAATAACAAGTAAGCAGCGCCTAAAGCTTGAATTTGCCAAAAATTCACGAGTGTAGTAATTAAGAATAAAGCTGCAAAACGGAAAATGAATGCACCGACTAATCCGTATAATAATGCTTTTTGTTGTTGCGCTTTTGGTAAATGTTTAACCATCACGGCCATAACGACTGCATTGTCCGCTGCTAAAAGTCCTTCAAGTACAATTAATACAACTAATACCCATGCGTATTCTAATAAAATGGCTTCCAAATGTGTTTCCTCCTTTATTTTGGACAGAAATGAATATGATGCTCTTTCCTATTTTTAATTTTAGGCAAAAGAAAAAGACCCATGCCTAAAAAATAGGCAAAGGTCTTGCTAAGCACAACTATTTGGAAGCTCCAAATAATAATTTGTACCGAAAGTTATCGGTACAGCACTCATCTATTAGATGAGCTTGCTATCACACCCGATGGCGACTGCCATGTAATGACGAATGTGAAATCAGATGTATCGCTCACATCTGCTAGCTACTCCCCTTTGACAAAAATGTCAAAAGCTATTCAATTCTTCTTACAAAGATTATAGCATGTAGTGAACTAAATGCAAATCAAAAGTAATCTTATATTTAAAAATTATTTTCAAAATTATTATCACAAGTGTTACTATTGGTGATAAGTGAATTTTTTAGCAACTTAGAAGGGAGTCATATATGTATAAAAAGTTTTTTTCATACTATAAACCACATAAACGATTATTCGTTGTGGATTTTTCTAGTGCGATTGTTGTAGCACTACTAGAGCTAGCCTTTCCATTAGCTGTTCAATGGTTCATTGACAAACTACTGCCTACAGGGGAGTGGAGTATGATTGTCAAAGTAAGTATTTTGCTATTGCTCGTATACGCACTTAGCACCGTACTAAACTTTATTGTCAATTATTTAGGGCATAAACTTGGTATAAATATTGAAACCGATATGCGACAAGAACTGTTTAATCATGTCCAGAGACAATCATTCCGTTTCTTTGATAATACGAAAACGGGTCATATTATGAGCAGAATTACAAATGATTTATTTGATATTGGTGAATTTGCCCATCACGGGCCAGAAGATTTATTCATTGCCATTATGACATTTTTGGGTGCTTTCATCATTATGTTCAATGTCAATCCAACCCTTGCCTTAATTGCAGCGATTATGGTGCCGTTTTTAATGTGGCTTGTGACAGTTAGTAACATTAAGATGAACAATGCATGGAAAACGTTGTACGTTAAAATTGCAGATGTAAACGGTCGTGTGGAGGATAGCGTTTCTGGGGTTCGTGTTGTGAAATCATTTACAAATGAAGCGTATGAAATGGAACGTTTTAAAGAGCAAAATGGTTTTTTCCGTTCGGCAAAATTATACGCCTATAAGATTATGGCTGGGGCGCATTCGAGTATTTATATGATGACTCGTTTGTTAACGTTAGTTGTCCTTGTAGTAGGTGCTTGGTTAAGCTTTAATGGGAAATTATCGTATGGAGGACTTGTAAGCTTTGTATTATATACAAATGTTCTTATTAAACCAATCGATAAAATTAGTGCATTGTTAGAACTGTATCCGAAAGGGATGGCAGGCTTTAAGCGTTTCCGAGAGTTGATAGAGCAGGAGCCAGAAATTCAGGATCGTGAGGGAGCAAAGCAAGTAACACATTTATGTGGAGACATCTCGTTTAATGATGTTGATTTTAATTATGATACGTCAAAAGCCGTTTTACAAGGTATTTCGTTTGATGTGCATGCAGGACAAACCATTGCTTTTGTTGGCCCATCTGGCGCAGGAAAAACGACAATTTGTTCATTAATTCCAAGGTTTTATGATGTCACTAAAGGCGCGATTACAATTGATGGCTTGGATGTACGTAATATGACACAAGCCTCTCTACGAGCACAAATTGGCATTGTACAACAAGATGTCTTTTTATTTACAGGGACAATTCGAGAAAATATTGCCTATGGTCGTTTAGATGCAAGTGATGAAGACGTTGAAGAAGCAGCTAAAAGGGCGCATTTAGAATCGTTTATTGCAGAGCTTCCTGAAGGTTATGAGACACAGATTGGTGAACGTGGCTTAAAGCTATCTGGTGGGCAAAAGCAACGTATAGCCATTGCACGTATGTTCTTGAAAAATCCACCGATTTTAATTTTGGATGAGGCTACTTCTGCGCTAGATACAGAAACGGAAATGATTATTCAACAATCGTTAGCTGAACTTGCTGAAAATCGAACAACACTCATTATTGCGCATCGTTTAGCGACAATACGTAATGCGGATCGGGTGCTTGTTGTCACACAAAATGGTATTGAAGAGGATGGTACGTATGCGGATTTAGTTGCACAAGATGGTATTTTCGCAAAATTACATCATATTCAATTTCGTAAAACAGAAAATGATAAAGTAATGCAACAGTTTGAGTATTGAACATCTTCAAAGGCATCGAGTAAATCTATACTCGATGCCCTTGTTTTATTTTACTTGCTATTCTTTAATTGTTTCGATAAAAGATTCCCTACCAGGATTTACTTTAACTACTGTTATTTTTATGTTGCGAATAGAATCTTCCGTTAAGTCAATTTTACCGTTATCCTCTAATTTTTTCCATGTTTTAACATCTTTCCGATATAGCTGTTCAGATAAACGGTAAATATCTGTATTCAATGCT
Source organism: Lysinibacillus sp. NPDC093210 (assembly GCF_044753985.1). Taxonomy (NCBI): domain Bacteria; kingdom Bacillati; phylum Bacillota; class Bacilli; order Caryophanales; family Bacillaceae; genus Lysinibacillus; species Lysinibacillus sp. NPDC093210. Next base: position 95,791 of record NZ_JBIVOE010000003.1, on the reverse strand, counting down.
AAAGATTCCTTAAAAGTTTCCCTTATTTCTTTTTCTACCTGTTTTTTGACCAATTGACGAATTTGATTGGTCGTAATTTCTTCTGTAATACCAAGAACGTTAGCCTCCATTTTTATTTCGATGTCAAATTGTACGTTTTCGTTTTTTACGACTGGAGAAATATGAACTTTTAAATGATCTAATGTAACGGTTACGAATTGTTTATGTTCTCCAATTTGCCCCGTTATTTCACTTCGAATTGTTTCGTTAGTCATCCATTTAATACCATTTGCGTTTTCTTCGGTAAGAAATCCTTTTAATCCATCTTTAGATAGTAGTGTAATACCTTTTATTTCCACTGATTCCGACTGTCCTTTTGAAGATAGCCATCCTTTATCAATTGATACTAATGGAAGATAAACTTCATGACTTGGCTCATTTAGACCGATTACTAATTTTCGAAGGTTAATCGGTGTGACAAAAGATTCTTGTTTAAAAGAATTTAACGGATCTCCGAGTTTAGATAATGTAAGAGCTTTATTATTTATTGGAGTTACTATAAGTAAATCATCGAGGGGCTCTTTTGTGCCATATACCCAAATTTGATATCTTGTTTCACGATAACGAGTTAAAAAATCGAGCACTTGATTTACCTTGTTGCTCTTCATTACTTCTTCTGAAAGTATAATATAGGTAATATGTCCCCAAAACGCTTTTTGGTCAATGGAATGATATAAATCGAAAAGAGAATCTTCAATTGTTTTACCTTTTGCATGGCCAATTTCAGCCTGTTGAGCTTGCGGATTATTTGGCTGTTCGGATTTGGCTATATTGGCAAAGTCAATAATTTGCATGTAAGTTTCATAATTGCCATCTTTAAAATCTATACCAAGCGCATGGACATAGTACATTCTTTGTGGTTCAGTGACATCCCAACATCCTGATAGCAGTGTAGTGAATATTAGCAACAATATACTGAGTATTTTTTTATTCATTTTTATCCTCACTCGTACGGGTTTGATCTTGTGGTGCAATATAGTTTGGACGCTTGGTATATCCTTTTGGTGATAAGCGTAATAGTGATTTTTTTATGGTAGACCAATTTAAATCAGCGCCAATTTGCATATAAGAGTTACCAAATATTCTAATATTACATAAGTAAAGAAGGGTTACGTATAGTGAAATAAAAAAGCCGAATAAACCAAAAAAGCCGCTTAATAAAATGAAGCCAACGCGGAAAATACTGATTGTCGTAACGAGTGATTGATTAACGAGTGTAAAGGATGCAATGGTAGAAACGGCAATAATCACAATCATTTCTGGACTTGTAACACCTGCACGTATTGCTGCATCGCCAATAATTAAACCACCTACGACACTTATCGTTCCACCGATTACAGATGGTAGACGTAAGCCTGCTTCTCTAAACAGCTCAAACATTAATAACATTAATAGCATTTCAAGTGAAGAGGGGAATGGTAGGCCTGTTCGACCTTGGACAACAGTTGCCAAAAGCAATAAAGGTAATTGATTTTGATGATAGGTTGTTAAAGCAAGCCAAAAAGCAGGTAACAGTAGACCTATAAAAATACCTGATATACGAAGTAAACGTTCAAGTGAACTAAAAACAATCGGGTATTCATTATCTTCACCTGACTTTAACAGTAAAAATAAATTAACAGGTGTAATAACAGCATAAGCAACACCATCTACAAAAATTAAAAAACGTCCTCGAACTAATGCTTGAATTGCGAAATCCGGCCTTCCTGTATAATCGGTCTTAGGGAAAAACCTAGTATTTTTATTTACACGCTCCATTAGTAAATCACCACTAAATACTATATCTGTATCGACTGATTGTAATTGTACTTTTATGCTATTTAAAATTTCCAAGTTCGCAATGTCACCAAAATAAAGTATAGCAACGGTTGTCTTTGAGCGTTTCCCGAGTTCCATTTTTTCTACACATAAGGAATTCGTAGGCAATCGTTTTCGTATTAATGCAATATTGACCGATATATCTTCAATAAAATTATCTCTAGGTCCTTTAACGAGTACTTCCATCCTAGTTTCTTCAGGATTACGATTAGGCTTTCTAGCAATATTGCTGGCATAAAGCAGTTCATCTGTTTCAAAAAAAAGAAGTAAATGGCCATTATAAATGAGTGTAATGGCTTCTGACTTATCTGTTACTTGTTGTAGGCCAGGGATGTGTAACTGTTTATTGATAGCATCTTGTAGTGATGCGTCCTTTAAATTATCAAAAAGAGCTTGAACACGCATGACAATGACGTCATTGAGAAGTTGTTGATCGGTCATCGCCTCACAGATGACAAATTGTACTTTATGTTGCTGGAATGCATATTCTTGAAAATGAACATCAGCAGACTTTTCAAATAACTGCTTTAAGGTTGATAAATCTAAGGGCTTTTCTGTTGAGGTCATCAAGTGTCACCACTTTCCGTGTCTTGGGTATCGGCTTTAGATTTTTTTCCTTTTTTTCCGGACATGAAAGCTACAATCATTAAAAATATGGATAGTAAGAAAAAGAAAATAAATGTACCTGCTAACATATAATTTCCTTTAAGTTGTAGAAATATGTGTTCATTTAATAACATTAGTGGTAGACATATAAAAAAGAATGGAAGTGCAACCATTTTCCAAATACGTCGGTGATCTCCTGCCATGCCTAATAAATCTGTTACGATATATAAAATAAATCCGACTCGAATAAATGTGCCAGTCAACCATTGATAAATTGAAAGAAAGTCTAGATGCTCCACATAGCGTCCTATTGTTACTAAGCCCCATTCTTCGTAAGCGGGATAGCGTTGTTTTGAGGCCTCTGCTGGTCCAAACTCTGTAATGGCACCAACGAGGGGACCCATTGTTAGCCCTGCTAAAATAAAGAGTATAATGGCGAAGTGATACCAACGCATTCGATCTTTAATTTGATGTTGTATGAGTAAAAATAATATTAATTCCGAGAATCCCGAGGCGGGGAAGACGAGCCCCTGTAAAACTGGCGTAAATCCATGTTCAAAAAAAGGACGTAGTAAGTCGTAGTCCTTAACTTGTAAGTTTGTAAAGGCAACAAAAAATCCAAAAACGACTACAGCTAATAAAACGAATACATTGACGATGACGATTGTTTGTAAACTAGTCGTAACAAGTAGAATACAAAGAACGACGTATATAGCAAGCAAGATTAACCTTGGTGTTCTAGGTAAAAAAGTAGTATTAACCCACTGTAAGGTTTCAATCATTGTAAAGGCCGCAATAATGATAAGATAAATCGCAATAATATAGATTACAATATTAGAACCAATTTTTCCGATTTTTTGTGGCAGCCAATCTTTTAAAGGCTCTTGATTTGATTTTCTATGAATATAAACTAAAAGAAAGAGCCAAGGAAACATTAAAATGAATGTAAAGATTACCGATAGCCAGCTATCTCTTTCGGCAGTTTCCAATAACGGAGGCATAATTGTAACGTGATTTTTTAAGCCAATAACGGTCATTGCTAGGAAGACAACATGTAAAATACTAATTGATCCTACACCTTTCATTTGAAAACCCTCTAACATGTTTTGATACAAGTTAGCTTTGACAAAAAGTTGAAAGATTATAAGTCATAAAAAAGCACTATCTCATGTTAAATGAGATAGTGCCAGCGATTAATGAATATATTTATTACTTACAAGACTATTTTGGAGAACGTCTGTTGGAATTTCAAATTCCACAACACCCATATAGCCAGGTGCCACTTCATATTTATCGAATGAAATAACGAGTTTTCCTTTTTCAGAAATGTAGAATTGTTGTTCCTTATTGATAGTTGTAAACACTTCCATTAGTTCTTCATCAGGCAAGCCTGCTCCTTTAACCCAATAAACTTTTTCTTCGTTTGTTGCAGCAATTTGTTCACGCATTTGTTCTTTAATATTCTCACTAATGGCTTGAATATAGCTGTCATCTTTAAATAGACTTGGCAGCGTAATTAAAATTTCGTTTTGTTTATCAATCGTATCATAATGCATAACGGTTGATGATGACCCAACTGTATTGACAATATAACGTCCAATCGATAAAATCTGGTCGTTATCCGTTTTAATGTCATAGCCGCTATCTATTCCATAGTGACCACCGCCATTTGCTTTTAAATCGCCAACCTCTGCAATAAAGTCATCATAAAGTGCTTTTCCTTCTGAACGATATTTTTCATTTAAAGCATTTGCAAGATCTGTATTTTCTAAATGTTCAATAGAAGGTACTTTAATAGTAGCGTCATATGTGTCTTCAGCTACTTCATATTCTGTCCATGTCAGTACTTTTATGACACTCCCTACAACAGGGATATCAGACAATGTACGTGCCATTGCAGGGCTGATATTTAAACTAGCTGTAAATAGCATAGCCGCTGCCGCTGTTCCAAGTAACCATTGCGGTCCTCGATTTTTTTTCTTCCTTTTCCCTTGTCTTAGTGCACTTTCAACTACAAAGTCAAGCTCCTTTGGTATGGGAACGTCATTATATTGTTTTTTTAACTCTTCTAATTTTTTATCCATGTGCTGTTTCTCCCTTCACATCTTGGAGTTGTATTTTTAACAGTTTTAAAGCTTTATATAGGCGTGATTTAGCTGTGCTTAGCTTTATGTCCAGTATATTGGCAACATCAGCTAGCTTTAAATCTTCGAAATAATGTAAAATCACGACTTCACGGTACATTTGAGGTAATTCCTCTAAAGCATGCTCTAAATCGATGTTCTCGTAAATATCTTCTTGAGCAGGCGTTAAATATTGTAAAGTGTTATCGTCCGTCACTTGTAAGCGATTATGCTTGCGCAAAAAATCAATTGCTGTCCGTACAACAATTTTGTAAAACCAGCTTTTCATATAGTCCACATGCTCTAATCGATCGAGAGAAAGCATCGCTTTTTGAATACTGTCTTGTACTATATCAAGTGCATCCTGCTCATTTTTTGTATAGCTATAGGCAAGCAAATAAAATCGTTCTTTCTGTTCACGAATTAACTGGACAAACACCTCTTCATGTTGAAATGCATTTCTTGTTTTCATGTCCAAAGAAGCTCCTTTTTAACATTTTCAATTTGTATACAACTACTAGACGTATGAAAGTGGGGAAAAAGTTGAAGCAATGAAAAAAACTTACCTCATAAAAGAGGTAAGAATTGTTTCACGAAAAATAGTCGTATGTATTTTTCAGAAGTAATAGGATGGTTACAACGATAAATAGTTTACGCACGTAACTACTCCCGCGTTTAATGGCAAATTTTGAACCGACTATCGCTCCAGCAATTTGAGCAAGTCCCATAGCGAAGCCGTAAGTATAATGAATCTGACCTAAGTATATAAACATAAGAAGCGCTGCAATATTGCTTCCGAAGTTTAAAAACTTGGCATTGCCGGCTGATTTTAAAAAGTCAAAGCCAACGATTAAAAAGGCAAACAGTAAGAATGATCCTGTGCCTGGGCCTAAGAAACCATCATAGAAGCCAATTAAAGTAATAATAAGGACGAAAAAAGCATATCGTTTAGGTGTTAGCTTTTTATATGTGGAAATACTACCCCAGTCTTTTTTGAAAATCGTATAAACGGCTACAGCGGCTAGCATGATTAACATTAAAGGCTTTAAAACACTTGGATCAATTAAATGGACAATCCATGCGCCAACCATGGAGCCGAAAAATACAAAAGGAAACAGCTTATAGACAGATTTAATATCTAGCTTCCCAGAGCGGTAAAACGTAATGGTACTAGTTAAAGATCCCATTGTACCAGCTAGTTTATTTGTTGCGACAGCTGCGGTAGGTGGTAATCCAACAAATAGGAGAGCAGGCAATGAAATGAGCCCACCACCACCAACTACAGAGTCGATAAATGCGGCCAAAAAGCCAAAAATAATAAGAATTAATAATATATTTGGGTCTAAATCGAAAGGCACTAACGTCATCTCTTTTCTATAATAATAATCTGATATTAGCGGAACACAGAGTGACTGTAAATAGCCTGTATTAATTTTTAATTGCCACGTTTAGTATGCATCATTTGTTGTGGAAATATAAAAATCTACAAAATACAAAAATATTCTACTTTATGTAATTATTTTAATGTATTATGAAGGAAATGGTGTTTTTGCGTAAAGGGGACGTGATGACATTTGTCTTTAGGAAATCATTTTCGAGTGTTTGTTTGTGTTGTGTTTATGGGTGTGCTCGTAGGCTATGTTTTTAATGCAAAAAAAGATATTACGGATAATGTATATATCGATACAGTAAAGGAAGGATATTTGGTTGATTTTACTGACGTGAAAGTCCGTGATGCCTTTAATTATGCTTTTACAGAGCCTTATTGGCGTTATTATAAGGCAAAAACTGGTCAACATGTCGTGGAACTTTCAGGGGATATTCTATTTTCAGATGAAAAAGGACATGCCATATTGCAATTCATAGTGAATGAGGAAGCTACTGAATTTAAGCTTTTTGCAATGAAGTTTAACGATGTTGTACTTGATTCAGAACAAAAAGGAACGCTTGTTGGCATTGTTTATGAAACGTGGGAAATGAAACAGCTTGCATATCAATAAGTGCTTTTGCTTTGTAAAAAGGGATGACTATATTACAGTAGAAAGGAGAGCATACAGACAGAGAGGGTGTTTTCATTGAAATTAAGTATTTTAGATCAAATTCCTGTACCGAAAGGTCATACTGCTGAACAGGCATTTTTGCGTACAGAACAATTAGCGCTTTTAGGGGAAGAACTTGGCTTCAATCGCATGTGGTTAGCAGAGCATCATAATAGCGAATCATTAGCAAGCTCAGCACCTGAAATTACAGCAGCCTTTTTAGCGGCGAAAACAAAACGTATGCGTATTGGCACAGGGGGCGTCATGATGATGCATTATTCTCCCTACAAGCTGGCAGAAGTATTTAAAACATTAAGTGCACTAGCACCGAATCGCATTGACTTTGGTGTTGGCCGTGCTCCTGGTGGAGATCATGCATCAATCTATGCACTAGCAGAGGGTCGCAGACAACATTTTAATGAACAATATGATAAGCTCGATACCATTTTAAAATTGATGAATAATCAAAAAACGGGCGAGTCTGTCTATGATCAAGTTATTGCTTCGCCTACTAACATACAACTACCAGAAGCGTGGTTGCTCGGCTCAAGTGGCCAAAGTGCCATGCAGGCAGGGCAACGTGGTGTAGGTTATTCGTATGCACAGTTCTTTACTGGCAATATGTCGAAGGATATTTTTGATACGTATAAATCTTACTTTACACCTTCTTATTATATGGAAAAACCGCAAATTATCGTTACCTATGCAACAACGGTTGCTGATACGTTAGAAGAAGCGGAATACTTAGCTAAGCCAATCGATATTACGCGTCTTCAGCTCATGAAAGGGCAAATTATTCAGGCGATGTCACCAGAAGAGGCGAAGGATTATCCATTAACAGAGATGGATAAAATGATGATTGCTAACAACCGCAAAGCAAATATTGTAGGCACACCAAAGGAAGTTGCTACATTTTTAATAGCAGAGCAGGAACAATATGGCTTTGATGAAGTGATGCTAAACTGCAATCAATATGCGCAGGAAAGTCGCTTGAATTGCTATAAACTACTGGCAAATGAATTGATTTAACAACTATCTACATTAAGTAATAAACTGAGGCAAAAGCGAAAAAGTGTTAGATTGACTATCAATCTAACACTTTTTTACTGTTATCATTGTTGTCCACTCAGGCGGACGCTTTCCACTCAACACAGTAAGCTGCAACGCTCGCTAACTTGCGAGGTGCCCACGTCTTCTGTTCTGTGCAAGTTTACGGAAATGAGGAAATGGAACGGAAAACAACGATTTATGAAAGTTTATCTACAGCAGAAATGTCCAATGCATTCAGTTGCATTGGACATTTTTTTATGGTTAAAGTTTCGCCGAACCGCTTATAAAATTAGTGTCTTGATAATACATATTTTTAACTAAGACATTCGGACCTAAGCATTTCACAGCGGGACAGTGACAGTTTAAAGATTTTGCTAAATCTGTAGCCATCCATTTATCGAAAATTGCTGGTAGCTTATCATGAACAATATTACCGAGAGCTGATGCATCGCCAAAGTCTGTAACGATGACATCACCTGTAAAGATATTGACATTTAGTCGTGAACGGCCATCTGGATCATTACGCATTGTGACGTTTTTGGCCTCTCGTAACCGTTTTAATAGTTTTTGATCTTCCTCATTTGTGCTGCAAGGATAAAACGGCAATGTACCAAAGAGCATCCAAGTATTTTCATCGCGTGCATCAAGCAAATGATGAATAGCTGCGCGTGTTTCCTCTAGAGAAAGAGATGTCAGCGAACTTGCGAAGTCAGATGGATACATCGGGTGTACTTCATGGCGCGCACATTGCATCTCATTAATAATTTGATTGTGGATGTGCTCTAAGTAAGGCAATGTTTTTTTGTTGAGCATTGTTTCAGCAGAGACCATCACGCCATGCTCGGCCAACATACGCGCATTATCAATCATGCGTTGGAAAAGGGCTGCACGTTGTTCATAGGTAGGCTTACGCGCCATCATTGCAAAACCAGTTTCAACAAATTCATCAACCGTACCCCAGTTATGAGAAATATGTAAAACATCTAAATAAGGGGCAATGAGTAAATAACGTTCTGGCTCGATTGTTAAGTTCGAATTGATTTGCGTACGAACTCCACGTGCATGTGCATATTTTAATAGGGGTAGTACATAATTTTGAACTGATTTCTTAGACATCATCGGTTCGCCACCAGTAATGCTAAGTGTTTTTAAGTGTGGAATTTCATCAAGGCGTTTCGTGATTAAGTCCATTGGCAGTGCCTCAGGGTCTTTATTTTGTAATGTATAGCCGACTGCACAGTGAGCACAGCGCATGTTGCAAAGGTTAGTCGTTGTAAATTCAATATTTGATAGGGTCATGTGCCCATGTTGTTCGACATCTAAATAAGCTTCCCATGGATCAAAGCTAGGCGTAATTTTTTGTAGGGTCGTCATTTTTCGTACATCTTCCTTTCTAGCACTCTATTGTCTCATATTCAGTGATATTTTCAAATATGAAATTATTGAAAGAGCTTTTTATTGTCCTTTCTAGGAAATTTTATTCGTGTATCGATATAAAAAATGCTTCTAAATGTCCTCTGCGCGTTTCAATCTTTGGAAGAAACGGCAATGTAGAACGACAAATAGGCATGTGAAATTAGATTCAGAATATTTTATCATTTATATATTTGTAACAAGCGTTTCACAAAGCTGTTTTCTTTCAATATGTCAATGCAACGAAAAGAACGAGTGTTTACACTGCTATTTTTTTAAAAAAACGTTATGATAGAGAAAGCAAGGCGGCAAGACCGTAACGAAGAAAGTAGGAAATAGCTTTGAGTAAGTATGAAATACTATTATTTGATGTAGATGATACATTATTAGATTTTAATTTAGCTGAAGATGCAGCACTAAACCGTTTATTTGAACAAGAAAAAATTGCTACTACTCCGAATATGATTACCCGCTATAAGGAAATTAATGAATCCATGTGGCGAGCTTTTGAACGAGGCGAAGTAACAAAAACTACACTACATAATACTCGATTTTCAATCGCTTTAAAGGAATTTGGCATAGATGTAGACGGCGAGTATGTTGAAACTGTTTTCCAAAAGTATTTGCAGGAAGCGCATCATTACGTAGACGGGGCATATGAGCTTATTGCACAACTTGCAGACAGTTACGATTTATACGTCGTTTCAAATGGTGTAACAAAAACACAAAATAAACGACTAACTGACGCAGATTTAGCAAAATATTTTAAAGGTATTTTTATTTCAGAACAAACGGGCTATCAAAAACCGATGCCAGCATTTTTTGATTATGTTTTTGATCGTATTGACGGATTAAATAAAGATAAGACTCTAATTGTGGGAGATTCACTAACATCGGATGTGAAGGGCGGTTTACTAGCAGGGATCGATACGTGCTGGTTTAACATTCGCAATACCCAAAATACAACGGATATTAAGCCTCATTATGAAATTAAAAAATTACATGAGTTGCATGCGTTATTAAATAAATAATCCATGAAGGAACTTCGCCCTACTATTTATAGTTGGCGAAGTTTTTCGTTTTTAGATTGGTTACTTTTAGGAGCATGTGCTAAAAATACTATATTTTTAAACAATTAAATCTATTATGATAGTTATAGAAAATAAAAAAAGGGAGGAGCAATATGAAAAGAATAATTCGAACAACCAGTATACTTGTATTGTTGGGGGCATCGATCGCTTTCCCGAGAGAAGCTTCCGCCTATGAAGAACCGACGCACTACGTACATATGAAAACAGAAAATATGACAATCTATTCTGCCTATGGTGCTACGATTTCTGCAGCTGAAAAAAGTGGAGTCTATAGCATTAAAGCGAATATCGTCAATAACCGTCAACCGCTTGAAGTTGTCATTTTTAAAAATGGTCAATCTGGTGTGCTACAGCAAGTATTGAAAAAAGGAATGGAACCCGTTGCCTACCGAGATGAAGGAGATCGTGTGGTTGCGATAATCCATAACAATGCAGATTTGAAGTTTGTGCAACCTGAGCAACTATATTTCCGAGATTTAGCAAAGACATCAACTAGCTCCTACATTCAAACTTTGGCAGAGCGAGGAATTATTCGTGGGCGTACACCAGATAATTTCGGTGTGAATGACTCTTTAACACGTGCACAGTTTAGTGCTTTGCTCGTCCGTGCATTTAGCTTTCAGCAGGAGCCTACGAAACAGTTTACAGACATAAATCAAAAAACATCGTGGTACGGTGGTCATGTAGGTGCTTTACATTCATTAGGCATTATTCATGGCAAAACTCCAAGTACTTTTGAGCCGAACGGCAAAATTACACGTCAGCAGGCGATATTGATGCTAGGACGCACTTTGGATGCGATTGATTTTGTGCAGGAAGATAAAGATGATAAAACCATTTTACCTTTTGAAGATAGCTATACATTCCAAGGAGAGTTATTACGTCACACGCAGACACTATATACAATCGGTGCTTTAGATGACAATGCAAATTTAAACCCGAATCAGTATATTACACGAGGTCAATTTGCAAAAATGTTGGCTGTCACTTTGCAAGCATCAGGCAGATTATAAGTGCCCTTTAAAGTGCCTGGCACTCTATCGACAATAAACGCAATTTTAACGGTGAAATTTACAAACTAATCGGCGATTTAACACCTTTTATCCTTATAGGAAGAAAAGGTGTTTTTATTATGTGAAATATTCGATAAAAAGAACAAAATATTGTAAGCAAAATTGTACATATTAAATCTATAAAAAGGTATAAAAAACAAACTATCGGGCAAAACCATTTATGAGACTAGTTTTCACGAGAGGGGAAAAAGCTGATGAGTACTATATTAAATGCTACAAAACGTCATAAAGGACAACGCTCAACATTAACAAAACTAAGACAAAGTGGTGCCATTCCTGGCGTTGTTTACGGTTATCAAATGGAGCCGACGTCGATATCACTTGATGCCAGAACATTTGCTAAAGTTTTAAGCGAAATTGGTAGTAAAAGTGTATTTCAATTAGATGTCGAAGGGAAAAAAGTAAATGCAGTGTTAACGGAAGTACAACGTTGTGCGTTAAAAGGTTTTGTAAAGCATGTAGACTTTAAATCAATCAATATGTCAGAAGAGCTAGAAGTCGATATTCCTGTGACCGTAGTAGGTGATGCTATCGGTGTTAAAGATGGAGGGTTCTTGTTACAACCAAATCGTGACATTCGTATTAAAGTTAAACCTTCGGAAATACCAGAGACGGTTGAAGTTGACGTAACAAATGTTGCAATTGGTACCTCACTTTATGTTGGAGATATTCGTCAAAACTTACACTTTGAAATATTAAATGAAGACGACTATACATTAGTGACAATCACACCTCCAGCAGCAGAAAACGTACAAGAAGAGGAAACTGTTGATGGCACACCTGAAGTAATAGAAGCGACAGGGCAAAATACAGCTGAACCGAGAGAATAAATAGTTTTCAAACAACTAATATAGTCATAAAAAAGCTTGTGATAGTGTTACATTTCACAAGCTTTTTTAATTTATATTTGTTTTTAAACGATAGCGCTTTTAACACCCGTCCATTTTGTAAAAAGTTTCTCATTGTAAGTTAATGCAAATTGTACAATTGGACCGAGACCGAAAGCCATTAGCACTGTTCCTACTCCAATAGGACCACCAAGTAAAAAGCCAATAATAGCTACTGTTACTTCCATTACAGTACGGGCGCGTGTAACACTCCAGCCTAGCTTATGAACCATCAACAGCATTAATGTATCTCGTGGACCAATGCCTAAATTCGCTACCATATACATGCCACAACCCCAACCAAGTAAAATCAAACCAGTTAAGTAGGCAAGTAGCTGCATCCAAAAGCCCTCAATATCTGGGAGCCAAAAGTTGAAAATATCAATAAAAATTCCAGCTAAAAACATATCTGCAAATGTACCTGGTAAAGGAAATTTCTTCGTCACCAGCATATCAAATGCTAAAATTGCTAAACCAATCAGTATAGACCAAGTGCCAATTGTAAGACCAAATGTTTTGGCTAATCCTATATGTAAAACATCCCATGAACCAACGCCAAAAAATTGTCCTTTAATAGTTAAAGTTATGCCAAAGGATAAAACTAAGATGCCAGCAATGAAAAATAGACATCGTGTAAAAAAAGCTTGTTTCATATTTAAAACCTCATTCTGAAAAATTCATGTTGTCCAACAAAGTATTATAGCAATAGTTTTGGAAAAACGCCGAAAATAGTCATTTCATATTTTTCAAAAAAAGGCGGTTTAGCTTTAAGAACGAGGGGTAAAATAATAATGACTATGAAAGGATGGGATGAAATGACTTCAGTACGTGATGAAATTTTAGAAGTATTAAATCGAGAAAAAATTGGAACGATGGCAACCGTTGAAAATGGCAAGCCATATTCACGTTATATGACATTTCAAAATGAAGACTTCGTATTATATACAGTGACAAATAAGCACTCTGAGAAAGTCGATGAGCTATTGAAAAATCCGTATACACATATTTTATATGGCTACGATAATGGAGGCTTTGGAGATACATTTGTAGAAATTGAAGGGAAGCTTACGGAAATTGAAGAGGAAGGCTTGAAAAATAAATTAGCAGAATTTTTCACAGGGATCTTCATTGGCAACAAAGATGAAATGGTGACACTAAAAATTGAACCTATTCGTATGCGACTGATGAACAAAAAAGGTGAGCCACCTAAAGAGTTAGAATTTACAAACGACCATTTATAAATGGTCGTTTTTTTCATACTAGGAGGAAAGTAAATAGAAAAATGAAGACGAAACAATCTACAGGACTTGAAACTCCTTCGTCATTCATGCATGATAGGTCATAAAAGAAAAGGGAGTGCTCAAAATGGTAGAAAAAGTACAGCAACTAACAGAAAATATACTGGCATCACAGGGAAAAATTGAAGCGGATTTTATTTTGCGCAATGCAAAAGTTGCAGATGTTTTTACTTTAACGTGGAAAAATGCAGATATTGTTGTAAAGAATGGGCAAATTGTAGCCCTCGATACACAAAATCGTTTTATTGCTAACAAGGAGGAAGATGCTGAAGGGAACTGTGTTATTCCTGGGTTAATGGATGGGCATATACATATTGAATCGTCAATGCTTACTCCTTCTGAATTTAGTCGCGTGCTTGTTCCACACGGAGTGACGACTGTCATCACAGATCCACATGAAATAGCAAATGTTGCAGGTGCAGAAGGCATTCAGTTTATGCTAGATGATGCTAAAAATGCAGAAATGGATATTTTTGTAATGCTGCCTTCCAGTGTGCCAGGCACTCGTTTTGAACATGCAGGGGCAACACTTACTGCTACCGACTTAGCCCCTTTTATGACCAATGATAATGTACGTGGATTAGCGGAGGTGATGGATTTTCCCGCTGTGCTGAATGGCGAAAAGAGCATGCTTGAAAAAATTAGGTTAGCACAACAAGCTAATCTTGTTGTAGACGGACATTGTGCAGGGTTAAATAGCACACAAATTACAGGGTACCGAGCGGCAGGCATTCATACTGATCATGAGTGTGTGACAGCGGAAGAAGCTTTAAATCGTATAGAGCAAGGAATGTATGTATTAATACGAGAAGGCTCAGCTGCTAAAAATTTACGTGATTTATTACCGGCTGTAAATACAATAAATGCGCGTCGTTTTGGTTTTTGTACAGATGACAAGTATGTAGACGAATTAATGGAAGAGGGCAGCATCAACTTTGATGTCAAGATGGCGATTGAAGAAGGAATGGAGCCATTACAAGCTATACAATTAGCTACAATTAACGTAGCTGAGTGCTATCGTTTTTACGATAGAGGGGCTATAGCACCAGGTTATAAAGCCGACTTTGTCTTAGTGGAAGATGTTACGAAAATGCGAGCGAAAGCTGTCTGGAAAAATGGCGTCAAAGTAGCTGAAAAAGGTACAATGCTAACTGCGCGTATACAACCCGAAGTGCCTGCTCATATCCATCGCTCTGTTCATTTGCCAGCTATTACAACGGACATGCTTGCCATTCCATTTACAAAAGGATCAAAAGCTAATGTAATGGAGATTGTTCCTAATCAGCTTATTACCAACCATTTAGTAGTAGATGTACCGGTTACGAAGGGTAATTTTATTCCATCAGTAGAGCAGGATTTACTAAAGTTGGCTGTAATCGAGCGCCACCATCATTTGCACACAACTGGTCTTGGTATTGTGAAGGGTTTTGGATTGCAAAAAGGTGCGGTTGCAACGACAGTAGCTCACGACTCTCATAATGCACTAGTCGTTGGAACGAATGATGAAGATATGGTTATGGCACTTAATCGTATTCAAGAAATTCAAGGAGGATTTGTAATCGTAGCAGATGGCAAAGTATTAGCAGAAATGCCTTTAACAATTGGTGGATTAATGACTAATGCAACAGCACATGATGCCAAAATGCAATTAGCGAGTCTACACACTGCACTAAATGAGCTAAACCCTAATTTAGATTTTCATTTTCTTTTAACGTTTTCATTTGTGGCATTGCCTGTTATCCCAGCTTTAAAGTTAACGGATTCAGGATTATTTGATGTCACAACATTCCAACATATTTCCGTAGAAGCCTAATGATAAAAACGACCTGAAAGTATCATGCAATCAGGTCGTTTTTTTTAGTTGTTATTTGTGCCTTAGGTTGCTTTTCATGTGGCTAAACAACACGATTAAACCATTTTTTGCATACGATTGAATGAAAATAATACTGCTCCTGATTCAAAATCATTGAAATCGAAGCGTTTTCATATTAAAATAACATTTATAGATTATCGATAATCTATAATGGATAACATTTTTACTAGCCACCATATACACGGAACTATTAGAATAAGAGGATATAAATTTATTGGAGTGGTTAGATGGGGTTTAATGAAAATTCAATTTCGAAGAAAACAATAGCGGAACAAATAGCAGAGCAATTATTATTTCGCATATTTTCAGGTCAATATGAACAAGGACAGCGTTTGATAGAGTCGGAAATTGCAAAAGAGTTACAAGTAAGTCATGCACCTGTCCGAGAGGCTCTGTATCTTTTACAAAAAGATGGTGTAGTTGAAAAAATACAACATAAAGGTGTAAGTGTAAAAATTATTTCGGATCAGGAATTAAAGGATTATTTGGAGACCCTTTATTACCTGTTGGATCTTGCGCTTAAAAACTGTGAAACAAAATGGACTGCAGATTTTCAAAAGGAACTTTTACTTCGTTTTGAAACGATGGAACAAAGAAAGTCCGTTAAAAATATTTACGAATATGTTGTAGCGTTTGCCCACTTGTTAGAATTGTTTTTTGATATTACTGGAAATATTGCGATGCTACGTTTCTTTAAAGAAACCATATTTGTTACAAATGTAGCTGCACAAACAAAATGGAAAATGAATCTCGTTGAATCCTATCATATGTCCATTCATACGTTTATCAAGTGTATAGAAATATCGGATTTTGAAAATGCCCGAAATGCTATTAAAGATGTTATTTTATGGCATCATTTTAATTAAATTTTAAAGGGGAAATTGATATGAAAGCAGCAGTTTGGCACGGTGTAAAAGATATTAGAGTAGAAGAGGTTGAATTAAGAGCTTTAAGAGAAGATGAAGTGAAAGTAAAAGTAGCTTGGGCTGGTATTTGTGGAAGTGATTTACATGAATATCAAGAAGGTCCAGTATTCATACCAGTTGATGCAAAAGCTGATTTAACGAGTGAAATTGCTCCGCTGACAATGGGACATGAATTTGCTGGTGTAATCGAAGAAGTTGGTTCTAAAGTTACAAATTTTAAAGTAGGAGACCGTGTGGTAATAAATCCTACTTTAACATATAGAAACAAACATGAAGATATAGATCGTTATGATGGATTTAATTTCATCGGATTACATGGAAACGGTGGGTTTGCAAAATATGCAAACGTGCCTGAAACAAATTTACACCATTTAGCTGATAATTTAACATTACAAGATGGTGCACTAGTAGAACCGATGGCAGTTGCTGTACAAGCTGTAAAAGATGCTGGAGTTACTTTAGGGGATTCAGTTGCAGTGTTTGGTGCTGGCCCAATTGGTTTATTAACAGTCATTGCTGCTAAAGCATCTGGTGCAAGCAAAGTTATCGTATTAGATTTATCTGATAACCGATTAGAAAAAGCAAAAGAATTAGGTGCAACACATATTATTAACTCAGGTAAAGAAGACCCTGTACAAGCGGTTCGAGCTATTGTAGCAGATGGGGTAGATGTTTCCTTTGAAGTTGCTGGAGTTGCTCCAACTTTTAAACAAGCTATTGATGTAACAAAAGCGCGTGGTAATATGATGATTGTTTCTATTTTTGCGAGACCAATCGAGTGGAATCCAATTCATCTTACAAACACTGGTGTGAACCTTTTATCTTCAATCGTTTATACACCAACAATATTCCAAAGAACAATTGATGCAATGGGTGCTGGACAGCTAAATCCTCAAGGCATTATCACAAGTCAAATAAAGTTAGATGATATTGTTGACAAAGGCTTTGAAGCGTTAACAAACGACAAAACGCAATCTAAAATATTAGTCGAGTTAAGTGGAGAAAAATAATACAACTCCAAATAGTGAATTTAATACTAGACTATGCTCCTTTATCCTTTAAGAGAGAACTAATTATAGTTCTCTCTTTCTTTTATTCACTTACAAATTTAATTAATTAAACCCCTATGCATGGAAAAAATAATGTTCCTACCTATACATATTAAAGTTTTGTGCAACATGTCGTAATTCTATGCTCACTTGCTTTCGAGCGTGCCTAATAATTTCCTTTCACAGGAGTGACTTATAGTCTTTATTGTTTTTTTAATGTGCCCGAAAAATTCGTACCTTCATCGCGCTCTGAACTGCAATCAACCTCGATTATTTTTAGCGCATTTTTAAGTTGCTCGAATTCCAGAACACAGCGGTTTCCATTTTCAGATCTGTTCATTACAGCCTTAGTATTAGATGTAATAGTAGCTGTCCCATCTACGCTACCTAACTGTTGACCATCACTTGCTGTTAAAGAAATGTTAAACGTTTTGCTTGTGACATTAGAGATAATGGCGTCGCGGCGATTAAACTCATTTGCCCCTTTGCCCCATTTATAGTAGTACGTATAAGTACCTTCCCACGCACTATTTGAAGGAGCCACTTGCTGCATCGTTTTATCTAGCTGATGTTGTCCATTGATCGCTCGTGAATTTAAGGAAGCGTTGCTCAGATTATCATGGATATTTTGTGCATCTTCAGAAATAGTATAAAAATTTCTCGAATCCATACGATGAAGCAATGTAACTACTTGCGCACGTGTCATATTGTTTGCAACGCCAAAAAACTTTTGCAAGTCACGATTTTCATATTGCTCGTTCTGACCAGTGGAAATATAGGAATCGAGTAAAAATTGAATGGATTCATTGAGGCCACGCTTGCCCTCTGCTAGGTGAGTGATAGCCTGTGCAACAACACCACGTTTTATAGCAGTTGCTCGGATATTGTTATGAAAGTAGCCATTAAGAGGTACACCATAACTTGCGAGGCGATTATAATACTCATCTGACCAGTTGGCTGAAGGGGTTTGCTTTTTCAATTCATCATAAGGAGTTTCCAGTTCATAATAATTTGCAAGTAACTTTGCAAATTGTTGCTCGGTAATGGTTGCATTCGGCTTGAAGGTGCCGTCAGCATAGCCATCAATAATGTCATATTCCTCTGCCCACATGACTGCCTCATAAGCAAAATGGTCTTCGGTCACATCTGTAAAACCAGCGGCCTCTACCTTGAGGTTACCAGCAACGACAAGTAATGAAAGCAATACTATACTCAATAATTGTTTCATTATCATTCTTCCTTTCTAGCAGTTATACTATTTAGTTTGCAGGATATAGATGAAAACTGCAAATATTTCCATTATATATTTTCAAGAGCATGTCCTTTTTACTAGTCAAAAAGTGGTCAGAATTTATTAGCAATATCGAACAATTTTTTAGTGACTAAGGACAATTAAACGGCGAAAACTAAGATCAATTCTTCGCCCTTTTATACACAAGATGGGCATCTCTAATTTTTGTAGAACAGGTACAAAAATTGGCGGTGTTTTTTTGTAGGCTAAATACAAAAGAAGTGCAAGAAAAAAATTTTTTAAAAAAATTTTTGTTAAAACAGTTGAAATTTATTCACTTTAAGCATATATTTTTCCTAAGGGAAACAAAATATCGTAAACGAAAGAAGAGTGAGTCTATGAAAAAGTTAGATGAATTAAAACTAACGATTCTTCCACTAGGGATACTAGTGTTTCTGACGATGTTGTGGAAAATGACCCAATCTGTAGGTGTAGCGATTTCAATTATTGTATTTTGGATGGGCTGGAAACAGCTTATGAAGAAATTTATGATAAATAATTAATTTGAGAAACAAAGCGGCATCAACAGTAATGCAGAAATAAGAGAAATGTTTACGCAAGTTGCAGCGAAGCGTATCTCGTAAATTATAAAAAAATTAAGGAGGGAAGCCGTTTCATCAAAACATGCAACGCTATAAAACAGAAAAAAGTAATACGTTTACTTCAACATAGCTTAACGAATATCCGTATCATTATCTTCATTAAGGAGCGACTAACAATAAAGATAAGCTTTCTAGGACCGATTTGGAGAAGTAATTTTACTGAGAATGATTAAAATAACATCTTTCTCAAGTTCATTGGGCAACAAAAGATGTACGAGTTTGCTCGCGTTTATTTGATTGAAACAGTTAAATGTTATCCTTCTTCTGAAATCTATAGTGGAAATAGCTTTAATCGAAGCTTTCACTATTTGAAAGAATCTCTAAAGGTGATGGGTGTAGCATAGTAAGCTGAAAATCCTGCGCCCATCTATGTAGTTTATTAGTCGTCAAAATGCAGAATATACGGCTAATATGTATTCGTTGTATGCAACTTTCAGCTTGTGGTGGTGCTAAGACAAACGAAAGTAGCTTCTGTAAAATTGAGTACGATAAAGCAAGAAGTAAACGTAAACTTATAACGTTTTATAAGGTTTTGACAACGGTAATGGTAAATGAAACGTTTATTAGGAGTAGTTGTTTTAATGATGTTACTTTTCGGTTGTAGCGCAGAAAAAAATGAAACTGGAAAAAGGGAAGGGGTCGTTGTTGCAACGACTGGGCATATTGCCGATGTTATTAAAGAAATTGGCGGTGACCATTTAACTGTTACAGCTTTAATGGGACCTGGTGTTGATCCACATTTATACAAGGCAACACAAAGTGATTTATCAAAGTTAGAAAAAGCTGAAGTAATTTTTTATAACGGTTTACAATTGGAAGGACAAATGCTCGATATTTTCGATCAAATGTCAAAAGATAAAACGGTACTAGCTGTTGGTGATAAGTTAGATAAAGATAAATTACTTGATAGTGAAGATGAAGGGCTACTACACGATCCACATATATGGTTTAACATTGACTTATGGAAACAAGTTGTCGATGCGGTAACGGAAACACTTGTAAAAGAATATCCAGAGTATAAGGATGATTTTAAAGGAAATGAAACAGCTTTTTTAAAAAAATTAGATGAATTGCAAACTTACGCGAAAGAACGTATTAATGAAATTCCAGAAAAACAACGTATATTAGTAACGGCCCACGATGCGTTCAACTATTTTGGCGAGAGCCAAGGATTTGAAGTTCGTGGCTTACAAGGGCTTAGTACAGAAGCAGAATATGGTGTGAAAGACGTACAGGAAATGGTAGATTTCTTAGTTGATAACAAAATCAAAGCTATTTTTGTAGAGTCAAGCGTATCAGATAAAGCGATGAAAGCCGTTATAGAAGGAGCAAAACAAAAAGGGCATGACATTGTTATAGGTGGAGAGTTATTTTCAGATGCTATGGGTGCTGAAGGAACAGAAGAAGGCACATACGTTGGGATGTATCGACATAACATCGACACAATTGTCGATGCACTGAAGTAGGTGGAAAAATGAATGCATTAACAGTTGAAAATTTATCGGTTGCTTATGATAAGAAAACCGTGTTGGAAAATGCCAGCGTTACAGTGCCTACAGGCAGACTTTCGGCAATTATTGGTCCGAATGGAGCAGGTAAATCAACATTTTTAAAGGCGATTTTAAATCAATTACCAAATAAGGTTGGGAAAGTAAAAATACTAGGAAACAACTTTGATCCAAAAAGTCTAGTTGTTGGCTATGTACCACAACGCAATGCAGTCGATTGGGATTTTCCAACAAATGCACTGGATATTGTGTTAATGGGGCGATATGGACATACTGGTTTATTTAAAAGGCCATCCAAACAGGATAAGATGCTTGCTAATCAAGCTTTGGAAAGTGTAGGGATGCAAGATTTCGCAGAGCGTTCCATTGGTCAATTATCTGGAGGGCAACAACAGCGTGTGTTTTTAGCAAGGGCTCTAGCACAAAATGCAGATATCTATTTTTTAGATGAACCATTTGCTGGTGTAGATGCCGCAACAGAAAAAACGATTATCGATATTTTAAAAAGCTTAAAGGCACAGGGGAAAAGTATTTTTGTTGTGCATCATGATTTACAAACAGTAAAAGAATATTTTGATTACACAATTTTATTAAATAAAACGATTTTAGCATCAGGTGCAACTGAAGATGTTTTTACTGCAGAACAATTACAAAAAACATACGGTGGTAAATTATTCATGATTGAAGACACGTTAGGAGCGAACAGCGTATGTTAAGCGGTAATTTACTTTGGGTTTTGCTCGGTACGATGTTACTGGGAATTGCAGCGGGAATAACGGGGACCTTTTCCTTTCTTCAAAAACAGAGCTTAGTGGGGGATGCTGCAGCACATGCAGCATTGCCTGGTATTGCGATAGCCTTTTTATTAACAGGGCAAAAAGATTTACCAATTTTAATTTTGGGGGCTGCAATTACGTCAGCATTATCCGTATATTGTATTCAATGGATTGTTTCATTTTCTAAAATGAAAGCAGATGCTGCTATTGGTTTAGTATTGACAGTATTTTTTGGGATAGGGGTCGTATTTTTGACAGTTGTGAATCATAGTCCGCTAGGAAATCAAAGCGGACTCAATGACTTTATTTTCGGTAAAGCTGCAACGATGACGAAAGTGGACTTAACATGGTTATTTGTCAGTGCTACAATCATTATTTTAGTTAGTCTATTATTTTATAAGGAATGGAAGCTTTTAATCTTTGATCCTGTTTATGCAAAGGGCATTGGCTTGCCGGTTGAAGCGTTAAAAGCCGTATTGACAGTATTGATTGTTTTGACAATTGTAACAGGCATCCAATCCGTTGGTGTTATTTTAATGTCGGCACTGTTAATTATTCCTGCTGTAAGTGCTAGACTGTGGACGACAAAGCTTAGTTCCATGATTGCACTAAGTGCTGCTATTGGTGGCATATCAGGTTTAGTAGGAACCTTTATTAGTTCATTACGAGCAGGATTATCAACAGGACCTATTATCGTATTAGTAGCAGCCTGCATCTTCTTTATTTCTTATTTAATAAGTCCAGCAGGGCAAATTAATAAGTTTCTCAGAAAAAAACAGTTTCGAAAGCAAGGTGAGGTAGGATGATTGAGTTTTGGGTCATTTTTACGGGACTTCTAGTAGGAATAACATGTGGCATGGCAGGGGTTTTTCTAATATTACGTAAAATGTCGATGATAGCAGATGCCATTAGCCATACTGTGCTGTTCGGAATTGTTATGGCTTTTATTGTTACGCAAACATTAAATGGCTTTTGGCTGCTAATAGGAGCGGCAGTTGCAGGGATACTAACTGCTTATTTAGTGCAGTTACTTCATTCATCGGGTATACAGGAAGATGCCGCCATCGGTGTTGTTTTTACATCTTTATTTGCTGCAGGCGTCTTGCTTATTACATTGTTTGCTAGCAATGTTCATTTAGACGTTGAGCATGTATTAATGGGTGAAATTGCCTTTGTTCCTTGGGATAAATGGACATTATTATCGATTACAATGCCAAAAGCAGTCTGGATGTTATTGCTTGTTTTATTAATAAACATCGGGTTCCTTGTCTTATTCTTCAAGGAAATGAAGCTAGCAACCTTTGATGCAGTGTATGCAGCATCTATAGGGGTTCCCATTATTTTTCTACATTATGGTTTCATGACTTCAATTTCCTTCACAACTGTAGCAGCATTTGATAGTGTAGGAGCAATTTTAGTAGTTGCCATGTTAATTGGTCCTGCCGCAACTGCCAATTTAATTAGTAAATCGATTAAACAGATGTTTCTATTCAGTATGTTATATGGTGGGACAGCGGCGATCATTGGATATTATTTGGCGAAATTTTGGGACACGTCCATTGCAGGCATGATGGCCACAGCAGTCGGTATATTATTTGTCATCACGTTATTAGCTCAAAAAATTGTCGATAGGAAAAGAAAATCCTTTGTTGGTAAATTAGAGGGTTTATAATTGAAAAACAATGTGAGAACTATCATAAATGAATTCCCATATGGTAAGTACCACGCTATCATAAGTCATAATAATGAAGAGATGATGCTTATAATAGGCAACATCTCTTCATTTTTTGTTTTGGGAACATCAAGAACGAATAATTGAAAGGTTAAAATAAGGTGAAGATTTCATCCTTTCGCATGATTTTCACTTTCTATAAAAATAGTATACTTTTGACAGTGATCAAAAGGGGCGATAGCATGATTAAAGGGTTATATGAAGCACATTTACCAGTAAGTAATTTACAAAAGTCAATAACATTTTATGAGAAACTAGGGCTTGAGTTAGCTTATGTGCAAAATCAATTAGCTTTTTTCTGGATTGTCAAAGGAGAAAGCTGGATTGGACTTTGGGAAAGTAAGGAAGCGAAACTAGATTATCATCCTTCTATTCGACATATTGCTTTCAGAATTGATGAAGAAGATTTAGCGCGAGTGAAAGAGTGGCTGCAATCCATTGGCATAGAAATAAAAACAGCATTTGGCTTTACGCCAGCACAACAACCGCTTGTTTTACCAAATAATCCACATGCACATGCCGCAATCTATTTTACCGATCCAGACGGAAATTCCATTGAGCTGATTGCACCATTGAGACTGGATGTTGAGGAAGATTTTCCGATGATGTCATTAAATGATTGGTGCAAAAATGAAGGGATATAGATTGATAAAAGAATACATAATCACAAGCTACAAGAGAAATAAAATACAAGAATTGTAATTTTATATGTACGAATATTTATAATTTTGTTACTATGGATGTTATTAAAATTTAATATAGGACAACGAGGGGATGCAGCATGTGGAAAAATCACAACGTATGGATTATTTTATTAGGTGAGTTTGTAGTAGGTCTTGGCTTATGGGCCGGGATAATTGGAAATCTAGCATTTATGCAAGAGGTAGTTCCGTCTGATTTTCATAAATCATTAATTATTTCAATTGGAATTTTAGCTGGTCTTATTGTAGCACCGCTTGCAGGACGACTAATTGACCAATCAAGGAAAAAGACGGTCATTCAGTTTGCTAGTGTTGGACGCATTATTAGCGTATTTTTTATGTTTATCGCACTTTATACAAATTCGGTCATTTGGATGATTCTCTTTTTAATTACACTGCAAATTGCGGCAGCGTTTTATATGCCTGCTTTGCAATCAATTATTCCAATGGTTGTTAAGGATAAAGATTTAATCTCATTGAATGCATGGCAAATGAATGCTCGAACGATTTCACGAATTGTCGGTACAGCGGCAGCGGGTTTAATGTTAAGTTATTTTGAGTTGAAATGGTTATACATTATATCGCTTATTGTATACATACTAATGTATTTCATTACAAACAGATTAAAGCTAGATGAAACGATTAATCTGTCCGTCCAAGATAAGGAAAAAGGTGGATTTAAGGAAGTTTTACCTATGCTAAAAGAGCATCCAGTCGTTTTAATGACACTTGTCCTAATGTTAATCCCTACACTATTTTTAGGTTCTTTTAATTTAGTTATTATGAAAATATCAGAAATTCACCAGTCTACAACTATTTCTGGGTTATTGTATACGGTTGAAGGTATCGGCTTTATGTTAGGAGCAGCAGGGCTCAAATATATTGCTGAGCGAGTGAATATCAGTACATTATTATTTGGACTTGCATTTATCATTGGTTTAATGGAGCTCATGTTACTGCTTGCAGATAGTACTTTCTTTGCATTACTGACATTTGGACTATTTGGTTTTTCTGTAGGTTGTTTTTTCCCAACAACAATGGTAATCTTTCAAAAGCAAGTGCCAAAAGAGTACTATGGCCGTTTCTTTTCCTTCCGCAATATGATTGATTCTGTTGTCTTCCAAATTGTTCTACTTTCAACAGGAATGATGCTTGATTTGATTGGTTTAAATGGAATGGGCCTAGTATTTGGTATCATTAGTTTAAGCTTAACTGTGTCTTTTCTATTTTTTTCAAAGAAAAAGAATGTAATTATGCATGCACAATAACGAATCTTAATCACAATTAACACGGCTATAGATCTATCCAAAAACATATTAACCTATTTTTATTATTTTTAAATTAAAAGCTATTTCCACTAGATGTGGAGGTAGCTTTTTTTCATAAGGTTTGCAGTGTATTCCATAGTTCGATGAGTGTTGAATTATTCATTGTTTATAATGGCTATAGAATAGTTATTACCAAAAGTTAGGGGAATTTGTATGAATAATTTTAAGTTTATTGCTTTATTACTAATTACAACTTTTTTAATGGGTTCTTCGTTTGCCATTGTAAAATTGGGTTTACCTTACTCATCTCCATTATTATTAGCGGCATTGCGTTTTATCGTAGCTGGGGTATTAATGGCTGTCATCGTTCTTGTTTTAAAAAGACCTCACCCAACATCCAAAGCAAATTGGTTGAAAATTCTTTTGATTGGTACATTCCAAACCGCTGGAGTGATGGGGTGTATATTTTTAAGCTTGCGAACTATTACAGCCAGTGAATCTTCTATTCTAACATTTACGAATCCACTGTTAGTCGTTGTTATGGCTACTATTTTTACAAAAGCACATTACCGTTTGTATCAGTGGGGTGGTGTTATTCTCGGTTTAATCGGTGTCATGATTACAATGGGTGCACAAATCGAGTGGAAAATTGGTCTAGTTTTCGGGTTTCTTTCTGCTGTTTTTTGGGCAATTGCCACGCTTTTAGCAAAAAAATGGGGTGTATTGTTTGATACATGGGTACTATCAGCATATCAGATGCTCTTTGGGGGATTACTGCTCTTACTAGGTAGTGTTGTGCTGGAGCAGCCATATTTTATCGTTAATGGCCATTCATTGGCTATTTTACTATGGTTAAGCATTTTTTCATCAATCATTCAATTTGCTGGCTGGTACTATCTATTACAAAATAGTGATCCAGGAAAAACGAGTGCTTACTTATTCTTAGCACCTTTCTTTGGGGTATTAACAGGCTGGGTATTATTAGATGAACCATTACACTCGTCGCTATTAATAGGGGGTCTGTTTATTTTAAGTGGTATTTATTTAGTCAATCGGAATTTTACTTCTGCAAGAAAAGCCAATTATTAAAATCAGGTGCTATCCCACATGTCCTTTTATTAAAAATTGTTTGAGTGACAGGCACTTAAAAAGCCAGACTTTTAAAGCGTAAAAATCCACTGCGCTTTCTGCGGGCACGATGTAAGCCACAACCGTCTTGTCGTGTCTCCTTTACGTTCTTGCATTATCGCAGAGGTCTTGTGGATTTTTACTTAGATACTAAAAGTATAGTAAATTGTTTGAGAATTGTTTGAGTGACTGGCACCTATTTCACATCAATATGAAAAACTTGTTGAAAGCCTTTTCGTCCTTTTTCGGTAATTTTAATGGCGCGAATTGTAGGGACACGCGTAATCCATTCTAACTCTAAAAAATGTGTCAGCAGTCCGTGGCCAAGTGCTCCAGCTAAATGATGACGACGTTCACTCCAATCCAGACATGCGTGACAAAAAGAGCGACGCGTCCTTTTTAATTTTTCTAAATCAATACCGAACTGTGTAAAAAAAGCTACGCCATCAGGTGTAACGACATATTCATTTTGTTCTTTTTGCAAATATCCCGAGTTGACCATTGAATCGGTTAAGCGAACACCTAATTTACCGGCTAAATGGTCATAGCAAGTTCGAGCATCTTGCAGTAATTGTATTTGGCTTGATTGCTTTAATGAACGTACTTCAGGTGGAGGTGAAATTGCTAGGAAAGTTTCTAAAAACTGTGCAATATCTTCATTTGCTAGCTGAAAATAGCGATGACGTCCCTGCTTTTCGACTTTTATTAGGTTTCCTTCTACTAGCTTAGCTAGATGAAAGCTAGCTGTTTGAGGTTTAATATTAGCCATATATGCTAATTCACTAGCTGTATGATAGCGTCCGTCCATTAAGCTAGCTAGCATTGTTGCTCTTGATGTCTCTCCAAGCAAAGAAGCAACTTCAGCCATATTTGGGTTAATGCTCATTATTCCAGCTCCTTTGCATTCCATAGTTCGATTATAATGAAAGTATTTATCGTTTACAATAGTGTAGAAAGAAGAGGGGGGACTAAAAAATGGATAGTTATTATGCAGTAATTTTCACATCACAGCGGACGAATGGCGACAACGCTGGGTATGCAAAAATGGCAGATACGATTGAGGCATTAGCAAAACAACAGCCGGGTTTTCTTCGTGTTGAGAGCACAAGAAATCATGAAGGGCAAGGAATTACGGTATCGTACTGGGAATCGCTAGAAGCAATCCGAAATTGGAAAGACAATGCCAAGCATTCTGTAGCGCAACAATTAGGAAAAGAAAAATGGTACAGTCATTATCATGTAGAAATATGCCAAGTTATGCGTGCCTACTCTTTTCAAGGTGAATGAGAAAGTCGAAAGGAAAACGAGAAAATCCGCTGCACCTATAAAAAGGTTACGCGGATTTTTTCTTTGTCTACTTTCAAATCAAAGGGCATCCAACTAGCATCTAGTAATCGTAATGTTATTTTCTCCAACCTCTTTATATGCACGGTGGTCGATTGCACCAGCAACAGCTTCAAACGGAATCGCACGTCGTATTCCTGCTGTAACGAATTTTTTAGCTTGGATGACTGCATCCTCAACGCTAAGACCTTGTGCTAATCCTGCAGTAATCGCTGCAGAGTATGAACAACCTGCACCATTTGTATGAATTGTATCAATACGAGGAGCTTCTAATGTTAGCATGTGTATTCCATCAAATAAAACGTCCGTTGCGGGACCTTCGAGGCGACCGCCTTTCACAAGTACGTATTGGGTACCAAGCTTATGTAAATAACGGGCAGCATCCTGTAAATCACTGATAGTAGTAAGGCTTCTCCCCCCGAGTAAATACTCGGCCTCAGGCATATTTGGTGTCATAATGGTAGCGTGAGGTAATAACTTATCTTTTAAAGAGGTCATGGCACCATCCTCCATTAAGGCTGTCCCTACTTTACCAAACATAACAGGATCAATGACGATATGTTTGACTTGAGCGGTAGGGAGCCAGTCCGCCACAAGCTCAATAATGTCTTTGGTGAATAACATGCCTGTTTTTAAAGCATCTATGCCAATTTGTGACGCAATTGTATGAAGTTGTGCCTCAATAACTTCTAGCGATTGTGTATAAACACCTTGCTTTTTATCAGGGTGCGTGGCCACGAAGGCAGTAATGGCAGATGTGCCGTACACACCTAGTTCTTGAAAAGTTTTTAAATCTGCTTGAATACCAGCCCCACCACGCGCGGCGGAACCAGCAATTGTACATGCTTTTTTCATAGTAAATGTACTCCTCTTCTTGTTGCTTTAAGCTTTTTGATTGTCGATGGATTAAAAAATGTTTGAATATTATTTTAATTTAATATTAATTGTCGTTAATTTGAAATAGCCAGATAGCACAGTTTTTATAATGTCAGTTTAATCATACTGACTAGGCAATCGAATTCGCAGCGCTAAGTTACATTTTGTTTATAGCGATTCACAGGAATATTGCCAAGTTTACGCCAAATTGTTTCAACGGGTCCTTGGTTATATTTTTGTAACCATAATGTTGAAAATCCAATCATAAATAATGTAATGCCCAGCCAAGATGCATATATTAAAAGCAGGTTATAGTGTTTGGAAAGACCAAGACCCCAATTATAGAACAAAAAGGATGAAACAATGTTTTGGGTAATATAGCATGTAAGCGCCATTTTCCCAACGTTACTAATATATTGTTGTGTTTTGACAAACTTTTGGTGGCGAGCGATTAAGAAAACAAGGCCTAAATAGCCTAGTGATAAGATAGGGGCAAAAACGTAGCGGTCTAAAACGACTAATTGGACGCTGAATAGCGAGAGAGCATTTAATGGGATGCCAATGCCTAGCCCAATCCATAGTAGGCGGTTTTGTAGCCGAATACCACATTCATCCATTTTTAATATACCTTTTCTTACGAGGAAGACGCCAAGTAAAAATAAGAAAACATTCATAGGTAAAATCATAATGGCTTCAGAGCGTAATACCCAAAAATGTTCCAGTCGGTAGACGACTTGTTCCCACCATGTAAATCCGGATATTTCGGCTAATTGATTTTCATATCGAATTAATGCTTGTTCAGTTAGATTATGTTCAGCAATAATATTGGCATAAGGATTATTTGGAAATAACATCCTTGCTAGCCTAGAAGACATAATCTCATTAATGAACCCTTGCCCGACTTGGTAAAGGACATGAATAGCACCAGAACAAAACATACATATTTTCATTATTCTCTCGGATCGTTGGATGATAAACGCAACAAGGATAGCTGTTAGGGAATAACTCATCAGTACATCAAATTCAAATACAAAAATATAATGAAGAAACCCATCAATAAAAAGTAAAATCATTGACCATAGATAAAGTCGAAACCATGGTAGTCCTCTATTTTGGAAACTCGTATATTTCAATTGCATGCCAATACCGAACATAATCGTTAATAACCCCAGAAATTTCCCATTAGTCAAATAATCAGAAATTTTAGATATGTATGAGCCGATAATTGAAATTTCGGCTTCCTCTACTCCCTCTATTGAATAGTTGGCAGACCCAAAAATCCAAATATTTGTTCCAAGTGTGCCAATAATTGCGAGTCCTCTAGCGACATCTAGTAATTTTATTCTCTCCATAAAAAACACCTCTTATCAGTTTATATAGAATTAATAGATTGTCATGTAGCTTTCATAATTAATAAACGACAAGAGAAAAGGAAGGGTTCGATAAAATGAGCATTTTATTGTATTGAAATAGAATAAATGTGTTTTAAGTGGTGGGAGATACTGATAGAAAATAAAAAAGCACCTTTGAGAGGTGCTTAAAACATTTGTGGTAATAAGTCATTTATAAAGTGTCGATTTTTACGCAACCAAATTTTTAAAATAATCCGATGAGTTAATAGCTGATGCCTTTTATTTGGTCTGTTTTTTGCTTCGAGTAAACTTTCTAGTAAAATACACGTTTCCGTAGCATACGCTTGAGGCTCCACTAGTACATCAAGTTTATAATCAATTAAGTGAGCTGCTTGTACTTTCGCGAGCAGTTGAGCAAAGAGGGTAGTCATTTCTTGATAGGCTTCGTCCAGTTCTAAGTCAATTAATGTATATAAAGTATGTTTTATTTCAGCTTCCAACGCTTTGAGCTGTTCAATTGTAGCTTGTGCTTGTGTCAAAATATCACCTCTTGAATGTATAGGACATTATGCCAACATGTAAAAACCAAGTGCAGCAAAGAGCAATCCTATTAATACTGTACTACAAATATAGGCTAAAGCTAGTCCCCATTTTTTCTTTTCCACTAGTTGTAGCATTTCAAAGCCGAACGTCGAAAAAGTTGTGTAAGCACCTAAAAAACCGATACCTAAGAAATGCCATAATGCTTCACTTGGATGGCTACCAAATAAAAGACCAAGGACAAAAGAACCTGTAATGTTGATAATAAAGGTTGCCCAGGGATAGGTACTGACAATCCATTTTCCTAAGTAAAATCTTGTTAACGCACCTAAAAAACCACCTATGCCTACCAGGATCATTGTATTCTCCCCCTTGCAAGTAAAGCACCAAGCCAAGCGCAAGCCAAACCACCAAAAATGCTAATTAAACAATAAGAAAGGGCTTGTCCCCATTGGTTATTTTCTATCAGTAAAAGTGTTTCTACAGAAAAGGTTGAAAAGGTTGTGAATGCTCCTAAAAAGCCTGTACCAATGCAAAGTACGAGTGGTGTACGGTTAGTAAAAGTCGTAAAAAGGTAGGCTAAACAAAAGCACCCAACTAAATTAATAAAAAGTGTTGTAGTTGGAAAGTTAGCGGTGTTGGGAAGTAACACGCTGAGGGAATAGCGGGCCATAGCGCCGAAAAATCCACCTATACCTATTGCCAAAAACGTTTTCAATTTCAAAGACTCCTTTAACTTAAAAGGTCATTTATTGTTTGTAATCGATAGGGAACTTACGAATAAAAGTCCATTATTTAGATTCTCTACTACTTCTTATTGTATCAAGGACTTAGGTAGGATGGTAGCTATTCGAAAGTAAGTTTTAACGTGACGCCCCCATTTTTCTGATTCAAGCAATTCACTACTTTAAAGCGTTAATTATTTCCTCTAAAATATAAAAAATAACAGTTAGAATGTTGACAATTATTTCAATAATATGATAATCTTCAATAACACTATAACAAACAAAACAAACAAAGGAGGGCATGACAATGATGGTTTTAACAGTACAAAACAAAAGCACAGCTTCATACATTGTCCATGTCTAACGTTGTTATTTATTATGCAATAAAGGGTATGGGCGCACCTTACCTTTTATTAAGAGACACATGCTCTTTTGAGGGGATGTGTCTTTTTTTATTGCAAAAAAATTGTAGTGAATTAAAAAAGGAGTGTATGTCGTATGCGTAACATCAC
The DNA here is from genome assembly GCF_044753985.1 of Lysinibacillus sp. NPDC093210. NCBI lineage: Bacteria > Bacillati > Bacillota > Bacilli > Caryophanales > Bacillaceae > Lysinibacillus > Lysinibacillus sp. NPDC093210. The sequence goes on along the minus strand of NZ_JBIVOE010000003.1, from coordinate 64,151 downwards.
AAGGAAATTAATTTTCAACAAGGAATTGCTAGACAGTGGGTAGCGAAGATTTAATGTATTTGAGAAAGAAGGTTATGAAAAATGTTTGATGTATTAAGCAAATTAAGCTGGTTTTTCAAGCAGTATTGGAAGCAATATACAGTAGCGATTGTGCTATTAATGATTGCTAGTGCTTTAGAGGTTATTCCCCCTTATTTACTTGGGAACATAATTGATATTTTAACAGCAGGCACAATGACAACTGCAATTTTAACGAAGTATATTTTGATTTTCGGCGGCATTATAGTTGGCGGCTATGTATTAAATTTTGTATGGCAATTTCGACTATTTGAAGGTGCTATTAACTTAGAGAAAATTTTGCGTCGCAATTTAATGCAACATTTTTTAAGGATGACGCCTACTTTTTATGAAAAAAATCGCACGGGTGATTTAATGGCACGTGCTACGAACGATTTAAATGCTGTGTCACTCACAGCGGGCTTTGGGATTATGACACTTATTGATTCAACTATTTATATGGGATGTATTATTTTTGCTATGGGCTTTATGATTTCATGGAAATTAACCATTTTTGCCATGTTACCAGTGCCTATTATGGCGATCCTTATACAATATTTAGGGAAAATTGTGCATGAGCGTTATATGAAGGCACAAGATGCCTTTGGCGAATTAAATGATAGTGTTCTCGAGTCTGTAGCAGGCGTTCGTGTTGTACGAGCATATGTCCAAGAAAAAAAGGACGAAGCAGCATTTGCGGAGATGAGTGAAACCGTTTATGAAAAAAATATGCATACTGCGAAAATAAATGCCTTATTCGGACCAATTACGAAAGTCGGAACAGGCATTAGTTATGTTGTGGCACTCGGTTACGGTGCACACTTAGTATCTACTGAGGCGATGTCGTTAGGGCAACTCGTCACGTTTACTGTCTATTTAGGATTAGCAGTTTGGCCAATTTTTGCAATCGGAGAACTTATTAATGTAATGCAGCAAGGGAATGCCTCATTGGACCGTGTACAGGAGACATTGCGCTATGAAGCAGATGTGCAAAATATTGCTACACCTCAACTGGTAGCTGCTCCGCATGCCATTGGATTCGATAATTTAACCTTCCAGTATCCAATGAGTCAGGTAAAGAATCTTCAACAAATTTCGTTGTCACTAAAAAAGGGGCAAACACTAGGTATTGTTGGAAAGACAGGTGCTGGAAAGACGACCTTCCTGCGACAATTACTACGTGAATATCCAATTGAAGCGGGACAGTTATCAATTGATGGGATTGATATAACATCACAAACAAAGGAGCAATTACTCGATTGGATTGGGTATGTGCCTCAGGATCATGTGTTATTCTCTCGAACAATTAGAGAAAATATTTTATTTGGGAAAGAAGATGCAACAGAAGAAGAGCTGAAACAAGCGATTTATGCAGCGTATTTTGAAAAAGATTTAGCGCATCTCCCAATGGGGCTTGAAACACTTGTTGGCGAAAAAGGCGTATCACTTTCAGGTGGTCAAAAGCAGCGTGTGTCAATTGCTCGTGCGCTAATAAAAGACCCTGAAATTTTAATACTCGATGATTCGCTTTCTGCTGTAGACGCTAAAACAGAGGCGAAAATTATAGAAAATATTCAGCGAGAACGACAGGATCGAACGACTATTATTACAACCCATCGTTTGTCGGGAATTCAACATGCAAATCTGATTATTGTGCTTGATGAAGGGCAAATCGTAGAGCAAGGAACACATGAACAGCTCCTTTCACAACAAGGCTGGTATAAAGAGCAATTTGACCGTCAACAGCTAGAAGGGGGTGCCTCATGAGTACGAGTCAACGATTAACTCGCTATGCGATGTATTTTAAAAAACCAATATTACTAGGCTTATTTTTCTTAACAATTGCAGTATTTACCGAGCTTGTAGGGCCATTTATTGCGAAGCATATAATCGATAATTATATGACGATTGGTAAATTAGAAATAAAGCCGATTACATGGCTGTTAATACTGTATTTAATATTGGCGATTGCAACAGCAGTATTACGTTATTTTATGTATATTTATTTACAAATGGGAGCAAACCGCGTTGTTCAAAAATTACGTAAGGACGTGTTTGAACATATTCAAACATTGCCGATTCAATATTTTGATAACTTACCTGCAGGGAAAATCGTGGCACGCGTGACGAATGATACTGAGGCAGTACGTAATTTATATGTACAGGTGCTCTCGAATTTCGTAACAAGTTTAATCTCAATTTTGGGAGTCTATGTAGCGCTGTTCATTTTAAATTGGCAAATGGCCTGTTTAGCATTAGTAATGGTGCCAATTATTTATGTATGGATGATTTTATATCGTAAATTTGCTTCGAAGTATAATGATGTTATTCGAACTAAAATTGCCGATATCAATGCGATGATTAACGAATCAATACAAGGTATGACAATTATTCAAGCATTCCGCCGTGAGCAGCAAATGACGAAGGAATTTGACGATATGAATAATGAGCATTATGCCTATGAGCGTAAATTATTAGTGCTAGATTCGGCGACTTCATTCAATTTAGTGAATACGTTAAGGCTTTTAATGTTTACCATTTTTATTTTCTACTTTGGGACGCAGTCGATGACGACAACAGAAATGATTTCTGCAGGGACATTATATGCATTTGTCGATTATTTGACGAAATTATTTAATCCTATTACAAACATTGTCAATCAATTTTCTCAGCTTGAACGCTCGCTCGTTGCAGGGAAGCGTGTGTTTGAGGTGTTAGATATAGACGGTGAACCCGTATCTGAAGTAAGCCTTCCAAGATATAAAGGGAATGTCGTTTTTGAGGATGTTTCCTTTGCTTATAAAAACGATGATTATGTTTTGAAAAACTTATCTTTTGAAGCTCATCAAGGGGAAACGATTGCGCTTGTAGGTCATACTGGGTCAGGGAAAAGTTCCATTATGAACTTATTATTCCGCTTTTATGATCCTTCTAAAGGAAAGATTTCAATCGATGGTATTGATATTACAGCGGTCGCGCGTCAATCAATGCGAGAGCATATGGGAATTGTATTACAGGATCCATATTTATTTACTGGATCGATTGCTTCAAACGTGAGCTTAAATAATCCGAAAATTTCACGTGAAAAAGTTGAGGAATCATTAAGAGCAGTTGGTGGTGATCGGGTCTTAGCAAACTTGCCTAATGGTTACGACGAACCAGTAATTGAAAAAGGAAGTACATTATCTTCAGGTCAGCGACAACTAATTTCCTTTGCACGTGCACTAGCGTTTGATCCGGCAATATTAATATTAGATGAAGCAACATCTAATATCGATACAGAGACAGAAGAAATTATCCAACATGCAATGGAAGTTTTGAAAAAAGGTCGAACAACGTTTATCATTGCCCACCGTCTTTCAACAATTAAAAATGCGGATCGTATTCTGGTATTAGACCGTGGAGAAATTGTTGAGCGCGGTACGCACGAGGAGCTATTAGAGCTTGGTGGAATTTATGAAAAAATGTATCAGATGCAGGCTAACTCATTGCAGTAATTATAGTGAGTACGACACTTCTAGAGGATACCCAACGAAGGAGAGATTCGTTTGTAACCAAATAGTATATAACTTGAGCCCCACTTTATTAAGTGGGGCTCAAAGTGTCTACGAAAGGCATCAAGAAAGCTCGCTCTTATTGCCTTTTATTTTGTTGATTGGAGTGGAGGGCAGATGCCAGGCACTCAAACAATTTCCATACACTAGCAAAGTGTTTTTATCTTAACATGTAAAAATTCCAGAAGACTCCTTCGGTATTCAGTGTGCCCGCGGAAAGCGTCCGCCCGTAGCGGAGATTAACGAAAGTAATCCACTTTTTAAGAAGTGCTTTTCACATTTTGATAGATATTGATAAAAAATAAAAGGACAGAAAGTGCAACCGCTATGCCGCCACCTGATACGAACAGCTCAAATAACCAACGTGGAACATCTAAATAAACCATCATCATACCAACTAAAAGGAACGGTAAACCGATATTATAAAGCCAAAACTGAGCCTTTGCGAGCCCTGTTTCTGCTGCTTCTTTAAAATTAGAATAAACTAAACCTATGAATCCCGTAGTCAGCCAACCTACTACACCAATATGAGCATGTGTCGCCTTCCACTGAAGTTCAACAGTATAATGCATAAATAGGCCAAAAGCGAAAACCAACATTAAATAGAGAATCGAAATCTTTATCCATTTTGCTCCCATTGCAAACAACCCCTTTCCTGAAAGTGATTTAGCTAGCTACTATAGTCTATTCTTGTCGAACGAAAATGATGTCTGTCCACATATACGGAAGTCATGATTGTCGAACAATTGAAAAAACGCCGAGATTTTCTTAAAATAAAGGATATATAGTGTATATTTACCAATAGGAGGAGCTATGAAAAAGAAAATTATTTTTATTGCAGTGCTTTTATTCATGTATAGTTGTGGTGCAATGACATTTGTAGATCAAGCATGGGCGAATGAGCAAACGATGGCTACAAAAATTAACACCGTAATCGCTAAAAACTGGAAAGACAATGAATATAGTATTACGGTACGAGATATTAACAATGGCAATGTATTATACAATAATCATGGTGAAAAAATGATACGTCCCGCTTCCACCCATAAATTACTTGTTAGTGCTGCCGCATTAGATTTACTTGGTCCTGATTACCGCTTTACAACGAAGGCGTATATCGATGGTCCCGTTGAAAATGGTGTATTACAAGGAAATATTTATTTGCAAGGTGGTGGAGATCCTACACTGCTACCTGTCCATTTAGAATCATTTGCCAATGGGCTAAAAAAATTAGGCATTACTAAAATTACAGGTAAATTGATAGCGGATGATACATGGTTTGATGATGACCGATTAGCAAAAGGTATTGTTCCAGAGGATGAGGCATTATCTTATGCATCTCGTATTTCGGCTCTGACGCTTTCACCAAATGATCAGTACGATGTCGGCAATGTCCAAGTTAAAGTGACTGGCACAAAAATTGGACAAGCTACAAGTGTTCAACTTTTCCCACATGCAAGCACAATACCGATTGTTAACAAAGCAAAGGTTATAAAAAAGGGTGGGAAATCGACTATCAATATTACGAGAGAATATGGAACAGATCGTATTGTTGTCACAGGCAATTTACCTGCAGGGACAGAGAAAAATACATATGTGACCGTTTATAATCCAACATTGTATACACTGGATGTATTACGAGAAAAATTAGTAGCAAAAGGTATTCAGCAAATGCCTCTCGACATAGGAAAAGTTCCAGATAATGCGCAACGAATAGGAATATCCAATTCAATACAATTAAAAGATATCAATTTTCGATTTTTAAAGCTAAGCATTAACGGTATGGGAGAAATGTTGACGAAGCAAATAGGAAAAGAACTTCTTGGAGAAGGAAGTTGGTCGGCAGGTATACAGGCAATTCGTACATATGGAATAGATACTGGACTGAATATGGATCAATGGTACTTTGAAGATGGCTCTGGCTTAAATCATCAGAACCGTGTAAGTAGTATGCAGGAAAGCTTATTATTATATAAAGTTCGTAATAAGTCCTGGTACTTCTCCTATTTGGACGCCTTACCGCATGCAGGCCGAAAAGGTAAATTGGTTGGGGCTACATTAGAAAATCGCTTGAAAGGTTATAGTGTTTCAGCTAAAACGGGCTATATAACGGGAACTTATGCGTTAAGTGGCTATGTTCAAGGAAAAAGTGGTAAGTGGTATATTTTTAGTATTTTAACACAAGCCAATAAAGGCTCAGCTATAACCACTATTGATGAAATAGTAAAACAAATTGCAAATGAAATGTAAAGGGTTTCAAAAAGTTGAGCAAACTAGTTTAACAAAAAATAATTTAGTGATAAACTATTCAATGGATTTAAGAAAAGGAGATGTTTATCCATGGGTAAATTACAAGACAAAGTCGTAATTATTACTGGCGGTGCAGGTGGTATCGGTAGTGGTATGGCAAAAGCAATGGTAAAAGAAGGAGCTATCGTAGCAATTGTTGATTTAAATGAAGAAACAGGGAAAGCAATGGAAAAAGAATTGCAACAAATTTCTCCAAAATCAATGTTTTTACAAGCAAATTTAATGGATCGTGCTAATTTGCATAAAATTATCGATACAGTTGTTGAAAAATACGGTAAACTAGATGTATTAGTTAATAATGCACATGCTTCTAAGCAAGCAACTATTGAAGACACAACACAAGCTGATTTAGATTTATCATTTGATACTGGTTTCTACCCAACATTTTATTTAATGCAAGCAGCATTACCGCATTTAAAAGAGTCAAAAGGAAATGTTATTAATTTTGCTTCTGGCGCGGGTCTTGCTGGACATGAAACACAAGGTGCATATGCGGCTGCAAAAGAAGCAATTCGTGGTATTTCTCGTGTGGCGGCAAATGAATGGGGACGTTTCGGTATTAATGTAAACTTAATTAGCCCAATTGCGAATTCACCAGGTGTACAAGCATGGGCAAAAGCACAACCAGAATATTACGAAGCTGTTAAAAGTAAAATTCCTATGGGACGCTTTGGTGATGTTGAAGAAGACATCGGCCGCGTAGCAGTATTTTTAGCATCAGAGGACTCACAATATATCACAGGCCAAACGCTTATGGTTGACGGTGGCTCTATTATGCTTCACTAATATTCTCGGATGTTCGAGGAGGATTTTTTTGGCACAGACAAGTATTTTTAAACTCATTCATATGATTGATCAGATGAATAATGCGAATATTATACGCTTTACGAAAGCGTTTCCGTATCCGTTAGGTATTTCACCAATTTTAGTTTTAAGTGAACTAAAAATAAAAGGTCCTCAAAGACAAGCTGAATTAGCGGAAACGATTGGGTATACAAAAGGTGCTATGACAAGTATTGCTGAAAAATTAGTAAAACTGGGCTTAGCAGAAAGACTTTACGATGATGCCGACAGACGTACAATTCGTTTGCAGATTACCGAAGAAGGTGTAGGTGCTTTAATAAAAGCGCAAGAGGTAGGGAAGGAAGTATTTATTCAACTTTTTGAAGTATTGAATGATGAAGAAATTGCACAATATTTGTCTATTCAAGAAAAGTTAGTGCAAGGAATTCACGATAGAGCTTAATAGCGCTTCTTTTAGGAGTGGCTCAAACTGCAGACAAAATATCTTGAGGATTTACTTCCTAAGATATTTTGTCTTTTTTTGTAGGACAGGTTTTTCGCGCTTCCTTCTTTTAGAACCAAACCTTGATTACTAAAAATCTATAAAAGTTTAATTATAGGATAATAATCATGTTCGTTATTTATTTTCAGAGTAAATATATTCACTTTATTACATAACTTTTGATGCAATATATTGGTCCTTTTTTGGAAAAATTCATAAAATCGACAAAAATAGCTTTATAATTTACTGAAAATTTGCTATTCTAAACGATACACAAAGGAATTTTTCACTCATACATAATGCTGAAGGGGAATATCGAAAGACATGTCAATTAAATTAAAACTTTATCTAGCATTTGCTTTACTATTTATTAGCATTATTGGAATATCTATAAACGGATATTTCGATTTAACGAACATGAAAAATGAATACAACCATATCCTTGATTCTCAGGTAGAACAAATTTATATCGCTTCTGATTTACAAAGTAATACAAAGCAACAAAGTATTTATATTCAACAGTATATAGAAAATGGCAATGTGGATACGTTACAAAATTTCCGTAGTACGCAACTAAAAATTCAAACAGGTATCGGTCAATTAAAAGACATCATCGATGATGAACAATTGCTGGAAGTCAACGAGAAAATGCTAGAAGGCAAAAAATCCTTTGATAAAGTAGCAGAAACAATTATTACGGCTGTTGAAGCAGGCGATTCATCGACTGCACGAGAATTATATGATCAGCAATTATGGCGACTAAATAGTTTAATGGGTAGTGTTGCTAATGAAATGTTAGCATTTAATAAAATGAAATTTTCAGAGGTTGCCAACGATGCAGAGCAAAAGGTACATAAAAGTGCGCTAACAGCCGTTGTCATTGGATTAATTACAATAGGTATTTGTATATTTTTCAGTATTTTAACGGCAGTGAAAATAGCTAATCCACTAAAAACGATGGCCACTGCAGTCAAGCAAATTGCAAAAGGCGATTTGACAATACAAAATTTACAAGTCACTTCTAAAGACGAGATTGGTACATTAGCGAGTGCTTTTAATGAAATGAAGCAATCTATTCAATCATTAATTCGCGCTTCTGGTGAAACTGCTAATGATTTGTCTGCTGTTGCTGAGGAATTGACTGCTAGTACAACGCAAGTTGCTACTACTTCGAATAGCGTTGCTGCTTCAGTCGAAGATATCGCATCAAATTCTAAGATTTCTTCGACCGTTTCCAATGAAGCTTCTCTTGCAATAAACGATACAACTGAAGGTATTCAGCAAATTGCTGATGCTACACATTCCGTGCTTGGCAAGGCAAGACAGACAAAGGAAACTGCGGATGTAGGGCAGGTTACGATTGAACAAGCAAAGCAACAAATGAATACGATTTATCATTCTACTAAAGAGACAACAGCGCTTATATCCAAACTTACATATCAGTCTGAAGAAATTCAAAATATAACAAAAGTAATAACGGATATTACAGAACAAACTAATTTACTTGCACTAAATGCGGCCATTGAAGCGGCGCGAGCAGGAGAACATGGAAAAGGTTTTGCTGTTGTGGCAGATGAAGTACGTAAATTAGCTACCCAATCAAAAGAATCGGCACATATCATCGTTCAGCTCACATCAGATATTTTACAGGAAACAAAAAACGTAGAAGCCGCAGTTTTACATGATCAACAAACTGTCGAACAAGGGGTAGAGGTCATTGAACAGGCAGGAACAGCGTTTAGCAATATTGTCAATGCTATCGAGGAGATGACGGAGGATATTACAACAGTAAGCGCAATTACACAGGAGATGACAGCTTCCTCAGAAGAAATATCAGCATCGATACAAGAATTAGATGGTCATGTTCGAAATAATGCTGAGGGCACTGAGGAAATGGCACAACAAATTGTCAAACAAGTAGCGACTCTTCAGGAAATTAACAATATTTCAGAAAGCTTAAATGACAAAGCTTTGGAATTAACAAACAGCATTGCTAATTTTAAGTACTAATGAATATAAAGATGTATATTTAGTAAATACTAGTGTACGTCTTTTTTTCGTCTAATATGCATATAAGTAGACTATATAAACTTTTTTCCAACCTAATACGTCAAATAGATGGGCAAATTTTTTATAAAGCTAGAGAGGACATAAGTATGGAAAAAAACATGAAACGCTCTAAAGAAAAAAAGAGCAAGAAGAAGATTTGGCTTTGGATAATAGGGAGCCTATTAGCAATATTTCTAATTTTTATAGGTACTGCTTATTTTACTATCCAAAAGACGATGAATAAAATAAATACACCACTAGTAGAAACTACAGATACTTCCGACAAAACGCAAAAAACAATTACGAAAAAAGAGCCTTTTTCTGTGCTGATGCTAGGTGTTGATGAACGAAAGGACGATAGTGGTCGTTCAGACACAATGATTGTTATTACAGTAAATCCTGAAAAGCAAACGATGAAAATGTTAAGTATCCCAAGAGATACACGTACAGAAATCATTGGCCATGACACAGTGGATAAGATTAACCATGCTTATGCATTTGGAGGCGTACCAATGGCCATGGATACAGTTGAAAATTTATTGGATATCCCACTCGATTATTACGTATTTATTAATATGGAAGGATTCCTACAAATAATTGATACACTTGGCGGTGTAACTATTCAAAATGATATGGATTTAACCTATGATTCGTATCATTATCCTGAAGGTGAAATTTCATTAAGTGGCGATGAAGCTCTTATTTTTTCACGTATACGCTATGAAGATCCACGAGGTGATTTTGGCCGTCAAATTCGTCAAAGACAAATTATTGAAGCGGTTATGAAAAAAGCTTCAACACCATCAATGTTGTTGAAAGCAACTGATATGCTTGATGTTGTCGGAGATAATGTCCGCATGAATTTTACTGTAAAAGATTTAATCCAGCTACAAAGTATTTATAAAAAAATGGATAATAATATTGATCAGTTATCATTTGAGGCAGGAGAGGGTCAAATGATTAATCATATTTGGTACTATATTCCGGATGAAACAGAGCTACAACAAATAAAAACAGAGTTAAAAACGCACTTAGAATAAGAGGTTGTATAGTACAAATTAGCTACAATAGTTGTAAATTATATGTCGACGAAGGGAGAGAGATGAATGAATGGGAGGACCCAGGTGCTTAGGTATACAGCATTAAATAATTGCATGCAAAGCTATGTACCTAAACGTAAAGTGCGAAAAAGTCCAGTCAAATTCATGGTGAAACAGTTACAACTATTTTGTTTTAAAATCTTTATGTAATGCTAAAAAAATCATTCAGGTAGGATGCATGCCTAGTTGAATGATTTTTTTAGTTATCGATGCAATTCAATTTTTTATTTCGTTTGAAATATCAGAAAATTAAGTGTATAATAGATTTAAGAAATGGTTGAGGGAGTGAATGTGATGATGATTGGTACAATTTTATTAGCCATCGCGTTGCCGGTAGGTATTGTTTTAGCAGTAGATTTATTTAACGAGCAACATCACTCTGCTTCATAAAGTGACCATTCTAAAAGTGAAAAAGAAAAGCAATTTCCTAGACAGAGGCTATTGAGCTTATGTCTTTTTTTCATGTCTTAGAAACATTTAGTGATATTATTCGTCAATATACAATAGAAAATGCTATACTATAAAAAAAAGTATCGGGGTATGAGTATGCAAGCAGAAAAAACGAATATGAAAAAAGAAATTCTATCCTACATTAAAATCATTGTTATTACAGCAATCGTCGTCTTAGGCTGTAAGCAATTTTTATTTGCACCGATAAAAGTACAAGGTGCTTCTATGTATCCGACATATGAGGATAAGGACATTATTATTGTAAGTAAAACGAGTAAAATTGAACGCTTTGACCAAATTGTCTTTCAATCACCTACTGAGGATGAATTATATATTAAACGTGTTATAGGACTTCCAGGGGATACAGTAGAAATGATAGATGATGTATTGTACGTAAATGGTAAGGCTTATAAAGAAGATTATGTAAATCGTCAAACAGATGATCCGAGTCAATTACGTATTACAGAGAATTTCACACTAGAAGGTTTAACAAATGAGAAAAAAGTGCCGGAAGGTAAGTACTTCGTAATGGGAGATAACCGTCTGAAAAGCTATGACAGTCGACATTACGGATTAATTGCTAAAGATGCTATTTATGGTGAAGCTAAAATAACCGTCTATCCATTTAAGCATTTTCACGTTGGCCGCGAATAGATAAACAGAAAGAGGCAGCTCTATTTTTGAGCATGCCTCTTTATTTATTCATTATTTTCTGCCAAAGATTTACAAATTTTGTGAGTTGGATAATAAACGCAAACTGTAGAATTTTCAACAGTTTCTTTTATTGGGTTTTGCTTTATGTCCAATCTAGGAGATGGTTGATCGATTGTGAGCTCTTCTACTACTAATTCTGCGCCATAAAATAGCATTAAAAAATAGCAAACTAAACCAAATATACGCAAACAATCACCCCATAACTATATGTGTCCTATTATTATTTATGGTCGAAAGACAAAAAATATAAGCAAAAATTCAAAAAAATATACAATAACTAAAATCAAAGCTTATTCAATACAATAAATGTGTGTTGGGGAATCTGAAAAGAAGAAAAATGTTGTAACGTAAAAATCAATATGCTACTATAGCTAAAGTAAATAATGATCTGTATAACCTCAATAATATGGATTGAGGGTCTCTACCAGGAACCATAAAATCCTGACTACAAAAATTTCTTTCATTTTGTAGTCAGGATTTTTTTTATTGTTGCCCACTATAAGATGGAAGTACAACAGAAGGGTGATTAAATGAATTGGAGAGTTTTTATACTGGCTGCTACTACGTTTGCAGTTGGATTGGTAGAGCTAATTGTTGGAGGTATATTGCCATACATTGCTAAAGATTTGAACGTATCGGTAGCAACGGCTGGTCAATTAATTACGATATTTGCTCTAGTATATGCAATTTCTGCTCCCGTCCTTTTATCGTTAACAGCTAAAGTGGAACGGAAGAAACTATACCTTATATCATTACTTTTATTTACATTAGGTAATGTCATGACCTATTTTAGCCCTACCTTTGTCATTGTCATGATTGCAAGAATCATAACAGCAATGAGTACGGCTCTAGTAATTGTTTTGTCTCTGACAATTACAACAAAGATAGTAGAACCAAGACATCGTGCTAAAGCATTAGGGCTTATTTTTGTAGGTGTAAGTTCAGCACTGGTAATTGGTGTACCGATGGGTATTTTTATTACTGAGGCTTTTGGTTGGCGTGCTGTTTTTTTAGGGATTGCATTACTTTCTAGCATATCTATGATTCTAATTTTTATGCTCCTGGAAAAAATGCCAGTTGTTGAGGTTGTCCCATTAAAAACACAAATTAAGTCATTAGCTAATTTAAAAATTGCGAGTGCGCATTTAACAACATTATTTATGCTTGCTGGTCATTATATGCTTTATGCATATTTCACACCGTTTTTAGTAGAGGCATTTAACTTAAACTCCTCGTGGGTTAGTATTTGTTACTTAGTATTCGGTCTTGCTTCTGTAAGCGGTAATGCATTTGGTGGTTGGTTAAGCGACAAAATTGGTACTGGCAAATCAATCGTACTAATCATTGCAACTTTTGCCATCGTATTGTTTGCAATACCGTATACAATCGTAGCCTTCCCGTTATTTTTAATAGTAACTGTTTTATGGGGAGCACTTAGCTGGTCACTTACGCCACCATTACAAAACTATTTGATTCAAACAGATCCCAAAACATCTGATATTCAACAAAGCTTAAATACTGCAGCCTTACAAATTGGTATTTCGATAGGATCGGCAGTTGGGGGAGCATTGTTTACTATTACAGGCTCTGTAATGCATTTATCAAGTTTCGGTGCAATTTTAGTGTTATGTGCGTTAGGTTGTGCTATTTTTTCTATTAAGAGAGCGCCACTTTCAGATAGTAATCAATTAGATGGAAGTATCCAAAGGGTTCATCAATGATAAGCTCAAATTACGAAAAAAAGAAGGACTATGATTGTTGAAGCTAGAATGTAAGAGTAGAGAGGGAGGCTGGTAAATAAATGCAGGTAGATTTAACGGAATTTGAAGGATTGAATGTGAAAGTTGTCGCAACGGTTGATCATACGCTTTATCGAAACGTTGGTGCAATCATTTTATACGAAGAAGATTCACACATTTTATCTGTAAGAAAACTGAAACGAAAAATCGCTGATCAATATATACCAACAGACGAACTCGAAAACTTTATGTTTGACTCTCAGGCAGATGCAATTAAATTTACACATAAGCTAACTAGAATGAGTGCACTCGATTATTTATTAGTCACAAACAGAGAAAAGGAACTAAGTGAATAAAAAGATAGCCTTTTAGGTCGTCTCGTATTGAAGCGAGACGACTAGAAGCTATGGGCTTTATGTTGAGGAAGGAGAAAGTAGCCAACCTTTTTTATTACTAAGCTCAATTAACTTGGCACCTAGAATGGCATATTTCATATGAAAAACACTATATTTTGTCGTAAGACTACTTTCGAAAGACATGTCCATTGCTTGACTGACTGAAATTAAGGAAGAGGCAATATTCATGGATAGAATGGCACTAATTTCAGAATCATTTATAGCTACTTTTCCACGCATTTTAGCAATTTGTAAATTTCCTTGGTCAATTGATAATGGCGGCGCCAGAACACCATTTTCTTTTAATAACTTCTCAAGCTGTTTATTTTCCTCTTTTAAACATTGAATAAATTCCAAAATAATGAATTTTAAGTCTCTGTTCACTGCATATTTGAAAAAGAAATGGTTCGTTGCAATATAGCCATTGTTTACGCCAAGTTGTTTCCAAATTGTAAAAACTTCCTTAAAGCGTAAAGAATCTATATTTCGTTTTGACATTTTCATTGTTGCACGTCCTAACTCATTTTATAGTTGTTGAATGTGAGATTAGGATGGGAAACAAAAGATTTTTTTATACATATTTTTGTAAATAATACAATTATAGATTAGACCTAGCGGTAAGTTATGTATGTCTTGACATTCGGTAAGCTCCAGCAGTTCCTCTGTTTGCCAGAAGTCTAAGGAGCTTACCTATTGAGCATCCTTCTTTTTCTTATTTTTAAAGCTCTTAATAGTTGTCTTTAAGGAAGCATAATTTCCGATGGCTGCGTATCCATAAAAAAAGCCCATAAATACACCAGCTAAAAAATTATGTTTATGGCTAATAAAAATTGAAATAAATAAACCTAGTGCAAGCGCGATTGCTGGGACATATTTAGGTTGAATAGGGAAAAATATTTTCAATAATTGTGTAATAATCATGACAACTGGAACGGCAATGACAGCATCCCAAAAATTTGTATGAATAAGTGGAAAGCCCATTTTTTATACACCTCTTTTATGCATGAAAGTTATGCTGAATAATAGTTAGATTTCCCAGACTTAAAAATTTTATGCACTTGTAGTTGAGGTGTTTCCAATGTGAGCTTTATTCAATTTTAAACGATCAATAAAGGAAACACTCAAAGGTGTTTCCTTATACAGCTTTCCTTTATTAATAATAGGAACCATTTTGATACATGTATGGATAATGATAAGGATTGAAGTTGTAATGTGGATGTGTTTGCATCGAATTTGGTGAGCTAATGGAAGGTCGATTGCAATTATTTGCAGGTCCGATGTAGGTTGAAGGAACAACAGGAGCGATTGTTTGCTTCCATAAGTTTTCATCTAAGCAATAAGTGTGTGCCATTATATTCGAAGGCGTAAATTTCAAAATATCCGAACCTAAAATGACTTCTGGCGTAGGTGCATCAAAAATCGCTAATATATGCGTGTTATCTGCACTCGCGACGATATAATGCCACCATCCCTGTGGAATGTTTGCTACCTGACCTGGTTTTATTGGGTAGTTTTGAATTTGTTTGGTGAAAGGATTTAACATGGAAACGGTAGCTGCTCCAGAAATACAATAAACAAGCTCTGCTGCATTTTGATGATAATGAGGTTCTACAACGTTATTCATACTTAAAAAAATATCAAGTAGAGATACATTTTCAAGACTATTTAATTGAGCAATACCAAGAACGTTTATGTAGTTCTGATTATCCTTTCTAAAAAGTGGACTTGTATTTACATCAAACGTAAACTGTGTGGATGGCGATGTGTAATCATTGGGCAAATCAATACATCCTTCCTTCATATATTTAACATGTTCATCAATAACACAGTTTATGACAAATGATGTTTGTGCATTAAACGAATGCCTATGGGTGTTAGTTTATCTGTTAGCATAGGTCAATCTAGCCTCCGTTTCTGTTAACTCGTTGGAACGAAACGAATAATCCTACGATAGTGGTAGGAAGTACGATGAAACTAGCTTCTTGTTTTTAATAGCAAATAGATAAAGTAAGGTGCACCTAATATGGCTAAAACGATACCAACAGGTAATTCCGCAGGAGCAATAATGATTCGGCTAATAGTATCAGACATCAACAAAAGCAAAGCACCAATTAATGCACTAAATGGAATCACTCGATAATGCAAACTGCCTACTAATTTTTTGGCAATATGTGGTGCGATTAACCCTAAAAATGTAAGTCCACCCCCAACTGCTACACAGGCGCCTGCTAGAACCACGGCCAATACTAGAAGTCTTTTACGTTCTTTTGTTACGTCAATACCGACTCCAATAGCGGTCATCTCATTCAATGCTAAAATATCTAGTACGCGAGCTTTATAATAAACGAAGGGTATTAACATCACTATCCACGGGAGTAACGCGAGTACAAATGTCCAAGTACTGCCCCAAATAGATCCCGATAGCCAGACGAGAGTTCTAGTAAAATCGATAGGTTCCATGCGAAGTTGGAAAATGGTAATTCCTGCGCTAAACGCAGCATTAATGCCAACTCCAACTAAGAGCAAGCGCGAAGGTGACACCTGTCCTCTTTTATAAGCTAATAAATAAATGATGGATGCTGCAACGAGTGCACCGATTAAGGCGATTATGGGCATAAAAAAGACAGAAATCCATGCGTTAGCAAATATCAATCCTTGAATAAAGAATGCATACAACACAATAGCAAACCCTGCACCGGCATTTATACCTAGAATGCCAGGGTCTGCTAGCGGGTTTTTTGAAATACTTTGTAGGATGGCACCTGAAACAGCTATACCAAACCCAGCAAGGATGGCCATACAAATGCGGGGTAAGCGGAAGCTAAAGATTGTTAAAGCATTATCAGAGGAGCCGTTCCCTAGCAAAGTTTGAAGAAAACTTAAAATCGAAATATTCATATACCCGGTATTTACACTAATGAATGCTACTACAAAAAGCAGTAGCAAACATATCACGACATAAATAGAAAAACGATGTGTATGTTTACGTATTAAATTATTCATTATAAACCTCTTCCATTTTTACGAGCTAAGTATAAGAAAAAGGGCACACCGATAATTGCAGTAACAGCTCCTACTGGGGATTCAAAAGGACTCATGATGGTGCGAGCTACAATATCCGCTAATAACAATAAACTGCCACCTGTAATGGCTGAAATAGGAAGTATCCAACGATAATCAACCCCAATAATTGCACGTACGATATGTGGCACAACTAAACCAACAAAACCGATAATACCTGCAATGGAAATGGCTGCACCGGTTAATAAAAGCACAGCAACTGTACAAAGCACACGAATAACTGTTGTCCGTTGACCAAGCCCTGTAGCTACTTCTTCACCTAAACTCATAACAGAAATTGATTTTGCTAATTTCATTGCCAGCAGTAAGCCGACGATAACAAATGGAATTGCGACCCTAATATGTATTGGCTGAATAGAAGAAAGACTACCTGCATACCAATAGCTTAAATCTTTAGCAATATCGTACTTTAGACCAATTGCTGTAGATAGTGCGCTTAAAAAAGCAGAAATTGTAGCGCCCGCTAATGCTAGTTTTACAGGTGTAATGCCACCTTTTGCCACCGCAGTTAACGTAAATACTAGTGCGGCTCCAGCACCTGCACCAATAAATGAAAAAAGTATAAGCATAGGGAAACTAGGTGTGTGAAACAGCGTGTATGCAATGGATAACAGAAAACCTGCACCTGAAGTAACCCCTAATATGGAAGGGGAGGCAAGGTCATTACGTGTAACACCTTGCATAATTGCACCTGAAACAGCGAGGGCACTACCTACGAGAAGTCCTGCAACTGCACGTGGGATGCGCAACTCATGTAAAATAACATGTTCTTTATTATTTTCATCGTAATGTAAAAGGCTATTCCATATTGTTTTATAAGTTAGTTCGTTGGCGCCAAATCGAATCGAAATGACAACTACCAAACAAATTAAACAAATGAATAGCATTAGAGTGAGAATTTTATAAGTAGTTCGGTAATGATGTCTAACAAAAGCTAATGATTTTCTCTTCATCCATGTAAAAACTCCTAGCATTGACATAATAAATTTTTTATTTTATTTTTTAAATGAGAATGATTTTCAATATCAATTAAATTATAACATAATCTTAAATTTAGGAGGAATTAACATGATTTTAAAAACGAAGAAATGGGGATTAACATGTGCTAGTGTCTTAACATTTATACTAGTAGGATGTGTAAATAATGAGACAAATACAGCTTCACAAGATGATACAAAATCGGAGCAGAAGATAGATAATGTTTCCGAAACTCGAACATTAACAGATGCAATAGGCAATAAAGTAGAAGTTCCCGTTCACCCTAAACGGATCATTGCTTCTTACTTAGAGGATCACCTTGTCGCACTTGGCATTACGCCGGTTGCGCAATGGAGTGTTCGCGATGGTACAAGCGTTCAAGATTACTTACAAGATACTTTGAAAGATGTTCCAACAATACCATTTGATTTACCGTTTGAAGCAGTGCAAAGTTTTACACCTGATTTGATTATTATGGACTCTGCCGCCATGGTGGAAGGTGATAAATATGCACAATATAACAAAATTGCACCAACGTATGTGATTGGAGCAGAAGTAAACAATGATTGGCGTGATGAACTTCTACGTGTTGGGGAAGTGTTTGAACAAAAAGATAAAGCACAACAAGTGTTAGACGACTATAATGCCAAGGTGAAAGAAGCAAAACAACAAATTCAGCAAAAGATTGGTAACATTTCAGCCGCAGCAATCTGGGTTGTTGGCGGGAAATTTTTCATCGTTTCCCAAAATCTTTCGAGCGGAGATGTGATGTACAATGATCTTGGTTTAGCTGTGCCATCAGTTGTACAAGAAATCTCGGCAAACGCGACAGCCAACTGGAACGAAATATCACTAGAAAAGCTTGTTACATTAAATGCAGATCATCTATTTATTATTGATAGCGGTGATGATGCAAGTGTCAAAGCATTAAGTGAAAAATTATGGGGTACTATCCCAGCAGTCCAAGCAGGTAATGTACATAGTCTGCCAAAGGATTCTAGTTGGTTATATACAGGCGCAATTGCTAATACGAAAATCGTTGATGATATCGTCAATACTTTAACAAAATAAAATTGAGAGGAATTCCGCGAAGTGAGAACGGAATTCCGCGGAAGGAGAGTACAATTCCGCGAAGTGAGGGGGGAATTCCGCGGAAGGAGAATACAATTCCTCGAAGTGAGGGAGGAATTCCGCGGAAGGAGAGTACAATTCCGCGAAGTGAGAACGGAATTCCGCGGAAGGAGAGCACAATTCCGCGAAATGAGAACGGAATTCCGCGAAGTGAGGGGGGAATTCCGCGGAAGGAGAACAGAATTCCGCGAAATGAGAACGGAATTAATGCAGTAACGATTACTACGATGATAATGATTGTTAGGAATATTTTGACCACGTGATGCGATTTAATTTTAAATTAGTACTTTTCTATAAAAATTATAATATAATTGATAGTATTAGGTTAATACCTAGAGCTGGTCTGTAATTATTTACCCGTCCATTCCTCAAATAAAAATTTTTCGAACTCCAGTTGTATCCCACATAAGAATACAAGTATAGACATATAAATAAAGGTAGCGGAAAACTACGAGCCTATAAACATTGATAGAATCATATCTAGTAGTTTCTAATGACTCATAAATAATCATAAAACTTAAGAAATTCTTAAGTTTCAGCTAAGGTAAAAATTAAGATTTATTTTCTATAATATAAAAAAAAGGAAATTACGAAACCATTTGAAGAATTAAAACGTATTGGTATTAATAGAACATAATTGAAGTAGGTGAGGATATGGCACATACCATTTACATAGTATTAACTAAAACAGGTACTTTACTATCGAAGGCGATAGGTATGTACACTGGAAAAGAGATGAATCATGCATCAATCGCTTTTGATGATGGACTCTTTGATATGTATAGCTTTGGGCGAAGACAGCTAAATAATCCTTTAAGTGGTGGGTTTTTACGAGAAAATGCTGAATCTGGACTTTTTGAGTGTGCTGATTGTGTCATTTATCGTTGTCGAGTATCATCCTATCAGTACTTAGAAATGATTAGAATCGTACGCTATATGTATTGTAATCGAGATCGTTATAAATACAATTTTATCGGGCTATTCGGTGTGATGATGCAAAAAGAAGTGCGCAGAGAACGTGCATATTTCTGTTCACAGTTTGTAGCTACACTTTTAAAAATAGGTGGACTAAAGATTTATCAAAATCCAGCGTTGATGACACCAGACTGTATTGCACAATTGCCATATTTAGAAGAAATCTTTGCTGGAAAACTAGCAGATTATTTACAAGATGTTCGTCAACCAGCAATGTTGTATGGTTAAATACTCCTCATCAGACGGGATTGACGTTTTTCTGATATAATAATTTATTAGAATACGAGATGAGGTGATAAAAGTGCAAATTGTTATGGTTGAGGGTGTTCCATATGCTTGGCTACACCAGTTACAAGCAATTCATGCACAGGTATTTGATGGTGCACGCCTTAAGCTTGAAAAACTTGAAGACAAGAAAAAACTTCTTTGTTTATTTGCAGTTGAAAAAGAAGAATTGGTCGGATTTAAACTAGGTTATACACATCCTGATGGTGTTTTTTATAGCTGGCTAGGGGGCGTCGATGAAAAGATGCGAGGTCAAGGGATTGCAAGTCAGTTGATGAGATACCAACATGAAAAAGTACAAACGCTTGGCTTTAATAAAGTTCGTACATACGGTAGAAACGAGCGGAAAGCAATGCTCATCACAAATATAAAACATGGTTTTGACATTATTTCAACCTTTGTAGATGATAAAGGACGACATAAAATAGTGTTTGAAAAATTATTGAATTGAGGAGCTTATAATGAAAGCATATTTAGCAAACGGATTATTTTCTTTAGGGGATCGTTTAGTCAATGAACATTTAGCATCGGCAATTCGACAAGCGATACCAGATATTGAATTATATGTACCACAGGAGAATGATGCGATAAACGATAAGACAGCATATGCGGATAGTTTGGCAATTGCAGAGGCTGATTTAGCTATGTTACAAAAGAGCGATGTATTAGTTGCTGTATTAGATGGTGTTGAAATTGACTCTGGTGTGGCAGCTGAAATAGGGGCATTTGCAATGCTCAATCGTCCAATCGTTGGGGTATTTACAGATGTGCGTCAACAAGGGCGTGAAAATATGATGAAAATAGAAGCGCTGATTCGTGATGGAATTGAAAACCAATTCGTCTACCGTAATTTATTTGTCATCGGTTTAATAAAACGCAACGGTGTCATTACTTCCTCAATTAACGATGCTGTAATAGCGGTTCAGGAATTTCAACAATAAGGAGGATTGCAAATGCTTTTAACAACAACGGATGTTGTTGTAGGAAAAGTGATTGAAGAAACATTAGGTTTAGTCAAGGGCAATTCAGTACAATCTAGAAATATTGGACGCGATATGATGGCTGGGCTTCGAAATATTGTTGGTGGCGAAATGAAAGAGTATGCAGAAATGCTCGTTCGCTCAAGAGTAATTGCTACACGTGCTATGGAAGAAGAAGCTAAACGCCTAGGTGCGGATGCGATAGTCGCAATTAGATATTCAACATCATCCGTAATGGATGGCACTTCCGAGGTTTTAGCCTATGGTACTGCAGTGAAATTTAAAAAATGACTTTAACAGAGGACTTCAGTCTAAGATTGAAGTCCTTTTAGTTTTAAATATTGATAATAATAACAAATAAGTGGTAAGTCCGTCTTTGAAGTGTATCTAATAGTAAAATTATTAATGAACTAATTATCCCAAATATATAGAAAATTCGTAGTTAAAAGGACTAATAATGTCCATCTCGTTTTGTATAATAAGAGGGTAACTATGTAGAAAGAGTGGGATATATGGTGGATTCACAACAAAATAAAGGCTATCGTGTCATTTCGATGTTTGACAGATTGATGGATGGCCAAGGGATAAGCAAAAAGCAAGAAGCATTTACACATCAGGTTGGTGAAAAAACCATACAACGGGATTTAGATCAAATTAGAGCGTATATTGAAAAAGCTAAATTAGATTGTCATTTAGAATATGTGCGAACAGAAAAACTGTATAAGCTGACGAAAACAGGGGAAAATGTTTTATCGAAAGAACAAGTACTTGCGATTGTTAAAATACTAATCGAATCAAGAGCCCTTTTAAAATCAGAAATGAGCGACATCATAGATAAGCTAATTTCAATTGTTGCAGCGGATAAACAAGAGTTTATTCATAATATCATTTTAAATGAAAAGCATTTATACGTTGATTTAAATCATAAAAAATCTCTTTTACATTTAATTTGGGTAATTTCAGAGGCTATTCAGAAGAAAAAAATAATTAAAATTGATTATTTACGTGAAAGTGAATCAATTCCTTCACAAAAAATATTAAAACCTCTCGGTGTTATTTTCTCAGAATACTATTTTTATCTAATTGCTTATGATAGTAAGCATGAGAAGGATTTACCGATTGTCTATCGCATCGACCGAATCCAGCATTTTCTGGAGTTAGATAAAAAATTTCAAATCCCCTACTCAGAGCGCTTTCAGGAAGGTGAATTTCGCAAACGTATTCAATTTATGGATGCGGGTGAGCTAATGCATATTAAATTTATGTTTAAAGGGCGCTCACCGCAAGCAGTTTTAGATCGTTTGCCCACAGCCAAAATTTTGTCAAATAAAGCTGGGGAATGCTTATTTGAAGCGGAAGTTTTTGGACGTGGTATTAAAATGTGGCTGCTTAGTCAAGGTGAAAATATTGAAGTGTTAGAGCCACTTGAGCTAAGGGAGGAAATGATTGAAACAATCCAATCCATGCAACAAAATTATCTTTACATGTAAGCATGAAAACATGATTAAAAAACTATCCCCTTGCCGACTATAGTAAAAAGGGGGCTTTAAGATGTATTCACTTTCAAATTTTAAATTATTAGTAGAGAAACAGGAAGAAATCGATGCAATTTATCAAAATTGTGATGAATTAAAAAAAACAACTGTTGCACCAAAAATCTCCTGTGAAGTTGACCATTTTTTTGAATGTAGTAAAAATCATTTAGAAAGCCAAGGCTTTAATGTGACAGTGACAACATCAAAGCTAAAAGCTCTATATAAGGAAGCGTTTATTACTATCGACAAGCATTCTAAAGACTTAGAAGAATGTATTTTTATTAATTTAAATAATTATGTAGAAGATCAGTTATCTATTATGCTGGACATTGAATCGCAACAATCCCAACAAATCATTACATATAACAAAGATGGCTTTTCAAAGGCTTTAGAACAAGTAAATGACAAGTTAAATCGAGCGAAAAATCTCCAAAATGCTTGTCAAGCCACGAAGCTTATTTATAAAAACAATCAAAATAATATTTTCCATTCTGCTAATGAGGCAATAAACTATTATTTTAAATAATACGGGCCATAAAATGAATAAGTGAATTTAGCATACTAGGCGTAGTTCTAGTATGCTATTTTTAATTTTCCGCAGTACATACCTGTTACTCTCAATACTATGATTCGTTTGCGCATTCTCATTTTATAACTAATTTTTATTATAAAAAGTTCTGGAAGAAGGATTCTTTACGAAATTTGAAGAATTAAAGGAAGGATAAAGGAGGAGTTACATGTTTCCCATTATAGAGACAGAAAGATTAATATTAAGAGAAATAACGTATGAAGATGCTTCAGACCTTTTACGCTGTTTTTCAAATAATCATGTTACACAATATTATGGAATAGATACATTTACGACAATAGAACAAGCTGAAAAATTAATCGAATCCTTTTCTAAAAGCTTCAAGGAAAAGAGAGGCATACGATGGGGGATAGAAAGAAAAGAAGCGAAAGGTATGATTGGCACAATTGGCTTCAATGCCTGGTCACCTAATCATAAGCGGGCAGAAGTCGGCTATGAAATTCATCCTGATTACTGGAGAAAGGGCTATACGAAAGAAGCTATTACCGAAATTTTGTCTTATGGATTTGACAAGATGGAGCTAAATCGGATTGGAGCAATTGTTTTTATCGAAAATGTGGCATCGAATCAATTATTAACGACAATCGGTTTTCACAATGAAGGAATTTTAAAAGAATATATGTATCAGCATGGAAAACCACATGATACTTACGTATATGCGATTTTTAAAGATAATTAATGATTATCCTGCAGAAAGAAACGAGCCCGAATTCACCTTATTCAAGGTGAGCTTGGGCTCAAGTGATTCTATTGTTCCTTTAGTCTTTAGTCAAAGCTAATAGAAAGTTGTCTCGATGTGATTCTTCTTGCATTTTGTTATCGACTAACATGGCACCATATTTCACATTTGTCATGCTGGGATCTACTAAAAATTGAACATTCACTTTAGCTTCCTTGTTGTTGATGGGACATTCCCCTTTAAATTCCACAACATCTTGTCCCTTTTGTGTTTCAAAATATAGCCAATATGGATTTTGGCAAGCTGAAGCAAGAGCTGTTTCTAATGATTTGTTACTATTTTCGATTGAATAGTTTTTGACATATGTAATATATTCATTATCTGTTATATCTTTTTGAGGACCGTAAAAATACCAAAACACCCCTAAAATGCCGATTGGAATTATCCACAAAATATTACGCTTACTCAATTTCCCCATTTCCCATCCCCCTTATAACCATATTTTATCATCTCGACACGCTTATTTGCTAGCTCAATATAATATTTTCTAGGTTAAACTTTTTTCTTGTTGACTGTAACTTGATGAAGGGAGGAGCTTTTTCTTCAAAAGTAAATATCTTATTACCATGTCCAATCCATTGTGCTGAAGGGTCAACTACTTGATAGGTATATTTTATGCCTCTTCACTGTTTAAGATGGCTCTTCCTTTGATAGTTCTTCCATTGAATGTCCAATATACACATCTTCTTTATTAAAGAAAAACATAACGATCCCCCTTTTTATAATTCAACCATATGTTTCCACTGCGTTTTCCGCAATCCTGCTTCGTTAGTTAGAGTAGAATCCATTGCGCAACTTTCGATAATTAACAAATCCAAGTGATAGTTGGTAATACTACAAAAGACGATACAGTCAAAACTGTTATTTGAAAATGATTGACTTGCTAGCGAACAATATATATTTGATTGAATGGAGTTCCAAGTACGAAGACATTAGATATTTTATATTGTTTAAAGTAAAATAGTGGTATGGTAATTCATTAACTCAACTAATCCGATTAGTTGAGTTTTACGTTTTATAAAACGCTATTCAAATATTTAAAAGAAGATGTGATTATTTAATGGGTAAAATTGCTATTTTGGCTGAAAAACCATCGCAGGCAAGAGCTTATGCTGAAGCATTTAAAATTAAACATAAAGAGAAAACGTTTATAGAGTTAGAGCCATGTGCTACATTTCCCGATGGAGCAGTTATTAGTTGGGGGATTGGTCATCTTGTCGAATTAAAGGAACCTAAGGAATATAAAAAGGAATGGGAGAAGTGGTCATTAGATTCGCTGCCGATTATCCTAGAAAAATATGAAGATAAAGTTGTTAGTAATATGTACACACAGTTTAATGCAATTAAAAAAATTTTCCACGATCCACAAGTGACGATGATTTATAATGGGTGTGATGCGGAGCGTGAAGGATCAAATATTTTTTATTCCATTTATAAAATGACGAAAGTAAAAAAGCCAGTAAAACGTTTATGGATTAACTCTTTAGAGGTTGACGAGATTCGAAAAGGCTTCCAAAATATGCAAACTAACGAACGAGATATGCTAATGTATCAAGAAGCAAAAACACGTCAAATTAGTGACTGGCTTGTTGGTATGAACTGTAGTCGTCTATATACACTGCTTCTTCAAAAGAAGGGCTTTAAAGGCAGCATATCAATTGGGCGAGTGCAATCGCCTACCGTATATTTAATTTATAAAAGATTACAAGAAATTGAGAATTTTAAACCCGAGAACTTTTATGAAATTGAGGGTCTATTTAAAGCCCAAAATGGTATGTATAAAGGCAAAGCGAAAATTAAATCAAAAGTTAGAGAAGAAGTAGAGCAATTGTTGATGAAGCATGGCATTCAGCCAATTGATAGTGGTCAAATTGCGAATGTCTCGAATAAGACGAAGCGAATCCAGCCACCAAAATTGCATGCGTTATCAACGTTGCAAGCAACAGCAAATAAACGCTGGAAATATAGTCCAGCACACGTGTTGAAGCTTACGCAGTCGTTGTATGAGAAGAAGCTAGTATCTTATCCTCGTACAGATTCCCAGCTTATTACGCACAATGAATTCGATTATTTAAAAGATTCATTACAAAAATACCAACAACTCATTCGACAGTCATTCGCACCTGTTGTAAGAGCCCAAAATAAACGCTATGTTGACAGTTCAAATGTAGGTGAACACTATGCCATTATTCCAACGAAAAAGGTACCAACAGAAAAAGCGTTACAATCGATGGCTGTGGATGAAAGAAATATTTATTTTGAAATATTAAATACAACGCTGGCGATGTTTCATCAAGATTATGAATATGATGAAAAAACAATTTTAACAAACGTGAAAAATTTAGAATTTAAATCGGTGGGGAAAACAGAGCTTGTAAAAGGCTGGAAGGCGCTTTTTACGGCTGATAAGGAGCCGCAAAATCGCGATGAGGTACTACCTGTTGTGACACAAGGCGAAATTGTACAAAGCAAGGTCGAAATTATAGAAGGTACGACAACTCCTCCAAAGCCCTATACAGAAGGACAGTTAATCACCATGATGAAAACATGTGGTAAATCGGTTGAAGATGAGACAGAAATTGAAATTTTAAATTCTGTTGAAGGAATTGGAACAGAGGCAACTCGAAGTGGCATTATCGAGACGATTAAAAAGCATGGTTTTATTGAAGTAAAGAAAAATATCGTAAGCATTACACCTAAAGGAGAATTACTGTGCAGAGCGATTGAAGGAACATTGCTTTCTAGTCCTTCTATGACAGCTAAATGGGAGATTTATTTAAAAAAAATAGGGCGGGGAGAAGGATCAGCAAAACATTTTATCGATAATATTGGCAAATTTATTCATCAGCTAATTGCGGAAGTGCCAAATAAAATTAACACGTTAACGATTGAAGCGGAGCAGTTTACAAAGCCTGTTGCAAAAGATATCGTAACGTGTCCTACATGCAAAGTCGGTAAAATCAGCTTACGTAAGAAATTTTATGGCTGCTCAGAGTATAAAAGTGGCTGTAAACAAACTTTTCCAGAAAGATTATTAGGGAAAAAGCTAACGGAGAAAAATATTAGAGATTTATGTACAAGTGGTCAAACGACCGAGATTAAAGGATTTAAAGCTAAGAGTGGAAAACAGTTCAGTGCAGCACTTCGATTAGTCGAAGGGAAAATTGAGTTTGAGTTTAAGACAAATAAATAATGATAATCTAGATGCCCAAATTATCGATTTGAGTAGATGATAAGACTGATTATTTGACAAAAAAATCTTTTTATGCTATAATTTAAAGTGATAGAATGAGATTCTCCTGGCCAGGGGAATCTTTTTTTATTGGAGTGTTTACTGTGAAAAATAATGAATCAAGTCTAACTTCTCTTGTTTCGGCATTTAGCCGAGCGTATCACGTGAAAGAAGATCGTCCAATTATTTTCAATGATTATATTGCGCAAGATTTCCTATTACCAGCAGAATTTCAAGCAATATCAACAAATATGGCTAATGGTATTGCTTATTTTAGTTCAAATATGGCTGAAAAGCTAAAAAATCAACAAGAAGCAATATTAAAGTGGGTTACACAAATTCAACTCTCACCAACGCCACTTGCGAGAGCCGCATACGCAGAAAACGTTGTATTGCATGAATGCCAACTAGGTGCGGAGCAATACGTCATTTTAGGTGCAGGTTTAGATACGTTTGCTTGGCGTCACGACTCACTAACAAACGTTTCTATATTTGAAGTAGATCACCCAACTACTCAACGTTTTAAAATAGAACGGTTACAGCAAACAGGTCATACAATCCCGCCACATTTAAATTTTGTAGCAATGGATTTCGTGAAGGAGCTTTCATTAGAAGCGTTAGTTGCAGCAGGATTTGATTCATCGAAGAAAACAGTTTTTAGTTTGCTTGGCGTATCGTACTATCTAACAAAAGATGTGTTCCAGCAATTATTAAGCTTGTTTTTTAAAAACCTACCTAAAGGTAGTTCAATTATATTTGATTTTGCCGATGAGCGATTATTTACAGAGGCTGGTATTTTCAATCGTGTACAAAACATGGTACAGATGGCTAAAGCATCTGGAGAACAAATGAAATTCGCAACTTCCATATTAGATTTAGAAATATTACTTTCGAAAGAACAATTGTTAGTTTATGAACACTTATCACCCCAAGAAATTCAAAATCGGTATTTTGCAAATCGAGATGATAATTTACAAGCGTTTGAAACGATTCACTATATACATGCCGTAAAAAACTAATGCCCACCTAGTCAATGAAATCCTTACCTGTGTATATTTTTAGGTAAGGATTATCAAAAGAAAGCGTTTCCTTCATTATATAGAAGAAAAGCACAACGACGATTTTCGAGACAGTGGGGTATAAGTCAGAGCGAACCATTGAAAATGCCATCCTTGTAGGGTGGCATTTTGCAATATACTACCCAATTCTTTATCAAATAACACAAACATAATGATTTTTGCCGCATATCATAATGGGAATAAGTATTCTCTCCATTGTTAGGAAGTAATCAAGTACAGTTAGCTGTGTAAAGGGTGCAAGCTGTAGGATTATATTTGAAGAAGGAGACGAGCTAGAGCTACCAGAAGCTCATGTAGTATTCATGCCTTGTATGATTTAGCTGAATTAAGCTAGTTCATGCGAAATTTTTTATGATTATGTAATATATACGAAAAAATTTAATAAAAACCTTAACTATTTCCTTCGAAATCCGTATAATAAATCAAACAGTGCGAAAATTGTCCATTTTTCTATTGATAAATTGCGTGAATTTTTTAAATTGTATTGACGTAGAGAACGATAATTTGTACACTGTGTACATTCAATTGTTTTTTGGAGGAATACATTATTTTAAAAGGTTAGGATTTGATAGATATGATCGTATGTAAATTTGGTGGAACATCTGTAGCAAGTGCAGAACAAATTCAAAAAGTAGCAAACATTGTAAAATCTAATCCGGCGCGCAAAATCGTAGCCGTTTCAGCACCGGGAAAACGTTCTGGTGATGATATAAAAGTAACTGATTTATTAATTGATTTAGCGAATGCGGCATTAAAAAATGAAAATACAGAAGAAAAATTACAGACAGTAGTGAACCGTTTCAAGTCTATAGCTGATGGATTACAGTTAAATAATACTATTTGTGACGTAATTGCTGAAGACCTACGTGAACGTGTGCTTGGTGATGCTTCGAACGAAGAATTATTTATTGATAGCTTAAAAGCAGCCGGAGAAGATAACAACGCCAAACTTATCGCTGCATATTTTAACTCTATCGGTATGCCTGCACGTTATGTAAGTCCGAAAGAAGGTTTGGTTGTCAATGATTTACCTGAGCGTACGTTCGCATTACCTGAAGCATATTCAAATTTAGCGCCTTTAAAAGATACAAAAGAAGTTATTGTTTTCCCGGGTTTCTTCGGTTACACTAAAGCGGGCATATTGCGTACGTTTGATCGCGGTGGCTCGGATATTACAGGCTCTATATTAGCAGCAGCTATTGAAGCGGAGCTCTATGAAAACTTTACGGATGTTGATTGTGTATTTTCTGCGAATCCGAAAGTCGTGAATGATCCAGTTGAAATTAAAGAAATTACGTATCGCGAAATGCGCGAATTATCCTATGCAGGCTTTTCTGTTTTCCATGATGAAGCATTAATGCCTGTTTATAAGATTGGGGTGCCAGTTAACATAAAAAATACAAATAATCCATCAGCCCCAGGTACTCGAATTGTACCGAGTCGTCCAGCTACAGGTCGCCCGGTAACAGGTATCTCGGCAGACAGTGGCTTTTCAACGTTATATGTGTCAAAATATTTAATGAACCGTGAAGTAGGGTTCGGTCGTAAACTTCTACAAATTTTAGAAGATGAGAATATTTCTTATGAACATACTCCATCTGGTTTAGATGATATTTCAGTTATTATGCGATCTAATCAACTAACACCAGAAAATGAAGCGCGTATATTGACGCGTGTAAAAAATGAATTGCAAGCAGATGATGTCCAAATGCGTCATGGTTTCTCAATGATTGTCATTGTTGGAGAAGGCATGCGTAATAACACAGGTCTTGCGGCACGTGCAGCAACAGCGATTTCAAAAACTGGAGCAAATATTGAAATGATTAACCAAGGTTCGTCTGAAGTAAGTCTTGTATTCGGTGTACTACAAGAATATGAAAACCGAATTTTACAAGCGTTATATGGAGAATTTTTTGCACAAGTGCAAGCATGAGTGGACAATATACGATAGTTTTATCAAAAACCATTTATAAAATTATCTAAACATAAAAGGAGCTGTCCCCCTGAGCTATGAATTCATAGCTTAGGAGGCAGCTCTTTCAATTTTATAGTGTGACTTTCACAATGGATGATTTTAATGTTTTCTAACAATACTATAAGGAATAGAGTTTTCTTTTATGTAGTAATGCTGTAAAATCGAGTGCGTACATAGATAGGAGGGCATAATTTTGAAAAGTTTTTCAATGGGAATGATTTTGTCTGTTATAGGGATTTTATTTGTCTGTTTAACAATTATGGACATATTACCAGCATCAACGAAATCAATGAAAGTTGTTTTTGTCGGTATTGGTTGGGTTTTTATTATTGCCGGATCAATTATTCGATTTAAAAATTTAAAACAAAAGCAATAAGAAAAATATCAAGAAAATGAATGTTGCAAACTACAAACTTATGATACAATTTCAAAGAAAATAAATAATTTCAGTACGATGAAGTTGTTATTCTGTACTATACGAAAAATTCAGAAGGTTCAAATTTGCAGTGTATTCATAATTAAAGAATGAACAGTACAAATTCTTCTTAGTAAGAATTTGTTTTTTTTATTTGTCTCTATTCATAGAAAGGGTTTTCCCGTTTTATAGAAACTTCGGGCCACTACATATAGGCGTAGATGTGGATAATCGACCTATTGCATAATATATTTTAGGAGATGAGTAAATGACGATAGTACGTAAAGTCGATATTAAAATAATGGATCAGTATGTTGCGATTCACACAGTAACTCCGATGAAAGTCGTATCCTCTGCAATGCATAATCCAGGCTTTGGTTTTTATACACATTTGCTAAATCGCTCAGTGCCGAAAACTTACGATGAACGAAAACCACATCAAGAGTTACAAAGTTTTTTGCAATTAGAGGGTTATCCTATTAGCAATACCGTTGCCATGATGACAGCAGTTAATGCCCGTTTTGCAACGATACGAGAATTTACATATGAGGGTATTCATCTTGTCGTGATGATTACGGCGGGACTAGGTAATGCTGTCGATATTACGCGTGCATTTCATCGACAAGAGCAGTATCACGCAGGAACCATTAACACGTGGGTACTGATTAATGGAAAACTATCTGATGAAGCATTGTTTCAAGCAATGATTTCAACAACAGAGGCAAAAGTTAAGGCACTTATAGATGAAAATATTACGGACCCTACAACGGGTACGCAAGCAACTGGTACGTCAACCGATAGTTTGCTAATTGCGTCTACAGAAGAGGGCGATTTCCATCAATATGCTGGCCCTATTACAATGTTAGGGAAAATTATTGGCCATGGTGTTTATGAAACGATGCGAGAGGCCATTCAAAAATATAAAAAAGAGAAGGAGGCGAATCCTCTATGATTTCTCTAGTGATCGCCTGTATTATTGGCATACTATTTGATTTAGTTGTCGGGGATCCTCCAAAAATGCCCCATCCTGTACGCTGG
Source organism: Lysinibacillus sp. NPDC093210 (assembly GCF_044753985.1). Lineage (NCBI taxonomy): Bacteria > Bacillati > Bacillota > Bacilli > Caryophanales > Bacillaceae > Lysinibacillus > Lysinibacillus sp. NPDC093210. The sequence continues at coordinate 32,466 of NZ_JBIVOE010000003.1, read as the reverse complement.
ATAGGTAAACTTATTCAAGCGCAAACCGCATTGTGGAATAAGGGCAATATGCGAAAGATACGTGGCATGGTCATGGCGCTTGCTGTAGTGGGTACGACGATGTTTGTCGTAACGGTTATTTTAATACTCAGCTATCAAGTGAGCATAGTGTTTGGTATTCTAGTAGAGGGATTATTAATAGGTATTGGTTTGGCTCAACGCAGCTTAAAGGAAGCAGCATTAGCTGTTTATGAACCACTCGTAAAGGGAGATTTTGCACAAGCACGTGTGAAGTTATCGTGGATTGTAGGACGAGATACCGAGCAACTTGATGAGGATGAAATTGTTCGTGGTGTCGTAGAAACTGTGTCTGAAAATACAAGTGATGGCGTAACTGCGCCGCTCTTTTATGCTTTTTTATTTGGTGCCATTGGCTTATGGGGCTATAAGGCTGTAAATACGTTGGACTCCATGATTGGCTATAAAAATGAAAAATACAAAGATTTTGGTATGTTTGCAGCAAAACTTGATGATGTATTGAATTTTATTCCAAGTCGTTTAACAGGTTTATTAATGGTACTTGGAACAAAAAATGAAACATCTGTGACGCTTGGCAAACGATTAAGACGTTGGGCACAGGATGCAAAAAAGCATCCGAGTCCAAACAGTGGTTATTTAGAAGCAGCAACAGCAGTCCAGTTAGGGGTTCAACTAGGTGGGAAAAATACATATCAAGGAGTTTCATCATACCGAGCGACAATGGGTGAAAAATTAGTACCGTTAACGAAGGAGCATATTGCAACTTCAATTATTCATATGCGTGTAGCTACATTGCTCTTTACGCTCGTTATGTTAGCAATGGAGGTGTTAATTTTTGCAATTACCTAATCATGGAGCAAATCCGCAAAATGTCTATCATCAGCTCGGGCTAACTATGCCTACAGAAGTTTATGATTTTAGTGAAAACGTAAATGCTGCAGGGCCGCCTACATTTGTTGAGGCACGTTGGCGCACATTTTATCCATTAATTCAGCGTTATCCTGATCCAGATGGAGAGCCTTTTTTAACAAAGGTGGCTCAATTTCATCACATTGAAAAAGATTCTATCGTTTTAGGAAATGGGGCATCAGAGTTATTTAGTGTATTAGCAAGACGCTATGCAAATAAGCGTGTACTTGTCGTGCATCCGACATTTTCTGAATATGAGAGAACTTTAAAAGCAGCAGGAGCGGACGTCGTATCGATTGTTGTCGAGGACTTTATTCAATATACATTACCGATGGAGCTTCTTTATCAAGAAATGGTCAATGCAGATGCATTATATATTTGTACACCTAATAATCCAACAGGTGTATTACCAAAAAAAGAGGAACTGCTACACTTAATAGCTGTTGGAGCTGAGGTAGATTGTGAGCTCGTTTTTGATGAGGCATTTATCGACTGGGTCAGTGAAACACATTCGTTAATTGGCTATGTTGCTAATAATGCGCATGTAATTGTCGTTCGATCTATGACGAAAATGTATGCAATACCTGGATTAAGACTAGGTTATTTAATAGCGAGCAATACTATTATTTGTGAGTTAAAAGCAATGTTATCTCATTGGAATCTCAATGCGTTTGCGCTCGTTATTGGATCAGGTTGTTTGGACGAGCATGAATACTGTCAACAAGCAATTAGTTATGCAGAGCAACAAAGGGAATGGTTACAGCAGTTTTTAATAGAAAATGGATGCTTGGTGACGAATAGTGTTACGAATTATGTTTGTTTTTCATTGCCTAAAAATATGCAAGCAGATACATTTTTTAGCTATTGTTTAGCTGAGGGAGTTGTCCTGCGTCATACAAAAAACTTTATGGGGTTAAATGGAGCATGGTTCCGTATCGGAATAAAGGATGTAACGGCGATGACCTATTTACAAAACTGTTTACAAGCGTGGTTTAAAGCAAATAAGGGGTGAGAAAAGTGACGACTTTTTATCTAGTTCGACATGGGGAAACAGTATGGAATAAAGAGCATCGATTACAAGGGTGGTTAGACTCACCTTTGTCGGAAAAGGGCATTTTGCATGCCCAAAAACTTGCAGAACAATTAAAAGATATTCCGTTTGCAGTTGCTTATAGTAGCACCAGTGACCGTGCGAAAGAAACAGCGCGCTATTTAGCAGCGGGTCGAAAGCTTGCGATTCACTACGAGGACGATTTACGTGAGATTTTTTTAGGAAATTGGCAAGGGCAAACTGTTAAGGACATTTTGGAAACAAATCGATTTGACTATGAACTATATACGAATTATCCAGCACAATTCGTCGCGACTCATACCGAAAGCTTTGGTGCAGTGACAGAACGTGCCATGTATACGTTAAAAAATATTGCGAAAATCTATCCACATGAACATATTTTAGTTGTGTCACATGCTGTTACGATTAAATGTATGATAAATGCAATATTAGGTCGTGGTATTGATCAGCTATGGTCAGCACCATACATTGAAGGAACTAGTGTCACAATCGTAGACCGATTAGAAGAAAGTTGGCATATCAAGGTAATTGGAAGCACACAACATTTACAATAGAGAGGTGAGAACAGTGCCGCTAATTTTTATTTCAGGTGGTGTCCGCAGTGGTAAGTCTCACTTTGCCGAAAAAGCAGCTGTTTTGCACTACCAAAATAATAATTTATTGGATAAACGACTTATTTATATAGCTTCTGGTGTTGCGATAGATGTTGAAATGGAAAAACGGATAGCTCGACATCAGTCTGATCGCCTAAAACAAGCGATTGTGTGGCATACGATTGAAGCACCATATGAAATACAGAATGTTTTTAATAAGTTAGTTGATGGCGATGTCGTACTTTGGGACTGTGTAACGACTTGGCTGACAAATGCCTTTTATGAGGGGTTTGATTGTGGCACACCTTGTGTGGAAAAGCCTGGTTGTTTAGAAAAAAAGCTGAGAATGATGAAAAGTTCAGTGCTAACGTTACTTGACAAAAGGGTGACGCTTTTTGTCGTTTCCAATGAACTTTTTGATGAGCCTCCATATGAGAATGAAGAGGTCGAATTGTACCGTCAAATGCTCGGTAGCTTACATCAATGGTTCGTTTCTGTCGCACATGAGGCATATGAGATAAATTATGGTATCGTAAAGAAATGGAAATAAGTGAGTTGTTATATGGAAGTATAAAGCAGCAAAAAACTGAGTTAAGAAATTCCTATACTAATTTTTGCAAGATAATTGAAGAAAACTTAAAAGAAAGAAGGCAAGGCAATGAAAACTATTTGGCATAGCGTATTGCTCGCATTTCAATTTTTTACGGTTTTGCCTGTACATAAAGAGATTCCGCTTTCTAAAAAAACAATTACTGGAATGTTCGCCTTTTTACCATGGATTGGTGCGCTTATGGGAGCTATCGTTGCAGCGGCAATCTTTAGTTTAACAGAATGGACATCTAGTAGTGATGTTTTATTAACATTTTTGATTGTCGGACTGTTCGCATTTTTTACAGGGGGGTTACATTTAGACGGCTTTATCGATATGGGAGATGCCTATTTTTCGTATCGGGATCGTGAAAAGCGTCTTGAAATTTTGGATGACCCTCGGGTAGGAGCATTTGGTGTTTTGTCTGTCTTATTTCTAGTGTTAGGAAAATTCGTTGTGCTTCATGAGCTTTTTGTACAGAACAAACTATCACTGTGGATGCTCATTTTTATACCTTTATTGACACGTGTGGGGATGAGCTTCTATTTTCTATCTTTAAAGAGTTCAAAGGAAAAAGGTTTAGCCTATTTTTTTAAATCACAACTGAACCATCGTGTATTAGCCAGTTTAATGATAATGACGCTTGTATTTGCAAGTTGTTGCGTATTTTTTATAATAGGCTTTTCAAGTTTACCATTCGTGCTCATTGCTGTTCTTATCACTGCCTTTTTATTGTTTCGTCAATTTACAGTGCGCAATTTTGGCGGTGTTTCTGGTGACTTGCTCGGAGCATCAATTGAAGGAATGGAGGTTGTGCTATGGGTGACATTGTTACTGTTCGCTTAATGAGACATGCACCAACTATAGAAAATTTGGAAAAGCGGTATATAGGCTGGACAGATTCTCCATTAGCAAATACTACAACGCTTCCTATACTTAATGAAGCTGTAAAAAAGGTATATGGCAGTGATTTACGTCGGTGTCAAGAAACGGCTTCTCGTTATTTTCCACATGCTAACTATATTGCAGATGCAAGATTTCGGGAGTCTAATTTTGGTGATTTTGAATGTAAAACATATGATGAATTAAAGTCGGACATACGTTACTGTACATGGCTAGATGACCCGACTAGTATATCCCCACCAAACGGAGAACATTTTGAGTTGTTTTGTGATCGGGTGATTGCTGGATTTTTAGCATTGCCAAAAGATGAACAAGATTATTATCTCGTCGTGCATGGTGGAGTTGTGCGAGCGATACTTGTAGCATTTGCGCCACAACAAAAGTCTTTTTGGTCGTATCAAGTACCGCATGATCAGGTATTTACGTTAACATTTTCCAAAGCAGCTTGGAAGGAGGGAGCGAGATGCATGTCTTTATCGGAGGAGCCTATAACGGAAAAACCGCCTATGTGACACAATTGCTTGAGGAGCAGGAAATGGCAGTGATGAATGGGGTTATTCCAGAGGTTGCACCTGCATGTGATGCGTTAATTATTAAAAATCTTGAACACTGGCTGATAAAGCAAAATCTTGACGAAGATGAAGTGATTGTCAAAAATATTTTGGCGAAACTTAAAATTCTTGAAGAAAGCTGTCAGTTGTATATTATTGTAACCGATATGGGACGTGGTGTGGTGCCAATGGAAAAACAGACACGGCTATTGCGTGACACTTGTGGTCGTTTGTATCAGGCGTTATTTGCAGAAGCAAAACAAGTTGACCGTATTTGGTATGGCATTGCAGAACGTATAAAATAATCAAAAGATAATACAATTCCCGAGTAGGGCATTCACTATTTTAAGAAATGGGGAAATAGAATGGAACGACAAAAATTAATGAGTATAACACTAACTGCCATGGTTGCGGCGATTTGTGCTGTTGGTGCAGTCATTAAAATCCCGTCATTTGTATCAACGGCGGCATTAGACTCAGCACCAGCATTTTTGAGTGTTGTGTTCTTATCACCTGCTTTAGCAGGAGTAGCAGGGTTAATCGGACATGTTATTACAGCAATGACTTCTGGTTTTCCATTTGGACCCTTGCATATTATTATTGCTATTGAAATGTTTATTGTCGTGTGGATTTTTGGTGTAATGAATAAAAGAGGCATGCATTTTTGGAAATGGCCAGTAGCACTTTTACTAAATGGTGTCATAGCACCAATCCCTTTTTATTTCATTATAAGTCCCGCGTTTTTTTGGGGTTCATTAGCTAGTATTTTTATGGCAACAGTTATCAATCTTATTATTGTCGCTATTGTAATGCCGATTCTCTCGAAAGTGTTTGTCCGTAAGGAGGGGCGCGTGAATTGAGAAATGCAGTAAAAGTAGGGGGACTTATTGCCACAACCGACAATGCTGCAGCGATTGGTGAAAAATCACAAGATGTCGTATTTGCCCCCGATAAGTTAACAGCATATTTAACTGCGCGTGTTACTTTTTTAGAGCAGCTGGCAGCTGGAGCGATACCAATGCATATAATTCTCGCTAACTTTTCGGGTGATGCATCATGGACACGCTATGTCGCAGGAATTGGACAAGTGTTTGAAGAAGTAGGGCTGATCTGTCCTCCAATAGAGGGTAGTTCAGAATCCAACATGCCAACATTGCAATCTGGATTATCGATTACAATGCTAGGTGAAGTACAAAAAAGATTACCGTTTGATCGTGATAATTTGAGTTGGTACACATATGGTCTACCACTCGTAGGTATAGAGGTGCTTGAACAATCTGAGGATGTAGCTCAGCTCCAGCCAATTTTTAATGCTTGGCGTGAAGAAATTGTACAACAAGTTTGGCCGGTAGGGTCTCAAGGACTACAAGCAGAATTTTCACGTCTTTTTGGTCAGCAACAAGTAGAAAGTTCGTTGGATATCGAAAAATCAGCAGGACCTTGTGCTGTTATATTATTAGGTATCAACCCCGAAAAAGAGCAATTGGCGCCAAAATTGTTTACTCGAAATTTTGAGAAGTGCCAGTCACCCAAACAATTCTGAAAACTTGTAGTAGATTTAAAATCGATGAAGTCTCCAGTAGGTACGCACAAAATGTAAAGCCGCAACCCGCACAGTATAGGGTTGCGGTATACAATGTGCTTCGCATTAAGCGAACTGGATTTTTACGCTACAGAAGCCTTTTAGAGTATACTATTATACAAAAAATTTTAAGTTCTGCGCATATAAGCACGGACTGTTATTGGTGCGAAAATTGCTACAATCACCGCAGCACCGATAAGGGATGCACTTAAATCCCAACCGACTGTTCCATTATTAGTTAGTTCTCTAACTGCAGTGACTAAATGCGATATAGGATTAATTTTCACAAACCATTGTAAGAAGTTCGGTAATGTTTCAGCTGGTACAAAAGCGTTCGACAGAAATGTCAGCGGAAATAAAACGAGCATTGAAATCCCCTGTACACTTGAAGCAGTTCGTGCAATTACACCAAAGAAGGCAAAAATCCAACTTATAGCCCAAGCACAAACAATGACAAGAAGACCTGCTAGCACAACAAAACCTAAACCACCTTCTGGACGATATCCCATAATATAACCCATTGAAAAGGTTAAGACAGTTGCAATTGTATATCGAATCGTATCAGCTAATAACGCACCAGCCAACGGTGCAATACGTGCAATCGGTAAAGATTTAAACCTGTCAAAAACCCCTTTATCCATATCTTCTCGCAACTGAACACCAGTAACGATTGAGGTCGTAATAACTGTTTGAACTAGAATGCCGGGAATAATAACCGGTAAATAACTTTGAACGTCACCAGAGATGGCACCACCAAAAATATACGTAAACATTAAAGTGAAAATAATAGGCTGTAGTGTTACATCAAACAATTGCTCAGGTGTGCGTCTGATTTTTAAAATGCCGCGATAAGCCATTGTAAATGAATTATTTATTGATTGACGCAAGCTCGTTCTGTTGGGCAGCTGACGTCCGCTCTGTTGTTTTATCATTGAATTTTTCATCGTTTTGCATCTCCTACTTCATTAGCTTTTGAAAAATCATTGTCCTGAACACCATGACCAGTAATCGTTAGAAATACCTCATCTAATGTTGGCTTTTGCACACTCATTTCGTCTAATAAGATTCCTTTTTGTCTGAGCGCAATAAGTAAATCTGTAACGAGGTCCGCATTCGTCATTGGGGCGGTTATCTTTCCGATATTAGAAGTTATCGTTGAAGGAACTTTTAGTACATGTTCAATTATTTGACGAGCATCACTAATATCGTTTGGATTTTGAATGCTTAAATGCAGTGATGAAGTACCGACTGACGCTTTTAGTTCATCGACTGTTCCTTCAGCAACTACTCGACCATGATCAATAACAGCTATTCTGTCCGCAAGTTCATCGGCTTCTTGAAGGTACTGGGTTGTTAAAAGTACGGTTGAGCCCATATCTACCAATCGACGAATGGTATCCCACATTTGATTACGTGTTCGTGGGTCTAATCCAGTAGTTGGTTCATCTAAGAAAATTAATGGAGGCTGAGCAATGAGACTTGCTGCTAAATCTAATCTTCTGCGCATACCCCCAGAGAAATTTTTCAGTGGACGTTTTGCAGCATCTGTTAAACCAAATTCTTCTAACAGTTCGGCCGCTTTTTTCCGTGCATCGGCTCGCCCTAGCCCAAGTAGTCGGGAAAAGATAATTAAATTTTCTGTAGCACTAAGTGACTCATCTACTGAGGCATATTGACCTGTCACCCCAATCAATTGACGAACAATATGTGGTTCCTTCACCACATCATAGCCGAAGATGCGTGTTGAACCAGCATCCGCTCCTAACAGGGTTGCAAGCATTCGAATTGTTGTTGTTTTGCCTGCGCCATTTGGACCAAGCACACCGTATATACTGCCAGCGCGTACGTTTAAATCTACACTGTCAACAGCACGATGATCGCCAAAATTTTTAACTAAACCCTTTGCCTCGATGGCCCATTCTGGATTGCGCAATATTCCTTCTTTGTTGTTCATTTCTTTCAAAATTATTCCTCCTTACTTCCTTCTTCTTAAATGTTGCATTGTAATGAATTTTCATAGCAAATGACTTTCTTTTCTAGCTAACATTTTAGAAAAATGTTCGTAAACGGATAATACATTAAATTTATGAACTGAATATTAACTGAGAAATACTATTGAGGATAAAATTAATTTGTTATTTAATTCCTTTCTTGTCGAAAAATTTACTAGCAGAGAGCTATTAAATTCAGAATTGTTTGAGTGCCTGGTACTTTTTAAGTCAAAAATTAATTGTCAATTGGGAATGATTTTCAGTTATAATGAATATCGAATGTGATTTACAAGGAACGGAGACGAAAGAATGCAGGCAGTTAGACAATTGGGACGCTTTTTAGGGCCCTATAAATTTTTTACGCTAATTGCACCGATTTTAATGGTGCTTGAGGTAACGATGGATTTAATCCAGCCAACCATTATGCAACATATGATTGATACGGGAATTGCGAATAATGACAATCCGTATGTATTTAAAATGTTTATATTCATGCTTATGAGTGCCGTTCTTGGATTAGTAGGGGGGCTTGGATGCTCAATTTATAGCTCTAAGGCTGCCATTCACTTTGCCTCAGATATACGTCAGTCATTATATGAGAAGATGATGACGTATTCGGCAAAGGAAAGGGATGCGTTTACTACTGGAAAGCTAATTACGATTTTAACAAGTGATGTGGAAAGCATTCAACGTGCGTTTATGATGACGCTACGAATTTTTGTACGTGGACCGTTGTTATTTATTGGTGCGGTTGTCATCGTGTTTGTGACGGCTCGCGAGTTATTTTCAATATTGCTCATTATTGTGCCGATTTTAATCATCGCAATGTATTTTTTCACTAAGTATTCAGGTGTATTATATCGTAAAGTACAAGAGGCAATTGACGGTGTTAATACTAAGTTACAGGAGAATTTAGCAGGTATTCGTGTAGTAAAGGCTTTTCGTCGTGAAAAGCATCAAGTAGAACAGTTCGCGGGACTTAATGACACACTTACGAAACGTTTTATTACGGCAGAACAAATTGTAGGTGTACTCGTCCCGTTTACGATGTTTGTCGTAAACCTCGGAATAGTTGCTGCACTCTGGCTTGGTGCAATTAAAGTTGAAGCAGGCACGTTGCAAGTCGGTGTAATACTTGCTTTTATTAACTATTTAACGATTATTTTAAATGGGCTTATGTCTTCTAGTATGGTCTTAATGCAAATTGCTCGTGCGCTTCCATCAGGAGAGCGTATTGTCGACGTTCTAAACAAAGATGTTGCGGTGCAAGAAGTAGCACATCCGATTACTTCGCCAATTCAAGGAACAATCGACTTTCAAAATGTGAGCTACCGTTATTATGAAACGTCAGAAGATGTGCTAAAAAATATTACGTTTTCTGTAAAGGCGGGTCAAACCGTAGGGCTAATTGGTAAAACGGGTAGTGGTAAATCGACACTTGTTAAGCTATTACCACGTCTTTTTGACCCAACTAGTGGTACTATTCTGCTGGATGGCAAGCCGCTCAATCAATATGCATTGAATACGCTACGTGAACATATTGGCTTTACCTCTCAAAAAGCCTTACTTTTTTCTGGACCAATCGAAAAAAATATACGTCTTGGTAAGGAAGAAGCGACAAATGAGGAATTACAGCAGGCACTGGATGCAGCCTGTGCGTCGGAATTTGTTGATAAGCTTGAACAAGGACTAGCGCATGAGCTATCACAGGGTGCAACGAATCTATCTGGTGGCCAAAAGCAACGATTAGCACTTACTCGGGCATTTGTAAGACAGCCAGCAATACTTGTTTTAGACGATACAACCTCGGCCCTTGATAGTGCATCTGAAAAGCATGTACAGCAGGCAATTAGCAAACATTTTCAAGAAACGACAACATTTATCGTCGCGTCGAAAATTACTTCCATACAACAGGCAGATCTTATTTTAGTGTTAGAGGATGGCGAAATTGTCGGTCAAGGTACGCATCAACAGTTATTACAAAGTAACCAACCTTATCAAGCAATCTACGCTTCACAGCAAAAGGCTGGTGAACAACAATGAGTCAAAATCAACCAAAGCAAATGAATTTTGGTCGTGGACCACGTATGGGTGGACCTGCTGAAAAGGCAAAAAACCAAAAAAACACAATATTACGTGTATGGCAGTATGTTAGACAACAAAAAGTAGGGCTGTTCTTTTCGATATTTTTTGTCATCGCCTCTACATTTTTAAGTTTGGCAGGACCTTATTTAATCGGACATATTGTTGATGATTATATTATGAAAAAGCAAGTCGCAGGTACGATCCGACTAGGTATTGTGCTAGCCTGTATTTTTTCGGTAGCATCGATTTTTACTTGGCTACAAACATATGTCATGATTCAAGTGGCGATGAAGACAATACGTACATTACGACTTGACCTATTTAAAAAACTTCAAACATTAACACTGAAATTTTTCGATCAACGTGCACTTGGTGATTTAATGAGCCGTGTAACGAATGATATTGATAACTTAAATACAGCATTAGCGCAGAGTGTGACTCAAATCGTATCGTCGATTTTAACAGTAATCGGTGTTAGCATTGCGATGTTCTCACTCAGCTGGCAGTTAGCCATTGTGACACTAATTATTATTCCGTTAATTGTTTTCACAACAAAGCAAATTGTCAAACGTAGTAGTAAAAACTATGCGGCTCGTCAACGTGATTTAGGGAAACTGAATGGAACGATTGAAGAAATGATTACGGGAGCGGAGGTACTTACACTTTTCGGTAAGGAACAGCAAACGATTGAATCTTTCCGTAAACAAAATAACAACCTACGCGACTCAGCACAACGCGCAGAAATTACTTCAGGCTTATTAGGACCAATCAACAACTTTATGAATAACTTAGGGCTAGCAGTTGTAATCGGTACTGGGGCATTTTTAGCGGTAAAAGGTGTAGTGACCGTCGGGATAATCGCGGCATTTGTCACATACACTCGTCAATTTTTCCGTCCGCTGAATCAGCTGTCAAATTTATTGAATACTTTCCAATCGGCGATTGCTGGGGCAGAACGTGTATTTGAAATTTTAGACGAACCATCGGAAGTAGCGGATAAAAAGCATGCAATTGATAGTCAAAGCTTAAAAGGGGAAGTCGTATTTCAACACGTTTCCTTTAGCTATTTGCCAAATCAGCCAATACTAAAAAATATTAATTTCCATGCTAAGGCAGGAGACACAATTGCACTTGTTGGTCCAACTGGCTCAGGAAAAACGACGATTATTAACCTACTAACACGTTTTTATGATGTGGATGCAGGTGAGATTCTTATTGATGGTCATAATATCGAGGACTATAAAATGGCAACAATTCGTAAGCGCGTTGGTGTTGTGTTACAAGACACTTATTTATTTACTGGTACTATTCGTGAAAATATCCGCTTTGGTAAGCTAGATGCTTCGGATGCAGAGGTAGAGGAAGCGGCTAAAATTGCGAATGCGCATAATTTTATTAAATACTTACCAGCGCAATATGATACAGCTGTACAGGCGGGTGGAGCTAATTTAAGTCAAGGGCAACGACAGCTGATAGCGATTGCTCGTGCCATTTTAGAAAATGCTGATATTTTAATATTGGATGAAGCGACATCTAGCGTAGATACGCAAACAGAGGTCGATATTCAAAAAGGATTACAGCATTTAATGCGTGGCCGCACGAGCTTTGTTATTGCACACCGTTTGAAAACGATTGAAAACGCCGATCAAATTTTAGTTATTCAACAAGGCGAAATTGTTGAGCAAGGTAACCATCAGCAACTTATGCAAAAACAAGGAATATACAGAAACCTACAGCAAAAGCTGCTTTTAGAAAAAGATGAGCTAAGCTTATAAAACATGTAAAGTTTCATGAGAAAATAATTATTTTTTCATGAAACTTTTTCCATTGTCCGATTGTCTAACTACAAATTGTGTTGCACGCTATATGTTTTTCTGGTATGTAATATGTTTCGTAGGGTGCGAAATCATTGCGTATGTTACAAAGTTTGCACAATTGGCAATCACGAGGCTTAATGGATGGGGGGCGAGCAAAGTGATGAAAGCGCAGAAGGATGCTTGCTTATTAAAAGCGATGACACAGTATGGCGATTACTTAGTGCGCGTGTGCTATACATATGTACAAAACTGGGCAGTAGCCGAAGATTTAGTGCAAGATACATTCGTGAAATATTATGAAAAAATGGACCAGTTTCGTAAAGAAGCATCTGTAAAAACGTATTTATATCGTATAGCGATTAATCATTGTCATAATTATTTATCTAGTTGGCGTTATAAAAAAATACAAGTAATTGATTCTTGGAATAAATTAACTGGAAATGAAGTGAATCCAGTTATTCAAGTGCTTGCAAATGAGTCCGATCATATGTTAGTTGCAGCCATTGAAAAGCTACCTACAAAATACAAGGATGTCTTATTATTATTCCACTTTGCAGAATTATCGTTAAATGAAGTTGCTGAAACGTTAAAGATGAAAGAGAATACAGTCAAGACAAGGTTAAGAAGGGCACGTCATTTAATTGGCCTGACACTACAGGAGGAGGGATTTGAATATGGATCAGATTCGTAATGCTATGAATACTGTCTATAAAGAAGGTTCGTTTTCAATGGACAATCAAGCAAAAACCTTACGAAAAATCCATCAGCAAAGAAAACGCTCCCTAACCCCTGTTTTATTAACGGTATTCTTAACAGTAAGTCTGTTTATAGGACTTGATATGCTTATATTTAATATCGAACAAATATCTCCCGATACGCCAGTAATATCTGGTTCTGCATTGTACTCCGAAAAATCTGGTCAGGAAAAAGACTATACAGTTCTCCAGCAACCTTGGATGATGGCTGGAGTAGTAGCGATTGCTATTTCAGGTTGCTTTGCACTCTATGCGCTACGTAAAAAGTGGTTATGGTGGGTGTTGCTTTGTGCAATCATCATAATAACAATTGTTGGCAATATGTCTGAACGCATTAGCTATCGCTATTACGTAGCAAATGAAGCCGATATCGTGAATACTTTGCAATCAGGGGTATGGCCTATCGGAAATACCGATGATTTACGTCTGTTTGACACGATTACCATCAAACAATATCGTATGAGTTATTTTTCTACACCATATATGCAAGGCATTGCTTTTTTCAAGCATGATAGTAAAGGTTATAAATTGGATCACTTTTTTTTGACTTCGGACGACACAATGCAAGTTATGGCAGTACCGGAGATACAATATATTGTAATTCCGCTTGTTAAGCAAAATACAATTAAGAAGTTAATTATAAACATGAATAACGAACAGATTGAATTGGCTGTAAGTGCAAATCGTGCGCAACTAGTTTTAGTACCTTACCACTCGAATGTCGATTTAGCAGCCATCACAATACGAGCTGTTCAGCAAAACGGTACTGTTGACGATTTATATGAACAAACAGACATTTATATTAAGCCAGACAGTGAATAGCTTAACATTTAATGAACCCTTCATCTTGAACACTGCGAAAGTGACAAGATGAGGGGTTCAATTTTGGCAAGTAGCAGCATATATAGATGGATGGGAATGAAAAAGCATATGGCTACGTCTTAGGTCTTAGTCGAAGTTAAAGCTAAAGGTCGTTTTCATATATCCTAATTCAGATAAAATGGATTTAATGGAAGAATATATAGTGGGAGGAAATAAAAGTGAAAAAATTTTTAAGCTTTGCTTTAATGATTAGCGCTTCGTTGATAGTTTTAACTGGTTGTTCTTCTTTTGTTCCCGAGAAAGAAAAAGAAGATACTTTTTCGGTTAAAAAGGATGATGCAAAGAAGTTAGATGTAGAAATTAATCTTGGTGTTGGTGAAATGACAGTTGCAAAAGGTGCAACGGAATGGTTGGAAGGAAGCGCTCAATATAACATAAAAAAACTAGCGCCAAAAGTACACTACAAACAACGCGGGAAAACCGGTGATTTGGTCATTGAGCATAAAGGATCTACTAAAGTTAGAATTGGCAATATAAAAAACGTTTGGGATATCGAACTGAATGAAGATATACCGATGGATCTTTCAGTGGAGACAGGTGCATCAAAAGCAAGGCTGGATTTAAGAGGTCTAAAGCTTGAAAACTTAGATATTGAAACGGGTGTAGGAGATCTATATGTTGATCTAGGTGGAGATTGGAAAGAAAGCTTTGAAACGAATATTGAAACGGGTGTAGGTCAAACTACGGTTATTTTACCTTCAAAGGTCGGCGTAAAAATTACAACTGAAAAAGGAATTGGCTCCATCAATCTTGAAGGCTTTATTGCTAAAGGGAAAGGAATTTATGTCAATGAAGCATATGAACAAGCAGACATTATACTAGACATAAACTCTGAAATTGGCGTAGGCGATATTACATTTAAACTGGATAAATAAGTACTTTCTATATTGCTTTAAATTTGTGCGTCAAATACAACAGGTAAATTGTATTTGACGCTTATTTTGTGTTAGCTTAAAAGAAGCAACAGAGATTGAAGGAGCGAACGTATTGAGAACTTTTACATATAAGCAACCCGCATCGATTGAATCGACAGAGTTAGTTGAAATAGTGAATGAGGAAGGAAACGTATCTTCAAACGTACAACGGATTTATTCCAATGGGCTGAAAAAGGTTTTTGACCGTATGATGGATTATCGGTATTTTGTACAATTCGATGTAAGCGCAGTGGATGGGCAACGTCTTTTTACATGTAAAAAAATATCCCGACGGGGGCGTGTGCATTTTAAAGGGAAGGATATTTTAACAGGCAAAGATTATATGATTGCCTATGATGGCTGGCAAATCATGATTCCTGATTTAATCATAACAGATGGTCAACATAAAATAATGCTGAATAAGGAAATGGAAGACTGGTCAGTATTTACATTAAAAGAACAGCCAATTGCACGCTGGCAAGCAGTTTATCAAGAAACACATTTTGACATTACGCTTCAAATTGAAGAAACTAGCCCGATTCAGCACGAAGCTTTTTTTATTGCAATAGGGCAGGCTGTATTATTTGTCGGTGCATAGTAAGTTAAACACCAACAATATTAAATAAAGAATGGTAAAACAAACTGCCGTTGCTTTTCGCTTCGGGCGCATGCTTTCAACTTAGCACACTAACTGTAATGTGTGTTCAGAGCAGAAGTCGTCGCCAACCACTCATGAGTGCCTGGCACTACTCGCGACACATACTGCTTTAGGATGAACTTGATTGCCTTTTATCGACATTGTGAACAGCTCTCATTATGGGAGCTGTTTTTTTATTGAATGTCGGGGTTAATCATCGGAAATTCACTGTTATAATGTTAAATATAGTATAAAATGTATTCGTTAGTTTCTAAATTGAACCGTTGAATACATACGAAGGTGTGAAAGAAAAAGAGTTTTAGTTAAATCATCTTGAGGAGAGGATGGAATGAAGAATAATCCGATTTACGTTGAGATTGATATGCAAGCATCAATGGAAGATGCATGGAAATATACTCAAAATCCGAAGCTCCATGAGCAGTGGGATTTGCGTTTTACTAAAATTACATATGAAGATAAAAAGTTTCCAAATGAACCACAACGCTTTACCTATGAAACGAAGGTTATGCCTGGTTTAACAGTAAGTGGTTGGGGAGAAAGCAAAGGGGAGCATATGAAAAAAGATGGTACGAAAATTTCCTCTTTGCACTTTGGGACTCCCCAGAAAATATCGCCAATCGCAGAGGGAAAAGGATACTGGAGGTACATCCCTAAAGAACAAGGCGTAACATTTTTAACGCAATATGATTATGAGGTTCGCTTTGGAAAACTTGGTAAACTATTTGATTTTGCGTTTCGTCCACTAATGGGATGGGCAACAGCACTCAGCTTTGACGTATTGAAAAGATGGTTAGAGAAGGAAGAAAAACCAAGTACCCAATATGTTCGCTTCTTTTTAATAATGCTTATTAGTATATTCTTTTGCATAGTTTGGCTGTACCATGGTCTAGTGCCAAAAGTGATGGTTCAGCATCCTGAAGAAGTAATGATGGTAAAGGAATCACTTACCATTCTGAATGGTGCCGCACCAACGAGAAGTGACGCCAATCTAAATAATGAGATTTTTCTAGTATTTTGTATGGGTATTGTAGAAATGATTTTTGCGCTTTGCTGGTTATTACCTAAAGGGAAGCGGATGCTCTTTCGGTTACAAATTATTTTGTTTCCATTATTAACGGTCGGTGCAGTACTTGTAAATACAAATATTGCTATGGCGCCATTTAACCCAGTGACCTTTAATGGAGCATTATGGGTACTATCCATTGTTGGGTTTATTCTGAGTAAAGATTTACCAAGTGCGAAAAGTTGTAAACGAAAGCGAGGGGAAAAAGGATGACCATTTATCAAACATTATTAGGAGAAGATTTTAAAAGACTTCATCCGAAACTGCAACAGCGCTATGCATTACCATTAAATCAAACTTTTTTCGCAAAAGGTGTTATGCATAGCATTGAATCAGGTGCAAAATGGATGCGTCCTTTTTATATGGTTGCTGCAAGATTTAAGTTCTTATTTCCCGAATCCGGAAAGCATGTCCCATTTACAATAAGCAATACTTGTCGCCAATTGCCCAATGGAGAACTAGAAGTAAAATGGGAACGAACTTTTTTTATGACTAAAAAAACAAGGCATTTTGATGCAAAGATGACGGTAGATCCAGTCAAAAAAGTTGTAAAGGATTATTTAGGCTCACCAGCTCTTTTTTATTCTGACTTATTGTTTTCTGTAACGAGTGAGGGGAAATTAATTATACGGTCTGGCGCTCAACGTTTTGTGATGTCTAAACTAGAATGTAAAATTCCTAAAATGTTAGAAGGGCATGTTATCGTCGAGGAAGGCTATGATGATAGCAGAAATGCTTTTACAATTCATGTTTATATTCATAATCCACTTTTAGGGAGGTTAATGATGTATGCTGGTGAATTTACGCAAAAATCTATTTAGTCCTGTGTTATTAATTGGGTGGGTACTCATAATCACTTGCTATCTATTTAGTAAGCAACCTGATTATTTGATTTTGCTTACATTTGCACAACTTGTATTAGTCCCTGCTATGCTAAAAATGGTCGTAACTTTCAATAAAAAAGGTCATGTAATTTTGATTATAATGATGCTTGCTGTAACACTATTACATTGGTTGGCTGATAGTGAGTTAGCAATTTACTTAGCTGTTGTGTACGTTCTTTATACAGCCTTTATTGCACTACACGGATTGACAAGATTTTTACAGCGTGGTTTTACGAATATAGCAGAAATCTCTATAGATATTGGGCTCATATATATATTTATTGGAGGACTGTGGTTTTTTGCTTATATTGCAAAGATTGATACAGGATTTTCGCCGTTAATTACGTGGTTAACTGCAATCCACTTTCATTATTCTGCATGTTTATTAGCTATTTCTATAGGCTTGTTTGGAAGAATACATAAAAGTAAAGGATATAATATCGTCGTTTTGACTTTACTGTCTGGCCCACTGCTCGTTGCACTCGGAATTGCATTTTCAACAATCATTGAAATTGTGTCAGTTGCACTTTACATAGGTGCTATCTATTGGCTGTTCAAGCTTTTGATGAAGACAAGTTTGCCTAGAAGACAGGGTTTCTTGTTGCGGATTTCTTATGGTTCATTATGTTTGACAATATTATGGTCCTTACTTTATGCATTTGGTAATTTTACTGGCATAATTCTTGTCAGTATACCTGATATGCTAACATTTCATGGCTTAGTGAATTGCTTGCTGTTTGGATTAGTCGGCGTAATCGCATGGGGCTTGGAAGTTCCAAAATCTACCCATCAACCATTTGCTTTTCCAGTAAGTCGTATACGGGGAAAATTACATACAATAGGAGATGCACATGCAGGTTTAGTTGATGCACTACAAAATTTTGTAGATACGCGAAAGCTTCCTCAAGTCATTCCTCACTTTTATGAACAAACGAACTGTTATCGACTAATTGCTTCCGTACAATGGCGAGCATGGTTTAAACCACTAGCGTTTATTTATCATGGTATAAGCCGTTGGATGCAACAGCTTAATTTACCTTTGACAAGCAAGCAAGTAGAGATGGATGGCGTTATTGTCAAAGTAGATGAACGACAGGATGGTCGACATTCCCCACGAGCATGGATCCGTACGATCGATGAGCAAACAATCTTTGTGGCGATATATTCACAACATACGACAGCTCAAACAACGTATATGAATATTGCATTACCTCTTCCTTTTTCAACAATGATAGGTATTTTATATGTATATGAAAAAGATGGGGAATTACATATAACAAGTTCCCATGGCGGGGATGCAGGTATATATTTAGCAATGAAACACTATGTATTTAGACTGCCTTTAAATGAGCATTTTACTATTTGTGCTAAAAATGAGACAACATTATCTGCTGTTCATACGATGCGCATTTTTGGACTGCCATTTTTGCGTATAGATTATCAAATCGAACGAAAAAAAGACGACCATGTCAGAAATTGTTAAAAAATCTCCTGTTTCGTTTTAAAAACGAAATGGGAGATTTTATGTTGTAGCTATAATGACATTGAAGACAGGTGAAAAGTCTTAGTATTATCCGTGATTTATAATCCAATAGGGAAAACAATTTGTAAAAAGGATGCTGAAAAACACAAAGAAACTACTAATTTATTCAATTATATATAAGAAAAATTCTAAAATCATCCTAAAACAAATGAAAAATGGTAGATTACTAATATTGTGCAATTGAGTTAAAATTTCTTGATTGTAAACAAAGACTTATTCGGTATAAAAAAGTATTCTATTATATTTCAATAGCAAATTGAAGGGTATTAAAAAATGATATTAAAAAAGGGGAGATTGAATAATGCACTTTAAATCCATTGGCAAAAGAATCATTTTTGCATTTAGTATTGTAGTAGCAGTAATTGTTTTTTATATTAGTTTTAATTTTTACGAAATATCTCAAAGTAATAATGCAACTGAACAAATAGTTGAAGAGGAATTGCAATTATTAATAACAGATTATGAGTTAGCATCAACTATTGGATTACGGATTGCGGCGGCGCGTGGATATGTGTTGTCTGGTAATGAAAAATATAAAAATATTTATAGTGAAAACGTAGAGAGAGCACTTAAAAATGAAAAAATACGATTTTCTATTTCGGAATCGTCGGAATTTACCAAGTATTCGGAAATGGCGAAAGATTGGAGTAGCTATGTCCAAAAAGAAGTATTTGATGTATATGATCAAGGAAATGTGGAATTAGCTGTACATAATTTAGCGGCAATGGATACGAAAGCTACGGAAATTCGTGAAGGATATGAAGGCTTAGCAGAACAACGGAAACAATCCATTAATGCAGTTGGAGATTCATTAATTACTTCTGGAGAACGTAAGCAAACTGCAAGTATTATTGTTGGAATACTTATCGTCGTCATTGCAATTATTACAGCACTAATTAGTGCTCGTCGTATTTCTAAACCAATTATTTTGATTACTAAACGAATGCAGCGCATCACAGAAGGTGTTTTAAGTGAGCCTGCACTAATTGTAAAAACAAAGGATGAAATAGGGCAATTAACAGAAGCAACAAACACTATGTCTCAAATCTTAAATGATTTGTTAAAACATATTCAGTCTGTATCAAATGAAGTTGCTACACACAGTGAAGAACTAATGCAATCAGCTACAGAAGTCAAAGATGGTACAGAGCAAATCGTTGATACGGTGGCAGAAATAGCGAGTGGAACAGAAGTGCAAGCGAGTAATGCTTCTGATGTTGCGACAAGCATGACTGACTTTTCAACGAAAGTTACTGATGTCAATCAAAGTAGTAAAGATGTCTATCAGTTCTCTGAATCTGTGATGAGATTAACAGAAGAGGGCAAAGAGCATATGGAAGCTTCTACACAGCAAATGATGACCATTGACTTTATTGTAAAGGATTCGGTCGAAAAGGTAGATGAATTGAATAAACGAACACAGGAAATCTCTAAAATAATAGCGGTTATTCATGAAATTGCTGCGCAAACAAATTTATTGGCACTAAATGCGGCAATTGAAGCGGCACGTGCAGGGGAGCATGGTAAGGGCTTTGCTGTCGTAGCAGATGAAGTTCGAAAACTTGCTGAACAAGTATCTGCATCAATTAATGAAATTACTAATATTATTAACATAATTCAAGATGATTCAATGACTGTAACAACATCATTAGAAAAAGGCTATGGAGAGGTTGCAAAAGGTACTACACAAATCGTTTCCACGAATGAGACATTTAGTGAGATTGCAAATGCTGTTTATTCCATGTCATCTAGCATCGTCCAAATGTCTTCTAAGCTAGAAGAGGTTGTACAAAGTACGATGGATATTAATAAATCAGTTGATGAAATTGCTGCTGTTTCAGAGCAATCAGCAGCAGGTATTCAAGAAACTTCTGCGACGATAGAACAAGCTGCAAGCTCTATGGACGAAATTAGAAATAGTTCAAGTAATTTAGCGGTAATGGCAGAAAATTTAAATGACCTAGTAGGTAAATTTAAATTATAAAAATTATTAAACCTATCTGATTTCATACTTTCATCACAATTAAACGATATACTATTGTAATGGAAGGTGGAGTAAAATTGAGAAAATATATACTATTAATATTAATGAGTGCACTTCTTATGGCACCTGCAGCAGCTTCTGCGCATACGATGGATAAAAGTATGCTTTATACAGATGTTTCTGCAACTTCAGCCAATATAGAAGAAATCATGGTCCTTCAAAGTATGGGGCTTATTGGTTATAATGGTGTCGACATGGCACTGAACCCATCTGAGAACTTATCCCGTAAAGATTTTGCAGCTTGGATAGGAGCATTTTTCGGTCTTGAAGGTTCAACGGTGGAAGAGCTTGCCCAAGCAGCGAAAAATGAAGAATATGTATCTTCGTTAGAAGGAGACATTACATATAAAGAAATTAATACAGCATTATTGCATAATAAATATGAATTTGAAAAACCAGAGGCAACGTTGACAAAAGAGGAGTATATTACCTTTTTATCTGAAAACTTAGATATGGATATGGGGGGACATACTTTACTTCAAATGGGTGGTTTTTCTTATGGACCAACTGGAACAATTGAAGATGTTGTAACAGGAGATAACATTGGCGTTATCGTTGAAGGCAAAACCTATATGCTATCAGGTCATCCTCGTATTTTTGCTGATTCTACTGACCCTGAAAGCTGGATTGGTCAAAACTTAGAAAAATCTATAATGACGACGAGCGGTGGTCACCATCATGGACATGAAGAAGAACAATCATCAAATACACCGACAATACAATATATCCAAATTGCTTCGACTACACAACAAACAACAGAAGATACAACAGGTAAGTATGAAGGAACAGCAACACCACGAGAAGAACAGAAAAAGAATGAAGGAACTGACACAACTTCAACTAGCTCAAGCACGATATGGATTGTTGCAATCATTGTACTAGTTGCAGTAATTATAGCAACTTTCTTCATTAGACGAAAAAAATAACTAAGAAAAAAACCAGTAATAAGCGAATTAATCGCTTTATTGCTGGTTTTTATTTTTTGGAATATTACTTTATAAAATATAAGAAATATTGATTAATTCAGTAACTACTCCTTTTGAAATTAATAGGCATCATTAGGAAGTACCAAGTGAATTGTAAATTATTTGTACAATATTGTATAACGTGAAGTTCAATGGGTATATAAATAGGATGTAGAGGATTGAATAAAGGTACTGAGCTAAGGAAAATCGTAAAAGTTAGGAGGTATGTGGATGGCAACGCTTGTTGTAAAAAAAAGTATAATGCATCGTTACCAAAGTATCAATCAGGCGCTAAAGGATGCTAAAGTAGGTGACTTTATAGAAATAAGGGATGGCATTTACGAAGAAAATATAGAGATTTCAAAAAGGTTAACGCTTTATGGTAAGGGCGATGTCACAATTAAAGGCGGCGTGTTTATTCGCTATCAAACACATGTAGAAATGCGGAATCTTCGTTTTAGTCAGGGACAGGGAATATATATTAAAGGTGATTTACAGCTTGAAAACTGCGTAATTGAGCAACAAATGGTGAGTACGCAAGTAACAGTGAACTTTGGAAGTCTAATGATGAAAAATGTCGATATTATAGCAAGCCCATCCAATCAATTTGGATTGCGAATTGATAATGGGTCTAGCGTAATACTTTCGGAGTCTTCGATACAACAACATGCCAAGGCACAAATCATCGTGCAAAATAGTGAAATTTCAATATCAAAATGTTTGTTGTTAGAGGGTGCGATGAATGGAATCTTTGCCATACGGAATGTCAAAATGACCATAGAGGATTGTGAAATTCATGGGCACGAAAAAACACAAATTGTTGCTGCCTCAAGCACAATTAATATGATAAATACAGTAATTCATGGAGGAAAAGATCTAGGGATTCAAGTATTTAGTGGTTCTAAATTAACAATGGATCATTGTGAGATAAAACATCATATAGGGACAAATGTAGTTGTCCATGAAAGCGAAATTGTTACGTCAGATAGTATCATTGCGAATGGTCAAAGTAACGGATTTTATATAGGTGAAAAATCAAAAGCTATCATCTATGATTGTCTGTTATTTGACCATGTAAAGCCACAGTTGTTTATTGAAAATAGTAAAGCTGAGGTTCGAAAATGTCATGTGAGAACAGGTAGTACAACAGGAGTCACTATTTTTAACGAAGCGGAAGTTATTATGACTGAATGTGATATACATCACCATACACAATTTCATGTTATTGTAGACGCAAGTGGGCTTGTAGTTGATCAATGCATTATACATTCTGGACAGACGGGCGGAATTTATGGCAATGACCATGCAAAGATTACACTTAAAAATACACACATACAGGATATTGAAAGCCATCATATTTATATAAATAATGCACGTCTATTTGCGAATAATTGTACTTTTAAACACATTGTAGGTAATGGTATTACATGTATTGATGCAATTGTTGAGGTGGTAGACAGTAAATTTATGCACTGTCAGCAAAGCCCTTATTCGATTTTTTGGTCTGATAAGTCAATGGGACGCATCCAAAATTGCGCAATCGATGAAACCGAGCGAACATTTTTAGCAATGACCAATCAATCCCTTCTTGAAATTGTCAACATGAGTTTAGCTCATATCAAAACAGCAGCAATTGTCCAGGAACAGAGTCAGCTATATATACGAGGGCAATTTAACGATGGAAAATGCCAAAAAGATAGCTCCTCAAAAATCACTCGTCCAAATATACAGCCTGTAACGACTGAAAAAATACAGCGATTCGTTGAGAAGTTCAGTACATGTAACGTGAGCAATAGGGAAGAATGAAAAAAGTGTAATACGAGTAGTTTCAAAATTTTGAAATTACTTTTTTTTGTGTGAATTGTCATTATGATTAGCTATAAAACAGTCATTTTTATAGAACAACTAAGATAATAAAATGTATCAAAAATAAAAAAGGAGAGAATACATTAATTATTTGGACGGTACGAGTGTAAATACTTGAAGATTACTTTTAATTCATGCAAAATATTGACAAAGATTACTGGATTTCGACATAAAAAAATTTATTTTTAAAGTAAAAATAATATTCTATTACTATTGCTCAAGGGAGTATTATGTTAGAAAACCTTGTTAATTTATTGGAATTAAGGAATAAAGTATTTGTAATATTATATACAATATAATAATGAGTGTTTTAATAGAAGAATGAGTTATTAGAAAGTTTAGTTTTTAGATTGATTAATTCGTGTGTTATATCCTATAATTAGTAAAAATGGTTCATTAATAATAATGCTTGTCTTCAGTACTAGAACTTTGGATAATGTTTTTGGAATAGTGAATTATTTTTGGAATATGAAATGGGGTGAGAAAAGATGTTTGGGCTTTCGAAAGAAGAAATTATGTTGATGCTTAAGAAGGTTGAATTGGCAGATAACCAAAAAAGTGCAATAGCTGATATATTTCATCAAAATAATCTGTTAATTGAGCAGCAGCTAGCATTTATTATCCATCTAGTAATAGATGAGCGCGAACGAAATACTTCAAACAATACATATTTAAATTAATGCTGAGTGATTTTGTCGAAGGAATGCAAAAAATGTCCTTACAGATCCATAGAACAATTTGTCAATATTAAGTGAACTCATATATATATATTAGGATAAAAAAATCACAGTGGTATGAAACTGTGATTTTTTCTTGTTTTAGAAATGGTAAATATTGAAACTTTACTGATATCTAAACGTAAAAGATAATAAGGAAAACATACATGGGATAGAGATGATAATCAATACGGCATTGCTCATGCTCGATTGGCAAAACGATTAATTCCAAAAACCATCGTAAATGCATAGGGACACCTATCATTTATATTAAAATGAATCATTTCTTAGACAACTTCTTTTAAATGTATTACGCAAATTCACAAATATATATAACGAGTCAAGGCATAGGAAATCTTTTGTAGTAAAGGAGCATAATTAAATTGACTATTTTACTAAGACTTATTGAACAGGCGAAGCGTCCAAGAGGGTTGATAGGCTCAGTAATGCTACGTATTATGAATGTAGCTCATAGTGGAATGAATAATTGGTTAATCCAAAGTGGTGCAATTGATAATGGAGATGTTGTTTTAGACATTGGATGTGGTGGGGGAAAAACGATCCAAACAATATCCAAAATCAATCGCCATGGAAAGATCTATGGAATCGATTTTTCCGAACAAGCGATAAGAAATACTACGAAAGTAAATCAGTTAGATGTAGCTAATGGTAAAGTAATTGTAAAACAAGCAAGTGTTTCTAATATTCCATATCCAGAAGCTTTTTTTGATAAAATAACGGCATGCCAAACACATTATTTTTGGCAAGATTTAGCGAACGATGTTAAAGAAGTATATAGGGTTTTAAAACAAGGTGGTCAGTTTATTATCATTTCAGAAATATACAAAATCAATTATCATAGAAAGGACTATAAAACCAATATAGAGATAAGGCAGCTATTCGACAGTGTAGGTTTTCAATCGGTGAACATACAAGAACATACAAAAAATGGCTGGCTCTATATAATAGGCACAAAATAACCGATACAAATTAACAAGGAGGTTGAATAGATGAAAAGATGTGAATGGGTGAAGTTGGACGAGCCCTTATACGTAGATTATCATGACAAGGAATGGGGTGTACCAGTTTATGACGATCAACACTTATTTGAGATGCTTTGTCTAGAAGGAGCGCAGGCTGGACTTAGCTGGTGGACGATTTTACAAAAAAGAGAGGGCTATCGTGAGGCTTTTGACAAATTTGATGCTTCCAAGATCGTCACGTATACAGAAGATAAGTTAGCTGAGCTTAAAGAGGATCAGCGTATCGTTCGCAATAAACTAAAAATAGCCAGTGTCGTAACGAACGCGCAAGCTTTTTTAAAAGTTCAACAACAACATAAATCATTTTCTAATTACATATGGTCTTTTGTAGATCATCAACCTATTGTCAACAATTGGGCAACTATAGCTGAAGTACCCGCGACAACAGAGCTAAGTGAACGTATGAGCAAACAGTTAAAAAAAGATGGATTTAAATTTGTTGGAAGTACAATTTGTTATTCATTTATGCAAGCGGTAGGAATGGTCAATGATCATATTGTTGAATGCGGTTGTCGTAAAAGATAATTGCAGAGTGTTAGTAAAAGAAAAAAATGAGTATCATCGGTCTAGAAGAAAGCGCCTTCAAATGCAACTCTAAAATGGAAGTATGGCAATTGAAAAGTGACCTAAATAAAGGTGTATTGCTTGTCTGCTTTATAAAATAACGAAATTCAGCTAGACAATTGGTATGTTTTCGTATATAATAAAATTAATAAAAAGATTTCTTGATTTAAAATATTGAATTCACCTATTACAAAAGTAATCGTGTTTTTCGGTACTTTTTATAATAGGTGAATTTTTTTTGAAGAAATTGTTTATTAATTTATTTTTTTGGAGGTTTCGTATATGAAACAAGGTACAGTAAAATGGTTTAACGCAGAAAAAGGTTTTGGATTTATCGAAGTTGAAGGTGAAGCAGACGTATTCGCTCACTTCTCAGCGATTCAAGGTGAAGGTTTCAAATCACTTGACGAAGGTCAAAAAGTTGAATTTGAAGTGGAAGACGGTAACCGCGGACCACAAGCTAAAAACATCGTTAAACTTTAATTAATAATTGCATTTGCAAAAGAGGCATCCTTCGGGATAGCCTCTTTTTTTGTGCTGTTTAAACATCCATATACAGAGAAATGTTCATGTAGGATGGTTAACGTTATTTTTCATGCCATGTTAATAGCATCAGCCTGTAAATAATGAAGACGCCAATGTAAGCACCAGATACTAAAAATAGTGGATTTAAAAAAATGGCATGGATTGTTGTCATAAATACTGCATTATCAACAATGATTTGATAGATGGAGGTAGATGCAATGCCCCCAAATAAGAGCATAGTAAGAACTGCTAGAATGTTAAACAAAAGGCGAACGATGTTGCTTTTCTTTTGAAGCAATAGCATTACGACAGGAACAATTATGCTTGATACTACTAATAAAATTTTCAATCAATCACTTCCTTTACCTAATTATGACCACAGACATTTAGACATAAACATTCACTGTATTAGCCATACCCATTCTATTATATGGAAAACAGCATTTAAGTAATAAGAAGTGTTAAATAATTGATAATGGGGTAATAAAGATTAAGTGAGAGGCGTATAAGAGGTATCAACCGTATAAGTAAAATTAGAAATTTATATGCGAATATAGGATGGTTATGCCTTACAAAACATATAATGTTTTATGGACCAACATGATAAACAAGAACAATTAACCTGATGATATGAGAAAGTAAATGAAAATAAAGGAGGGAAATGAATATAAAAGTGAATCGTTTTTTACACACGAAAAGGAAGGTGTATAAAATGGAGAATAAATCAGTTGTAAAAAGTGGAATAGGATTTGGATCAGTTCTCGCTATTACAATATCATGGAGTGTTAATCATTCGATAATTTGGGCTATTATACACGGTTGTTTTAGTTGGTTATATGTAATTTATTATGCTTTAACAAGATAAGGTACTTTTAAACAAATATAAATGACAGACTATGCATATTGTAGCTAATCATATACTTTGCCGTTTTGGCATACATAACTAAGTGTTGCTTTGAACCTAGTGAAACTTCAAGCATCAGTATTAGAAAAAGGGATGATACTATTCATATACGCAACATGAAAATAAATAATTGGATTATTGTAGAAAGGTTGATAGGATGACACATCAAGTTACTGCTACGAGCAATATTGATTTTTATGCAACAGGTGTTGATGAAGTATTGCAAAATGTAGCTTATATTTTATCTACATTTGTCATGTCTTACCCAGAAAAAAGGGCGAGAGATAAGAAAAAGGAGATGGAAGTACCTTTTCAAATTGCAAAGAGACGGAATACCGCACGTATTATTGACAGTATCCAACGTTTTGAACCGCGTGCAGTTGTAATAGATGTGGATTATTTAGGAGATGTGTTTATAGGAAAGCTAGAACCAATTGTAAAAGTAATTGTAAATGGAAACGGCGGAGCTTTGCAATTGAAATAAAATTAAATGGTCATAGCTAGAACCATATAGAAAGCATCTGCTTGATAATCGCGGATATATTAATTACTGGTTGACGCAGCAGACATTGTCTGAGCAGACTGAAAAGTATTCTAGATTGCAAGCAGATGCTTATTAAGTGTTAGTTGATCTCTAGCTTATGATTATACAGTAGCAATACGTCTGATTGCGTCAATTCTTTCGCAATCGATGATAATTGGTTCAGATGCTGCTCCATTCTCAACGAAATATGCACAGCAATTTCTGTTATCTAATTTTAAAAATACTACTCCAAGGAAGCTACCCCCACCTGATAAATAAACATCAACTGTAGTGCCTAACTCAAATCGTTTTAATAAATGACAAATACAGCCTTTACAGTGATGGTGATCATCTTTGCATTCATCTCTATCTTCTTTCCAACAATGTTTATCTTCTTTACAGCAATGTTTCTCTTCTTTCCAACAATGTTTATCTTCTTTACAGCAATGTTTCTCTTCTTTCCAACAATGTTTATCTTCCTTACAATCACAATGATGCTGTTTATGTTTCCATTCATCATGTTTATGACAGCATGATTTCTCTTTATGTTCTTGGTCATGTTTACCACAGCAACATTTCTTTTCAAATTTACTGTAATCCCAATTCATATGTTTGAAATATCTATTATCTTCCATTCTATTATCTCCCTTTTGTTAGTTTGTTTGTAATGCGAGCGCCAGCGTTACATTTATATACTATGAATTGAAATGCTATTGACTTGGTAAAATGTCCATCAAATATATTTAAAACAAAAAATTATTTCAAAAAAATTAAATTGGTATGTATACCTAAAAGAAGCGGATGGTATAAAAATATAAGGTTAGATAACATAGTCTAAAAATTAAATGGGTGATAAGTATGATCTATTAACTCCAATCCAAACGAGAACGAAGTATGAAGTTATACCTCAGTAATTAACTTCATATAACTTCTACGACCGCTATTACCTCATTTATTAATTTCTTCTTTTAAAAGCGATTTTTTTAAGGTTTCGTATTTTTTTGAAAAGGAGAGCAAGAGAGGGTGCATAAAAGACTAAAAAGAGGCCTTTTTTTTATAGTGATTGTTTTGATTATCTTATTAGCAATTTATTTAAAAAATCAAATGCCCTCAACTTTACAAATTACTCAAATTAATTCTTCACAAACAAATGCGGAGGAAATAGCACAAAAATTACAAAGTACACAATTAACTAAAAAAATAATTATGGCGTTACGTGCTGAAGGCTATCAACCTGATAGTACGATTGAATATTTAATTGACTCCTCGGACAATCAAATTATTACAATACATTTACATGATTTAGAGAAATTAGATAGTAGAACAGAAAGCAAAATTCAAAAAATAGTAACTAGTATTGCCGAAAAAAATAACTTTAATTTGTTTATTGTGGATGTTCAACTTACAAATATTGATTGAAGTTTTTGTATATGCAAGATGGTCAAATACTATAAGACAAAATAGATAGTAATAACTATCTTAAATTGAATAATATTGGAAAATTATTATAGTTTATACCTCCCTTTATTGGTATATTTAGTATGTTAAAAGAAATATTGGGAGGATTTTATTGATGAAGAAGTTTGTATTAATAGCTGTACTTTCTTTAGTAGCAATTATGGCAGCAGCATGTGGAAATGAAGTAAGTAAGGGCGGTAACGCCTCTTTACCAATGAGTGAGACAAAGAAGGAAGAATCATCACCTGAAAAAGAATCTGAAATCAAAGACGAAGTAGAACAAGAAGCAGCTGCTCCAGTTGTAACGGTTAATTACGCAAGAAACTATTTAGAAGATGTTCCTAGTATTACAGAAGAACAATTAACATTGGATAAGCAATCATATAATTTCATTTCAACAAATGCAGATTTGTTCCCTGCATTATCAAAAGATGCAATTCAAAAGACGAAAAAGCTTGCGGATGATAAAATCACTTCCAAGCATTTAAATAAAAATGTAAAGCCATATTTAGAGCAAATGGTAACTTTTGCTGGCGATATCATTCAAATTCAAGAGGAAACATTAGATGATGGAACACCTGTGTCAGTCATTCTAATTGAAGATATGGATTTTAATGCTATATTTGCAATTGGTTATCATACAACAGAATTCCTTGAGGGAGATTTTGTTGAAATTTGGGGTTTACCATTAGGTCCATATAATTATGAAAATGTTGATGGTGGCACTACTTTAGCTCAAGCTATAGCTACATCTTATATCGAGTAGTAAATAACTGGGCACACTCTTAGAGATGTGCCCATTGTTATGTAAAAGTAAATCAAAACAACCTATGCTATAATCGCTAGGAAAGAGGTGATTATACTGAATATATTAGTTTTAGGTGCTACTGGTCGTGTAGGTAGTCACATTGTTTCATTAGCATTAAAAGAAGGTCATCACGTAACAGCATTAGTTCGCACGCCAAGTAAAATGAACATAGCCGATAAAAATTTATATGTTAAGCAAGGGAATGTCTTAAACATTGAAGATATTACTTCTGTTATGGCTAATGCAGATGTTGTCATTAGTGCACTAAATACTGATGGTACAAATACACTGACAGAAAGTTTACCTCTAGTTTTACAAGAGATGAAAAAGAGAAATGTATACCGAATCATTACTGTAGGAACAGCAGGAATATTACAAAGCCGTCTAACGCCTAGTTTACTACGATATCAGTCCAGTGAATCGAAAAGAAAGACAACAAGAGCAGCAAAAGAACATCACAATGTATTGAAGATATTAGAACGATCTGATATGGAATGGACGATTGTTTGCCCTACATATTTACCCGATGGACATTATACTGGTAATTATCGCGTAGAACGAGATTTCTTACCCGAGGATGGAACTGAAATCTCAGTAGCTGATACTGCTGAATTTACCTACCAGCAAATTCAGTGTAAAAAATATGTGAAATCTCGGGTGGGCATTGCTTACTAAGAGAAAAATAAGATGTTTTTTTAAGCAGTTGTATAAATTTAAAACACACTAGTTTTAACAATAATTTGTTAAAGCTAGTGTGTTTTTTTACAAATATAGATGACTAGCATGTTAAAAGTAAAATAAAAAAGGCTACCTTCGATAGAAAGTAGCCTCAAAACAGGAGAGTTTTTGTAAAAGCTGATTGTGCTTTACATTACTATTCATATGCTATGAAAGCTATTTTTGACTAGCCGTCCGCCTGATAACTATAAAAATACAATTATTTTATTCATTATTATAATTCTTACTCTAGCAACAGATAAATTAAAGAATTTTTCCCCTGTTGTAAGAGGCTTAAATTTATGGAGGAAGTATATCATTGACAATGTGTATACAAACGTATACAATGAAATTGTTATCAGATGTATACATTTGTATACAAAAGGAGGATATAAAATGAGAAGAGAAGAATTTAAAGAATATAAAAGAGAAGGACATCATCGTGGCGAGCGATACAGAGGAAAAGATAGTTCTTCGCATCATCGAGGGCCGAAAACATTCCGTCGAGGCAGAGCTATAGCCTTTTTAGAGACAATGAATGTAAAGCGTGCAACGATTAAACAGCAATTAGAGCAACCTGAGTTTCAATCAATTCAACAAATTTTAGTTGGAGAATTAAAAGCAATGGATATGGTCATTAATGAATTTATCCAATTATTTGAAATCCAAGAAAATGAAACAACGGATATGATTAGTGAAGATGAAAATACGATTATTGATAATAAAGAATCTATGCCGCATGAGGCGGAAGGTAAAGATATAAATGAAACAAATTAATGACTACATCGATTCAACTTTTTATCATCAAGATTCGCTATTAGAGGATGTTATTTCATCTATTGAAGAAAATGGCATGCCATCAATCTCAGTTTCACCTTCTTCAGGTAAATTTTTAACAATGCTTGTATCTATCTCTGGTGCAAAAAAAATATTAGAAATAGGCGCACTTGGAGGGTATAGTGGAATATGTCTAGCTAGGGGCTTTGGTAGTGCAGGGAAATTAACTTCTCTTGAATTAGAGGAAAAATATGCAACGTTAGCAGCGAGTAACTTATCTAAAGCTGGATTTAGTCAGCAAGTAACCTATATGACTGGACCAGCTTTACAAAGTCTCGCAACATTAGCAGAAGATAAAAAACGATTTGACTTTTTCTTTATTGATGCGGATAAAGATAATTATGAAAACTACCTAAACTATTGTCTTTCTCTAGCTGAAGAGGGGGCATTAATCGTTACAGATAACGTACTTGCTGGTGGCAGTGTAGCAGATCAGAGTGTAAAAAATAAACGTTATACAGAAATTATGAAAAAATTTAATGAAACAGTGGCTAATCACCCACAATTAGAATCTATCCTTATTCCAATTGGTGATGGCATCACAATTTCAAAAGTGAAAATAAAAGAATGAGTAACAAAATGCCTCGAGATTTTGAACTGCACCCCAATTGTTAGACACATCTAACAATTGGAGGTGCAGTTTTTTTATGGCTAAATATACTGCAGAGGAAAAATTACAAGCAGCTT
>NZ_JBIVOE010000002.1:538390-763859 GCF_044753985.1 Lysinibacillus sp. NPDC093210 | reverse complement strand
ATTGTTTAGCCCAAGTAAGAATTGCCTTATTATCTGTCCCAATCGATTTAGCAATTTCATGTGAACTTTCTTTGCCTTCTAAGTATCGTAAAGCTGCTTGTAATTTTTCCTCTGCAGTATATTTAGCCATAAAAAAACTGCACCTCCAATTGTTAGATGTGTCTAACAATTGGGGTGCAGTTCAACGCTTCTGAGGTTTTCGTTTTTAAAGTGCCAGTCACTCAAACAATTCTGAATCTTTATGATACTGCTAGTAGGTTAACCAAGTAAAAACCCCCTAGACTCCTGCGGGAACGCACAGAACGTAAGACGCAACAACCCTCGCGTTAGCGAGGGTTACGGCTTACGTGTGTGCCCGCGGAAAGCGAAGTGGGTTTTTAGACATTAGAATGTAAAATGCAATGCATAGAACGACTAAGGGACTCTCCAATGCAATGTTCAACTAGTCGCTGCTAGTAGAACATAACCAAGTAAAAACCCACGAAGACTCCTGCGGGAACGCACAGAACGTAAGACGTAACAAACGGCGCGACAGCGACGGTTACGGCTTACGTGTGTGCCCGCGGAAAGCGAAGTGGGTTTTTACGCTTTAGAATGTCTAATGCAATAACGAAGTAAGCACTCCCCCTAATAGTAATAGTGAACCTTCTCCTTAAAAGGGTGGATGATACGGAGCATCGTGGCTAAGTTGTTTACGCTCACCCATATAATGTTTATAAAGCATTGAAGCATTAACAAATTGTTTACTAATCGAAGCATATTTAATAGGCAGCTCAAATTCCATATCATTTTTCAATGTGATAATACATCCTTCACTACTCGGCGAAATATTTGAAATAGCGTGGAGCCCTATCCAAATATTGTGTATAGAGTTTGGCGAATAGGTCGGTAAAAAAATGCAAGGAAAGCCATAATCATATGCGACGACTATGGGAAGCTTATGTTGATTACCAAAAAAACGTTTTGCAGAATGTTTTGCAGCTTCATAAGTCGTGCCTAAAGAGATGCAAGATTTGCGTAAAACATGCAAAGGTTTGCGTGTCACAATTAGCTCATTATGCTTGTCAATAACTCGAGTAAAAACTTTAGATTCGTGCTGAATCGGTAGCAATAAATAAGTATTGAAAGACATTAAATAACCATTCACATAATTTGATGACATATGTAAAAGCCTCCTTTTGATAGTAATTATTTGTAGTATAAATGACAAAAATGCATTCTGAAAATATAGATATAAACTTAAAATATATAGATAATTGATGCTTTTTCCTAAAGGATTTGCTTGAAATTACGCTATAATTCTAATAAATAATAGATGATTTTTATTTGTTTAGCGTTGCATTTTAATCTAAATTTTCTTATAATTTAGAAAAGGATCGAGGTGAGATCGTTGGATAAATATTATTCGTACACAGATTTTCTAAAAGCCGTAGGTCAGTCAAAAAAAGTTGATGAGGCAGAGAAATTATTGAACGAGATTTATTTAGATTTATTTTTAAATCATATCCAGCGTATGCATCGTGAAGAACAGCTAATGGTTCTGATAGATAGAACACTCGACGATCGAGATAAAAAAGCTTTTCACTTATACGCAACTGAACTAGAGGCTTTACACAAAGTAGCAAGTGAATAATATGATAAGACCGCTCTCCAATAACAGGAGAGCGGATTTTTTTGTCTGTCACCAAATAGACGTTATCAGCACTATTATGTTTAATGAAAAAATGTAAAATCTTTTATTTTTCTAGAATTCTATGATTAAAGAAAGGGTATATATCTAATCATGGGTATAAAGGTTAAAAGTTTATAATTACTGAAAGAGCGTCATATCTATGAGAAACTTCAAATGCTACATCAACAATACACGTACCGAAATTGAAAATGAAGAAAAAACAAACATTCGTTCGTTAAATGTTCGATATTTTAATACTGCTATGCTAAAATAAATGTACAAATTGGTAGGAAAGGACGGGGACATGCGTGCAAACATTTGATTTACAGGCGCCTTATCAGCCTAATGGTGATCAGCCACAGGCGATTGCAGAATTAGTGGAGGGTGTACGTGAAGGGAAACGACATCAAACATTACTTGGTGCAACAGGGACGGGCAAAACTTTTACGATTTCTAATGTCATTCAGCAAGTAAAAAAACCAACACTGATTATGGCCCACAATAAAACACTTGCAGGTCAATTATATAGTGAGTTCAAAGAGTTCTTCCCAAATAATGCGGTTGAATACTTTGTAAGTTATTATGATTACTTTCAGCCGGAAGCGTATGTTCCGCAAACAGATACGTATATCGAAAAAGATTCGAGCATTAATGATGAGATTGATAAACTCCGTCACTCAGCCACTTCTGCACTTTTCGAACGTGATGATGTCATTATTATTGCGTCTGTTTCCTGTATATACGGTTTAGGTTCTCCGGAAGAATATAGAGAATTAGTTGTATCAATTCGCACAGGGATGGAGATTGAGCGCAATCAATTACTTCGAAAATTAGTCGACGTGCAATATGAACGC
This sequence comes from Lysinibacillus sp. NPDC093210, assembly GCF_044753985.1. Lineage (NCBI taxonomy): Bacteria > Bacillati > Bacillota > Bacilli > Caryophanales > Bacillaceae > Lysinibacillus > Lysinibacillus sp. NPDC093210. The sequence continues at coordinate 761,333 of NZ_JBIVOE010000002.1, read as the reverse complement.
AATGATATTAGTTTTACTCGTGGGACGTTCCGTGTGCGAGGAGACGTTGTGGAAATTTTCCCAGCATCTCGCGATGAACATTGCGTCCGTGTCGAATTTTTCGGAGATGAGATTGACCGAATTCGAGAGGTAGATGCTTTAACGGGAGAAATATTGGCAGATCGAGACCATGTAGCAATTTTCCCAGCATCCCACTTCGTTACACGTGAAGAAAAAATGCTTAAAGCAATTGACAATATTGAACAAGAATTAGAACAACGCCTTGAGCTACTGCGAGCAGAAGATAAGCTATTAGAAGCACAGCGATTAGAGCAGCGTACACGCTATGATTTAGAAATGATGCGTGAAATGGGCTTTTGCTCAGGTATTGAAAACTATTCACGCCATTTAACATTACGTGAAGCTGGAGCAACACCGTATACATTACTTGATTACTTTCCAGAGGACTTTCTTCTCGTTGTCGACGAAAGCCATGTGACATTACCTCAAGTAAGAGGTATGTATAATGGAGACCAAGCGCGTAAAGGGGTACTAGTAGAGCATGGTTTCCGTTTACCATCTGCACTAGACAATCGCCCATTGCGTTTTGAGGAATTCGAACGACATATTCATCAAGCTATTTATGTATCAGCAACACCTGGTCCATATGAAATTGAACATACTCCTGAAATGGTAGAACAAATTATACGTCCAACAGGATTACTAGATCCGTTAATTGATGTTCGTCCAATTGAAGGGCAAATAGATGATTTAATTGATGAAATTCATGGTCGTATTGCGCAAAATGAGCGTGTACTCGTAACAACGTTGACGAAAAAAATGTCGGAAGATTTATCTGCATATTTGAAGGAAATGGGCTTAAAAGTGGAATACTTACATTCAGAGATTAAGACATTAGAACGTATTGAGATTATTCGCGAACTTCGTAAAGGTACATATGATGTACTTATCGGCATTAACTTATTGCGTGAAGGCTTAGATATTCCTGAAGTATCACTAGTAGCGATTTTAGATGCAGATAAGGAAGGCTTTTTACGTTCAGAGCGTTCTCTTATTCAAACAATCGGTCGTGCGGCACGTAATGCGAATGGGCATGTCATTATGTACGCGGATAATATGACAGATTCTATGAAAAAGGCAATTGAGGAAACAAAACGCCGCCGTACTATTCAAATGGCTTACAACGAAGAACATGGTATTACACCGAAAACGATTGTCAAAAAGATTCCGGATGTTATTCGTGCAACACAGGTGGCAGAGGAAGAGGAGTCTTATGTAACAAAGGCAACGAAAGGCAAAAAATTGACGAAGGCAGAAAGAGAGAAATTACTTGCTACTCTTGAAGTTGAGATGAAGGAAGCGGCTAAAGCACTTGACTTCGAACGTGCAGCTGAGCTTCGCGATACAATATTTGAATTGAAAGCAGAAGGGTGATTGGCTTGTGAAAAATACAGAAATTGTCGTGCAAGGCGCACGAGCACATAATTTAAAAAATATAAATGTCACAATTCCACGTGATCAATTAGTCGTGTTAACAGGTTTATCTGGGTCTGGGAAGTCGTCATTAGCGTTTGATACGATTTACGCTGAAGGGCAACGTCGCTATGTCGAATCATTATCGGCATATGCGCGCCAATTTCTTGGCCAAATGGATAAACCGGATGTAGATGCAATAGAGGGGCTATCGCCTGCCATTTCAATAGATCAAAAAACGACGAGCCGAAATCCGCGCTCAACAGTCGGAACAGTAACGGAAATCTATGATTATTTGCGTTTACTATTTGCACGTATTGGCAAACCCATTTGTCCAAATCACGGTATTGAGATTACGTCTCAAACGATTGAGCAAATGGTGGATCGTCTTCTCGTCTATCCAGAACGTACGAAAATGCAATTACTTGCACCGATGATTTCAGGGCGTAAAGGGACACATGTAAAATTACTTGAGGATTTGAAAAAGCAAGGCTTTGTCCGTGTACGAATTGATGGAGAATTACGCGATTTAGATGATGCTATTGATCTTGATAAAAATAAAAAACATTCAATAGAAGTTGTTGTCGATCGTGTCGTTGTAAAAGAAGGAATTGCAGCTCGTCTTAGTGATTCGTTAGAAACAGCCCTTCGATTGGCAGAAGGACGTGTTCTTGTCGATGTAATGGAGCATGAAGAATTATTATTTAGCGAACATCATGCATGTCCATTATGTGGATTTTCAATCGGAGAGTTAGAGCCTCGTATGTTTTCTTTTAACAGTCCATTTGGAGCGTGCACAAGTTGTGACGGTTTAGGAACGACACAAGAGGTTGATCTTGAGCTTATCGTGCCAGATTGGGATCGTTCATTATTAGAGCATGCTATTGCACCGTGGGAGCCTACTAGCTCTCAATATTATCCACAGCTATTAAAGGCTGTATGCGACCATTACGATATTCCAATGGATGTACCTGTCAAAGATATACCTAAAGAAAAGATGGACAAGGTTTTATTTGGCTCAGGGAAAGATAAAATTCACTTCCATTATGAAAATGAATTTGGCAATGTACGTGATCAGATGATTGAATTCGAAGGTGTCGTTCGTAATGTAGAGCGCCGTTTTAAGGAAACAACATCCGATTATGTACGAGAACAAATGGAGAAATATATGGCTCAGCAAGCTTGCCCATCTTGTAAAGGCTACCGACTCAAGCCCGAAACATTAGCTGTGAAAATTGCAGATCAGCATATTGGACAAGTAACAGAGTATTCGATTCAGGATGCTGATACGTTTTTCAAAGAGCTCGATTTATCTGAAAAAGATATGCAAATCGCGAAACTTGTATTGCGTGAAATTGAAGAACGCCTCGGCTTCTTAGTCAATGTAGGGTTAGATTATTTAACATTAAATCGTGCTGCGGGAACACTTTCAGGCGGGGAGGCTCAGCGTATCCGTCTGGCAACACAAATTGGCTCTCGCTTAACGGGTGTGCTCTATATTTTGGATGAGCCATCTATCGGCCTACATCAGCGAGATAATGACCGTCTCATTAGTACGCTACAAAATATGCGTGATATCGGAAATACGCTAATTGTAGTCGAGCATGATGAAGATACAATGCTAGCAGCGGATTATCTTATTGATGTTGGACCAGGTGCTGGTGTACATGGTGGACAAATTGTTGCGGCAGGTACGCCACAGGAAGTAATGGATAATCCTAAGTCGTTAACAGGTCAATATTTAAGCGGCAAGAAATTCATACCGCTACCAATTGAACGTCGTAAACCAGATGGTCGTAAATTATCTATTTTAGGTGCAAAAGAAAATAACCTACAGAACGTCAAAGTAGACGTACCATTAGGTCTATTTGTAGCGGTGACAGGTGTTTCTGGCTCTGGTAAATCAACACTCATCAATGAAATTTTATATAAATCTTTAGCGCAAAAGCTCAACCGTTCAAAGGTGAAGCCAGGTGCACATAAAGAAGTAACAGGATTGGATGAGTTAGAAAAAGTTATTGATATTGACCAATCACCAATCGGGAGAACGCCGCGCTCAAATCCCGCAACGTATACAGGGGTATTTGATGATATTCGCGATGTTTTTGCAACAACAAATGAGGCCAAAGTACGCGGTTATAAAAAAGGTCGGTTTAGCTTTAATGTTAAAGGTGGTCGCTGTGAAGCTTGTCGTGGCGACGGTATTATTAAAATTGAAATGCATTTCTTGCCAGATGTTTATGTGCCATGTGAAGTTTGTCATGGTAAACGTTATAACAGAGAAACACTTGAAGTGAAATATAAAGATAAAAGTATTGCCGATATTTTAGATATGACAATTGAAAATGCTGTAGTGTTCTTCGAAAACATTCCTAAAATTCAACGTAAATTACAAACAATTGTTGATGTAGGGTTAGGTTATATGAAATTAGGACAACCTGCGACTACCCTATCAGGTGGTGAGGCACAGCGTGTTAAATTGGCTTCTGAATTACATCGCCGCTCAACAGGTAAGTCATTTTACATTTTAGATGAGCCGACAACTGGCTTACATGCAGATGATATTGCACGCTTACTGATTGTGTTGCAACGCCTTGTTGAAAATGGTGACTCAGTACTTGTCATTGAGCATAATTTGGATGTTATTAAAACAGCGGATTACATTATTGACTTGGGTCCAGAGGGTGGCGACAAAGGTGGTACAATTGTTGCTACAGGTACGCCAGAAGAAGTAGTGGAAGTAACTGGATCATATACAGGGAAATATTTAAAACCGATATTAACACGTGATAGAATGCGAATGGAAGCGGCTTTGGTAGAAGCATCTAAATAATTTTTTACAAAATATTTTATTATAAAAATCTGCTCTTTTCCGAGGGTAAGACTTAAGACCTCGCATGCTCGTTAGCTTTTGTAGCATCAAGCATAAGGCTTTTTCTCCCTCAGGAATCTTGCAGATTTTTTATTTTCTCATATCAAAAATACACCTAATAACGACAATGCAGTAATTCATAATTTGTGATAGTTAATGCTTTTTCATTTTTTCAGTGAAACTTTTCACATAGGGATACGTATAAATAGATATAACAATCTGTGGGAGGCTATATGATTATGCAAAATGAACGTCAACGAATTTTAGAACTTGTGGAAAAAGGTACAATTTCAGCGCAAGAGGCGATTACATTATTAGAAGCATTAGAGCAACCTAGCAAGTCCACTCAAAGTAGTAATAGCGATGTGTCGAATATGGGTCAGCAATCCTCAACAGAGAAAGAATCTATCTTTAAAGATCCAGAGTTTAAAGAAGAACAAAAGAAAAAAGATGCAGACTTCACTAAACATTTCCAAGATGAAATGCATGATTTTCGTAAAGATTTATCGCAAATCGGTTCGATCTTTATGGATATGATGAATACGGCAGTTAAAAAAGTAAAAGAATTTGATGTTTCTTCACCATTTGGAGATAAATTTGAATTTACACATACAGAAGAACTAGCAGCAGAGAATGTAGAAAATGTCATTGTTGAATTACCGAATGGCAATTTTTCATTAGAAACGTGTGAGGGTGATAACTTCCAAATCATCTGTAAAGTAAAGGCACCACTACTTAATGATAACGAGGAAGAAACACGTAACCATTTCTTGGAACAATTTGTTGTTAAGAGCGAGGAAGGCTCACTTAGAATTTTAAGTCAGCTAAAGCTTGTGCAGGTGAATGTACAATTGCTTGTGCCAAAGGAAAAGTTAGATAAATTGTCAGTCCGTTTAATGAACGGTAGTGTTGCCTTGCAAGATATTGAGCTAGATCAATTAAAACTTAAAACACTTAATGGTGCGATTAAGGGCTCTAAGCTAGTATTTACGAAGGCAGAAGTGGATTCATCGAATGGCTCGATCGAACTAACTGATGTACGTGGTAAAGATTTAGAAGCTGAAACATTGAATGGTCGTGTTTATTTAGATGGGGCTTTAGATGAAGTTGAGGCAAAATCTATAAATGGACATGTTGTTGTGACAACATGCTCTAGTAATTCATCAAAAATTAAAGCACATACAGTTGCCGGAGCAGTAGAAATATATGTACCACGAACAATGTCTTTAAGCGGAAAAATTGTAACTAACTTTGGTAAAGTGGATGTAGGTATTCAAGATACGTCGAAAATTGAAACACAGGATCAATTCTTAACTAAAGTAGTTCGATTTGATAAAGAAGTGGAAAATGCGAATCGCTTATTTATCGAAGGGGAATCGAAAACAGGAGCAGTTTTAATTCGTTATACAACTACTGACGAGCAACAAGTATAAAATAATAAAGAGCATTCAGGCTAGGCAACTAAATAGCTTGAATGCTCTTTTTATATTCATTATTTGCTAATAGGAAACAGGAATCACTATAACCTTCCATCGATTCCTGTTTTTATTTGTTGTCATTTGGTGGTTTTTTAAATAATATTCCAAAAAACATTAAATAAATAGAATATAATGCCAACGAATGAAATAAAACTGTAATAAAAAAACATAGATTGAGTGATATAATAGAAAAAGAATACATCTTACATATAAGAGGTTTAGGTGGTTTAAAAAACATGATAGAAATGAAAAATGTGACAAAGAAGTATCCGAATGGTGTAGTTGCGACAAATGGCATTTCGGTTAATATAAAACAAGGTGAATTTGTCTATGTTGTTGGTCCAAGTGGTGCAGGTAAATCGACATTTATCAAATTAATGTACCGTGAGGAAAAAGCAACTTCAGGTGAAATTACTGTTAATGGTATTAATTTAGGTGGTTTAAAAAATAAAAAAGTACCTTTCTTGCGCCGTCAACTCGGTGTGGTTTTCCAAGATTTCAAATTACTTCCAAGATTAAATGTCTATGAAAACGTAGCATTTGCATTAGAGGTAATTGAAGAGGAGCCAGTTGAAATCCGACGTCGAGTTATGGAAGTTTTAGATCTTGTCGGATTAAAGCATAAGGCAAGAATGTTCCCGAATGAACTTTCTGGTGGAGAACAGCAACGTGTTTCTATTGCGCGTTCTATTGTGAATGTACCTAAAGTAGTAATTGCAGATGAGCCAACAGGGAATCTAGACCCTGAGACATCTTGGGAGATTATGAATTTATTTGAAGAAATTAATGCACGGGGAACGACAATTGTAATGGCAACCCACAACCGCGAAATTGTGAATACCATTCGTCGTCGAGTTATAGCGATTGAGGGCGGTATGATTGTCCGTGATGAGCACGGAGGTGACTACGGCTATGAAATTTAATACAGTAAAACGACACTTCCGAGAGAGTATAAAATCACTTGGTCGTAATAGCTGGATGACAATTGCTTCTGTCAGCGCGGTTACAGTGACTTTGATATTAGTAGGTGTATTCTCGCTAATTATGATGAACTTAAATAAAGTAGCATCTGATTTAGAGAACGATGTTGAAATAAAAGTGTTGATCGATGAAACAGCAGATGAAGCTGCTGAAAAAGCGTTGCTAGCAAAAATAGAAAAATTGCCTGATGTTGCGGAATTTACTTATTCCACAAAGGAAGACGAATTGACAAAGTTAGTGAAAGATTTTGGGGATGACTTTAAGCTTTTTGAGCAAAGTAACCCGTTACGAAATGTTATTTATGTGAAGGCAACAGATCCACAGCAAACTGCCAAGGTTGCAAAGACAATTAATAAGTATGAATATACATACGATGTGAAGTACGGTGAAGGTAAGGTAGAAAAACTTTTCAACTTCTTAAATATTAGTCGTAATGTAGGTCTTGTGCTGATTTTAGGGTTATTATTCACAGCTATTTTCTTAATCTCTAATACGATTCGTATTACGATAATCGCACGTCGCGATGAAATCGAAATTATGAAACTAGTAGGTGCAACAAATTCGTTTGTGCGTATTCCATTTCTTTTAGAAGGTATGTGGCTTGGGATATTAGGTTCTATCATCCCGATTGCGGTTATCACAACACTTTATCACAATGTATATAGAATTATTGCACCTCGTTTACAAGGTGAGCTCGTTCAGCTTCTTGACTTCTCACCGCTTGTCTATCAAGTAAGTGGTCTACTATTGCTTATTGGTGTGCTTATTGGTATTTGGGGAAGCTTCATGTCTGTACGTAAATTTTTAAAAGTTTAACTTGCTTCAGCAGATGTACTTAGATATAAGTGGGGGATACACTGGATTCTATGTGGATTCCCCCCTGAATCAAGTTAAAGATCACGGTGATTGTCACAGAGTTTTATGAGGAGACTTTTGACCAGGCTCGAATAAAACTTGTTCGCAAAAATGCCGAGGCGCGTACTTAATATTTAGTCAGAGATGTAGCGCAATAAAAAAGCCGTTTATGACGGCGTACATAGTCAGAAAAATGGAATTAAATAGACGAAGGGGAGTTCAATAAATGAAAAGTAAGGCAAAAAACACGATTAAAGCATTTGCAGCAACAACGGCACTACTTCTTATTATCCAAACTCCAACAGCGTATGCAACTAGTTTAACGGATTTAAAAGAAGAGAAAAAACAAGTAGAAACAAAGAAAAATCAATTGAATTCTTCTATTAGCAATAAAGAAAATGCTATTAGTGCAAATGAAGAAAAGCAGCAAAAATTACTAGATCAAATTCAAGCGTTAAACGCTGAAATCGAAACTACAAATAGTAGTATTAAAAATGTATTGGCAGAAATTCAATCTACAAATGCAGAGATAAAAGAATTAGAAGGTACAATTGAAGAGCTTCTTCGCAAAATTGAAGAGCGTGATTTATTATTACAAGATCGTGCACGTGCAATTCAAGCTGGGGGCTCAGTTAGCTATTTAGATGTGCTACTAGGTTCTAATAGCTTCGTAGATTTCATCGACCGATTCTCTGCTGTAAATGCATTACTTGAAGCGGATCGTCAAATTATTCGCGATCAGAAACAGGACAAGCAAACATTAGAAGAGCAAAAGCAAGTACTAGAAAGCAAACGTCAAAAGCTTGAAGAGCAGAAAGCAAAGCTAGAGCGTCTAAAAGCATCATTAGATGGACAGAAAAAAGAGAAAAATACTTTAGTGGAGCAGTTAGAAAAGGAACAAGCAAAACTAAAGTCAGAAAAAGTATTACTTGAAAAAGAATATTCAGAGGCGCTTGAAATTAGTGCTGAATTACAGCAGCAAATCATTTCAGAGCAAAATCGATTAGCGGAAGTAGCTCGTCAACAAGAGGCAAAACGTAAAGCAGCAGCCGCTGCTGCAGCTGCAGCGGGGAACTCAGGCTCTGGTGGCTCTACGGTGAATGCTCCAGCTTCGGATGGAACATGGATTAAACCAACAAATGGTCGTTTAACATCACCATATGGCTGGCGTAATCTTGGTGCTGGTCCTGAATTCCATTATGGAGTTGACCTTGCCAATAAAACAGGTACGCCGATTTGGGCAGCAGCTGACGGTGTCGTATCTTATGCCGCACCACTTAGCTCTTACGGAAATGTGGTTATTTTAACACACTCTATTGATGGAAAAATTTACACAACAGTTTATGCACATTTAAGTGCATTTAATGTTAGTGTGGGTGACGAAGTAAGCCAAGGGCAGCAAATTGCAGCAATGGGTAGTACAGGTCGCTCAACAGGACCACACTTACACTTTGAAGTGCACATCGGCTCTTGGCAAGGACAAGCAGTTGGTAGTGTGAATCCACTAAAATATATTCCATTATAGATATTTAATGAAGTGAGTCGTCTCATATTGAGACGGCTCTTTTTTGCGTGTAAGTGACAAAATGAAAAGGGGATTTTTTTGGTTATAGCGTGCATTCGAAAGAAATGTTTATTACTATATACGATAAGGGGTATTTTTAAGTGATGTGTTCAAAAATAGGTATTCTGTGGAAATTTTTGAACACAGTGTGAAATGTGAGTTTTCATAAAAGTATCTATGCTATGCTAAAATTATCTATTTCTGTGGAGGATTTGTTCAGGTGATTAATACTGAGTGGTTTTCAATTCGTGCATTAACTTTACCAGCAACGGCGGTCGCATTATTAGCAGCATTTATCATCGTATGGCTTGTCTTGCGAATACAATTCCCGAAAATATGGTCAGGGGTATACGGCGATGCAATCTTTACGTTTATACTTGTTTGGAAATTTAGCGTCATTATTACGGACTTTCAATCTGTCCTTTCACAACCATTAACGCTTCTTTACTTTAATGGCGGAACTGTCGGAGTCTTATTAGGAACAGTTGCCTTAATATTTCAATTGTGGTGGAAGCGACAACAGCTACAATTCGATTCTGAAGGCGTAATTGCAAGTGGCTGGGCAATCATTTTAACGCAATCCATTTATCAATGGTTCGTGGTATTATTGAATGACAATTCGCTCCAAAGTGAAGTCATCACTTTGGTAGTGCTAAGCGTACTAACAATTATCATATTATGGAAAGTAACAGAAACAACTCTAGCGCTATTAGTGTATACAGCTGGGTATGTAGTCGTTGCTGTTTTACAGCCAAATGGCTTCTGGCAACCGGCTGTTGGAGTAAGCTTCCTATTACTTATGTTAGGTATAGGAATTCAACGAATGGGAGGAAAAGAATGAAAAAAAATATTGGGTTACTTATAGTCGTGTTGTTAATAGCTGCGATGATTGGTACATATGTTAAACAGCAAATCGATAAAGAGCGCGAAATTGAAACAGCCTCACTTGGTAAAGAAGTAGAGGAACGGACAATTGGGTTGAAAAAAGGAGATACACCGCCAGATTTCACGTTAACTAATTTAGATGGTGAAAAAGTGACGTTAAGTGAGTTACGCGGAAAAAAAGTAGTATTAAATTTTTGGGCAACATGGTGTCCACCGTGTAAGGCTGAAATGCCACATATGCAAAATTATTACGATCAATATGCAAAAGAGGACAATGTTGAAATTTTAGCTGTTAATTTAACGTCAGCTGAGCGAGACGTAACAGCTGACGCAAAAATTGATTCGGTCATGACATTTAGAGATGGCTTTGAACTTACATTCCCGATTTTACTTGATCCAGAAAATGCTGCTGGTTCAGATTATCAGGTCATTACAATTCCAACAACGTATTTCATTGATTCAACTGGGGCTATTCAGCAAGCGATAGAAGGCCCAATGAATGTCGAAATGTTAAAAAACACTGTTGAAGCATTAGATTAATTTACTTTTATAAAGAGCTAAACTCAAATCCACTGTGCCCGTAGAATGCATGGTGGTTTTTTTAGTGCCAGGCACCCAAACAATTCTGAATTTTTATAGCACTGCTATTAGATTATTTTATGTATATTTAAGTGAAAATCCACGTAGCCTCCTGTGGGAACGCACGTAACGTAAGACGCAACAGACGGCGTGATAGCGACGGTTGCGGCTTCCGTCGTGCCCGCGGAAAGTGAAGTGGATTTTTACGTTATAGGAGGCTAGGTTCTTTAAAAAGTGCCAGGCACCCAAACAATTTTGTATTCATTTAGCACTGACAGAAGGACTATCTAAGTAAAAATCCACGTAGCCTCCTGTGGGAACGCACGTAACGTAAGACGCAACAGACGGCGTGATAGCGACGGTTGCGGCTTACGTCGTGCCCGCGGAAAGCGAAGTGGATTTTTACGTTATAGGTAGCCAGATTCTTTGAAAAGTGTCAGGCACCCAAACAATTTTGTATAGCCCGTGAGCTTATTTAGAATTCCAAAACATTATTTTGTATGTTTGAAAATAAAAATTCATACAGTAAAGAGACAGAGGAGGGAAGGTTTGCGCAAAATTACGGCAGGAGTCGGGGTACTTGTCAGCAGTTTATTGATAGGTAGTGGATTTTACTTTGACTGGTTTGATGGAGCAGAGAAAAAAGTGCAAGTCGCAGAAGTTGATTCGATTAACGAAGCTTTACAACTAATCGAAAAGAAATCAGTATATAGCACTAAAAAAGAAGAATTAGTAGAAGGTGCTTTACGCGGTATGGCAGATGCAATTAAGGACCCGTATAGTACCTATTACACGAAGGAAGAGGCTGAGCAACATCGACAAATGCTAGCAGAAGAAAGAGTTGGCATCGGTATTGAACTGACAGAAAACAATGGAAAGTTTATTGTTGTATCGCCTGTTCGTTCGTCACCAGCAGAAAAGGCTGGAATGCGCTCTCTCGATGAAATTGTACAAGTTGATGGCGTAAAAGTAGATGGGAAAACAATGAGTGAACTAATGCATTTGATTCAAGGTGACAAAGGGACAAAGATTACAATTGTTGTTTATCGTCCAAGTGAGGATAAGCATATTAAAATGACGATGGAACGTGCTGCAATCTCCAATAAAACCGTAACGAGTGAGGTAGTGAAGGTTGAGGATACTTCGATAGGATATATAGAAATCTCGTTATTTGGTGAGAAGACAGCAAATGAGTGGGTTGCAGAAACAAGTAAGCTACTACGCAAAGATGTCGAAGGACTCGTTGTTGACGTTCGTGATAATCCTGGAGGCTATTTACATAGCGTCGCAGCGCTACTAAGTACAATTTTAGAAAATGGTAAAGTATTTGCCTATATGCAAAATGCAGAGGGGGCTATGGAACCGTTAAAAACTGAATCTAAGGGCTTTGATGAAAAATATTTAGCTACGATGAATAAAATTCCGATTGTCATTATTCAAAATGGTGGTAGTGCATCGGCTAGTGAAGTACTTAGTGGCGCATTAAAAGGCTGGAATCGTGCTTCCCTTGTCGGCGTTAAAAGTTTTGGTAAGGGCACAGTACAGGAATCATGGTCTCTTGCAAATGGGGGAGAACTGAAGCTATCGACAAATAAGTGGCTTACACCAAAACGTGAATGGATCCACGGGAAGGGCATTGAAGCTAGTTTAGTTATTGAACAAAATGAGTTATTTGCGTTCCAATTGCATCCATTAACAGGGCAATTCAAAGAAGGCAATATGAGCGAAGAAATCGCATATACACAAAAAGCATTGCAAAAGCTTGGTTATCAAATTGACCGATTAGATGGATATTTAGATGAGACAACTCAAGAGGCAGTAAAGCTTTATCGTAAGCAGAAAGAATTACCGCCAGCAGAAAATGATGTATATGTAGATTCTACATTCTTCAATAGTTTAAATGGAACGTTAAAGGCTTATAAAGAAGATCGTCAAAATGACTTGCAATTCCAAATGGCAACAAGCTTCCTGTTGCACAATATTGAGCAATAGATATTATAAATCTAGTAAAAATGACGGGAAATAAAATGCTTTCTACCAGTTACTACTACGCAAGACAGTGGTCGTTTGATACAATGAATGCATAGTATTCATGACAGAAACGGCGGGTGTTCGTATGGTTAGTAACATTTTAATAGAAATTGTAACAGCGATTGGCCGCTTTTTACTTAATCCAGTAGTTTATATTGCGATAGTGGTTGCTATCTTATTAGGGTATAGACGTGTAAAGCAAGAGCGAAGATTTTTTAACAGACGTATTATTTGGGGTTGGACAGAGCTGATAGGACAATGGAAGAGTGGATGGCCTTATGCATTAGTCATTTCACTAATAAGTCTAGGTTTTGGGCTCACTGTACCCAAACCATTTTTACTAATTCTAATGGCTATATCTTTACTAGGTCTCTTGTTATTTTTCATTAATGTATTGTCACCAATTTACACAATGGCAATCGCAACTCTTGCATTATGGGCGATGTACCAGTATAACTGGTCGTTCTCCTGGTGGAAGCTTTCGTTGGAAGGCGTCGATTTATTAGCAGGGGCTGTTGTTACAATTACGATAATAACAGGGCTATGTGTGATAGTAGAAGGTATACTTATTCGCCGTACTGCTAAACAAGTTGTAACACCTGCTATCGAAAATACGAAGCGTGGCATGCAGGCTATCGTCTATCGAACAAGGAATGTTTGGGTGTTACCTATTTTCTTTATTATTCCAGGTAATATTATCCCATCATCACTGCCATATTGGCCGCAGTTTACGTTGGGAGATAATCACTTTGCATTCGTATTATTTCCTGTAGTTATCGGTTTTTCAAAACTGTTAAGGAAAGAATTACCTGTTGTTCAGTTGCCGAAAATAGGGCGTTCAGTCATATTGTTAGGACAGCTGATTTTAATAGGTGGACTTGCATCATTTTTGGCACCGATTATTGGTTATATAACATTAGCAGTAGGGGCATTAATTCGTATTATGATCTCAATTTATTATGCTTTGCAAGATAAAACGGAATCGTATGCGGTTGCGCCAAGTACAAAAGGAGCTATTATTGCTGCTGTGCTTCCTGATTCGCCCGCAGAAAAAATGGGCTTACTTGCAGGGGAATGTATTCGTAAAGTAAACGGACACACAATCACTACAGAAGTTGAATTATATGAAGCTTTACAATTAAATGCTGCACATTGTCGTTTAGAGGTGCTAGACCGTAATAACGAAATTCGCCTTACGCAGCATGTAATTTACAGCAATGACCATTATCGAATTGGGTTATTGTTGGCGGAGCCGAGGGAACTATGATAGATCTATATGGGAAAATGATGCTAGCATTATTTTTCCCAGCATTACTCGTGTTATTGTTTACGCGTATTACGTATAACCGTTATGTGGCGTTAGGTTTAGCTATAGCACTTATTGCCGCATCAGTATACGCAGGTTATACTTCCCCACCTATTATTTTTGTCGTTGATGCTTTTTCGTTAACTTTTGGTTTTTGGTTGGCGAGCAAAATGCAAAAAAAATAAGGAAGGCTGTCATTAAAGACTTCCTAACTCCTTCAGGAATAAATAAAAATCCGCGTCGCATTTGCGTGCACTGTGTAAGACGAACTCATCCTTATATGGATTAATTCGTCTTACACCTCGTGCTACTATCGCAAGCGTCTAAGCGGATTTTTTTATAGTGAAAAAGCAAACGTAAAATACTTTATTACATAAAGAATCTTACAGCAGCCATTATTATAACGCCTGCCACAACTGTAATCGATAAGCTTTTTGTGACTAGCGCAATGATTAGTGTAGGCACAAAAGTTATAAAGACAGGCCAATCCAGCGTAACGAAACTTTTGCTTTCAGTATCCAATAAATTTTCGATAACAAGGGCACTAAGAATACAAACTGGGATAAAGCTAAGCCATTTTAACACAACATCTGGCAGCGTCACACTGCGAACAAACATAAATGGAATAATACGGGGTAACCAAGTCACTAAGGCGCAACCGATAATCAGCCATACCATAGAAGCTGTTGTCGTCATTTATCTGTCACCACCCCAATTGTTGCTACAATAACAGTTGCAAGTAGCACTGCTAAATGCGAAGGAACGAGATAAGATAAGCCATACATAATGACAACCATATAGCCAATTAACATAAGGTAATGCATGATTTTATTTTTTCCGACGCTACTAAGCTGTAGCACGAGTAAAGCAACAAACATGGCGATTAATGCAAAGTCTAAGCCCCACTTTTCGGGATTTGCTACCCATTGGCCTAAAAAAGCACCTGCGACGCAAGATAAAATCCAAAATGCGTACGCTGTTATATTCAGTCCATCCATCCATTTGCCATGTAGTTTTCCATTTTGCATTTGTTTGGTTACGGCTACACCAAATGTTTCGTCTGTTAATAATGTCCCGAACCCGACATTTCGTAGCATAGAATAGCGCGTAAAATGAGGTGCCAATGTTAAACTCATTAATAAATGACGTAGATTTACGACAAAAATGGTTACAATGATAGCAGAGGCAGGACTACTCGTTAGCAAAAGTGCGCAAAAAATAAATTGAGCAGAGCCTGCGTAAACGAGTATTGTAAGTAATGCAATTTCAACTACAGATAGTCCAGAAGCGGAACCTACAACACCGAATGCCAGTCCTATACTTATATAACCGAGTAAAGTAGGTACACAATCTTTAATTCCTTGTAAAAAGCTATCTTCTGTAGCGGTTGTTGATTCATTATGAAGATCTGTTGTGCTTGTCATAAATAGGTCATCCTTTCGAAAAAAATTCCATGTATACTTATAATGGAATAGTTTGATAATTCACATATGTTTATTAAAGTATACATATGTCCGATAAAATAAACAATAGGAAATGGTGAGTCAAGATGGAACAAATGAGTCGAAATTTAGCATTCCAATTAAAAAAAATACGACAGCAGCGTAGTTTAAGCTTAGATGATGTGGCAAAAGCAACAGGCGTAAGTAAAGCACAGCTTGCGCAAATTGAAAAAGGTGAAGCGAATCCAACTGTTTCAACAATTTGGAAAATAGCTGCAGGACTTCGAATATCATTTTCATCCCTTTTACAGCCACCGATAGCACATTTTATGAAGTTTAGCAGTAAAAATGCGCCACATGTCGATGAAGACGATGGCCGTTATCGAGTCTATTCAATTATTCCTTATGATCCTGAACGTGGCTGGGAATTTTATAAAGTAGAAATGGAGCCAGGAGCGACAAGTAGGAGTGAAGCCCATACAGAAGGGGTAGAAGAAACTGTAACTGTTATTCATGGACAAGCTATTATTTCTGCTGGCGTAATGCATGAAACTTTAACTGAAGGAGAAACCTTGGTATTTTCTGGACATCAAGCACACGAATATCAAAACGCTTCAGAAGAGCTTACGATCTTACATGTAATTTTGCAATATAAGTAGAGGTGGCAATAGTGAATGAATGGTTTACTGTAGAAAATATTGAGCATGTTGCGGCACAATACCGAACACTAGGCCCAATAATAGGTGTGGTACTACCTTTCTTAGAGGCTTTTTTTCCATTTTTACCGCTAGTTGTGTTCGTTGTCGCAAATGCGAGTGCGTTTGGATTATGGATTGGATTTTTATTATCTTGGTTGGGTTCAGTAGCTGGCTCATATGCAGTTTTTTTGCTTGTTCGACATTTCGGAAAGCATCCGAAGCTGCGTTTTGTAACGCGAGGGAAAAAGGTACAGAAGCTTATCAAATGGGTTGATATGAACGGAATTAGCCCATTGTTTGTATTACTGTGCTTTCCATTTACTCCTTCAGTGATTGTCAATATAGTTGCGGGACTTTCTCATATTCATAAAAAATATTATTTAACGGTGCTATTAGCAGGAAAATTCGTAATGATTTTAGGGATGAGTGTTCTTGGCTATGATTTAAAATCGCTGTTAACAAGTCCGATACGACTGATTATTGCTGGGGTAGCCATTGTCTTGTTATGGTGGATTGGCAAGCTAATAGAGAAGCGATTGAACGCTCGAGTGGAAAGAGATTTGAAACGTGTGCGAAAAATGACGAAAAATGAATAATCTTCTAGGCTGAATCTGCACATGCAGTCCCTTGTATCATGTAAAATGGTAGGAGGGTCTTTTTTATTTCATTTAGCATTAGTTTAACTATTGGAGAATTATAGTGAAACAATTACAATAAACTTTTTATAATAGATTTGATTTTTTACGAATAGGGGGAAGAGTGAATGACATTACGAATTGTATCAGGACGTGCAGGTACCGGAAAATCAGCGTTTATTCATAGAGAGATAGTCGAGCAATTATCAACAGATCCATTAGGTCACCCTATTTTTATCATTGTCCCTGACCAAATGTCTTATTCAACTGAATATGAGCTTACAAATAGACATGGCTTACACGGGCTAATACGTGCACAAGTGATGACGTTTAAACGTTTGGCTTGGCTTGTATTACAAGAAACAGGTGGTATTGCTCGCCAAGAAGTAAATGGCTATGGTTATCGGATGCTTATTCGAAAATTACTAGAGGAGCAAAAAAGTGATTTCTCTCTATTTCGACAAGCTGCTGGTAAACGGGGCTTTACTGAGGAAATCGAATCGTTATTACGTGAATTTAGCCGTTATAGTGTGAACAGTTCGGTATTAGCTGAAGTGACAGCTTCTTTAAAGGCTATTGATGCACCGAATACATTGCAGGCGAAAACAAATGATTTACAAATCGTTTTACAAGCATTAGAAGAACGACTTGGCACGACTTATGTCGATAGTGAGGGATACTATCCGATTTTAACCGAGCAGTTGAAATTTTCAGAGACAATGAAACAGGCGACAATTTATATAGATGGCTTTACTGCCTTTACTGTAAGAGAGCTAGAGCTTGTAAAAGAACTGCTAAAGGTGTCAAAGCAGGTAACCGTAGTGCTGCCGTTTGACCATATAGAAGAAGTCTATGATGAGCAAGCGCTCTTCAATGAAGCGGCAATTACAAATCAGCGTTTGCATGATATAGCACAGGAAAATGGCATTGAGGTAGATGCACCATTGCATTTTATCAAAACACATCGATTCCAGTCAGAAGATTTACGTCATGTCGAAGCAACATTTGAAAATATGGTGCCAAAAACGAAAAATTCAACAGGCGATGTGAAGGTCTTTGAAGCGTCGAATCGACGGGCTGAGATTCACGCCATTGCCCGGGAAATAACGAAGCTGACAAGGCAGGAGGGCTATCGTTATCAAGATATAGTGTTACTTTATAGACAAGCAGATGTATATGATCCGCTTATTTCAACAATTTTCCAACAATACGACATTCCTATTTTTGTGAACTCGAAAAAAACGATGCTCCATCATCCATTAATTGAGTTTAGTCGTTCTGCATTGGAGGTTATTACTTCTAATTGGAAATATGAACCGCTTTTTAGAAGTGTGAAAACAGATTTGTTTTTCCCGTTGCATGCTGAGCAAACTGTTTGGAGGGAGCGTGCAGATCGCCTAGAAAATTACTGTTTAGCACAAGGAATATACGGAGAACGTTGGTTTGAAGAAGCTCGTTGGTTTTACAAAAAATATCGAGGTCTTGAATTCCATTCCCGTGTTCAAACAGATGAAGAGCGTGCGATGCAGACAGAAATCGAAGCAATTCGTGATATCATTCGTGCACCATTAAAAGTATTACAGGACAAGCTTATGCAAGCGACAACAGGTAGAGATGTGGCAACTGCGTTATATGAGCTTGTAGAAGAAGTCCAAGTATATGACAAGCTTCAAATCATGAAAGATCGTGAAATTGATAGAGGAGAAGCATTAGCCGCAAGTGAGCATGATCAAGCATGGAAAGAATGGGTTGCTGTACTCGATCAGTTTGTTTACATGTTTGGTGAGCAGGAAATGTCTGTGGAAGAAGCGGCAAAAATTTTAGATGAAGGATTCGATACATTAGAATTCTCCCGTATTCCACCTACTTTAGATGAAGTGATGGTGGCAACAGTCGATTTAGCTCGGTTATCGCATATTAAAGTTGCCTTTGTTCTTGGAATGAACGATGGCGTTTATCCTACTCGTATGGATTATGAAGGATTGCTGTCTGACACCGAACGTGAATGGTTTATGCATATTGGCTATGAATTAGCCCCAACATCCAAAAATAGATTACTGCAGGAAAACTTTTTACTATATCGTGCAATTACAACACCGTCAGATAAGCTTTATATGACTTATTCGACGGCAGATGAAGAGGGGAAAGCACTATTATCCTCGTTATATATTAAGAAGATTATCGGAAATGATAAAACAGCAGGGCTTTTAAGCGGGGTAAATGTCGAGCGTGTTGTAATAGATCCAATTGAATTGCTCGATAATAATGTATTGCCTTATTTACGACATCCTCGTACAGCACTAGCCCATTTAACGCTACAGTTACGCCAAGCAGAGCACAGCCGTGAGCTAGCACCAGAATGGGTAGCTTTACAAAAATATTATGAGCAAGATCCATATTGGGCGTTAATTTTACATCGACTAATGCATCCAATTACACATAAAAATGAGGCAGAACCACTGGAAGGCTATATTACACAAGAGTTATATGGTCGTAAGCTAACATCTAGTGTGTCACGGATTGAGAAATACTTCCGTTGTCCGTTTTCACATTTCACAACTTATGGGCTGCGCTTGGAAGAACGTGCAGAATATCGTTTAGAAACATTTGCAATGGGTGATTTATTCCATGAGGCATTGAAATGGATTACAGAAGAGACGCATCGTTTACAACTATCTTGGATTCGTTTAACAAAGCAGCAAATTCAACAGCTTGCACGACAGGCTGTAGAGCAAATTGTGCCCGTATTCTCACATCAAATTTTGTTATCTAGTGCACGCTATCGTTATATCCAGCGTAAGCTTATCCGTATTGTAGAGCGCACAATGATGGCACTGACACAGCACGCGAATGTTTCTCATTTTAAACCAATAGCTATCGAAGCATCGTTTGGACCAGGGCAACACGAACAGCTTCCGCCATTGGAAATTGATTTACATGGTGGCAAAAAAATGTTTATGCGAGGTCGTATTGACCGTGTGGATAGTGCGTCTATAGATGATCGTTCCTATTTACGTATCGTCGATTATAAATCGTCTGCCCGTGATTTAGATTTGAACGAGGTATATCATGGCCTATCATTGCAGGTGTTAACTTATTTAGATGTAGCGATGGAAAATGCATCCTATTGGCTACCTGGCGATGCAGAGCCTGCTGGTGTGCTTTATGTTCACGTCCATAATCCAATGCTAAAACTTGATAAAGACTTAAGTGATAGTGAAATTGAAGAAGATCGTTTAAAGCAATATAAGATGAAGGGGCTTTTAACAGAAAATCCAGAAGCTATTTTATCGATGGACGAGCAACTGGAGGAAGCAAGTGGGCACTCACAAATCATCCCTGTTTATATGAAAAAGGATGGTACACCGTCAGAATTACAATCGCGTATTGTGCCTGTTAATGATATGAAAAACTTGCAACATTTTGTGCGCCGTAAGCACCAAGAAGCAGGAAATGGTATTTTAGCAGGGGACACAGCTATTAGCCCTTATAAACTAAAATCGAAAACAGCCTGTGATTATTGTCAATTTGCATCAGTGTGCCAATTTGACCCATCCGATGGTAAACAAAGCTATCGTCAGTTACCGCAAGTAAAGCCGGTAGAGGTTGTCGAAAAAATTCGGGAGGAGATGAACTAACATGGTGCAGCAAATACCCTTGAAGCCAGCAAATGTCACTTGGACAGATGATCAGTGGAAAGCGATTTATGCAAGTGGGCAAGATACCCTTGTTTCAGCAGCAGCTGGTTCTGGTAAAACAGCAGTGCTCATTAATCGCATGATTGAGAAGGTTGTAGCAACAGAAAACCCAATTAATGTGGATGAATTACTTGTTGTAACGTTTACCAATGCTTCGGCGGCTGAAATGCGCCATCGTATGGCAGAGGCACTTGAGAAGGCGATTGCAGAAAATCCAACGTCTAACCATTTGCGACGTCAATTGAGTCTTGTCAATAAAGCGCAAATATCAACATTGCATTCTTTCTGTTTAGCCATCGTGAAGCAGTATGCTTATATGCTCGATATAGACCCAGGTTTCAGAATAGCGAATGAAGCTGAAATTGCGTTGCTTAGAGATGATATTTTAGCTGATGTGCTTGAATCAGCCTACGATACGGAGGATGAAGCACAAATCAACGCCATTTATCGACTAGTGGATAGTTTTACATCAGATCGTGATGATCAGGCGATTGAAACATTAATGAGTAAGCTTTATGATACTTCACGCGTTCATGCTGAACCGAAAAAATGGTTACGAAGCTTACCCGAAACATATAAGTTAGCGGATGATGTGACAATTGATGATTTAGAGTTATCAAAATATGTGAAATTGACTGTTAAGCATAGCCTGGAGGAAGCATTCGTATTAATTTCTGAAATGCGTGCCATTACGCTTCAGTCAGATGGCCCTGCTCCCTATGCTGAAACGGCAGAAATCGATTTTGCAATGATTCAAGAAGGCATTCGGATTAGTCAAGAAGGAACGTGGCAACAGCTATTTGATTATTTTTCAACTGTGAAGTGGTCGACACTTAAGCGTGTTTCAAAGGATGCTTTAGTCGATGTAGAGCTTCAGGAGCTAGCAAAGAAAAAGCGTGAGTCTGCTAAAAAGATTATGAATAAGCTAAAAGAAACCTATTTTGTCCGTACACCTGCCCGTCTACTTGAAGAAATACGACTAATGGCACCAACGATTGCAACGTTAGTTGAATTGACGACTATTTTTTACGAGCATTTCCGTCTGGCAAAATTAGAGCGGGGAATTATCGACTTTTCCGACTTAGAGCATTATGCGCTGCAAATTTTAACGGAAGAGGTAGATGGAAAATTACAGCCATCACCTGTTGCGCTAGATTTGAAAAAACGTTTTAAAGAAGTGCTTGTGGATGAATATCAAGATACGAATATGCTACAAGAAACGATATTACAATTAGTCAAGCTTGGTGAAGAGCAAGATGGCAACCTTTTTATGGTTGGTGACGTAAAACAAAGTATATATCGCTTCCGTTTAGCAGAGCCAAAGCTCTTTATGCGAAAGTATGGTGAATTTTCAGAGGATCCCGATGCGACTGGCATGCGCATTGATTTGAATGCTAATTTCCGAAGCCGTAGTGAGGTTTTAGACGCTACAAATTTTGTATTTGCGCAAATTATGGGCGAACGTGTTGGTGAAATACACTATGATGACAATGCTTCATTAAAGCCCGCAGCACCGTATGATGATAAAGAGGTACCTGTTGAACTCGTCGTTTTGCATCCACTAGAGGAAGAGGCATTGGATGAAGAACAGGAAGAGAGTTTGAGTGAGGCATCAGAGCTTGAGGAACTAAAGAAATCACAGTATGAAGCACGATTTATTATTGATCGAATTCGACAAATGATGGAAGATGGCACAACAGTATACGATACGAAAACAGCAACAGAGCGTCCATTAAAATACAGTGACATCGTTATATTAATGCGTTCGATGACGTGGTCAACCGATTTAGTGGAAGAATTTAAGCTAGCTGGAATTCCTCTTTATGCAGAGTCATCTAAAGGTTATTTTGATGCACTTGAAGTGATGATTATGCTCAATACACTAAAGGTTGTAGATAATCCGTATCAAGACATTCCACTAGCCTCTGTGTTGCGCGCACCTTTTGTAGGTTTAACAGAAAATGAGTTAGCCAAAATTCGTTTAGCGGATACAAAAACACCGTTCTACGATGCATTAAGGCAGTTTATTCGAAGTGAAGGACATGGTGTACAATCCGAAACATTTGAGAAGCTTCAACGTTTTATGCTGGCATTTGAAAACTGGCGAGATTTAGCACGACGAGGATCTTTGTCAGATTTAATTTGGAAAATCTACTTAGATACGCATTATTATGAAATGGTTGGCGCAATGCCAAATGGTAAACAACGACAAGCAAATCTACGCGTTTTACATGATCGAGCATTAATGTATGAAAAAACGTCGTTTCGAGGCTTATTCCGCTTCCTGCGCTTTATAGACCGGATGCGAACACGTGGCGATGATTTAGGAACGGCAAAGTCCATTGGTGAAAAAGATGATGTAGTAAGACTTGTGACCATCCACTCATCCAAAGGGTTAGAGTACCCAGTTGTTTTTGTTGCAGGAATGGGACGTCCTTTCAATAAAATGGATTTTCACAATCCATATTTATTCGACCAGGATTATGGGCTTGCGGTTAAGGCGATTGATCCAGAAAATCGCATAACCTATACTTCTTTACCGTTTCTTGCGATGAAGGAGAAAAAAGAGCTTGAAATGAGAGCCGAAGAAATGCGTGTATTATACGTAGCGATGACACGCGCCAAGGAACGACTTATTTTAGTAGGCTCAGTAAAAAGCTGGGGGAAAACACGTGATGCTTGGCAGGACGCTCAAAACTTGGCTGTGGATGCACCGTTACAAGATTATTTACGTGCACGTGCAAATAGTTATTTTGACTGGGTTGGACCTGCTGTTGCAAGACATGCTGATTTTGCATCAATCGCAAGTTCTCCATATAAGGCTAGACAAGATGCATCACGTTGGTGGATCCGTGCAATTCCAACATATCATTTTATGTATGACACGCAAGCACTCGATAGCGACGTACAACAGATGCTAGAAGCACCAGAGGATGCAGAGTTACTCGCAGAAATTACTGCTCGCTTCCAAGCGCAGTATGCATTTCAAAAATCGACTCTGAAACGCTCGAAAACATCCGTAAGTGAAATTAAACGTGTAGAAAGTTTACAACGTCAAGAAGAGCCAGAATACTATTTTACTGCACCTAAAAAAGACAAGGCTACTATTGCACCAAGACCAACCTTTTTACAGGACAAGCAGCTAACAGGCGCAGAAATGGGAACGGCCGTCCATACAGCTATGCAGCATGTACCACAGTGTGGTTTTTCAACAGTGCAAGAGGTGGAGCAATTTGTAGCGGAGTTAGTGGCAAAACAGTTGCTAACAGATGCGGAAAGCAAAATCGTTCCATGTGAGAAAATTTTCCGTTTCTTTACAACTGATATTGGTCAACGCTTCAAAAACGCAAAGCAAATTCGTAGAGAAATGCCATTTACCATTAGTCATGTCGATGAGGACGGAGATGCGCAGATTGTACAGGGGATTGTGGACTGCTTGTTTGAGGATGTTTATGGCAATTGGATATTACTCGATTATAAAACAGACCGCATTAGTTCTCAATTTGCGGAGGAGCCAGCGCTATCGAAGGAACTTATAGGCCGCTATGGTGTACAACTACGAGTTTATAGTGAGGCGATTGAATCGATTTTACACATACAAGTGAATGAAAAAGTGTTGTACTTGTTTGATATTGAGCAGGCACTTTATGCGTAGGGAAACCTTCGCCTGTGAAATTAGGTAGTATTCCTTTCATAAGCGTTAAACTGCAAGCTGCAAACTTCTGCATGGAAAGTGAGCGTTGATATGGCTTACCTACATGCAGAAGGGGCAAATTGCAATGTACGTGATAAGAAAGAAGAGGAGGCTATTTTGTGAATTTAAAACCGACGATGTTGCAGGAGCGTATTGCAACATTAGATATTTTACGTGGAATGAGCTTACTAGGCATTTTGCTCGTTAATATGTATGCTTTTTATTTGCCAATGCCACATATTGATTTAGGATCATGGTTTACAACACCGTCAGATATTGTTTGGCAGCAAAATTTAGATATCTATGTGCAAAGCAGCTTTTATCCGTTATTTTCTATGTTATTTGGCTATGGGCTAGCGATGCAATGGCAAAAAGCCCAAAGTCGTGAACAAAACTTTTATGGAACAGGTCTTCGAAGGCTTATTGTATTATTTATGTTTGGTTTGGTGCATGCGGTCCTTATTTGGTGGGGAGATATTTTAATGATGTATGCATTTTGTGGTATTTTTTTACTGTTACTTCTACGTTTACAGCCAATCTGGCTTTTATTAACCGGCATTATAATCAATGGATGTATGCATGTTTTTATGTTGTTTGTCGTAGGTTATATTAGCTTTAATACGAAGGTTGATACGTATTTAAATATTACGGATGTGGAAAAAGCAATTACTTCTTATGGCACAGGTAGTTGGGTGGATGCATTTTTACAACGCTTATCAGACCTATCTGTTCAGGCAGGTATAGGAATGTGGATTGCGTCATTGTTTATGGTATTACCATTTATGTTAATCGGTGCTGCTGCTTCTAAATGGCATTTAGTAGAGCGAGCGAAAGAGCTAAAGTGGCTATGGCTGGTATTAACAATAGTAGGGCTCGCAGTTGGTATTTTTTTAAAAAGTACCCCAATCATCTATACTCGTACGTATTTGCTAGATTATATAAAGGTCTATATGGGTGGTCCGATATTATCAATCGGTTATATAGGGCTCATTGTATTACTATGTCTGCTGCCAGTTGTCCCAAAATTGCTTAGTCCCTTTGCAAAAATTGGGCGAATGTCGTTAACGATGTACATACTTCAATCCATTATCGGAACATGTATATTTTATCAATTTGGATTAGGCTGGTATGGAAAAGTTAGTGTTTCTACTGGTGTGTTAATTGCTATCGGTATTATTGTGGCGCAAATGATCTTGGCAGAAATTTGGCTAACGAAGTGGAAGCAAGGTCCGTTAGAGGCTTTATGGCGTAAATTAACATATAAGGCGAAGACTGAACCAAGCTAAAAAATTGCTCGTAATACACTTAATTGATAGAGAATTAGCAACATTAAAAATTGTTATCGTAAAAGTAAGGTAATTTATATCATATTGTTGTATCATGTAGAAAAAAGAAGGAGCTCTTAAAATCATGAAAATTTTATCATTTAAATTAGGTGGACATGTAAGCTTTGGACCAAAAGTAAAAAAAGAAGAAGCGGTATGGGATGTACTCGCTATTCAAAACGAACTTAAAGTTCTCCCTTCTTTTTCAAATTCAATTGTCGATGGCATTGCATTAGGCTTCGATTTTGTTGAACAGATTCGTAAATTAGTAGAGGCAGCAGAAAAATCAGATCGTGCGAATAGCTTCAAGCGTGAATTTACAGTGATCGAATGGTTATCACCAATTCCACGTACGCCTAAAAATATTATGTGTATCGGTAAAAACTATGATGAGCATGCAAAGGAAATGGGTGCAGAAGCAGCACCAATCGATTTAATGGTATTTACGAAGTCTCCTACAGCAATTGCTGCAGATGGCCAAACATTATCTATTCATGCTGATCTTTCTTCAAAAATGGATTATGAAGGTGAACTTGCAGTTGTCATTGGTAAACGTGGGAAAAACATTCCGAAAAACTTAGCCTTTGATTATGTATTTGGCTACACAATTGCGAATGATATTACAGCGCGTGACCTGCAAGATAAACATAAGCAATTTTTCTTAGGAAAAAGTCTTGAAGGCACTTGCCCATTAGGACCATACCTTGTGACAAAAGATGAAATTCCAAATCCACAAGAGTTAACAGTTGTAACAAAAGTGAATGATGAAGTACGCCAAAACGGTACAACAAAAGATATGATGTTCACTGTCGAATCCCTCGTATCAATTTTATCGCAACACGTAACATTAGAGCCAGGTGATGTCATTTTAACAGGTACACCAGCAGGCGTAGGGAAAGGCATGAATCCACCGCAATTTTTAAAAGCGGGTGATACAGTGAAAGTATCCATTCAAGGTATCGGTACGTTGGTCAATCATTTTGAATAATATAGATAGTCCGCGCGAGTGTAAGCTCCGCGGATTTTTTATTAGCAGAGCCTTTCACTACTCTAGGTGGTAGGGATGAATGACAAAAATGCAATGAATTTAGCGTGGTTTAGCCAAAGCGGAGACGTAATTAATTCAATTTCGTGAACACAATTTGTAATATTTGAAACCATTTCCACCACATGATAGGATATAGTTTGATAGAAAAAAAATGAGGTGGGACAAACATGGATTTTTTAACTAACCAAACACATTTACACATTACAACTTGGGTAGTTGGTATCGTAATCTTTTTAATCGCAGCACTTAGTGGTAAGCAGTCTAAAGGCTTACATATGGTATTACGTTTATTTTACATTTTAATTATCATTACAGGTGGAGCATTATTTATTAAAGGAATGGACTACGGTCAAGGAATGCTTTATGGCTTTAAATTTATCGGCGGTATTTTAGTTATTGGCATGATGGAAATGGTATTAGTCCGTCAAAAGAAAAACAAGCCAACAACAATGTTCTGGATTTTATTTGTAGTGTTTTTACTAATTACACTGTTCTTAGGGTTCAAATTACCAATGGGACAAAATTTCCTTGCATAATGATCAAAAAAAGCCGTGAAGCTTTTGCTTCACGGCTTTTTTTATTTTTTTAAAAGTGCCAGTCACTAAAACAATTCTTAATTTTTTGTTTTTTTAGTTTGTTGGAACGTACGCAGCGTAAGAAGCAACAAACCACGCGTTAGCGAGTTGCGGCTTACACTGTGCCTGCGGAAAGCGCCACTGTAACCGACATCAACAGCATTGCCGAAATTGACTAGAGTCGATTTAACACTTTTTCTCTATTGTCTCTGCCTTTTATTATTGAAGTTGGCTTAATTTGACACCTTTTTGTCGTAATTCATTTTGCATTTCAGGAAAATATTTTGAAATGATAGCTACGTAGCTGTTTTATTTGGTAAAATGACGTTGGATTGCTTTGAAAGAGAGGGAATAAAAGTGAAATTTAAGAAGTGGATAGGCGCAACAGCCGCATCGCTTTTACTGGCAACTTCATTGATCGGTGCAACACCAGCTCATGCGGATGAAGTTCAAACAAGAACGATTGCAGAAGAAAGCATTTTTGATTTACTCGTTGACCGTTTCTTTAATGGTTCAGGCACCAACGATTTTGATACAAATACGCAAGACCCAACGAAATTTGCAGGCGGTGACTTCACAGGTCTACAAGATAAACTAAAATTTATTGGAGAAATGGGCTATACGATCGTATCTATCGGAACAATTTTCGATACTGAAATATACGATGGCTCATTGCCAACAAGCTATAGTAAAATCGAAGAGCATTTTGGAACAGCAGAAGAATTCCAAAGTGTAGTGAAGGCATATAAAGAGAAAAATATGTCGATCATGGTTGACTTTCCTTTAAATAATGTAAGCCCAAATCATGAGTGGGCACAGGATGCAGCAAAACAGAACTGGATTGCCTCTACAGATAATGGACATATTCAATGGGATTTAACAAATAAAGATGTACAAGCTGCTTTAATCGAATCAGCGACAAAATTTGTTTCTACATATGATGTTGGCGGCATACGTTTAACAAATATTGCGGATGCCGATTCTGCATTTCTTAATGCAATGATCACAGCATTAAAAGATACAAAAAAATCATTATACGTTATTTCAAATGAAGAAAGCGATGCGAATTTTGATGCAAGCTTCTCGCCTGCAACAGCAGAAATATACCGTAATATTTTTAAAAATGTTGATAGAGACTCTTCAAAGCTATTGGAGCCTTTTGCTAGTGAGAAACCAACGCAAATTATGATTGACTCATTACAAACGCATCGTTTTACATTCGATTCCGCATCTGAAAATATGTTCCCTCCAACACGATTAAAAATGGCATTGGGAGCGTTATTTATGATGCCTGGAATTCCTGTTGTTCAGTACGGTACAGAAATTGCCATGAACGGGGAAGTGAAACCTGATACACATCAATTATACAATTTTAAAACAGATGAAGAGTTAATTGATTATATTAAAAACGTACAATCTTTACGTAATCAATCGGCGACATTACGAAAAGGTGATTTTGAAGTTATTACAAATGAAAATGGTTTACTTGTCTTTACACGAAAATCCGATGAAGAGCAATGGATTATTATGGTGAACAATACGGGGAAAACACAACGTGTCGATTTAACACCAGAGCAAATTGGTGAAGGCAAAATGCTAAACGGCATTTTACAAGAAGAAAAGGTACGTATAAATGAAAAAGATGTTTACCCAGTCATTTTAGACCGTGAAATAGTAGAAATTTATCAAGTTAAAGACGATGAAGGGCTAAACATTCCTTACATGGCTGCGCTTGGATTAGTCTATGTTGTATTTATTGGCTTCGTCGTTGTTATTATTAAACGAGGTAAAAAACGTCGTCAAGAACAAGACGCTGCAAAATAAAAATAGCCAAGAGGCTTGGACAAAACTTTAAAAGAGGAACAAAGCTGTTAGTAAATTCTTTTACAGTAGATAAAATTTAGAAGAGAACATTAGTTGATGGTAGCGAAGGTGTTGACTCCTGCGGGAACGCACGCAGCGTAAGACGTAACAAACCGCACGCTAGCGAGGGTTGCGGCTTACGGTGTGCCCGCGGAAAGCGACCGCCGTAGCGGACATCAACGGCATAGTAAAAAAGTGTTAGATTGATTTCAATCAATCTAACACTTTTTCTCTTATGTCCTGTTCTCATTATGCTATGATTGGTAGCTTTTATTTGTAAAGAAAATAGCGATTGTACCTGGTCCTACATGGGAACCGATAACTGAGCCAATCATTGTCATTTGAACTTCTTTTGGTGCGAATCTTTCCTGTATAGATGCCTTTACTTCGTTAGCAAAGGCCGTATCATCACTATGGCTAATGCCGACAATTTTTTCAGAAAAATTACCACCACGCTCTTGCATTATATCTAACATACGCGTAATAGCTTTTTTACGACCACGTGATTTTTCAATCGGTACAAGTTTGCCATCCTCGACATTTAAAATAGGCTTAATGCTAAGGAGGCCACCAAGAAATGCACTTGCTTTTGAAACACGCCCCCCTTTAGCAAGGTAATCTAAATCTTCCACTGTGAAAAGATGTTCCATCTGTGAAGCGAGTGAAGAGACTTTTGTTTCAATTTCTTCAAGCGAAGTACCTGCTTTCCTTAGTTGAACGGCTTCTTGAACGATTAAGCCATGACCTAATGAGGCACATTTTGAATCGATAATTGCTAGCTTTAACGTAGGATATTGCTCGATTACTTGGTTGCGAATCATTACAGCTGTACTATACGTGCCTGACAATTCAGATGAAAAGGCGATATAAATGCCTTGCTCTCCGCTTTTTGCAAGGTCTTCAAAATGCTTTAAAAAAAGTTCTGGTGAAACTTGTGAAGTTTTTGGATGTGCGCCTTGTCGGATAGCATCGTAAACTTCTTTAGAATCAATCGATAGGACATCATCATATTCGTTGTTATTTACTTGTACTCGTAGTGGAAGTAGAATGACATCATTCTCTTCGTAGTAAGACTTCGGTAAGTCACATCCACTATCAGTAAAAATTTTCATCATCTTAACCTCCTAAAAAATTATATTTATTAGTAATGCTATACTTCGTCCAAATTTTAAATGGCTGAAAAAATAGAAATAGCTACTTATCTATGATAATTTTAAGCGCTCAATCAGTATTTTAGCAATGCCATCATCGTTATTCGTCGTTGTAATTTCATTGGCAATGTTTTTTAAGCTAGCGATTCCGTTCCCCATAGCGACGCCAATACCAGCATAATCAATCATTTCTAGATCATTGTCCTCATCACCAAAGGCGATAATACGCTCACGCGGAATACCTAAATCTTTAGCTACATGTGAAATTCCGACAGCTTTATTTAAGCCACGACGGACAATTTCAATAATGTGAAGCGGAGCACCCCAACGACGATGCTCAATCACTTCCGCATGAACTTCTTGTAAATGGTCACGTATAATCATTGAGTTAGTTTCGTTAGCTTGAATGAGTAGACTCGTGGGATTAACTAATAGATTTGTCGAAATATCACCGAGCGTAATTTTGGGATTCCCCATGTTAAAAATGTTTAGTATCCGATCATCCTCTGTATGCACATATATGTCATCCTTTACTTCAGCGATAATATTTTCATATTCATAGCTATTTACCGAATCGACAACCTCTCGTACAACGTTTAAGTCAATCGGTGTATGCATTGTTTGCCAAGCAGCATTTTTAGGATGGTGGACATAAGCACCATTAAAATTAACAATAGGTGTTGTTAAACCAAGCTCATGATAGTAAATGTCACTTGCACGGTAAGGACGACCTGTGGCAATCATCACTTGATGCCCTTGTTCCTTAGCCTGCAATAATGTTTTTTTAGTTTTTAAAGAAATTTGTTGTTGGTCCGTCAATAACGTACCGTCTAAATCTAAAACGATTAAATGCGGTTTCATTGCGTGTTGCCCCTTTCCTATATGTTTGAATAGTATCTCTTTGTAATCCATACGTCAAAATTTTGTCACATTGAAAAAAGTTTGCTAACATAAAAAAGGTTAGACAAAAGTTGGGAGTGACAAGAATGTTAGTAAAGAATGAAATTTGGGGACAAATTCCTTTGTTACATATATCGACAGATAATATGAATGAAAATACCCCCGTAGTAATTTTCTTACACGGCTTTATGAGCGCAAAAGAACATAACTTACATTATGCATACCAGTTAGTAAATAAAGGGGTGCGTGTCCTATTACCAGATGCAAAACTTCATGGTGATCGCAGTGAAGGATTAACAGAGACTCAAATGAATCTACATTTTTGGGATATCGTTTTAAATTCTATTCATGAAGTAGAGCAATTATATAAAGAATTAAAGAATAAGCAATTACTAGCTAACAATAAAATTGGTGTGGCTGGCACTTCGATGGGTGCAATCGTTACATCTGGCTGTTTAAAACGTTATGATTGGATTCAAACGGCAGCAATATGTATGGGTGGCCCAGGTTTTATTAAATTAGGTGCCTATCAATTGCAACAAATGGCTAAAAGCGGTGTGAAATTTCCGATGTCTGAACAAGAAGTACAAAAAACGAACGAACTTCTCGCAAAATATGATATCAGTTTAACACCAGAACAATTCGCTGGCCGCCCAGTATTCTTTTGGCATGGTGAGCATGATAAAACCGTTCCTTTTAATGATACGTATGACTTTTATTTATCATTACGTGCATACTACGATGAAAATCCGAGCAACTTAAAATTTATTGCAGATAAACATGCTGGTCATACTGTAACACGTACAGGTATGCTAGCGGCAACTGATTGGCTTGCACAGCATTTGGCATAATAAGAAGCATCTGCTATGATTAAGTTAACACTGTGACGAAAGGAGAAATACAGATGGATCAAGATATGAAAGACAGCATGTTAAGTGCATTAGAAAACGTAATCGACCCTGAGCTTGGAATTGATATCGTCAACTTAGGTTTAGTATATGATGTAGAGTTAGATGACGAGGGGTTAGCAACAGTTACAATGACACTAACGTCAATGGGCTGTCCAATGGGACCTGTTATTGTTGACCAAGTAAATACAGCTATGAGTGAACTACCAGAGGTGAAAAGTACAAATGTAAATATTGTATGGAATCCACCATGGTCTAAAGATAAAATGTCTCGCTATGCGAAAATGGCATTAGGTGTCCGTTAGTAGTTGGCCTTCTAACGAGATGAATAAAAAATCCCTGCTTGCACATAACTGTAAGCGGGGATTTTTTATTTGTTTTTTACTTAAGCTCACTGAAGGTTAAGTAGTCAAAATCGCAAATGGCCTACACCTACATACGACGCGCTATAGTTAATAAATCAGTCTATACGGCAAATTTGTAATGGGCAATTTTCACAGGCAATTTCATTTTTTAAATATTGTAAATCAAGAATCGTAATATAACCTTTTTCGAAGGATAGAATGTGATGCTTTTTTAGATCGTTCAACATACGGTTAATCATTTCTCTACTTGTAGCACATAAATTCGCAATTTCTGAATTCGTTAATGGAAAGTCGATAAAAATGGACTCATTTTCTAACGGCTTCCCATATGTATTTGAAAGGCGAATTAATGTTGAAAATAAAGCACCTTTTTTACCATTTAACACTAAATCACGTAGTCGGCTT
The DNA here is from genome assembly GCF_044753985.1 of Lysinibacillus sp. NPDC093210. Classification (NCBI taxonomy): domain Bacteria; kingdom Bacillati; phylum Bacillota; class Bacilli; order Caryophanales; family Bacillaceae; genus Lysinibacillus; species Lysinibacillus sp. NPDC093210. Next base: position 728,602 of record NZ_JBIVOE010000002.1, on the reverse strand, counting down.
TGATATTTTAAATTTTCTGTTTGCAACCATTTCATATACTCTACCATTAAATGTGGCTGCTCAACTAATAGATGCTCTAATGATTTACGACTTAAAACATACAACGTTGAAGTTTCTAAAACTTTAGCTGTCATCGAAAAATAAGTAAGGTTACAAAATAATGAGCCTTCACCAATTATACTATCAGGACCGCAAATTCGAATTGTTAATTCCTTGCCACTCTCGGTTTCCTGGCTAATCGAAATAGCACCTGTTTTAATATAATAAATCTCTTTAGCTCGTTCCCCTTCTAAGAAAATTTTACTATCTTTATTCACTTTAATAAAAACACCATTGTTTTGAAAAAGTGCATGCATTTTCTCTTGGATATTATCCATTAGTACCATATATCAAACACATCTCTTTCTTTTTGTAATAGAAATTACCTGTATTACAAAAGGATGACGATAATCATTTCGATATACTAAAACAACGAAACATACCACTATTATAACGTAATTTTCCATTTTTCAGTAAAAAATTTTTGAGCTTTTTTTTTGCTACGGTTTGTCGATTGTTGTAAAATAAAGTTAGTCAAAAAAGGTCAAACTTTTAATTGGAATTAAATTAGGGTAAAGATATAAAAAAGAAGAGAGAAGAGGAGTGCTACAATGCAATTTCAACAAACTGATGATAAAAAACCATTAGAGCAATTTGGTCGTAACTTAGTAGAAGAAGTAAAAAACGGCAAAATGGACCCTGTAATTGGACGTGATGAAGAAATTCGCAATGTCATTCGAATTTTAACACGAAAAACGAAAAATAACCCAGTGTTAATCGGTGAACCAGGGGTAGGTAAAACAGCCATTGTCGAAGGGTTAGCACAACGTATTGTAAAAGGTGATGTTCCAGAAGGATTAAAAGAGTGCGTATTGTACGAGCTTGATATGAGCGCATTAATAGCGGGTGCAAGTTATCGTGGTCAATTTGAAGAACGATTAAAAGGCGTATTAAAAGAAGTGAAAGAATCTGAAGGGCGCATTATTTTATTTATCGATGAAATCCATACGATTGTTGGTGCTGGTAAAACAGATGGAGCAATGGATGCTGGCAATATGTTAAAACCGATGCTTGCACGTGGTGAGCTTCACTGTATAGGTGCTACTACACTAGATGAATATCGTATGTATATTGAAAAAGATCCCGCTTTAGAACGTCGCTTCCAACAAGTGCTTGTTCGTGAACCATCTATTGAAGATACCGTTTCTATTTTACGTGGCTTAAAAGAACGCTTTGAACTGCATCATGCGGTTCGTATTCATGATCGGGCAATTGTAGCGGCTGCTGAGCTTTCAAATCGCTATATTACAGAGCGTTTTTTACCAGATAAAGCGATTGATTTAATAGATGAGGCATGTGCAATGATCCGTACAGAAATCGATTCAATGCCACAAGAATTAGATGCGGTGACTCGTCGAATAATGCAATTAGAGATTGAAGAACAAGCATTACGTAAGGAAAAAGATGAAGCTAGTAAAAAACGTCTGGAGCAATTACAAGAAGAGTTAACAAAACTTAAAGATTCATCAGAAGGTATGCGTAAACAATGGGAAGCAGAGAAAGAAGCATTGCAAGGCATCCAGAAAAAACGTGAATTACTGGATAAATACCGTCGGGATCTAGATGAAGCGGAAAGTAAATATGATTTAAATAAAGCAGCTGAATTACGACATGGGAAAATTCCTGCCCTTGAAAAAGAGCTTCAAGAGATGGAAAAACATTTAGAAAAAGGTAGTGAGACACGTATTTTGCGTGAGGAAGTTACTTCTGATGAGATTGCTTCAATTGTATCTCGTTGGACTGGTATTCCTGTCACTAAGTTAGTGGAAGGCGAACGTGAAAAATTACTGCGTTTAAAAGATACATTACATGAACGTGTTGTGGGGCAGGATAATGCAGTTCAACTTGTTACAGAAGCTGTATGGCGCGCGCGAGCAGGCATTAAAGACCCACATCGCCCAATTGGTAGTTTCTTATTCCTAGGGCCAACGGGTGTAGGTAAAACAGAGCTCGCTAAGGCACTTGCTGCCCAACTATTCGATTCTGAGGAGCATTTTATTCGTATTGATATGAGTGAGTATATGGAGAAACATAGCGTATCTCGTCTCGTTGGTGCACCTCCAGGCTACATTGGCTATGAAGAAGGAGGACAATTAACGGAAGCCGTTCGTCGTAATCCGTATGCTGTCGTATTACTTGATGAAATTGAAAAAGCTCATCCTGATGTAGCGAACATTTTATTGCAAATTTTAGATGATGGTCGCATTACAGATAGTCAGGGACGAATGGTGAACTTTACAAATACCGTAATTATTTTAACATCTAATATTGGCTCGAGCTATTTAATGGAAGCACAAGAAGATGATGCTGGAGTCGAGGATTTAGTTATGGCGGCATTACGCCAGCACTTTAAGCCAGAGCTATTAAATCGAATGGACGATATTATTATGTTCCATGCGTTATCTGAAGAACATTTCACAGCCATTGCTTGGAAATATATTGAGCAGCTTGTAAAACGTGTAGCTGAGCAGGAAATCACGTTAAATGTTGATCAAGACGTAATTGATTGGGTTGTGGAGCATGGAGCAGATCCACAGTTTGGTGCACGTCCTTTAAAACGCTTTGTGCAACGGTATATCGAAACAGCGGTTGCTAAGGAGTTACTGCGTGGCGAAGTGCTACCAGGAGAAACATTGCATATTAAAATGCAAAATGGCCAGTGTGTAGTTGAAAAATAATAAATAGAAAAAAACCTGTTTCGCATGAGGCGAGACAGGTTTTTTTTATGATTTTGATTAATGATGGTCTGCAGCTTCTGGTGTTGGCTCGTTTGGAATGATTGCGCCAATAACAAAAATTAGTACAGAGAATACAACTGAAAGGATCGCACCAGTTTGGAAATCAAATGGTACTCCAATTACAGCACTTACTACGTAGTTTAACATAGAAACTAGTAAAAATGACCATATGAACGTTACGATATATTGCATTAATTTCACCTCAACCGAACTTTTTTATTACATATACATTATCATATCATAACATAAGTCGAAAAAAAAAGAACCTTTTATCAAAAAGTGGCGCTTTCTAGGCGGTGATATATGGCAATTTTGTCACAACATTTAGCTTGTCGGCAGAAGAGAATTGTTTAAGCGGCGATTGAACGAGTTCTAAAGGCGAAAACAGAAGTTTTACCAGCGATTAAGAGACTTCAACCGGCGATTGAATGACTACTATCTACGAATTCTATAGGGACCTTATGGTATACTAAATTTAATTCACCTTGCACCATTCCTTCATTATGAGTTATAATTATGACCAGTTACTAATAATTGATAGTAAGAAAGCAGAGGGGTTGCTATATGAACGCAGGTATTATAGGTTTAGGCAGATACGTTCCTGAAAAGGTCGTTACGAATTTTGACTTAGAAAAAATTATGGACACTTCGGATGAATGGATTCGAACTCGTACAGGAATTGAAGAACGTCATTTCGCTGCAGATAATCAAGAAACTTCAGATTTAGCAGTAGCAGCTGCGAAAGATGCTATTGCAAAAGCAGGTATTACACCTGAAGAAATAGGATTAATACTTGTAGCAACTGTAACACAAGATCAAACATTTCCAAGTGTAGCATGTATGGTTCAGGAGCAAATTGGTGCTGTAAATGCAGCAGCGATGGACCAAGCAGCAGCTTGCGCAGGATTTATATATAGCTTAGTGACAGCAAAACAATTTGTAGAATCAAGCGCTTATAAATATGTCTTAGTAGTAGGTGTTGAAAAGCTGTCCAAAGTCATTGATTGGGAAGATCGCAATACGGCTGTTTTATTTGGTGATGGAGCAAGTGCTGCCATTGTGGGTCCTGTATCAGAAGGTAGAGGGATTTTATCATTTGAGCTTGGAGCCGACGGAACGGGCGGTAAACATCTTTATTTAACACAGCAAGAGACAATTGCGATGAACGGTCGTGAAGTATTTAAGTTTGCTGTACGTCAAATGGGTGAATCAGCAGTAAATGTATTAGACAAAGCTGGTTTAACAAAAGAAGATGTTGATTTTTTAATTCCACATCAAGCAAATATTCGAATTATGGAATCGGCACGTGAACGTTTAGCATTACCCGCTGAAAAAATGTCAAAAACGATTCACAAATATGGCAATACATCAGCAGCTTCTATTGGTATTTCTTTAGTAGAAGAGCTTGAAGCAGGTAAAATTAAAGATGATGATTTATTAGTACTTGTCGGTTTTGGCGGTGGCTTAACATGGGGTGCCGTTGCAATGAGATGGGGAAAATAACATAGAAAATTGCTTGAGAGGAGTAAGACAATGAGTAAACGACGAGTAGTAATTACAGGAATTGGCGCTGTTACACCACTAGGGAATAGCATCGAAGAAACATGGGCAAACATCAAGGCTGGTAAATCAGGCGTTGGTGAATTAACGCGCTTAAATAAAGATCTATTTGCTGCCAAAATCGCTGCTGAAGTAAAAGACTTTGATATTGAAAAGTATATTGAACGTAAAGAAGCTCGCAAAATGGACCGTTTCACGCACTATGCACTAGCAGCGTCTATAATGGCGATGGAAGATGCACAGCTTACAATCGATGAAGAGTTAGCACCACGTGCAGGTGTATGGATTGGATCTGGTATCGGTGGCATGGAAACATATGAACAACAATTTTTAACGTTCCAAGAGCGTGGTGCAAGACGTGTTAGTCCATTCTTTATTCCAATGATGATTCCAGATATGGCTTCAGGTCAAGTGTCTATTCACTTTGGAGCTAAGGGCATCAATTCTTGTTCAGTAACAGCTTGTGCATCAGGTACGAATTCAATTGGTGATGCATTTAAAGTAATTGAACGTGGCGATGCTGATGTGATGATTTCAGGGGGAGCTGAATCACCAATCGTGACGATGGCGGTTGCAGGCTTCTGTGCGAATACAGCATTATCATTAAATACGGATCCTCAAACAGCTTCTCGTCCGTTCGATAAAAACCGTGACGGCTTTATTATCGGTGAAGGTGCAGGGATTGTTATTTTAGAAGAATACGAACATGCAAAAGCGCGTGGTGCAAAAATTTATGCAGAAGTTCTTGGTTACGGTTCAACTGGAGATGCGCATCATATTACTGCACCAGCTCCAGAAGGTGAAGGTGCTGCACGTGCGATGATTCAAGCTTTAGAAGACGGTGGAGTAGATCCTTCACAAGTTGGCTATATTAATGCACATGGAACAAGTACACCATACAATGATTTATTTGAAACACAAGCAGTAAAAACTGCTTTTGGAGAACATGCTTATAAGTTAGCGATGAGCTCTACTAAATCAATGACAGGTCACTTACTAGGTGCAGCTGGTGGTGTTGAAGCTATTTTTACAGCACTAGCATTGAAAGAGGGCATTTTACCTCCAACAATCAATTTAACAGAGCCAGACCCAGAGTGTGATTTAGATTATGTGCCGAATGAAGCTCGTGAAGCGAGCATTGAATATGCAATGAGTAATTCACTTGGTTTTGGTGGCCATAACGCAAGTCTATTATTTAAAAAAATTGAAGAATAATAAAAAAACGTCAGCCTAATTTACAAGGCTGACGTCTTTTTTTAAAAGCTAGCGAATAGAAAAGAAAGTAAGAAGAAATAGAAAGGATGCCGTTTATTTGTTTCGTCTTTTTATATTTTTAATGAGCTATGGATTAATGATACTTTCTATTGGCAATTTAATTTTATATTTGAATTACCGGACTCTTGGTTATTCCTGGTCGGTTGTCTTTAAATTTATTATGCATACGACAGAATTTTATATGGCAATTGGAGCCTGTATTGTGCTTTGTAGCGTTGTGCTCGATTTTGGATTTGATCGAACAGCTAATCTTAAAGATAAGGTATAAATGTTACGGGCACCGCTAATTCTACTGCTACTTTTTGGGCCAAGTCTTCACCTTGCTCATCATGATTTTTCGCTAAGTATTCCTTACCTTCGATAAATGAATCTGTTTCAAGATCAATCCATTCACCAAACTTACACATCCATGTCGTCAGCTCACCTAATAACACATCACCTAAAGGAAGTTGTTCTAATTCTAAATTAGTGCGACAATGGCCACACCATAATGGATCAGCACCAAAGTCACTTTCTAACAGTAGGGCTTTGATTGCTTTATTACAATGTTCACAGTGCATATGCTAATTCCTTTCTTAGCGACGTGTGCGACCTAAGCCTATAGCTTGTTCCATGCGCTTTAAAGTTGCGCTAGCAATAGCATTTGCCTTTTCTGCGCCTTCATCTAAAATGATATCCAATTCAGATGATTCTACAAGGTTATAAAATCTTTCCTGAATTGGTGTAAGGTGATCGATAACTGCTGTAGCCACACTTTGTTTAAAGCCACCATAACCGATACCATCATATTTTTTCACTAAATCATCAATAGATACACCTGTAATAGCCGATTCAATCGTTAATAAATTCGAAACGCCAGGTTTATTTTCAACATCAAAAGCCACAATACCATCAGAGTCAGTTACTGCTGATTTGATTTTTTTCTCAATATCCTTAGCTGTATCTAAAAGCTTAATTGTTGCTTTTGTATTTGGGTCGGACTTGCTCATTTTTTTTGTAGGCTCTTGTAATGATTTAATGCGAGCACCTGCTTTTGGTAATTGAATTTCAGGAATTGTTAAAACTTCACCATAGCGTTTGTTAAAGCGCTCTGCAAGGTCACGTGTTAGCTCGATATGTTGCTTTTGATCGTCCCCTACAGGAACTATATTCGTGTTATATAATAAAATGTCAGCAGCCATTAATGGTGGATATGTTAAAAGAGCTGCAGAAACCGTTTCCTTACCATGTGATTTATCTTTGAACTGCGTCATACGCTCTAGCTCACCGATAGAAGCAACGCATTGTAGCATCCATCCTGCTTGCGCATGTGCAGGTACTTCTGATTGGATGAAAAGTGTTGACTTTTGTGGGTCAATACCAGTAGCGATATAAGTAGCAGCTAAATTACGAATGTTTTGACGTAGCTCTTTTGGATCTTGAGCAACGGTAATTGCATGTTGATCAACGATACAATAAATGGCATTCCCTTCATCCTGTAATGCTGGGAATTGCTTGAATGCACCAAGATAATTTCCTAATGTCACAATACCAGTAGGCTGTACGCCTGAAAAAATTGTTGTCATAATAAGTTCCTCCTCGGGTTTCGAAAAATAAAAAAACATCATGCGTCCTCATTAGAATTTACTAATGAAGGGACGAATGATGTTCGAATCCGCGGTACCACCCTGCTTGCCTAAAAGGCCACTTAGCTTCGTAACGTGAAGAGACGAGCTTTGCTAATAGGTATCAAGTGCTTACTTGTACGTTCACAAAGCTAACTCGGAAGTCCATTCCAAATGCATACATGATCTGTTTCCAGCAACCACAGACTCTCTATACATGTATATTGCATATGTACTACTCTTCGTCAGCGTTTTTAACTACATTATTTATGTAGATGTTTTGCGCATAAGCGCTTTTCTTATTGCACCACATTATAGTATAAAGACTTAGCTAAATGCAAGCCTGATAAGTCAGTCTTTAGACTGAATTTTTTTAGTTTTGTAAAAAAAGGCAACCTACATTTTGAATGTTGCGTCATAATTGTACACGTCTAAGTGACATTATTCTCGTTTGTGTTTTTTAATTGAGAACAACTAGTTTCAGTATATTCATGTTTAAAATGATGTGCTTATGGGAATATTATTATTAGTTCGTTGGACATGCAAAGGAATTGGATACTTTAAGGTAGTATTAAAAGACAGAATATTTTGTAACAAAGTCATTCACTATGCATTCTTTTTTTCCTTGGAACTATATTCAAATACAGCTGAGTGCTGTATAATGGAACTGTAGTTTTACATTACATTAATTCTAATTTAACAAAATGGTCTATAGATAACGAATACTAAGAGAAAGGATGTGTCAGTATGATAGTTACTTTATTTACATCACCAAGTTGTACGTCTTGTCGTAAAGCGAAAGCATGGTTAGAGGAGCATGAAATCCCATATACAGAACGTAATATTTTTTCTGAACCGTTAAGCATTAGTGAAATTAAAGAAATTTTACGCATGACGGAGGATGGAACAGATGAAATCATTTCAACTCGTTCTAAAATATTCCAAAAATTAAATGTAGATGTTGAAAGCTTACCATTACAACGCTTATATGAACTAATTCAAGAATATCCAGGATTATTGCGACGACCAATTATTTTGGACGAGAAACGATTGCAAGTAGGCTATAATGAAGATGAAATTCGACGATTTTTACCACGTAAGGTTCGGGCTTATCAATTACAAGAAGCACAGCGCATGGTGAACTAAAATCCTCCTATATTGCATAGAATAAATGTATTAGGTGTTACAAATGCAGAAGCATGCATGTTGTGACATCTATTTTTTATGTTTTACTTATGTAAATACCTTCAAACAAAACTAATAATTAATAGGTAAAAGTCATATATTTCCCTAAAAGTATGTTAAACTTGATTTAATCTAAATAGTTTACTACAATTTCAATAATTCAAATATCTTCTTTGAAATGGTGTATATCCTTTTCATTTTATGAAAGAACAGCATACAATAGAATTAGAGACAACTGTGAACAAAAAAATTTATGATTACAGTTACTCGATGACTTTCTGTGGTGTGGTCAAAGGTTGAAAAACAAGGGAGTATGAAGGTTAAAAACAATGAATCAAAGCATACTAATTAAATAATACTGTTTTTCGACAAATGACAGTGAAGGGAGATGAGGTCTAGTGGACATCGAACGTGTAAATGAAAATACACTCAAGCTCTTTATTACGTACAATGATATAGAGGATCGCGGCTATAGTCGTGAAGAAATTTGGTACAACCGAGCAAAGGGTGAGCAACTTTTTTGGGATATGATTGATGAAGTGAATACGGAAGATTATTTTGATGTAGAAGGTCCGATTTGGATTCATATCAATGCGTCGGAAGTAGGCTTAGAAATCATTGTCACACGTGCACATATTTTAAAAGACGGTGAAACATTAGATGGTCATTCACATTATGATGAACAAAAAAGTATGTTTGCCCCATTCGACGAAGTAGGAGAGGATCTTCTTAGTCAATTAACTCAATTTGGTGACATGGATGAATCAGAGTTATTTATGGATACAGACATTTATGTTTATAAATTTAAAGATATCGATGAGTTAATCCCCGTTGCAAAACGGATGACAGACGATTTAGTGGATTCCTCATTATTTAAATATGAAGGTTGTTACTATTTAGTAGTAGACTTTGCAAACGCAGATGACGATTTAAATCGTCATGATAAGAACGCAGTCATTAAAGAGTTTTTAAGCCCTTCCAATTTCACAATTCATCGTCTTGAAGAATATGGCGAAAAAATTATGGAATATGATTGCTTCGAAACTGTTCGAAAATATTTTAGTTAATATCTTTTAGCTTCTGATTGTTATTAGGAGCTTTCAGACTGTAGACACACTCAAAGAGTTGAGTATGCCTACAGTCTTTTTTAGTGGTAAAAATCAAATTTCAAAGAAAAGCAGATATTTAGTTGGCTTAAAGGATAACTTTATTTACAATGAGGGCAAAAAGGAGAAAGATTGAAATGCTAATTGCCTATACAGAGCAGCAGCAATTATTTGTCTCATATCAACATTCGAGAGAAGCTCTGCAAAAGTATCGCCAGTACCAACAATTTTTTTGCCCTCAATGTCAGCAGCCTGTTCAATTAAAAATTGGTCAGCTTAATATCCCGCATTTTGCTCACATTGCTAGCCAATCTTGTGAACGACGATTTTCAGAAGGAGAATCACTGCTCCATTTGCGAGGAAAAATTCAATTATTTGAATGGTTGAAATCACTCAGGCATACAGTAGAGCTGGAGCCATTTTTATCGAAACTGTCTCAACGACCGGATATTTTAATACGAAGCAAACAACGACGGATTGCGCTTGAATTTCAATGTAGCGCGATAACAAATGAAAATTGGCAGTTACGAACAGAAGGATATGAGAAAAATAATATCCAAGCTTTATGGCTTTTTCAAACATCACAGAACAATTATACACCGCAAGCTATTCAAAAAATTAGAGTTTCGCCCATCCACCAAAACGTTATTAGTTATTCATCAAATAATGTGCCATATTTAGTTACATATGATGCGAGAGCAGCTAAATTTAATTATTGGACGAATCTTCTTCATGTTCACGGGCATACTTTTATAGCGAACGTACTCTATATTCCACTTGAAACACAGCAATTTCCATTTTATGAGCCGAAGTCAATTACGTATGAAGCATTTATTGTTTACTGGCATATTTATAAAAGAATATGTCAACAGTATGTGAAGCAACGTTTAATGCGAAGTAAAAAAGGCGTTCAAGACCTTTTTTTACGAAGCTGCTATGAATTAAAATTTTCACTAAATGCGTTGCCGAATTATATAGGCGTACCAGTTAAAAATGCAAAAGCTATTCCGATTTTTTCAATTGAATGGCAAGCAATCTTGCTGGATTTTTGCAGAAAACAACAGTTACTACCATATGAGATGTGTAAGGAAGAAATTCAATTGTTTCTAACGCTACTCGATATAGAGCCTACAAATTTAAGAGTGCAAGCTATTGAAAACTATGGAAAACTGTTAGGGCATAGTTTCCTTCAAAAAGAATGTAGTATGGAAATTTTGGGAAAAGTATATGAGCATTTGTATAGGGTCACATAAAAGTTTAAGATACCTCATGAGGAGGAAAAGGTAGGTAATTATTATTTGCAATTGTCGCAATATATTGAGAAAATGTTTAGAGTAAAGGAAAGTCATATATAAAGGGGGCTGGCTCATGGCTAGTAACAGCAATCGAGTTTTAATGAGAAATGAAGTACCGGTAGAGTTAACCTGGCGATTGGAAGATATTTTTGCCACTGATGCATTATGGGAAGAGGAGTTTAAAAAGGTCGCAGAACTAGCAAAAAAAGCACCTAGCTATGCAGGTACTTTAAATAATGGTTCGGATGCCTTATTAGCTGTATTAACATATTACGATGAAATTTATCAGCGTACAATGAAACTGTATACGTATGCACATATGCGTAATGACCAAGATAAAACAAATAGTTTTTATCAAGATTTATATGGCCGTATCCAAACGCTAGCGACCAATATTTCAACGGCACTATCATTTTTAACGCCTGAAATTTTATCGTTAAGTGAAGAAACTATCGAAAGCTATTTAGCAGAAAATCAAGATTTACAACTATACAAACAATCATTAAAAGAAATTTCAATGACTCGTCCTCATGTACTACCTGCTGAACAAGAAGCATTACTGGCGCAGATGGCTGAGGTGACAGGCACTGCTTCAAATACATTTGGCATGTTGAACAATGCGGATTTAGTTTTCCCTACAGTGAAAAATGAGGATGGGGAAGAAGTTCAGCTCACACATGGTAATTACATTAAGTTTTTAGAAAGTAAAAATAGAACGGTTCGTGAAGCAGCATTTAAAGCGATGTATGAAACGTATGGTAATTTTAAAAATACATTTGCGGCTACATTGACAGGCAATGTAAAAAAACATAATGTCAGTGCCAATATTCGTAATTATGATTCTGCACGTCATGCTGCAATGTCAAATAACTTTATCCCAGAAAGTGTGTATGACCAATTAGTAGAGACAATTCACAAGCATCTACCAGCTATGCAGCGTTATATTGCTTTGCGTAAAAAGTTATTAGGTGTGGATGAATTGCATATGTGGGATTTATTTACACCACTTGTCCAGGAAGTTGACATGAAAGTGCCATATGAGGAAGCTAAGGATATTTTAGTGAAGGCGCTAGCACCACTTGGTGAAGAGTATCAAAGCATTGTTCAAAGTGGCTTCGATAATCGTTGGGTTGATGTTATGGAGAACAAAGGTAAGACTAGTGGTGCTTATTCATCTGGTACTTATGGTACAAATCCTTACATTCTTATGAACTGGCAGGACAATGTAGATAATTTATTCACATTAGCGCATGAATTTGGACACAGTGTACACAGTTATTACACTCGTAACAATCAGCCATATGTCTACGGAGATTACTCAATTTTTGTGGCTGAAGTAGCCTCTACATGTAATGAAGAATTGTTGAATAATTATCTGCTAAAAACAATAGAAGATCCGCAGCAGAAAATTTATTTATTAAACCATTGGTTAGACAAGTTCCGTAGTACGGTTTTCCGACAAACAATGTTTGCAGAATTCGAACATATGATACACCAAATGGACAAAAATGGGGAATCATTAACAGCGGAACGTTTAACGGAAGTATATTATAATTTAAATAAGCTCTATTTTGGAGATGCAATCGTAATTGATGAGGAAATCGGTCTGGAATGGGCACGTATTCCGCATTTCTATTACAATTATTATGTATATCAATATGCTACTGGAAAATCTGCTGCCACTGCATTAAGTAAGCAAATTTTGGAGGAAGGTGAACCTGCTGTAGAACGTTATATTAATAACTTCTTAAAAGCTGGTTGCTCTGACTTCCCAATTGAAGTGCTAAAAGCAGCAGGTGTTGATATGAATGTGGCAAAACCAATTGATGATGCTTGTAACGTATTTGAACAACGGTTAAATGAACTTGAAAAGTTATTGTTGAATAATTAATTTGTGTGGCTGTAGGTTTCTTACTACAGCCATTTTCTTTGCTAAGTAGTATAGGTCATTCTAGAAAAAAATAATTAATAATGTTTTTCTTAGATTTACAAATGAAAAAAAGTAACCATCTTGAAAAAATACTGTATTGTAATCGCTTTCTATATGACAAATTTGTGAATCTAAAGCAGGATACATTGCTTAATTTATTATTCCATGATAAAGTGAATCTTGTGAAATAAATCACAAAACAAACATACACCCCTTTGTTTGAACGTGAACATTTCTCCCATCCCCTTTGTGAAAAAGAGGCGTCTCTATCTGTCGAGGATAGAGGCGTCTCTTTTATTTTAGGTCTTTGTTGCTATCAGCAAAACTTTTTTGTGTCTTTAGTAGTTTTTTTACTAACTATCTCTTTTACTATTTTTGCTAGTGGTGCATTATTTTATTGCTAAGACTATTGAAACAACCTTTCTACTATCACTATTGTTTTTGACGCACTGCTTTGCTTAGCAATAGGTAATCAATTAATCTAATTACCAGTTTTATAAAATAAAAAAAAGGATAGGTCTCTGTCATTTAATGAGCGAGTTCCTAACCTTTTGGAATAAAAGTATAATTGCATTATTTAAGACGCCATAGTGTAGCGTGATCTGTTTGAATACGTTCTATCTTTTGTTGCAGCATACGTTTTTTTAATTCACGTTCAGCTGCTTGTTCTGTTAATGAATAAATAAAAGCTATGTCGTTTGTAGAAAGTGTTTGAAACTTTGAAAACAACTCTTCGATGGTCGGTAACGTTTGGCGTATAAGCTGCTCGTTCATCATCTCTTCTAAAATATGTTCATAAACCTCATAGGAATAGCTACCACTCACTTTTAGACCTTCATCTTCAATACATTCATTGAAAAATACGATACTCGGTACTTCATCAACTTCCATTTCCCGCTTTATATATAAATCGCATTGGAAGGCGCGTGCGGCTTCTTTTGAGCCAAAGTCTACCACAAATTCATTCATATCTAATTGAACATCCTCGGCTATTTTTAAAAGCGTTGCATAGGAATTTACATCTTGATGGTTCAGTACAACATATTCCTGTAATTTCGTTAAATAACGAGCTCCTGCGCGTTTACCCTGTAATTCTGCCGCCTTTATAGCTATAGAAGGTAAAACAGGGTGATTAATATCTAGCTCAATCCCTGATTCACAACCTTTCATGCGCTTGCTCAGACAATTAAGCGAAGAAAGCTCTGTGCTTAATACAATGCGCCATGAGAAATAATGATTGTACTCTAGTTGTAGTTTACGAATGATGGATTGCATACTAAAAGCTTCAGGACAAAGTGGATCTACGAAAATATACAATTCAATTGGCTTATTAGCAGTAGAAATCGTCGGTGTTGGTTCTTGCAACATTTGAATATTATTCACGTAATAATTCCCCCTCATCGTCATTAGGTGTATTAATCATGTGATGAGCTGTTAATACTAAACGGTGGTAATAGGTTTCACGGAACTTCCCTTCCAGGCCAACTTCATCCATTGCTTCGGCCATACATTCTAGCCAAGCTTGGGCACGATCGGGTGTAATTGGAAAATTCATATGACGCGCACGCATCATTGGATGTCCGTGCTCTTCAGTAAAAAGATTTGGACCACCTAAATACTGTGTTTGAAATTGAATTTGCTTGCGTGCTGTCTCTGTTAAATCTTTTGGGAAGATTGGTATAAGTTCAGGATGCTGTGCAACTCTTTTATAGAACGCATGTATGAGTTCAGAAAGTTTTTCAGCGCCCAGCTCCTCATAAGGAACAGTGTATTTTCGACTCATAAGTAAATGCTCCTTTTATTCTTTATAGGAAGTATATCGTAAAGTGCAAATCAACATGTTGATGTACAATTTTAGCTAATACTATGTTGAATAGAAAAATGTGAATATCTTGTGACTACCTTCATTCTATCAACGTCCATTCGTTTACACAAACAAAGAGCACTTTGGAAATGTTTTCGCTAGAAAAGCACAAATTTCACCAACAGGGGTGAAATTTGCTGAAAAAGACCGTAATTACAGGTTTTATGCGATTTATACAGTGTAGTAATTCATCACTTTTTTGACATAATTCTGTGTTTCCTTAAATGGTGGGATTCCATTATATTTTGTTACACGAGAAGCTCCAGCATTATATGCTGCCAACGCAAGTGTTGGATCATTATCGAATTTATCGAGCATTTGACGTAAATATTTAGCTCCTGCCATAATATTTTGTTCAGGATCAAAGGAATTCGTTACACCTAAATATTGTGCTGTCTTAGGCATTAATTGCATTAAGCCTTGTGCTCCTGCATTACTGACAGCTAATGCGTTAAAGTTAGACTCTTGCTTTATAACGGCTGCAATAAGCTTGGCTGGTACATTATAGGTAGCTGCAGCCTTGTCAATAATATCGCCGTATTTATTTGCCCCAGCAAGTGAATTTGCATAGGCAGTTGATCCAATAACATCATCTGATACATAGGAATCAAGACTAGTGCTGGATTGCATTTTTGCTAATGTAGCCTGGATAGAAGCAGGTATATATACTGAATTTGATCCACTATAGAGCAATGATTGGAGTGAGTTATTTGTTGTTCCTCCAGACATGCCTGTTAAACTACTAAGCTGATCCATGAAATTTGTAGAGCTTGAAGAGCTCATTCCAAGTAGACTTGATAATTTTGCACTGTTAGTTGTTGTGGCATCGCCTAACATTTCATCAATCATATCAGAAAATAATGAATTGCTGTTTGTTAAAGAATTGGATGAATTATTTTCTGTAGAACCAAGTGTTTGCAGTGCTTGGATTTCAAGCATCGTTCTTAAAGATTGGATATCCAATTAGTTGGTCACCCTTTCGTTTGTACTATTAAGTAGCTGTTATTATTGCTTCTTAATTGATTGTAGTGCTTTCATAAAGCGGGCGATTTTTTTTTCAGCAATTTGTTTTTCTATACCATATTGCTGTAGAAATTCGTCGAAGATTGCATTTCCTTTTATTTCATCTTTTGATTCATATTCTACCTCATAATCGTCACACTGCAAATAAAAAGAATGATCAAATACAAGAAGTCCGTCTTTATAAGGAATTTCGACACGGTCTGTTGTAAGTGACCCGAACACTGCTAACTGCTCTAGTGGAATATTGTGTATCGCTAGTCTTTTTGCAACTTCGGGCGCATAAAAGCCTTGACCTGCAAGCATTTTTTCGGCATGCGCTGCAGTTAATACGTCCGTCGTCTCTAAATGTACATGTTTTGAAGATTTTTCTTTTAATGTACATTCATAATAATTGTCTATTATTCGAATACGTAGCCCACTTTGCAAATTTCGAATAGCATTAGATGGTGTGTCGAAATAATGATTTGTTTGACGATGAATAGCATTTTTTTTAATTTGAAAATCTTCTAGCAATTGCTCATATTGTTGTTTGGTTAACACATTTTTAAATTCAATTTCAAGTTGTTGTGCCATGTATGCTCACCCTTTATTATTAGTATTTAAACTTGATTCAGCAGAAGTCCGCCAAATTTAAACTTGATTCAGTGAAGGCTCAGACCCTAGCTGAATCAAGTTTAAGGTCTCTTGTGGTGGTCACAGATTTTAAGAAGAGCTTTCAAATAGGCCCGAAAATAATCTGGATGCAAATACACCGAGATGTAATAGATTTTTAACTTGAGTTTACTTGTAGTTTTGCAATTACACACTGCAACTATTTACCCCATATGATAAAATAAGAGGAAGAGAACGACGAAAAGGGGACCCACATGTGCGTAAAATATATACAATAGAATCATTTTATTTTGAAAACCAGCAACCTCATTTTAGTTTAAACGACAATAATAAAAATTTACAGTTAAAGCCTGCTGCTCAATTAATTGCAGACTCTGATGATTTTGCTTTTATTTATTTACTTGATGCAGGAGAGGACTATCATTATTTGCGTTTTCCACCGACTAGTTGGGAGAATCTTGTACAGATTTTACAGGCTAAGCAAAACCCAATGTTAAAAATAGATGAGGAAGTAATTGAACTTACAAATTTTTACGATGAATTGGAAATGCTCGTGTATAATATTGAAGGAAATTACAATTACGGAGCAGAATTTGTTCAGGCAGTGGAACAACACTTCAAGGCAGTTCTCGCTGAATAAAAAGACAAAACGAACAGACGGTGTTGCTTTTGTTCGATACCGAATGTCGGGAGGTTTTAGCGATGGGACAATGGGAGATTTTTTTAAGTCCTTATAAACAAGCAGTAGATGAGTTAAAAATAAAATTAAAAGGTATGCGTTCCCAGTTTGGCATTGTCAATGCAAATTCTCCAATAGAATTTGTTACAGGACGAGTAAAGCCACTGGCAAGCATTTACGATAAAACGTTAGAAAAAGGACTAGCCTTTGAACCTTCGAAACAACTTGGCGACGAGCTTGGCGATATTGCGGGTGTTCGTATTATGTGCCAATTTGTAGATGATATTTCGACGGTGACAGAGCTAATACGACAACGTAAGGATATGCGCGTTGTTGAAGAGCGCGATTATATCACCCATAGTAAACCAAGTGGTTACCGTTCACATCATATGATTGTTGAATACCCCGTTGAAACCATTCAAGGAAAAAAGGTAGTGCTAGCTGAGATTCAAATTCGTACATTAGCTATGAATTTTTGGGCATCAATAGAACATTCACTAAATTACAAATATAAGGGCATGTTTCCAGAGGAAATAAAGAATCGTCTGCAAAGTGCCGCAGAGGCTGCATTCCGGTTAGATGAAGAAATGTCATCGATCCGTAGTGAAATTCAAGAAGCGCAAGCCTATTTTAGTGAATATAAAGAGGCATCGAATCCTAGTTTACTATCAGAGAAGGAGCGTGACTCACAATGAAATTTTCCATTCAATCACGTAGAGATGCACAATCAAATGAATTAATGGAGCTAGCAAAAACATATTTGCAAGATTTTGGATTAACATATGATGAAGAGACGCCTGAAATTGTTGTATCAATAGGTGGGGACGGAACGTTATTACATGCTTTCCATCGCTACTCACATTTGCTAGATCAGGTTGCGTTTGTCGGTATTCATACAGGTCATTTAGGATTTTATGCGGATTGGAAGCCTTCGGAATTAGAGAAATTGGTGTTATCCATTGCCAAGAAGGATTTTAATGTTGTTGAGTACCCATTACTGGAAGTAAAAGTAGAGCATCATAATACAGATTCCAATACTTATTTGGCATTAAACGAAGCGACGGTGAAATCACCGGATGTTACGCTCGTAATGGATGTAGAGTTAAACGGGAATCAGTTTGAGCGATTCCGTGGCGACGGGCTTTGTGTTTCGACACCTTCAGGTAGTACAGCCTATAATAAAGCCCTTGGAGGAGCTATTATTCATCCTACATTAGCGGCGCTTCAAATTACTGAAATAGCATCTATAAACAATCGTGTTTTCCGTACAGTTGGCTCACCATTGATTTTACCAGCACACCATCACTGTGTTTTACGTCCAGTTAATGAGCAAAACTTTAATATGACAGTTGATCATATTCAAGTTACACAAGGCGATGTGAAATCCATTGCTTTTAATGTAGCCAATGAAAAAGTTCGCTTTGCACGCTTTAGACCTTTTCCATTCTGGGAACGTGTGCATGAATCATTTGTTGCCAATGAATAATACCGATACACGTTTTACGCTCCGTTTTCTAGCGGAAAAGGATGGCCAATTATTACGTGAAGCTTTAGCAGAGTGGCAAATATCCAAACGAGCCTTAACAGCTATTAAATTTGATGGGGGTTTATTGACGGTCAATGGTACCGAACAAAATGTACGTTACCCTCTTCATATAGGCGATCAGGTAGAAGTGAAATTCCCACCAGAAGAGAAAAGTGATGGGCTTGCTATTGAATATGGCAAGCTTGCTGTTATTTACGAGGATGAGGCTCTGTTAGTGCTCGATAAACCAGCACATCAAAGTACCATTCCATCTCGTGAGCATCCAACTAAAAGTATTGCAAATGATGTTTGCGGCTATTTCGAACAACAGAGTTTAGCTTCTACCATTCATATTGTGACAAGACTTGACCGGGATACATCTGGCTTGTTATGCATTGCGAAACATGCGCATATTCATCATCTTATGGGTCTAGCCCAACGGCTTGGTGAAGTGTCACGTGAATATGAAGCAATTGTACATGGACATTTAGCAGAAGATTGGCAGTCTATCGTGGCGCCCATTGGACGAAAAGAAACGAGTATTATTGAGCGTGAGGTACGACAAGATGGCCAATATGCTCATACGGATGTAACAGTATTACAGCGTTTTTCAGTTCAAGGAGAGCCGATGACTCATATTCGCTTAAAGTTGCATACAGGTCGAACACACCAAATTCGTGTGCATATGAGTTATTTGGGTCATCCGCTCGTTGGTGATGATTTATACGGAGGGAGTCGCAAGCTAATAGATCGACAAGCATTACATTGCGTATCGTTATGTTTGCAGCACCCTCTAACAAAAGAGAAGCATTATTTCACTAGTCCGATAAAGGATGATATGCAACGAATATTAAATAATTGAGGAGGTGTTCGCAAAAACGGGCATCTCCTTATCATTTTTATTAAAAATAATTATCTTAATAGCATGTTAACAGAAAAATAATCAATTGTAGGGTATAGTATAGGAGAAAGTTGATGTTATCTAAAAAAAGAGTTTGCACAAACAGTACATGCACACTATTATATAAAAGGTAGATTTACATCAACGTATGTAAAATGAATTCAACGCTCGGAAGGAGGGGACAAGCATGATAGAGGAAAGAAATGAAAAGGATGATGTGCAATTCGACGAGGCACATTTACGAGGTATGCTCGAGACCAATGATATTACCGCATTCCGTGATGAGTTTTTAGAACTTCATCCATATGATCAGGCAACGTTTTATGAAAAGGTGGAGCCTGATATACGAAAGATCATCTATTCGTACTTGTCTCCGACGGAAATGGCTGATATTTTTGAGGCAATCGAATTAGATGATGATGAATATAAAGCATATTTAGCAGAGATGGCTCCCGCATATGGTGCGGAAATGCTGTCCCATATGTATGCAGATGATGCCGCAGATGTTTTAAATGAGCTGGATATGCAGCAACGAGAAAGCTACTTAGGCATGATGGACGAAGAAACGGCTGGAGAGATTAATGAGCTTTTGAGCTACGATGAATATACAGCTGGTTCTATTATGACAACTGAATACGTGGCTATTCCTGAAAATTCTACAGTTCGTTCGGCCATGGCGATATTACGTAAAGAGGCACCGAATGCCGAAACGATTTATTATATTTTCGTAGTGGATGAGGCACATCGACTTACAGGTGTTATTTCTCTACGTGATTTAATTATTGCAGACGAAGATACACTTATTCGCTCAATTATGAATGAACGAGTTGTGATGGTACATGTTGGAGATGACCAAGAGGAAGTAGCACAAATTATGAAAGATTATAATTTCTTGGCGACACCGGTTATTGATGATAAAGGTGAGCTTTTGGGGATTATTACAGTCGATGATATTATCGATGTTATTGATGAGGAAGCATCTGAGGATTACTCTAAGTTAGCGGGTATTTCAGATATGGATAAATTTGATACAAATCCTTGGCAAGCAGCGAAAAAACGATTGCCATGGCTTGTCGTATTATTGTTTTTAGGCATGCTAACAGCGAATTTAATGGGGCAGTTTGAAGATACATTAGATAAGGTTGCGCTACTGGCTGTCTTTATTCCACTGATCTCGGGTACATCGGGGAATAGTGGGACACAAGCATTGGCTGTTGCCATTCGAGGTATTGCTACAGGTGACGTTGAAGAACATAGCAAAATGAAACTGTTACTTCGAGAGGCTGGTACTGGAATTTTGACTGGTATTGTTTGTGGTATCATTGTAATCGGCATTGTATATATATGGAAAAACGAATTAATATTAGGCATGCTTGTAGGTGCAGCTATTTGTGGTTCAATTTTAGTAGCAACACTTGCAGGATCATTTATCCCATTATTGATGCATCGTATGAAAATTGATCCAGCTGTTGCATCAGGTCCGTTTATTACAACGTTAAATGATATTACAAGTATTTTAATTTATTTAGGACTAGCGACAATGTTTTTAAGTCAAATAGGCTAAGAACCAATTTCTTCATTTTTGCATATTGTAGGGAAAAAAGGGAAGTGATAATTGTGGAGCGAGAGCCACGCTTATATATAAAATCACCAACTTATTTCTTAAACATTTCCAAAATGCTACATGAACTTGATTTGGATGAAAGTACGTCTGTGTATGTAAGGGATCAATATGAAAACGAGTCGAGTGAAGAAGAAACGTTGCCAAAACAAAATGAAGATAAAGTAGAAATACAAGTACAAGAACAAATTGATGAATATATAATCAAACAATTGCAGTTTTTGGAAAAACCGTTTCGTCAAAAGGCCTATCAGCCATTATTAATTAGTTTAAAAGATGGCAGAAAGTTGAGTGGAACTGCCTCTGATATGCAAGTTGATTCACTTATGTTGACGTCGAGGGAATTTAATACGCAAGAAATTATTTACTTTGAAGATATTGAACAAATATTATGGCGAGGGAAACAATTGCCAACATTATAAAAAAAGTGTACAGCAGAGGATGCTGTACACTTTTTTTTTATGTGTAGTGTGTCAAAGGAGAAAGACTTAATCACAAATCCCTAAGTCAACATCAGCGATACATTGTACAGCGCAGAAACAAGATAGATCCACAGTAATACAGCTATCAGTTGAGTTCCAATCGTCTACTTTACAAATTTTCTTCATATTGACGCAGCAGCCATCACGACTTAATAAGTCAACTGTGCTTTCAGTAGAATCATAAGTACATAAAGGTTCTAAAACACGTAAAGTAGCACAGCATTCATCAAACATATCTTCGACACGGAAAAATACTGATGTACATTTACATGGATCTGCTGATGGTGAGCTAAAGAATGCTTTAAATGGAGTACCGTCTTTTGTAATTAACATGAATACGCGTGTATCTGCTGCTGAACGTGCAGGACTTACAATCCCGCCTAGTGGTTCTAAGAAACAATTTGCTGTACATGGGGAACACTCATCTCGCACCGCTTGATTTTGAATATCTAAAATTGCACGAACTACGTCACAAACGCAGCCTGCTGAATGGATAGGTCCAATAGGATTTGTTGGTTTACCACAACCCATATCGTCACCTCCTTTCTTTCTAACTACTTCTACAATATGTACTTTTAAAATAAGGAATCGGGCTTTCGTTTACTTATTCAAATGAATAGTTTTTTTCTGTGTGGAGAAACTGAGAGGAAAAGGAGGGTAAATACTTGAGGTTATTAAGAATGATGTTGCCTCTATTAGTCTGTATGACATTGCTTATTGGATGCACGGAAAAAGAAAAATTTATTGTTTATGGTTCTCCGCAAAACGAAGAAGAGCTTGAGTCTTTATTAAAAGAAGAAAAATTTGTTGAAAAATCAACTGTTATTCAAAATGACGATAAAATGCTTGTAGCGGTGCAAATTAAACCAATAAAAAAATGGAACAAGACTAAATTAGAGAAAAAACTACAGAAGAAGTTTGATGAAAAATACCCTGACAAAGAAATTTTCGTTTCAGCTGATTATAAAATATTTTATGAAGCAAATAAAATAAAAAAGGATCAACTTGAAGATAATAAACTAAGCGAAAAAATGACTGAGCTAGAGAAGCTTGCAAAGGAGGAAACATAATGGAAAAAGAGCAATATCAAAAACTTGAGCAAAATATAACACCAACTCCACCCTACTTAAAAAATGCTGTAAAAGCATTCATAGTAGGAGGTCTAATTTGTACAATCGGACAAGCAGTTTCTCTTTTTTATATGGTTTTCTTTAATTTCACGGAAGCAACTGCAGGGAATCCAACAGTAGCAACAATGGTGTTTTTCGCAATGATCTTGACTGGCTTAGGTTTATACAAAAAAATTGGTCAATTCGCTGGAGCTGGTTCGGCAGTGCCAGTTACAGGGTTTGGTAACGCCGTTATATCAGCTGCAATTGAACATAAATCTGAAGGTCTCGTACTTGGTGTTGGCGGCAACTTATTCAAATTAGCTGGATCTGTTGTGTTATTTGGCGTAGTATCTGCATTTTTTGTAGCACTTATTAAATATATTCTTGTGACGATAGGGGTGGTTTCATGGTAATCATATTTCCATCAAAACCATCGTTATTAGCTGGTGGCGTGGTGGCAGGACCGTTAGAAGATCGTAGTACGTTTAAACAATATTTTGATACAATCTACGACGATGAGCGCTGGCAAATGGAAACAAATGAACAAGGCCATCGAAAAATGATTGAAGAAGCATGTGAAATTGTGATGAAAAAAGGTGAAATTACAACTGGAGAAGTCGATTTTTTATTAGGTGGCGATTTAGTTAATCAAATGACACCTACTAATTTTGCTGCAAGGGAATTAGCCATCCCATTTATCGGATTATTTTCAGCATGTGCTACCTCTGTTTCAGCTGTTATTGTGGCTAGCCTTTTAACAGAGCTTGGAGCAGCGAATTTATCAATTGCCGGTGCTTCAAGTCAGCATAATGCGATAGAACGCCAATTTCGCTATCCTATCAATTATGGGGCACAAAAACCTCAAACGGCGCAGTGGACAGTAACGGCTGCTGGGTATGCACTTATTGGTAAACATCGAGAAGACGCTCCATGTATTGAAGCGGCGACAGTTGGAAAGGTTATTGATTATGGGATGGATGATCCATTTCATATGGGCGCTGCAATGGCTCCTGCTGCCTTTCAAACAATTAAGTCACATCTTGAGGAGCGTAAACAAGAAATTTATCATTATGATTTAATTTTAACGGGTGATTTAGGACAGCTTGGCTTAAAACTTCTTAAAGGGATGCTTGTTGAGAGTGGCATAAAAAATGAAGAACTAACACTTTTACGCGATGCTGGAGCAGAATTTTACGGTCAAGATGAAGCATTTCAATCTGGGGCAAGTGGAGCAGGCTGCTCAGCGGCTGTTTTTTTTAGTTATGTTATTCAAGAACTCCGAGCAGGCACATATAAGCGTGTGCTTCTTGTAGCGACAGGTGCGCTACTATCTCCACTTTCATTCCAACAAAAAGAAACGATTCCATGTACGGCACATGCGATAGAAATTACAATGAAATGAGGCAACAGCATGGTTACGACATTTATTTTTGCATTTATTATAGGAGGCATTATCTGTGTTATCGGTCAATTATTAATGGATGTTGGTAAATTGACACCAGCACATACATTAAGTACATTAGTTGTCGTTGGTGCCATTTTAGATGGAATGGGTTTATACGAGCCGCTAATTCATTTGGCGGGTGCAGGTGCAACAGTACCTATTACATCATTTGGTAACTCCTTAACACATGGTGCAATGGCGGAAGCAGAAAAACATGGATTAGTGGGCGTGTTAACTGGAATGTTTGAAGTAACAAGCTCAGGAATCAGCGCTGCTATTGTTTTTGGCTTTATAGGAGCTTTAATTTTTAAACCAAAAGGGAATATTGACTAGACGAATACCCCTCTCTAATCTGCAACTTTACATATTATAGGTTGTAGAAGGGAGGGGTGCTTTTATGGGATATCAGGGCTGGTGTGCACAACCTTATGCAGGGATGAATAGCTGGAACAATAATTATTGTGGAGGTAATAACAATAGTGGCTATGGCTCAACGTTTGTCTTAATAGTTGTCCTATTCATTCTTCTAATTATTGTTGGTGCTACTTTCGTTAACTAATTTTCTAGCTATTAGTGATTTATAAAACGTTTTATATTATTTAGGCTTTAACTTTAATTCTGTGAGTATATTAATAACTTACTAAATTAGGTTAAAGCCCCCAACCGTTGTCATAGATGTTTTGTGCAAAACCTATGCGCACAAAGCATTAACGACAATGATGTTGAGGTGGAATTGATAGGAGGGGGAACATGCATCGCTCGTTTTTTAATTCGATTGAGCAAAAGACAGGCGTTTCAATGGATGAAATCTTTGCATTAGCAAATGCAATTCAACATGCAGATTTTACCAATGAAAAACAAGTAAGAAAAATTGTACGTCGTGTTGGCAAAGTGTCCAATAGACAAATCACACAAGAGCTTGAAGATAAAATAGTAAAGTCTATTATTCAAGATGGTGCTTCACTAGACTTCGACAAGCTTGCTAAAATGATGAAGTAATGCTGAAAGCTAGCATTATTTAATATATAAAAGAGCTTAAATGGCTACTTAAAATAGATAACTATTTTCTAAGAAATAAAAAAAGGTGTTACGATTATGCTTTGGCATATCGTAACACCTATTAATTAAATCATTTTTTCCATTGCTCGATGTGGTATACCGGCATCCATAAATTCAGGAGATGTTACCGTATAGCCAAGCTTTTCGTAAAAAGGAACAGCGTAGCTTTGCGCATGGAGTTTTAATTTCTTCTGGTCAATGGAAGTCGCGTAGTTTTCCATTTCCTTCATTATTAAGGCACCTAGTTTTTTGCCACGCTGACTTTGCAAAATACATACGCGTTCAATTTTTGCAGTATGCTCTTCAATGCTACGGAGACGAGCAGCACCAACAGGTTCATCGCCCTCATACATAATGAAATGTGTTGCAGTGTCATCTTGCGCATCACATTCTAAATGAAGTGGAACACCTTGTTCCTCTACAAAAACCTTTTTTCGAACAGCAAATGCATCGCCATGTTCTTTCTCTGTTTCAACAATCTTAACGTTATACAAAAATTATTCAGCTCCAGTCAATCGGAATGTTTCATATGTTGTCCATGACCCATCTTCCAATTGATATAAAAGATGAATACGATCAATACTATCTTTTTCATCAACCCCTGTCATGCGGAGTTGGCCAAAAATATCATCATGCTCTGAATCAGTCATTTTTTGTGCAATTGTAATGTGTGGGACAAAAACATGTTTAGAATCCCCAAAAGGAATTTTTTCTTCAATCACACGATGGAATGCTTGTAATTGTTCAGTTGGTTCGATGCGGAAATAAATCGCATTTGTTGTTGGGAAAAACGAACTAATGCGTGATGCGTGAATGCTTAAAGGTGCATGATTGGCAGCAATGTCATCTAATTGCTTCACGATGGATTGAATATCCTCTTCCGTTGCATCAAAGCTGTCCTTTAATGTCATATGCGGTGTAATCTTTGCATAATGCGGATCGTAACGTTTGCGATACGTGTTCGCTAAATCTTGCAATTTTTTTGATGGAAAAGCCACAATTCCGTACTTCATAGTCCATTACCTCCCGTAAATAAACAATTTTTCTATCTAAGTATAACAGAAAATTAAAAATACGTAATTTGAATCGCCCAACATTAATTGAAATTTTCAATTAATGCACGTCTTAAATCAGGTTTCCAATATTTCCATGTATGATTTCCATCGAACTCTTCATAAAATGTAGAAAAGCCTTTGCTTAACATAAGATTATGCAACTGACGATTTGGTGTTAAGAAATCTTTTACAGTTTTATCCATTGTTACAACTTTATCTTCGTTTTTTCCAACGATATGATAAATAGAAATTGCCCCCGGATCTTTGAAGTATTCAACAGCTTTCAGTACATCTTCGTCAACATAAGGTGATTGCAAAATAACTTTTCCAAAAATGCTTGGATACTTTAAAGCAGCCATTAAGGAAGCGGTTGCAGCCATAGAATCACCAATGACAGCGCGACTCATACCCATCTGGTACGTTGCATATTCAGCATCCAAATAAGGAACAAGTTCATGTGCTAAAAAGCGCAAATAGGCTTCGTGTTGTTCACCACTCGGAATATATTTATGACGGCGATCTTTAATATCTTTATATGGAACAAATGCAATGATTAAATTTTCGATTTCATAGTCATCGATAAGTTCATCGGCTAGTTTTGTAATACCTCCTAGTTGGAAATAGTCCTTACCGTCTGATGCGATTAAAATATTGTATTTGTATAGTGGAGAATAATTAGCAGGGACATAAATATATAACTCTAATTCCTCCTGCAATGCTTCACTATAGAATTTTAAATCTTGTACAGTTCCCTTATCCAATGATGACACTCCTTCATGTGTTTGTGACAAAATTGTACCATATTACGTAAGTAAAGGTATAATAGGTTGGGCTAGCGTTATACTAGCAAAAAAACTGAAATGAGGGTTAGTTATGCATGATAAAAGTATTCGCGTACATTCAGAAGAAGTGGCGAAAGCAGCTCAAGCTGCACTAATTCGTCGTGGTGTAGAGTTAGAGGACATTGCTGAAATTGTTTATGAAATGCAAAAATCCTACAATGTAGGGTTAACATTAGAGCATTGTATTCATTCGGTTGAACGTGTATTGCGTAAACGTGAAGTCCAGCATGCAGTATTAGTTGGGATAGAGCTAGATGAATTAGCTGAAAAAGGGCTATTATCATCACCTCTTCAACAAATTATCGAATCCGATGAAGGATTATTCGGAGTAGATGAAACAATTGCGCTAGGGTCTGTGTTTACATATGGAAGTATAGCTGTAACAACATTTGGACATTTAGATAAACAAAAAATCGGTATCATAAAAAAACTAGACACAGAGCCAGGGCATCATGTTAATACATTTTTAGATGATTTAGTTGGCAGTATTGCAGCTTCCGCAGCCTCACGTATTGCTCACCGTATGCGTGACTTAGAAGAAGAAGGCGAAACATTTGCAGATATTGAGCCAGAAGAGCTTGGTCCAAAACCAAAACCACATAATGAAATTTAAAATGTTGTTTAAATAAAGAGTCCCTCAAAAGTTTTGGGGGAGCATTTAATGTCGACTAAAGGCATCAAGAAGTTTCAATCTTGATGCCTTTGTTGTTTTTTCATGTTGATCGTCATAAAGTAGAATTTCTCTACCAACGTTCAGTTGATTGAAGTGAAGGGCGACGACTCCTGCGGGAACAGCACAAAACGTAAGACGCAACAAACCGCGCGCTAGCGAGGGTTGCGGCTTACGATGTGCCCGCGGAAAGCGTCCGCCCGTAACGGAAATCAACGGCAGAAGTCATTTATAATTATTTCGACTAACCCTTTTTATCCCATGACCACAAATTTTTTATTGAAAGTATTCTGTTTTCATTGACTATTAAGTTGATTGAAGTGAAGGGCGACGACTCCTGCGGGAACAGCACAAAACGTAAGACGCAACAAACCGCACGCTAGCGAGGATTGCGGCTTACGATGTGCCCGCGGAAAGCGACGCCCGTAACGGAAATCAACGGCAGTAATCAACGGCAGTAATCAACGTTGTAGTGTTTGGTGATTTTAATTTTCCACCATCTACATAACTTGAATAACATAGCTTGGTATTTTATTTGAGAAGGCTGATTTTATAATTGGTACAATCACACTCGGAGGATACTTGAAAAATTCTTCAGAAGACAAATCAAATTCATTGTGATATTAGTCGACTTTATTGATAATATAATTAAATAATGTTTTGTAATAATGATGTAAGAAGAGAGGTACTGAAAATGAGTGACAAAGATATTAAGACGTTAATCACTAGCGGAACAATTATTTTTGCTGTTGTTTTGTATTTAATATTCAGATAAATTTTAAAATCTTCAGTTTAAATTAACTGAGGATTTTTGATTTTTGACAAATAGGAGTATGGAATTTAAAAATATAGTTTAATTTTAAGGAAGTAGGATATTGAATTGAAAAAATTATTATTCGCGTTGTTTTTTTCAACATTGCTTATTAGTGGATGTACGGAAGAATCTAGCACCGATAGTGTTAAAACTGAAGATATACAAGGAATTGTAGCTTCAACAAAGGAAACTACTGAAAAGCACGATGTGAGTAAATTTGAAGAATATGAGCTACAGGATGTAATTGACGGCGACACTATAAGAATAAAATATAATGGTAGCTCTGAAAAAGTACGTTTTCTTCTCGTAGATACTCCTGAAACGAATCACGAAACGTTAGGGGTACAACCTTTTGGGCCAGAAGCGAAAGAATTTGCAAAGCAACTACTAGCTGGACAAGATACGGTTTATTTAGAATTCGATGTTTCATATCGGGATAAATATAAAAGATTACTAGCATATGTTTATACGAAAGATGGTATTAGTGTTCAAGAGCAACTATTGAAAAATGGATTAGCACGGGTGGCATATATTTACGAACCGAATACAAAGCATGTAGATTGGTTTAAGTCTATTCAAAAAACTGCGCAACAATCTGCCATTGGTATTTGGTCAGTTGAAGACTATGTAACAAATCGCGGTTATGATAAAGAAGCGTATGATGAGGCTGTGAAAAAAGAAAAACAATCTAAAGCAGATGAAGATGATTCAAATAAATCTAGCAGTAATGAGAGCTGTAAAATTAAAGGGAATATTAATTCAAAAGGTAATAAAATATACCACATGCCAGGACAACGTGATTATGATAATACAATAGCTGAAGAAATGTTCTGTACTGAGGAAGAGGCAGTGGAAAATGGGTTTGTTCCAGCAAAGCAATAAAATATTTGAAGTTTTATATTTTTAGATTTGAAGCATCGACAAATAAAGTAATAAACGTTTATGTAATCTATGGGTAAGCGCCAAATACAACACACCAATAGAAGGAAAAGCGTTCTTCCATTGATGATCAACAGGTAAATGAGGGGTTTTTTTATTCCCCCATACGCTCTTTCATTGGGGCTACTTGTTCTTGCGCTGACCAATTACGTGTATTATGTGTCCAACACTCTGGATGCCTTTGTTTTGTTTCCTCTACACATCTTTTCACTTTCGCACGCCAAAGACTAAAAAAACCGAACGACTTTTCAATAGTCGTTCGGTTTTTTTTATTTACTTTTTACTTTATTGCGTTTGTTTTTTCTCCTCTACGGGCTTCGGTAAACCGAGGACTGGGTCACCGAGTAAAGGTGTAGATAGGGCATACATGCCATGATTTGAAAATGCCCAAATTAAATTTCGGTCCCATTCGACGAAAATGCCGTGTACGGGATTAGAGTGATCGCTTTTCGTAGTTGTGCCATCTTCATTTGGAATTTCTCCAGACATCTTCGGCACAAAGTATGCTTCGATTGTTGATTCTGTTGGGTTGGTTACGTCAAAAATTTGGACACCTGCATTGTAGAAGGCATAAGGGATATATTGGTCGCTCGGAACACCTGGATTAATGGTTGCATAGCCACTACGCTTCGGTCCAAAGCTGCCGCGACGTTGGCAAAAGTCTGTGAATGGTGCTGATTCTGGTGGTGTCGGGCGTTTTAACGTACTAATGATTTTAGGCTTAAGCGGATCGTTGACGTCGATTGCGTAAATATCCTTATAAGGCTCATGGCAATCTTCGCTCAGTGGATAGCCGCTATAGTAAACAATGCCTGTGCTTTCGACTTTGGAAACGTCAATATTATCCCCTTCAGTACCGCTAACACTCATTGGCATCTCAATATGTGAAACCGTTTTCATATTTGCTGGATCAGATATGTCGACAATATAAAACCCAAAGCCACCCATTGCTGCATAGCCATACTTGCCACCCTTTTCTACAGGAGTCGGAATGAATAGCGGCATGCGAGCGCCCATCCATGTTGTTTTGTTGCCAGCGTGGGGATTTTTGTTATAGTCTTCTTCTTCGCCTACACGTTGACCTGGCACCCACCAAGTTGAAAGACGTTTCGGATTAGATGGGTCTGAAATATCAAAGGCCATTTGTGCGCCTGAATATAAATAGCTTTTATATTCTGTATTGCTGAAGGAATCATCAGGTGCACCTGCAACAAATAAATAATCTCCACCATCATAGACAGGTACGTCTTGACAACCAGAGCCTTCTTGTACAAGGTCACTTGCATTTGCTTTCGCATCTAAAGGTGTTTCCGATAGCAGATCCCATTCTGAAAATAATGGGCTTGTGACTTCAAAAATTCGGAATCCACGCAGCATTTCTTTTTCTTTAATAGCCTTTACTTGCTCAGGGGATTCATACTTATTCGATAGAACACCATAACGCGGTACTTCGTAACATTGAACGGCAATTGTTTTGTCCAACTTTTTATTGTATTTTACTGTCATTGGACCGAAGCGTTTGTCTCCCTTATCTGTGTCAATTAATTTATTGGCGATACGCTTGGCATTTTTAGGATCTGTAATATCGAATACATTGTACATATCTGTTTCAAGATCGTATAAATAGCGACGACCGTCTAGATCGAATGTAGCTTGCCAGCTATGCCCCCAACCAATAACGTATGGATAGAATGCTTCTACATTCATATTTTTCGTATATTGATTTTGATCTAGATAAGGCAAACTCCCTTCAAATGGTTGTGGACCTTCATTATCCGGTGTTGCGGCTGGGTGAGTGAAAATCCCGGTCTTCGCATCATAGCCCCAGCTGTCAGGCGCGGGCTCTTCTGGTTCACCTGGTAAAAGCTTTGTTGTGCCTTCCTTTTTCGTTGGCAGCGGTGCATCAGGTGCAAATTTGTTCAGACCTGTGCGCGGTGCTTCCCGCTTTTCTTCTTTTTTAGCATCATCGTTCGCTAAGACAGTGCCTAAAGACAAGAAGAAAATAATGCCCATCATAAGAAAGGTAAAAGCTAAATTACTCAGAAAAGGATATGACTTAAATTTTTTCATCAACGCAATCCCCCTAGAAATCTATGAATTTTTTAAAGCGTAAGAGCATTTTACTAAAGACATGTAGATTGGATAGGTGACAAATAATTTGAAGCTGAAAAATTGTGAAATTCAGTTGTTCCGGAACTAAATAAATACTACAATCATATATGACATGGTGTCAACTTTTATTTTCTGAATATTTAGACTCCATACAATTTTAGTCTCCTATCCAACCTATACGCTAAAATTAGATCTCGGAAATGGGATGCCAGGCAAGTATGTCACACAGAGGGAATTGTTGGGATAATGTGGTGATTGAGTCCTTTTTCGAATATTCAAACAGAAGCATTTGAGCGTGTGAAGTATCATTCGTTGACTAATGAAGTGACGAGATTACGTGTAATGGAATATATGAGAAAATATTATGAGGAACGAATACAAGAAAAATTAGGCTACTTAACTCCCCTAGAATTTGGGAAGCAAGCAGCCTAATGGGGTATTTTATATGTGTCTCAAATGACTAGGTCAGTTCTTGATCTGGTTTTTTTATTTGTATAACCCATCGATATACATCGTTGTAATCGTCCAAGCGATATCCTCAATAGACGCGGACGTATCATCACGCACGAGGTCCCATTGGTGGTTTTCATTAATTAAAAACCATGAGCGTGCGACAATATCGATTTTTAAATCTGACCGTACTAAGCCTTGACTCTGCGCATATGTAATATCGCGGATAATAAAATGAATGTTCGTTTTTCGGATGTCATCCCACTTTTCATTCACGGCAGGGGAAAGGCTAATCGCTTCTGCGAATACTTTCATAATATCTTTATTGGATTTTGCCATCGTTAAAAAAGCAGTGACTTGTTTCAGGACAAGCTCTTTTGCTTCTTCTTTGCTAGTAGGGAGGAAAGGTGTGTGTGCCATATCAAGAAATTCCTGCATGACCGTTTCCATGAGTGCGATTAAAATCTCGTCTTTTCCTTTGAAGTGTACATAAGCCGTCCCATAACCAGTTTCTGCTCTCTTAATAATTTGAGTAATAGTAGTTTTTTTAAAGCCAAATTCGTAGAATAAGTCGCGCGCGGCATCCAATAATTTTTGTTTCGTTGCGATAGAGCGCATATTTCTTCCGTCGATTTGCTTCGTTTCTTCACTCATTAAATGACCTCCTATATATGACTTGTTTTAATTATAATAAGCGTGCTATTGCTTGATAATTCAATGATTTATTTCATTTAATCATAGCCCAATAGAAATATTTTTACAAAGGACGTTGAAAAAATTTGGCAAAAATAATATTGACACTATGTCAACTTTATTTTAGACTATGAACATATTCAGAAAATTTAAAAAACGGGGGAAATAATTTTGGAGACTAGAGAAAGCGTTTACAACAAAGAACATGCAAAACAATATGATGCGAATGATGCATTTCGATCATACCGCGATGAATTTTATTTACAATCAGGTGTTATTTACATGGATGGCAATTCCTTAGGCTTAATGTCCAAAAGAGCCGAGGAAAATGTCAGTGAATTAATGGAATCGTGGAAAGCATACGGGATTAAAGGGTGGACAACTGGTAAGTATCCATGGTTTTTCATTTCAGAGAAGCTCGGTGAAATGTGTGCACCGCTAATCGGAGCTGAGAAAAACGAAGTCATTATTGCTGGTTCTACGACTTCCAATATTCATCAAGCTGTAGCAACATTTTATAAACCAGAAGGGCGACGAACAAAGATTTTAGCGGATGAATTAACATTCCCATCAGATATTTATGCGCTACAGAGTCAAATTAAGTTAAAAGGCTATGATCCAGATGAGCATTTAATACGTGTGAAAAGTCGTGATGGCAAGCTAATTTTAGAAGAGGATATTATCGCAGCGATGACAGATGAGATAGCGCTTATATTGCTGCCAACTGTCCTTTACAGAAGTGGTCAGCTACTAGATATAAAACGCTTAACTGCCGAAGCACAAGCGAGAGGCATTTGCATTGGCTTTGATGCTTGTCATTCCATAGGAGCAATTCCGCATTACTTCAGTGAGTGGAATGTTGATTTTGCTATATGGTGTAACTATAAGTATCTCAACGGTGGTCCTGGTTCAGTCGCTGGTTTGTATGTGAATAAAAAACATTTCGGCATTCATCCTGGCTTAGCTGGCTGGTACAGCTCCAAAAAAGATAAACAGTTTGATATGGCACATACATTAGATGTGGAAGAATCTGCAGGGGCATTTCAAATGGGTACACCGCACGTGCTGAGCTTAGCCCCTATTATCGGCTCATTAGAAATGTTTGCGGAGGCTGGTATCGAAAATATTCGTCAAAAATCATTAAAGCTTACACGTTATATGATGGACTTAATCGAGCAAGAGCTAACTGAGCTTGGCTTTTCAATTGGCAATCCAAATGAAGATGATAGACGAGGGGGGCATGTTTGCTTAGAGCATGATGAGGCGGTTCGAATTTGCAAAGCTTTAATTGATAAGGGTGTCATTCCAGACTTTAGACCGCCTAATATTATTCGTCTCGCACCAATCGCCTTTTATACGTCATTTGAGGAGGTGTGGGAAACCGTCGAAATATTAAAGGCAATCGTGACAGAAAAGCAATATGAAAAGTACGGGAAGGAAAGAAATGTAGTATCTTAAACGACAATATCAAAGGGGGGAAATGTATGTCACAAGACAATCGTTTGCAAGATATCGTTGAAAGAGAAAAGGGATTAAGTCAGAGCTTAACAACACGCCAGCTGACGATGATTGCCATTGGTGGAGCAATCGGGACCGGGTTATTTTTAGGGAGTGGCTTGGCGATTGGCTTGGCAGGACCGAGTGTCATTATTAGCTATACAATCGGTGCATTAATTGCATTATTACTCATGGGCTGCTTAGCAGAAATGACTGTAGCTCATCCAGTGACAGGGTCGTTTGGAGCCTATGCAGAGAAGTATATTAATCCGTGGGCTGGCTTTACGGTACGCTATTCGTATTGGTTTAGTTTAGTATGTGCAATCGGGACGGAGGTTACAGCTGTAGCCGTTTATATGAAGTACTGGTTTCCGACCGTGCCTGCCATCGTTTGGATAGTCTTGTTTGCAGCAGTGCTTATGTATGTGAACGCCACAACGGTCAAATTATTTGGTGCTGTTGAATATTGGTTTTCAATCATTAAAATAGCTGCGATTATTGGATTTATTATTCTAGCAGTCTATGTCATTGTTGGCGCGGATAGTGGCGCAGCTATTGGTACTCAAAATTATACAAATGACGGTGGTTTCTTCCCTAATGGGGTATGGGGCATGTGGATTGCTATATTTGTATCGTTGTTCAGTTATTTAAGTATTGAAATGATTGCTGTTAGTGCTGGTGAAGCAAAGGATCCGGAAAAAGCAGTGCCGATCGCGCTTCGTTCAGCGGTTGTTCGACTTGTACTGTTTTACTTATTAACGCTATCTTTAATGCTGATGATTGTGCCTTGGGGTATGGCAGGAATCGATAAAAGTCCATTCGTAAAAGTAATGGAAATTGTGAATATACCAGGAGCAGCAGCTATTATGAATTTCGTCGTACTTGTAGCAGCGCTTTCTGCGATGAATAGTCAATTATATATTTCTACACGTATGATGTTTTCTTTATCAAGAGGTGGCTACGCGCCGAAAGTATTAGGTAAATTAAATAGTAAAAGCGTACCTTCAGTTGCATTATTTGCTTCTGTTATCGGAATCGCCATCGCGACAATTTTTACAGTTGTTAGACCAGATGCGGCTTTCGCAACGATGATTTCGCTTTCTAGCTTTGGTGCGATGTTTGCTTGGTTTATGATTTTTATTACACATCTGTTCTTCCGTAAAAAATGGAATGAAACGAACGGGCGCAAATTACCGGTAAGAATGATTGGTTATCCGTACTTAACAATTTTCGGAGCAGTCCTGTTAGCGTCTGTTGTCCTATCAACATGGTTCTCACCAGACTTTAAAGCTACATTGACACTCGGATTCCCTTGGTTAATCTTTATTACAGTTTGTTACTTCTTCTGGAAGAAGGCGAACACGAAATCTTCGGTTATTGTAGAAGATACTACAGAGAGCTCAGGAAGCGGGATTATTTAGCTGTAGGCAATCATGGTATGAAGTCGGTAAGCAATTTCAGCACGGTGTTAAAATCCATAAAAAAACATAAATATAAAAATTTAGAGGAGTGGATTTCGTATGGCAACATTACAAGCTTTTAATCTATTAAAATGGATCGAAGAAAATAAGCATTCTTTAAAACCACCTGTTAATAATAAAGTGCTATGGGAGGATTCGGAGTTTATTTGTATGATTTTGGGCGGACCTAATCGCCGTCGAGATTTCCATGTCGATCCATCTGATGAGTTCTTTTATCAAATTAAAGGCGATTGCTTCGTTGAGGTAATTAATGAAGGAAAGCGTGAAGTGATTACAATTAAAGAAGGAGAAGTGTTCATGCTACCAGCCAATGTGCCGCACTCTCCTCACCGAATTGCTGACACATATGGACTTGTCGTAGAAAGGAAGCGGGCAGAGGGAGAGCTAGAGGACTTCGTATGGTTCTGTGAAAACTGCGATCAACAAATGCACAAAAAAACAGTGCAATTAACAGATATCGAAACACAAGTGAAAGGTGCAATCGAAGAATTCAATGGTAGCTTAGAGCTGCGTACATGTAAAAATTGCGGTCATGTAATGTCTGAAGAAGTGAGTTTATGGCAATGCGAGTAGATTTTCATACTCATATTATTCCAGAAGATATTCCTAACTTTGTGGAGAAGTTTGGCGGAGAGCGCTGGCCAACATTAGAAAAAACATGTACATGTGGTGCGAATATTATGGTAGCAGGTCAAGTGTTTAGAGAAGTGACAGACCAAGTATGGAGCCCAGAAAAACGCATACAGGATATGGATGCTGAAGGGGTGGATATACAAGTATTGTCCCCGATTCCTGTGACGTTTTCCTATTGGGCGGAGGCACATGCGGCAGAGGAAATGGCTCGTATTCAAAACGACTTTATTGCGAATACGGTGAAGCAATATCCGAAGCGATTCATCGGTCTTGGCACAGTGCCACTTCAAGATGTAGAGGTAGCGATTCGTGAAATGGATCGTTGCATACATGAGCTAGGTCTTAAAGGCATCGAAATCGGAACGAATGTAAACGGCAAAAATTTAGACGACCCAGCTTTTACAGCATTTTTCGAAATGGCGGAGAAATGGCAAGTGCCTTTATTTATTCACCCGTGGGAAACGCTTGGGAAGGACCGAATGCCGCGCCATAATTTTATGTACACGGTAGGAATGCCAAGTGAAACTGCGCTTGCTGCTGCTAGTCTTATTAACGGCGGAGTTATCGAAAAATTCCCAAAACTTAAAGTGTGTTTTGCACACGGTGGCGGCTCATTTCCTTATATTTTACCTCGCTTAGATCAAGGGTGGGAAGTATGGCCGCATCTACGCTTAACGAGTAAACCGCCGAGCTATTATGCGAAAAATTTCTATTTCGATTCTTTAAATTATGATCCGCTAAATCTTCAATATTTAATTGATCGATTTGGAGCAGATAAAATAGTGATGGGCTCAGACTATCCCTTCTTATTAAGGGAAATCCCACCGGGGAAGATAGTGGATGAGACACTGCAACTTTCAGAAGAACAAAGAAGGGATATTTTAGGGAGAAATGCCTTAGCCTTTTTAAATATCGAGATAAAGGAAGAGATCGGATCATGACACCAGAGGAAAGACTTGCGCAGTTAGGACTTGAATTACCACCTTTACGTCCTGCTTGGGGTGACTATGTAGGGTGTGTGAGGACGGGCAATCTCTTATTTACCGCAGGACAGGGTGTGGATCAGTACCACGGTAAGCTAGGGAGAGATTTGACGACAGAAGAAGGCTATTTAGCAGCACAGCAATCGATGCTAAATCTACTCAGTGTAGTGAAACATGAAATAGGCGAATTAAGTAAAGTGAAGCAATTTGTGAAAGTATTAGGGATGGTAAATTGCACGGAGGATTTCATTGAGCAGCCTAAAGTAATGAACGGAGCCTCGGATTTAATTGGGAAGGTTTTCGGCGAGAAGGGTAAGCACGGGCGCTCTGCTGTTGGCATGGCTCAATTACCTAATAATACAGCAATTGAAATAGAGATGATTATTGAAATCGAAGAATAGGAGGAGTGGCATTGATTAATGAAAAAGTAATCGACGATAAATATTTAAAAGATGCCAAACTATTCATTGGTGGCCATTATGTAGACGCCTTATCAGGTGAAACTTTCGAGACGATTAATCCCGCTACAAATGAAATATTAGCATCAGTAGCAAATGGCGGACAAGGGGATGCAAAGCGCGCAATAGAAGTTGCACATAAAACATTTGCTAGCGGTATATGGAGCAAGATGCCTGTTGAGGAACGATCGCGGATTTTATGCAAAATGGCTGATTTAATAATGAAGAATGTTGAAAAACTTGCCTATGTCGAAACGTTGGACGTAGGTAAGCCAATACGGGAGAGTCTCGAATTTGATATTCCGCGAGCGGCTGCTAACTTCCGTTTCTTCGCTGAGATGGCGAAATATATGACGCACGAGCATTATGATCAAAGCAAGCATTTTTCATATGTGCAATATGCTCCAGTTGGTGTGACTAGCTTAATTATTCCTTGGAACTTGCCGTTTATGCAAATGACGTGGAAGGCATCGGCTGCTCTTGCTGTAGGTAATACCGTTGTCATCAAGCCTGCTTCTTATACACCGCTAAGCGCCATCATGCTTGGAGAAATAGCGAATGAGGCGGGATTACCTCCAGGGGCGCTAAATATTTTGACAGGTCCAGGTGGTATTGTAGGAACAGAAATGGCGACAAACCCTGCTGTGAGGAGAATCTCCTTCGTGGGTGAATCAAATACAGGAAAAACGGTTATGCGTAATGCTGCTCAAAATTTAACCCCAGTTTCGTTAGAGCTTGGTGGGAAATCAGCTAATATTGTGTTTGAAGATGCTGATTTAGAAGAAGCAGTAGCAGGATCAATAGAAGCCATTTATCGCAATCAAGGAGAAATCTGCTTAGCAGGCTCCCGAATTTTAGTGCAGGAAAGTATTTATGATCAATTTTTAGATAAATTCGTGGCTGCTGTGAAACAAATTAAAGTCGGAAACCCCCTCGATATGACAACAGATATGGGTGCTTTAGTTTCTAAGGGGCATTTAAAGCTCGTAGATGAGTATGTGAAAATTGGTCTAGCGGAAGGGGCGAAACTAGCTTACGGCGGTAAGGCTGTCGCTTCACTACCTGAAGGAAACTTCTATGAGCCGACCGTTTTGTACGATGTCAATAATCGTATGCGCATTGCTCAAGAGGAAATATTTGGTCCTGTCCCTGTCATTATTCCATTTAAAACAGAAGAAGAAGCTATTCAGATAGCGAACGATTCTATTTATGGATTAGCAGGGGTCGTATGGACGAATGATTTACGAAGAGGCCAGCGTGTAACAGCCCAAATTCATGCGGGCTTATTATGGGTGAATTGCTGGTATGTGCGAGATTTAAGAACTCCATTTGGTGGAGCAAAGGCTAGTGGTATTGGGCGTGAAGGCGGTCGTCATAGCTTTGAGTTCTATAGTGAAACAAAAACAATTACCGTAAAAAAATAAGCAATGAATAAACAAACAAAAGCTGGTATAGCAACCGTCTTTTGTTTGTTTTACTAAGGAGGGTGAATGGTGGTGCCAGAGAAAATTAAGCAATATGCCACACAATTACTGACGGCTGAAAAAACAATGCAAAGCATAGTTCCTTTAACAGAGTCGGATACAAGCTTAAGCATAAAGAATGCTTATGAAATACAGCTTGAAATAGTAAAAATGAAGCTGGACGAAGGTCGACACGTCGTTGGTAAAAAGGTTGGTTTAACAAGCGTAGCTATGCAAAAAATGCTCCATGTAGATGAGCCTGATTACGGTCATTTATTAGATGATATGGTGTTTGAAAATGAAGCTATTGTAAAAGTGTCTAGCATGCTCTCCCCAAAAATCGAGGCAGAAATTGGTTTCGTACTAGGAGAGGATTTAGTAGGACCAAATGTAACCTTTCTCGATGTCATGATGGCTACTGACTATATCGTGCCGACAATTGAAGTAATTGATAGCAGAGTAGAGAATTGGCGCATTACATTAATTGATACAGTTGCTGATAATGGTTCGTCTGCAAAGGTCATCGTCGGTCATGAAAAGACGATGGTAAATGAAGTTGATTTACGGACAGCAAGTATGGCACTTTACAAAAATGGGGAGCTACTCGCGACAGGGGCAGGGGCTGCTGCACTGGGACACCCAGCACACGCGATTGCTTGGCTAGCAAATAAATTACATGAGTTTGGCATTACACTTAAAAAAGGCGAGCTTATTTTACCTGGCGCTTTATCTGCGGCAGTTGCAGTAAATGCTGGAGATAGTATTGAAGCAAAATTTGGGGGTATCGGTACAGTAACGGTTCACTTTGAATAATGTGAAAGGAGACAAGGATATGGACAAAATTAAAGCAGCTATACTAGGCACAGGAAACATAGGCACTGATTTGCTTTATAAATTAGAGCGCAGTGAAGTGATTGAAGTTGTGGCGATGATTGGGATAGATTCACAATCAGAAGGTTTGAAGCGTGCAGCAGAGAAAGGGTATGCGACATATGCAAATGGCATCGAAGCTATCGTTGCCAATCCTAACATGGCGGCTATAGTGTTTGATGCCACTTCAGCAAAAGCTCACGTATGCCATGCGAAAGTATTGAAGGAGCTAGGAATTTTAGCGATTGATTTAACACCAGCAGCAAGAGGCCCGTTCTTTTGTCCGGCAGTGGGGACTGCGGAAAACTTACTCGATTTACACAATGTCAATATGATTACGTGTGGTGGTCAGGCGACGATTCCCATCGTCTATGCGGTCAACCAAGTTGCAGATGTACTATATGGGGAAATTGTGGCGACTATTTCAAGCTTAAGTGCAGGTCCAGGGACGAGGGGAAATATTGACGAGTTTACGATTACGACGCGCCGTGGAATCGAAGAAGTAGGTGGAGCAAATACTGGAAAAGCGCTCATTATTTTAAATCCGGCAGATCCACCTATCCTTATGCGGGACACTATTTATTGTGAAGTGAGAAATATGAAAGAAGAGGAAATTCGCGACTCTATTTATACAATGGTAGAGAAAGTGAAGGCATATGTGCCAGGCTATCGTCTAAGACAGGAGCCATTATTTGATGGCAACCGTGTAACAATCTTTATAGAAGTAGAAGGTGCTGGAGATTATTTCCCTCCATATGCAGGGAATTTAGATATTATGACAGCTGCTGCGACACGTGTTGCGGAAGATTTTGCGCGGGCCATGCTAGAGAGAACGACATTAGAGACGCATTAAGAAAGGGGCAAAATACATGAATTCGCAAGTTAATAAACCAATTCGCTTAACAGAAGTGTGCCTCCGAGATGGCAGTCATGTCGTGGCACATCAATTTACAGAGCAGCAAGTACGAGATGTTGTGAGAGGGTTAGATGATGCAGGCATGCATTATATAGAAGTAAGTCACGGAGATGGCCTTGGAGGCTCCACTTTTCAGTATGGCAAATCGCTCGTTAATGAGATGAAGCTCATTGAAGCAGCTGTTGGTGCATGTACCAAGTCAAAAGTTGCTGTGCTGTTAATACCAGGGATTGGTACTGTACACGAATTGAAGCAGGCAAATGACTTAGGTGCTCGCTTAGTGCGTGTTGCTACACATGTAACAGAGGCGGATGTGTCAGCTCAACATATGAGCAAGGCACGCGAGCTAGGGATGGAGACAGTAGGCTTCTTAATGATGGCTCATTCTGCACCTGTGGAAAAGTTAGTGGAGCAAGCGAAGAAAATGGAAAGCTACGGTGCTGAAGCTGTCTATATAACAGATTCTGCTGGCGCATTGCTGCCGCATGAGGTGCGTGAGCGTGTGCGCGCTTTACGACAATCGTTGCAAATAGAAGTAGGATTCCACGCTCATAACAATTTATCTATGGCAGTGGCGAACACGGTCGTTGCTATAGAGGAAGGAGCGACACGTATTGACGGGAGTGTGCGCTGTTTAGGAGCAGGTGCAGGGAATACTCAGACAGAAGTGCTATTAGCTGTGCTAGACCGCATGGGAATAGATGTAAGTATTGATTTATATAAAATGATGGATGTCGCAGAAAATATTGTAGGCCCTCTCTTGCCAGGCTCGCAAGAAATTCGAAAGGGGAGCTTAGTGTTAGGGTATGCAGGGGTGTACTCAAGCTTCCTGCTTCATGCAGAGCGTGCGGGGAAAAAATTTGGTCTTGATCCACGCGACATACTTATCGAATTAGGTAAACAAAAAGTAGTAGGTGGTCAGGAGGATATGATTATCGATGTCGCTGCTGAGCTCGCAAAAAAAAGGGAAATTGAGGTGTGAAAATGACGGTACAAATAAATCAGCAAAAAATGGTTGATTATTTATATGAGGCAGAGCGTGATGTAAAGGAAGTCATCAAGCTGACAGACGACTATCCACAGTTGACGATACAGGAGGCTTATCGTATACAGGATGCTTTACTAGCGCGCAAGCTAGAGGAGAATGGCACGAAGCAAGTAGGCGTGAAGCTAGGTTTAACGAGTAAAGCAAAGCAGCAGATGATGGGAGTCAATGAAGCGATTTATGGCTATTTACATAGTGATATGCTCGCACTAGAATGGGAAGCGATTGAATTTTCACAGCTCATTCATCCGAAAGTTGAACCTGAGATTGCCTTTTTTTTAGGGGAGGACTTGGCGGGGGAGGCGGTTACAGAGGCGGATGTTGTAAAGGCAACGAAATACGTCGCACCTGCCCTTGAAGTAATAGATAGCCGTTATAAAGATTTTCGCTTTACATTAGCAGATGTTATCGCAGATAATTGTTCCTCGGCGAAATTTATTGTTGGTAGTAAGTGGGTTTCTCCTCACATGCTTGATTTGGGGCAAATCGGCATGGTACTAAGTAAAAACAGCGCTGTGGAGCAAACAGGCTCAAGCGCTGCTGTATTAGGGCATCCTGCTACTGCCATTGTATGGGCAGTGAAAGAATTAGCCAAGGTTGGAAAAGGCTTTAAAAAAGGCGATATTATTTTAAGTGGTGCGATGTCTGAGGCGATTTCTTTTCAGCCAGGGGATACAGTTGTAGCAGATTTCGATGTGCTTGGCAGTGTGACATTATCTTGTAAATAAAGGACGATGCTTCTTTCTTCTCAATTGTGAAAAGACGATTGCAACATCCTTTACTTTAAATGAGAGCATCTGGAAATGGAGTTTTATTTCCAGGTGCTCTTTTAACGGTTTATGAAAGGCAGAAAGGTAGCAATTAATAGGTGCATCCTTATACTAGAATAGAAGATGTAAGAAAAGAGTGGCACAGCAAAAAGTGAGTGTACATTTGTTGAATGGGGATTCTATTTTTCCAATTTTCATTATCGTCATATTTTTCATTGTTATAGGCGCAATTATTAGTAGTATTTTCCCGTCTATTAAAAAGAAATAAAGATAATGAGTGTCAAGCATAGCAATAAAGAAATGAACCGTCTTTTTAACTATGAGTAGGACGG
Organism: Lysinibacillus sp. NPDC093210; assembly: GCF_044753985.1. NCBI lineage: Bacteria > Bacillati > Bacillota > Bacilli > Caryophanales > Bacillaceae > Lysinibacillus > Lysinibacillus sp. NPDC093210. Next base: position 685,465 of record NZ_JBIVOE010000002.1, on the reverse strand, counting down.
TTCATTTTTTGATGGCGTATAAACTTTATTTGGGAATGGACCTTTTACTAGAAGTAAGAGCATATTGATTGATAACCGCTAATTTAATTAAGAGATAATCCTTCCTTTACCGAAGGGTATACATAAAGGCGTACCGTATATAGGATCATTTGTCATCTGACATTCTAAATCGAAAACATGTTTTACTAATGAAGTTGTCATAATTTCTTCAGGCTTTCCCTCTTGATAAACTCCTCGATCTCGCACCGTAATAATGTGATCAGCATATCGACATGCCAAATTAATATCGTGTAGAACCATAACGATTGTTCTATTTTGTTTATTTAATTCAAAGAGTAAATCTAAAATTTCAATTTGATGTGTTAAATCTAAGTAAGTGGTAGGTTCATCTAACAAAATAATATCTGTATCCTGAGCTAGCGTCATAGCAATCCAAGCGCGCTGACGTTGACCACCTGAAAGCTCATCCACTGGTTTATCTTGTAAATGATCTACGCCCGTCGCTTTTAAGGCGTTTAACACTATTTCTTCATCTTTTTCTGTCCATTGTTTTCGCCAGCTTTGATGAGGGTAACGACCTTGTTTTACAAGTTGTAAAACTGTTAACCCTTCTGGTGCTACTGGTGATTGAGGAAGAATAGAAAGCTTTTTAGCAACTTGTTTCGTGGATAATTTAAAAAGGTCTTGTCCATCTAATAATACCGTGCCTTGTTTAGGCTTTAATAAACGAGCAATTGAGCGTAAAAGTGTAGATTTTCCACAACCGTTGGCACCAATCAGTACAGTAATTTCATTCATAGGAATAGATAAATTTAGATTTTCAATTATATTGGAATCACCATAATTTAGTGTAAGTGATTTAGTTTCTAAAGTTTTAGTCATGAAGTTTGACTCCTTTATTTTCTAGGGTTTCTCAATAGTAAATAGATGAAATAAGGGGCACCGATAGCAGCTGTAAACACTCCTGCTGGCACTTCTAAAGGACTAAATGCAGTGCGTCCAATAATATCTGCGACCATTACTAATAAAGCACCAATAGCAGCGGATGTTGGAATTAATACACCGAATGCTGGACCTACAATGCGTCTTGCAATATGTGGTGCCATTAAGCCGACGAAGCCAATAGCTCCTGCAAATGAAATGGCACTAGCAACGAGACTTGAACTCAATAGTAATAAGAAAAAACGAGTTTTTTGTACAGTTTGACCTAAACTTGCAGCTGTGTCATCACCCAATTCTTGCACATTTAACTGTCGAGTAATAAAGACTGTTAGAAGCAGAAGGATTATAATGATTGGAACGATAATTTGAACTTGATTCCAATCGGCACTTTTGACGCTACCTGTAATCCACTTATTGGCTTCACTAGCTTGATAAATAGGACCGATTACCATCAACATCGTCGTAATAGCCTGCATAAAAGCTGAAACCCCGATACCAATTAATACAAGACGAGTTGCAGTCACACCATCTTTCCAAGCAAAGATATAAACAATAAATGCAACGACAGTAGCTCCAATAAAACCTGCGAGAGGTAGCCATTCAATACTAACTGTTAATGAATGATTGGAGTCACTGAAAATAGCTAAAAAACCAACTACCGCAGCTCCACCACCAGCAGAAATACCGATTATATCTGGTGAAGCAAGTGGGTTTTTAATAAGACCTTGTAAAATAGCACCTGCCACAGCTAAAGCCATGCCTGCAAACGCAGCAATAAAAATTCTTGGCAGTCGAAAGTCAATAATAATTAATTGATCGAAATCAGAACCTTGTCCGATGATCGTTTGCATTACCTTTAACGGATTTATAAATGAATCACCAAATGATGCACTGAAGAAAAAAACAAATAGTGCGAAGATGCTAAGAAAAGTTAATTTTTTAGAAGCATTTACATCTAGTAAAAAGGATATTTTATTTTGTAGTAAACGTACTGTTTTTAATTGTTTCATTATTTTTTTCCACCTTTTCGCGCAAGGTAAATAAAGAATGGTGTGCCAATCATGGCTGTCATTACGCCAACTGGCACCTCTTGAGGCATAATAATATAGCGTGCTGTTACATCTGCTAACAGTAAAAGAATCCCACCTAATATAGCAGCCATCGGAATAAGCCAACGATGATCAGTACCAACAAACTTTCGCGCAAAATGGGGTACTACAATTCCAACAAATCCTATAGGACCAGCTATTGCAACTGAACTACCTGCTAAAAAGATGACAATAATGCCAACTGCTAATTTCATCATTCCTAGTGGTAAGCCGAGGCCTCTTGCAATATCATCCCCAAGAGCAAGAATATTCATTTTAGAAGAGATAAGTAAAGCTGCAATCCACCCAATAACTAAATATGGTAAAACAGATATTAGAATTTCTAGCTTTCTCCCTTGTACAGATCCAGCTAACCAAAACAATACTTGCTCAAGTTCTGCTTCGTTTGTTGCAAGTAAACCTTGTGTAAAAGAAGCGAAGAGTGCACTGATTGCGGCTCCAGCTAACGTTATTTTGACTGGTGTTACGGCATCTCGTCCAGATGAACTAATGCCATAAACTGATAGAGCAGCAATTGCTGCACCTAAAAATGCCACCCATGCTAAAGATTGTAAACCTGAAATATGGAAGAAAATCATTGCAAATACAACTGCAAAGCCAGCTCCCGTATTGATTCCTAAAATTCCAGGTGATGCTAGTGGATTTTTCGTTAATGTCTGCATAAGTACCCCTGTAATAGCTAAGGAAGCACCCACACATGTAGCAATTAAAGCTCTAGGAATACGAACATTTTGAATAATAATATGCTCGTTAGAATTATTAAACTGGGTAAAAGATTCAATCGTCGTTTGAATAGAGGTATTTGCATAGCCATATACAATACTTATTCCCATGCAAATAAGTAAGAGAAGCGTTCCTACTATTAAAGCTAAAGATTTTGAAGAATTATTTTTTAAAATCATAAATTCATACTCTTTCTTTTTTATAGATTGTACTCACATTTTATTAAAAATATATTGACAGTAATAAATTCTTACAATATTATTGATTTCGTTCTTAATTAAAATGATAATCATTATCACCAAACAATTCTATCATATACAATGGGGGAAAAAAAGATGCAAAAAGCATTTCAAAAGTTATTAGTATTGCTAGCTGTTATGGCTATTTTTGTTCTTGCAGCATGTGGCAATTCTAAAGATAACGAGAAGGAAGAAAGTTCAAAAGAAAGCAATGCTTACAGTGTCGAACATGCAATGGGGACAACTGAGGTAAAAGACACACCAAAACGTATAGTTGTATTAACGAATGAAGGTACCGAAGCACTTTTAGCTTTAGGAATTAAGCCAGTAGGTGCTGTTCAATCTTGGTCAGGTGATCCTTGGTATGATCATATTAAAGATCAAATGGACGGTGTAGAAGTAGTTGGGGTTGAACATGAAATTAATATTGAAAAAATCGCTTCGTTAAAGCCCGATTTAATCATTGGTAATAAACTAAGACAAGAAAAAGATTATGCGAAACTTAGCAAAATTGCTCCAACAATTTTTTCAGAAACATTACGTGGTGACTGGAAAGAGAATTTTAAATTATATGCAAAAGCAGTGAATCAAGAAACAAAAGGTGAAGAAGTATTAACAGCCTACGAAGATAAATTACAAGCACTTAAAGAAGAACTTGGTGATCAAACGAATAAAGAAATTTCGTTCGTACGTTTTATGGCAGATAAATCTCGCATCTATTACACAGATTCATTCTCAGGTGTTATCTTTGATGCATTAGGATTTAAACGTGTTCCAGCTCAAGCAGACTTATTTAAAGACAATGCAAAATTAGGGAAGTTGGCTATTGATTTAGGAAAAGAAGCAATTCCTCAAATGGATGGCGATGTTATTTTCTACTTCACATACATGCCAACTGGTGATGATTCTGCGTTAGCAACTGAACAAGAGTGGACACAAGATCCACTTTGGAAAAACCTAACTGCTGTCCAAGAAGGCAACGCACACAAAGTGGACGATGTCATTTGGAATACTGCTGGAGGCATTCTAGCTGCTAATATTATGTTAGACCAAGTTAAAGAATATTTTGTTAAATAAGATTATTGACGAACCATCTACTGTAGAAAATCATTTCATACAGTAGGTGGTTTTTGCTTCGCGGAAAAAAGTGTTTAAATCGCGGGAAAACGGAGTGCTACCGCGGAAAAATGAACTTAAATCGCGGAAAAACCACGTGCTACCGCGGAAAAACGCATAACAACCGCGGAAAAAGCCTCCAACCAGCCCCCCTCGGATTAAACCGCACCCGCAGATGAACGCCCAATAAAACAAAATTTACTCTTCATATGATAGAAAATGGGTAAACGTATTAACTTGCTTCAGAGGAGCTTTTCAAGCGGGTTCGATAAAAATCCAGACACAATTATGCCAAGGCATTGTTGACAGGAGGGAAATCATGCATTGGATAACCATCATATTGATTGGTATAGCTGCCAATTTAGATAATCTAGGGATTGGCCTTGCCTATGGGGTTAAGCGAGTAAAGATACCTATTATATCGAACGCAGTTATTGCTATTATTTCAATGATTGTCACTTACGTGGCAGTAACGGCTGGTAGTACAGTAGTAGAGTATATTTCTCCACACACGGCCAATCTTTTAGGAAGTCTTTTGCTGTGTGCAATTGGAGTATATACGCTATTCTCTAATCGCCTTTCCAAAAATGGCATCGCAAAAAATCCTGAAGTGTTTGATGAAGATAAAAATCACATTATTTCAATCAGAGAGGCCATGACACTTGGATTTGTTTTATCGGCGAACTGTTTAGCAGGCGGAATCGCTATTGGAGCGAACGGTATTTCAGCTATATGGACGGTTATCTCGATTGGAACGTTTTCCTTTATAACTGTGGGCGTGGGAATTCATTTTGGTGCGCTTCTTTCAAAAACATACATTGGCGTGTACTCCACAGCAATTTCGGGATGGTTACTAATTCTAATCGGGGTGTTTGAAGTTTTTGCTAAATAATAAAATTGAGGGATATTACTGATGTTTAACAGTGATATTCTTTTTTTATTGAGGAAATTTTGACATATTGAGGACGTTTTTGGATTGCTAGTTGACATACTAAGGCACCAGATATTATTCTTTGGATAGATAGTGTAATTGAGAATTATTTTCGTTTTCATTTTCATAATATTGCTTTCATGGAAATATTGAGAATATTATTCGTATCAATTATAATGTTTAATGGAAAATAAATAAAATTTTTCCATAATATTTAGAGGGGGCGTGCAACACATGAAGAAAATAATGATGTTGGTCATGCTAGTCAGTATGGTTATTTTTAATTTAGCGTTACCACATGCATCTGCTCAAATGGCTGACGGCACATATTCTGTAAAATATCAGGTCAATAAACCTGATAGCAGCTCTGCGTCTATTGCGAATGATTATTTCGTAAAGCCAGCTAAGGTGACAGTAAAAGATGGTACAGCTACTGTGCAAATTACATTAAAGAATAGTGCTTGGATTACTAAATTCCAACCGCCAGGGGGAGCAGCAGTTGTTAGCGAAGATAAAGCAGCTGATACACGTGTTGTACAATTCACAGTAAAAGATTTATCAAAACCAGTTGTAACATCTATGAAAATTGATATCGATGATATTAATTACCACCATGAATATAGCGTTTCACTAGTATTTGATGCAGCAGTATCAGGAAGTTCAGCAGCAACAACAGCAACAAGTAATACGAAAACGTCAACAACATCTGAAAGTGAAAGTCAAGTGTCTAATCCACAAACAAGCGATGCGATGCCTTATTTGTTATTAGTTGCATTTGCAGGATCAGCATTTTTACTTTATAGAACTAAATACAAAACAAAAATGGAGGGTCAATAATGGCTAACAAACGTCAATCTCGCGCAACAAAAATCGTACTCGCTTCATTATTAGCAGCATCACTTTCAGTTCCAACATTTGCATCAGCAAAGGTGGCTGACACAACAACGACAACTATATCTACAGATGTAAAAGTGGAAGCTACAGCTGAAACAACAGAAGGGACAGTTGTAAAGTTCCAAACGTTTAAACCTGGTACAGAACAAGCAGGATATATGGATAAATATTTTGCTGGAACAGGCTTACTTGTTGAAAAAGATGGTACATACACAGTGAAACTAACGATCCCAGCTCAATTTGCTGCAATGATTCCTGGTTTCCAAGTAAAACAAGGCGATAAATATGTTGATGCGACAATTGAGAAGCAACAAGATGGTTCAAGCATCGTGACATTCCCAGTAGATCCAAAGGTGAAAACTGCAGCAAAGGTACATGTAGTTGTTTCTCAAGCTAACATGGATACATGGTATGACTTTGATTTCCAACCAGTTGCGACAACTGAGGTTACAGAACCAACTGAGGAAGTAAAAGAAGAACAACCTGAAAAAGAGGAAACTGTTGTTACTGATGAAGAAGAAGACGTAGCACTATATGAAGGTACTGTAACTGTTTATAAAGATGGAACTAAAGAAGAATCCATCATGAAAAACTATATTAGTTCTACTGTAGTTGTTGGTGAAGCAGATGGCACATATGTTGTAGGTATGGTTTTCCCTAAAGGTCAATATGTTCAATCATTCAAAGTAGACGGTAAAGACGCTGTATTAGAAGAAGAAGATAAAGAAACAAATGAACGTATTTATACATTTGAAGTGAAAGATTTAAAAGCACTAACAAATGCACAGATTCATATTATTGTAGATGAGCCTGCAGCTGGAGTTAAATATGATTCAGTTCATACTGTTCAATTTAGCTTTAATGTAGACTTAGACAAACCAGTAACAGATACTGAAGAAACACCAATTGTTAATCCGTTTAAAGATATTGATAACAACGAAAATAAAGAAGCAATCTTAAACTTACTTGCTTATGATATTATTGTTGCGCAAGATAAATTCAACCCAAATAACAATTTAACACGTGCTCAATTTGCATTAATGATTGCACGTACTTTAGAGTTAGAACCTACTGAAGTTGCTGGGTTCCAAGATATTAAAGGCATCGAAGCAGAAAAAGCAATTAACGCTCTTGCTGAATATGGCATCGTAGAATCACGTGAAAAATTCAATCCGAATGGTATTTTAACACGTCAACAAGGTGCATTAATGATTTACCGTGCAATCCAAGCTGTCACTGAAGGCGACTTAAATGTTGAAATTTCTTTACCTTATGCTGATGTAGCAACAATTGCGAATGAAGAAGCGAAAGAAGCATTCTCATTACTTAACAAAGAAGGCATTATGACAGGTTCTGTTGCTAAAGACGGTAAAACATACATCAATGCAAACAAACCATTAACACGTGGTCAAATGGCGAAAATTTTAAATAACTCTTTACAATTTTTCTATGAATTTGAAGAATAAAAATATTTAGTAAACAGCAACTTCCTTTCTCACTTTGATGAGGAAGGAAGTTACTGTTGCTTCTATAGAGATTGGGGGTATTTGATGAAAACATACAATAGAAAAGGATTCTTACTATTAGCTCTTATTAGCGCTATTATCTTGGTGTTTATCCCTCAATTGCCGTTACATGCACAAGCTGAAGTAGATAGTTCAATAGGAAATGGGAGCTATCAAGTTGAACTAAGTTTTTCATCCCTTGATGGAATAGAACAAAACCGATTTTTCAATGAAGAAGCAACACTCAACGTAAAAAATGGTAAATATACATTGTCCATGACAATCAATCATCCATATATTTTACAAGAGATACATATTGAACAGACGGAAAAAGCGTTATCTTCTAAGTGGACAGAAAATTTAGTTCAGTTTGATGTAAAAGATTTAAAAGGGCCTATTATGATAAAAGGTCTTTTGGCTTCTGAGTCAGAAGAGGATAGTTTTCAATTTGCACAGGAACTTCGCATCATATTAAAAGCACCCATCGAAGAAAATGAACATGGTATTATAATAGAAGAAACTACACCTGAAAAAGAATGGTCGATTGATTACATATTGTACGTTGATGGAAAAAAAGAACAATCAATTATGAATACATATGTCAATCCAGTGGCAAAGATGATAGAAAAAGACGGCAAATACTATGCTCAGATGACCATTTTAAAATCTGCTTGGGTAACGGGGTTAACAGTAGATCAACGAGGGCAACAGGTAGAACCAACGCTTGTATCCATTGTGGGAAATGAGAGAATTGTCGAATTTGAAGTAGTTGATTTAGAAAGACCACTGCGCATGTGGGTACAGGTAGATATTCCGGAGATTGCTTATCATCATCAATATTTTGTTGATTTACAGTTTGATGAACAACAAGTGGCGAATATTTTAGAAAAGCCTATAGAAACGGAGCCTCCTAAGCAAGACATAAACGTGAAGCCTCCTATTGTCACAAGCGACAAAATAGAGAAGCCATTAGAGAAAAAAACAGAGGAACCTACAGCAAAATCAAACGTACTTTCATTGCCAACAGTTCAGCCTCCTTTCACAACATTAGTGGAAGAACAGTTAGCTTTTGACCGAACACTTGATGCAAATGTTGAAGAAGTAGTAGAAGAAGAACCCACTGTAACTGAAGAGGAAAAGCAACCAAACATTGAGCAGGCTGAAAACAAAACGAATATAGATCAGCAACTTGCCCAGTTAGATAAAGTGAAAATTGTATTGTTAGTGCTAATTTGTGTTTTATCGGGCTGGTTACTCGTTCGTCGCTTGAGAAATTCTAAAGATAACTGAAATAAGTAGGAGATGACTATATGTGCAAAAAACAAAAAAACTGGCTGGCATTGATAGCGCTTATGACAGTATTTTTAATTGCTGGTTGTAGCAGTGGGGACAATCAAGCAAAGAATGAAACATCTACTAATAAAGCGGATGTATCAGTAGAAACAAATACACCAAGTGAAAATCGTATTATAGCAGGGACTGTTGTGATAGCTGATATTTTAGATAAGCTCGAGCTTGATGCTATCGCAGTACCGGAAACTGAAAAAGAGTTAGCGAAACGCTTTGAAGGTTTACCTACAATAGGGAATGCAATGGAGCCTGATATGGAAATTGTTAAGTCATTAACTCCTACGGATGTATTATCAGTGTCAACATTACAATATGATTTAGAAGATAAATTCGAACAACTAAAAATACCTGTGAATTTTTTGAATTTCCAAAGTGTTGATGCGATGATGGCTGAAATTAAAACGTTAGGTGAGCGTTATGATCGTAAGGCTCAAGCAGAGGATTTATTGACGGGTCTACAGAAAAACATTGATGCCATACAAACTGTCGCTGCTAATAAAGAAGGACCTCGTGTATTAATTTTACTTGGTATTCCAGGCAGTTACTTAGTAGCAACTGAAAATTCTTACGCCGGGGACCTTGTCAAACGTGCTGGAGGAATGAATGTGATGGAGGGGCAAGAAGCAGAGTACTTATCGTCAAATACGGAGTACTTGCATAATAGCAACCCTGATATTATTTTACGTCTATCACACGGCATGCCCGATGAGGTTGTCAAAATGTTTGATGAAGAATTTAAAACGAATGATATATGGAAGCATTTTGACGCAGTGAACAATGGTAAGGTGTATGATTTGGAAGAAGAATTATTTGGAACGACAGCTTCCTTACAGGCGCCACAAGCTTTAGGACAGTTAATGGAAATTTTTTATCGCTAATAAGTAAGTTGAAATTGTCGCTCGTATTGCAAGATAAGCCTTGCCATAGAGCGCTTTTCTTATATTTCTTGTAGCACACAGGATATTACATATTACTTTTCGTTCCAATGTAACCGTAGTGAGCGAATCTTTTAATAAAGTAAAATCGAAGCAATCGCAACAATGGATGCGCATACTTTGTGCAAAGATATAGTGAGGAATTTGATTAGAAAAAGGAATCCGATATGACTAAAAAAATAATAAGTTTTGCAATGGTAATATTGTTGTTGCTTGTTTCGATGGTTTACTCAGCAACGACAGGTAGTATTAAAATGGGCTTTTTTGAATTTATAGGGGCGTTGTTTGAAGAAGGGAATAGCCAGATGGAGGCAATCCGTGATTTGCGATTTCCCCGTATTCTTGTCGCTTTATTTGCTGGGGCTGCGCTTTCTGTTTCAGGCGTCTTATTACAATCAGTAATGCGTAATCCGCTAGCAGACGCGGGTGTCATTGGTATTTCATCAGGTGCAGCATTTGTACAATTATTTATTATTTCATTTTTTCCAGCTTTATTTTTCATGACGCCGATATTGGCGTTTATAGGTGGGGCATTTGCTTGTGCGCTAGTGTTCGCATTGTCATGGAAATCGGGATTGAGTCCCCTAAAATTAATTTTAGTAGGGATTGCGATCAATGCGATGTTTACTGGTCTAACGGAAGCTTTTTTAAGTTTAGGAGGCTCGTTAAATACATCTGCTGCTAGTGTCGTCGGATCAAATTTAACGATGCGTACATGGAAAGATGTTTCGACTATTGCAACGTATGGAACGATAGGCTTGATTGCAGCATTTGCGTTATATAGTTGGTGTAATCTTCTTGTTCTACAAGATAAAACGGCAAAAAGTCTCGGCTTTAACGTAGCACGTGCTCGTTTAATTATTGCAGCTGTTGCTGTATTATTATCAGCCGTGTCAGTTGTTGTTGCTGGCGTTATATCGTTTGTCGGCTTATTAGTCCCACATATTGCCCGACGTTTAGTTGGACACGATCATCGAATACTAATACCGTTTACGGCATTAGCAGGAGCCTTATTAATTTTAGTGGCAGATACAATTGGTCGAACGGTGGTTGCACCAATTGAAATCCCTGCTTCAACTATTATGGCAATCATCGGTGGTCCGTTCTTAATATTCCTTTTACGAAAAGAGTGAAGAAAATGGAAATGCACGACATTATCGTCTCTCATGATAATACACGTAATCATTTAGATGGTATCTCAACGAGAATACGAAAGGGCAAAATCACAACGATAATTGGTCCGAATGGCTGTGGAAAATCGACATTACTAAGTGTGATGTCTCGAAATAATATGCCGCAATCCGGTAATGTTTCTTTGGAAAATAAAGATTTAGTTCATTACAAGCAAAAAGAGTTTGCTAAAAAGCTAGCAATTGTTTATCAACAAAATGATGTTCCAAAAGATTTAACGATTGAAAAGTTAGTAAGTTTTGGTCGTCTTCCGCATAATACAATGTTAAAGCGTAATCATGAGGAAGATGAAAAAGCGATTGATTGGGCATTAGCATGTACAAACTTATTAGAAAAGCGAAAAAATGATTTAGAAGCGCTATCAGGCGGTGAACGACAACGAGTATGGATAGCGATGGCATTAGCACAGCAATCTGAAATTTTATGTTTAGACGAGCCGACTACGTATTTAGATATTTATTATCAAATGGAGCTATTGGAGCTTGTAAAATCTTTGAATGAAGAACATGGCTTAACAATTGTTATGGTACTCCATGATATTAACCAAGCAATTCGTTATAGTGATCATATTATTTTGATGAAAGCAGGACAAATAATAGCTGAGGGCGCGCCGCGTGACGTCATCACAAAGGAAGTTATTAAAGAAGTATATGGTGTTGAAGCAATCTTCAATGAAGATGAACAGCTCGGTCTTTATATGGTGCCTCTTGGTATTTAAGTTGGTGAAACGATGAAAAAATGGAAAACTAAGCTTTTAACAGTTTTATATTTGGCTATATTTTTATATTCTGGTTTTGCGCTTGTAAAGTACGTCTACACGTATTATGAGTCATCGAAATCATTAAAAGAAGTACAAACGATTTATGCTGAAACATTGGCAACGATTCAAGAAGAAGTAGTAGCTGATGATGAAGTTTCGAACGCTGAAATAAAATCAAAATATACGATAAGACCACAATTTCATGATTTACTAGCTGTAAATAATCGCATTGTTGGCTGGATTTCTGTGGATAATACAAAGCTCAACAATCCAATTTTACATGCGGATAATAATGAATTTTATTTGAACCATAATTATAAAGATCGCCAAAGTCGTGCAGGCAGTGTTTTTATGGATTATCGTAATGATGCGCTCGATATAAGTCGCAATACCATTTTGTACGGTCATGCCATGAAAGATGGGACGATGTTTGGTAGTTTGAAAAATTACTTGAATCAAGATTATGCCAATGCACATCGTACAATTTATTTGGATACATTATATGAAGGTTACGATGTTGAAGTATTCGCAGCTTATGAAACAACTATTGATTTTTATTATATTGAAACAGAATTTAAAACGGATGAGGATTTTATTCAGTTTATTGGAGAAGTTCAAAAGCGTTCTACAATTGATATGAATGTAGATGTAGGACCAGATGATAAAATAATTACACTTTCTACGTGCAAAGATTCTGTAATGAGTGATGATCATCGATTTGTTGTGCAAGGGAAATTAGTAAAGAGATAACAGAATGAAGCTCGCGAATCACCGATAAGACATAGGAAATCGACTACCTTAGCAGACATCAATGGCACTTGTTCTCTTTGTCCCTTGCTCGTATATTAAGTATTCATAGAATTAGAGGAGTTACGTCGAGAAATAATTTAAATAAATTACTTGACGTAAATTAATTATTAATATATAGTAAGTTACATAAAGTAATTGATTACTTTTAGTAACGGAAAATTAAAAAAGAAGTTCTCGAAGTAACTACATATGTTTAGTCCAATTATTTTTGGGTAACATAATTAGTGTAGTTACTTCATATTTTAACATATATCTCGAATTCGAGATATAAAACAATACAAATTGGAGGAATTTAAAATGGCAAAATGGAATATCGATTTAGGACACTCAGCAATTAACTTTCAAGTAAAACATATGATGGTATCAAAAGTAAAAGGTGTATTTGATTCTTATTCAGCTGATATTGAAGCAGCAGATCTTGCAGATTTAACAACAGCAAACATTAGTATTACAATTGATGCATCAAGCATTAATACACGTAGCGAAGACCGCGATAATCACTTAAAAGCAGGTGATTTCTTTGATACTGAAAAATACCCAAATATTACTTTTAAATCAACTAGCATTACAAAAAAATCAGGTGAAGAATATGCATTAACTGGTGATTTAACAATTAAAGATGTTACGAAATCAGTTACATTTAATACTGAATTTAACGGTAAAGGTACTAACCCATGGGGTCAGGAAGTATATGGCTTCGAGGCAGAAACGACAATTAACCGTGAAGACTTCGGTTTAACTTGGAATGCAGCTTTAGAAACTGGTGGAGTACTTGTAGGTAAAGATATTAAAATTTCAGTTGAACTAGAAGTAAACCCTGCTTAATATATAAAACAATAAATAATATTTTTGTTTAAATCCGCTCGACTTTCGAGGTAACGTCTGAGTTGAGTCGCTAGTTAACACTTGCGATTCACTCGTCTGCTTGCTTGGAAGTTTGTGTGGATTTTTTTATTATTTAATTAAAAATAGAATGCTCACTTAACTTTTACCTATTGTTGATAGTCTGTTAAAATAATCCAGTGGTAAGTTCCTTGCATATTTTTAGCAATTCATGCATATAAAACATCATATTGTTTTTGGGGGCGATGGGATGAATGTATTAGTGACAGGTGGCTATGGGTTTATTGGCAGTGCAGTGGCGAGGCGATTTTTCGAGGAAGGTGCCAATATTTATATAATTGATAATTTAAGTACAGGACATCTACGAAATATTGATTTTGAGCATAAATCTTACTTATTAAATGTTGAAGATGAGGTTTGTGAGCATTTCTTTAAAGAAGTAGCTTTTGATGTAGTCATTCATTGTGCGGCGCAAACAAGTGTTCAACTTTCTATACAGGAACCGATGAAGGATATATTGACAAATATTGTAGGGCTAAGCCAAATGCTCTTTTATTCATCAAAATACAAAGTGAAACATTTTGTTTTCGCTTCTTCTGCTGCGGTGTATGGTAATAGCCACTATCCACCGCTTGAGGAAACGGATATTAGTGAGCCTGTTTCGATGTATGGGCTAAATAAAAGCATTGGTGAAACATATTGTGAAAAGTGGCAACGTGATTATCGTTTACCGACGCTAATTTACCGTTTTGCGAATGTTTTTGGCCCGAGACAACGTATGCAAGGGGAGGCCGCTGTCATCCCTAGTATGTTGAAAAGTAGTCTTGAAGGTAGACCTTTTACTATTTATGGCGACGGTGAACAGACGCGTGATTTCATCTACGTAGATGATATTGCAGATGCCATTTATGCTGGAGTAGAAGCTAGACTTCAAGGCATATACAATGTTTCAACAAACGAAGCATGGTCACTGCATCAAGTTATATTATTATTACAACATTTAAATCATCCACTTGAGATTCAATATGCCCCTGCAAGAGAAGGGGATATTGAGCATTCATTTTTAAATAATGAAAAGCTTGCCAATGCGATTGGATGGAAGCCGAAGAATTCATTTGCAGAGGGCATCGAGCGGACTATTCAAGCACTTCAAAAAGAGAAGATTGTAGAAATTTAATAATGATAAACACAGAAAAGCCGTTCTGTTCAGATGAAGTCTACTAAGTGGTTTATTGGGTCTGCGTTCGATTTATTCGAGCACAGACCTTTTTAATTTCCTGCAAGCAAATTATAAATAATTTAGGTAAGTTGTCATTTAATTGCATGATTGATAATTTTGTATTATATTAGTTGACGGGTCAATGATTGTTCTATCAATGAATATTTGACACTTCTTTAAAGTTGACCTCACAAATTATTAGGAGGGTTATTGGTGCGATGTTCACTTTCAAATCAGGAAAAAATCTTACAGCTTCTTAAAGGGCTAAACAATCAAATTAGCCCTAAATTTGAACGATGTACAGGCATTAGCGCATCACGCTATGAATTGCTACACCAGCTTTATGAAACAGAAGAAATTAATCAATCTGCCCTTCAAAAAGCAGTTAATATAGACAGTGGTGCCATTACTCGTCATTTAAAACAACTTGAGGCAAGCGGTATGGTGACAAGACGACGAAACCCAACCGATAATCGTGTAATATTTGTTCGCCTGACTGATGAAGGTCGTAAACAAATTGTCGGTTACAAAAAAGAAAAGGTTCGTTTCGTTAACCAAATGCTTCATGATTTTAACAAAGAAGAATTAGAATCCTTATCTGTCATGCTAAATCGCATGCAAAACAACATCATCGATTATTGAATTTTTTGACCAATAAACTGATCTGAAAATTATTAAATATAAGCATGTAGTTCAATAAATGAATCTAATTAAAAGGATGGGTAACTATGATTATTATTCACGCACACCTACAAGTAAAACCGGAACAAGAGCAAGCATTCTTGCAAGAAGCAAAGATCCTTCTTTCAGCAACAAGAGCTGAAGAGGGTAACATTAGCTACGATTTAATGAAGTCTACTGAACATGCTTGCCATTATACAATGGTTGAAGTTTGGAAAGACGTAGAAGCTACTGCAATCCATAATACGAGTGAGCATTTCACTGCTTTTACTCAAAAAGCACTAACTTTTATGGCTGCACCAATGAACCTTAAAATATTTAGTGGAGAACCTGTAAAAGCATAATTTGTAAAAATAGCAAACACCCCAAGGAGTGATTCTTGGGGTGTTTGCTTATGTTCATTTTCATCAAATGGATTTTAAAGGCACGGACAAATGTTGCATTTGGCATGAGTCATAGTAGATGCATACAATAAAAGAAAGGCGATCTTTTTCTAGTGAACTCATTGCAACACCAGTTATAAATGAATACTTATCCAATCAATATTTACGTGAAGTGGAGGTATTTGACCAGTGAGCGTACATCAACATGGCAATCGAACAATACGTAAAACAATATTAATTTATTGTGAGGGAGAAACGGAGCGCATTTACTTTGAGCAATTGCGTATTTTAAAACGCTCGAAAACAGTGAGTGTCAAAATAAAAAACGTTAAGCGCTCTGCAATCAAGCTAGCACAACACGCCTTCCGTGATTCCAGCTATCAATATTTTGATGAAGTATGGATTGTATTTGATAAGGATGATTTAACAGATAAACAGCTAGACGAAGTAAATGTGTTCTGTGAGGAAAAAAATATTCACATCGCTTATTCGAATGAGGCATTTGAATTGTGGTTATTACTACATTTTGAAGAAGTAGATGTATCTGAAAAATATCCACGTGCTGTTTTAAACAACAAGATGGAGGAGCATTTAGGGGTAACACGATATTTCCGGCATAAGGCAGATGAGTCTATTATTGCTCCGATTGCATTACTTCATGAGGTAGCCATTAAAAATTGCGCGGAAATGATGTCCCTACGAACTACAGAAAACCGTGATAATCCTTATTGCAATATACATGACATGATCCAATACATATTCTAAATATGATGTCTTGTTCAGCTAACGTAATGAGAAAGGTAAAGCATTATTTAAGTACAGGCGATGAATAGTTTGCAGGTTTTTTATCTAAAAATAGAAAACCTGTTTTTTTATGCGAATTGTCGGAATACAAATATATTTCTTGAAATTAGGTTGAAATTTTAAACTGAGTATAATAAAATAACTTAAAACATATTAAACCTAGTAAAATTATAAGATTAAAGTGTGAGGTGACAATTGCATGAAGACAGCACCGTTAATTTCTATTCAACAAGTTAGTAAATCATTTGCTGAGCAGACAGTACTCCATGAAATATCATTGGATATACAAAAGGGAGAGGTTATTGCCATATTAGGAAAGAGTGGTTGTGGCAAAAGTACATTGTTAAATTTAGTTGGGGGTTTTGAGCAACCATCTAGTGGACAAGTATTGTTAGAAAACCAAGTTGTTACTAGAGCAAGTAAACGCTGTATTATGCTCATGCAAAATTATGGATTACTACCTTGGCGTTCTGTGCAAAAAAATGTAGAGCTCGCATTAGAGGGAGAGACTTTAACAAAGAGTGAACGACAGCAACGTGCACAGTATTATTTGAAGCTTGTTGGCTTAGAAAATCGATTAAGCGCATTACCTAGTGAATTATCGGGCGGTATGCAACAGCGTGTTGCCATTGCACGCGCATTAGCGATTCGTCCAGAGGTTATTTTAATGGACGAACCGTTTGCAGCACTTGATACCTTTACACGTTATTACTTACAGGATGAGCTACTTGCTATTCAAAAAAAGGAGCATACAACTATTTTATTGGTAACCCATGATATAGACGAGGCTATTTATTTAGCAGATCGCATTTTTATTATGAGTCCAAATCCCGGACGCGTCCATCGTGAATTACATATTCGTAGTACGAAACCACGCGATCGTTCTGATTCGGAATTCCAGCATTTTCGTGAGATTATTTTCAATGAATTTCAGTTTACGCATCCGCAAGATACGATTGAATACAACATTTAAATTGGGGGTAAAACGATGAACAAGAAGTTAGGCATATTTTTACTAGCGTTGCTACTTTTGCTGACACTTGCGGCATGTGGAACGGATGAAGAAGGGGCAGTATCGCAAACAGAGGGCAATAAAAAGGTAGTGAAAATTGGGTATTTACCAATTACGCATGCTGCACCACTTTACATGCAAACAGATAAAGAATACGAAGATTATGTCATTGAGCTTGTGAAATTTGGTTCATGGCCCGAGCTAATGGATGCTTTAAATACAGGGAAAATTGATGGTGCTTCAGTTCTTATTCAACTAGCGATGAAGGCAAAAGAACAAGGAATTGACTTAAAGGCAGTAGCGTTAGGACATCGAGATGGCAATGTTTTAGTTGCTGCTCCAACGATAAAAAAAGTGGATGACTTAAAAGGGAAAAGTTTTGCGATTCCAAATAAATATTCTACACATAATATTTTGTTATATCGCATGTTACAGAACGCGGGCTTAAATTATGAGGACGTAAATGTCGTAGAGCTACCACCAGCAGAAATGCCAGCTGCGCTTGCAGAAGGTCGTATTGCAGGATATGTAGTAGCAGAACCATTTGGTGCTATTTCTGTGGCACTTGAAAAGGGTAAAGTGTTATTCCAATCAGAGGAAATTTGGCCAGATTCAATTGACTGTGGACTAGTACTCCGTCATGATTTTATCGAAAAAAATAAAAATATTGCAAAACAATTCGTCAAAGATTATGCCGCTGCTGGTGAACTCATGAATGCAGAGGGAGACCATGCACATGATGTTGTTGCTAAATACATTAAGGTTGATAAAGATGTTTTAGATTTATCATTAAATTGGATTTCGTATCACAACTTGAAAATTGAAGCGGATGCGTATGCTATTTTAAGAGATTCTTTAATAGAGATGGGCTTGTCAGAGAACCCACCATCATATGAGGAATTTGTTGATACGACATTATTGGAAGAATAGTAGGGTGCATATGATGAAAAAAATAGGACCAATTTTACTTGGATTCGTGTTATTAATAGGAGTTTGGCAAGTAGTAACGATTATTGGTGATCATGATGCAGCATTATTTCCTCCGCCATTAGATGTTTTTATGGCATTACTAGATATCATCAAAGATGGCTCAATATTCGAGCATATACAAATTAGTTTATTTCGCTTTTTTAGCGGTTATTTGTTAGCGGTTGTAGTCGCTGTAACTGTCGGATTAGTTGTAGGGAGATTGGTGAAAGTTTGGGCAGTGCTAGATCCGATTGTACAAATTCTACGTCCTGTATCACCGATTGCCTGGTCACCTTTTATCGTACTATGGTTTGGCATTGGCAATATGCCAGCCATCGTCATTATATTTATTGCAGCATTTTTCCCAGTGTTATTATCCACAGTGGCTGCTGTGAAAAAAGTCGATGCTACTTATTTACGAATTGCAGCCAATTTTGAAATGTCGCAGTTTAACCTAATGCGTAAAATTATTTTTCCAACTGCATTCCCTATGATAGCAAATGGGTTGCATATGGCATTAGGAAGTGCGTGGATATTCTTAGTTGCTGGAGAAATGGTGGGGGCGCAATCAGGATTAGGCTTTTTAATAGTCGATGCTAGAAATTCACTAAGTCTAGATTTAGTTATGGCGGCCATTATTGTTATTGGCGTACTCGGTTTGTTGCTCGACAAGGTCATTCGTTATTTTGAAGGATGGGTTGCGAAAATTTGGGGCGGACAAGGAGCTTAGAGTGGGCAAAAAAGAGCTAGCCCAATGAATTATTGGTTAGCTCCGTTTTGAATGGCACGTATTTGAATCGTATCGCTACGCTCGCCTGTGTTTTTTGAATAGTAACCAATTTCTACTCGGTCACCTGACTGCGCATCAACAATTTCTTTATAGCAAGGGTCCAAATATTCGCTGCCCCATAAAATCATTGCATTAAATACAGATTCTAATGCCTTTCCTGATTCAGTTAAAGAATAGGCATAACGTGGCGGATGTGCTGAGTAAAGTGTGGAAGCAACTAAACCTGCTTCTTCTAATGATTTTAAGCGTGCAGACAATAAATTTGCTGAAAGACCTGGCAAATTTAATTTAATGTCATTAAAGTTCGATTGACCGATTAAAAGTTCATGTAAGATGAGCAATGTCCAGCGATCACCGATAATGTTCAATGTTTGTGCAATATTGCATGGTAAGTCATATCGTGTTTTCATAGTGTTCCCTCCATGCAGTAGTGTAGCACAAATCATAATTTTTAGTAAATTCAGTTGTTTTTATTAAGTAAGTATAATAAAATAACTCACATAAAGAAAAAACAAACTATTCGGAGGTATTTACTATGAGTTTATTTTTAGTAGAATCAACAGTTAATGAAGTAACGAACAAAGAACAATTTGCAGCATTAGTAGAGCGTGTAGGACAAGAGCAGGATGTAACTGTTATCGAAGTACAAGTAGCAAAGGATTTTAGTCGTGCTTACTTTATCGTGGAGGCAAATGAAGAACGTCAAGCAACAACTGCACTTGCAGGTCAAAACATTCAAACAGATTTAGTAAAAGAAGTTCGCCTAGTTGGGAAAGAGCTGGATGAAGTTAAAACAAATCAAGAAGTTGTGAATTATTTAGTAGAGTGGGAAATTCCAGCAGAAATTACAATGGATCAATATTTAGCACGTAAAAAGAAAAACTCAGTTCACTATGAAGAAGTTCCAGAAGTACATTTTTCTCGCACATATGTATGTGAGGATATGACAAAGTGCCTGTGCTTCTATGATGCACCAGATGAAGCAGCTGTAAAACGTGCTCGTGAGGCAGTGCAAACACCAATTACGTCTTTAACTGAATTAGCTGATAAGTAAAGGATAGGAGTGGAAACCATGGCAGTAGATGCAGTAGCTTTACAAACGTTAATTGAAGAAAAATTAAAACCGTTCGTAAAAAAGATTGATGAGGAAGCTTATTATGCGGAGGATTTTTTATTGGAGCTCGGCAAGGCAGGATTTTTTGCTTCAACACAAAAAGATGAACAAACAACGCTACTAGATGAGCTAACGATTGTACAAGAGACAGCGAAAGTTTGTATGACAACTGCATTTTGCCTATGGTGCCACCTTGCCGCTTTAACTTACTTACGTAAAACGAATAATAAGCAATTACGCGAAAACATTTTACCATTACTAGAACGTGGAGAAGTACTAGGGGCGACAGGTTTATCGAATCCAATGAAGTTTTATGCTGGTCTAGAGAAGCTTCATTTATCAGCGGAGCGTGTGGACGGCGGCTATGTCGTAAATGGAGTGTTACCCGCTGTTTCAAACTTAGCAGCGAATCACTGGTTCGGGGCGATTGCCCATAACGGTGAGCAGGAAGTGATGGTTTTCGTTAATACAGACAATGAAAATATTACACTAAAGGAAAAAATCCACTTTTTAGGTGTCAACGGCAGTGCGACCTATACATGTAAGTTTGACAACGTGTTTGTTGCCGATGACTATGTCATTGCACAAGATGCAAGCACATTTGTAGATACTATTCGCCCGACATTTGTACTGTATCAAATCCCACTAGGTTTTGGTGTCGTAGACTCAGCGATTGAAGGGATAGAAAAAGTGAAGGCTAAGCAAAATGGTTGTAATGAATATTTGCAAGTACAAGCGGATGAACTAACAGAAAATCTACATTTTTTACAAGAAACACTTCAAACACTAATTCAATCTGGAGAAGTAAATTTACAAGCAATTTGTCAGCTTCGTTTACAAGTCGTTTATAATACATTGGCTGCAGTGCAGGCCAACATGCTACATAATGGCTCAGCTGGTTATATTGCGGGAAGTACACCAT
Source organism: Lysinibacillus sp. NPDC093210 (assembly GCF_044753985.1). Taxonomy (NCBI): domain Bacteria; kingdom Bacillati; phylum Bacillota; class Bacilli; order Caryophanales; family Bacillaceae; genus Lysinibacillus; species Lysinibacillus sp. NPDC093210. Next base: position 664,223 of record NZ_JBIVOE010000002.1, on the reverse strand, counting down.
CACGTAAGCTACGCGAGGCCTACTTCTTTGCTAATTTAACACCGACAGTTAGACAGCTTGAGAAGATGACGACAACAGCGAAAGCTAAATAGAGAATGAAGGAACCTTGACAGGCGTTATTGAGTCAAGGTTCTTTTTTATTGATGGACTCTTCCATTCATGTTTATTTTAGAAAAACATACAGTGTATATAGAGCGTAATTAGAACAAGAGGAAAGGGGATCGTGTGGATAAGTCTAAATCAAATCAGGGCAAGGATTTGACTGAGAATGCGAAGGATCAACAACTAGAGGCATTTCGCGTCAATAATGATGGGAAAAAGATGACAACCAATCAGGGGCTGAAGGTTTCCAATGATGAAGATTCATTGAAAGCTGGCGTTCGTGGACCAACCATTATGGAGGATTTTCATTTTCGGGAAAAAATGACACATTTTGACCATGAGCGGATTCCTGAACGAGTTGTACATGCTAGAGGATTTGCCGCGCACGGAGAGTTTGAACTATATGAGTCGATGAAAGAGTATACGAGAGCAGATTTTTTACAGGAGCCTGGGAAAAAGACACCTGTATTTGTTAGGTTTTCAACAGTAGTAGGGAGCTTGGGCTCAATGGATACGGCGCGTGATGTACGTGGGTTTGCAACGAAATTTTACACTGAAGAGGGCAATTATGATTTGGTCGGCAACAATATCCCAGTTTTTTTTATTCAGGATGCTATTAAGTTTCCAGATTTAATTCATGCTGTAAAGCCTGAGCCTCATAATGATATGCCACAAGCGGCTTCTGCACACGATACGTTTTGGGATTTCGTTGCAAATAATCAGGAAATAGCACATATGATTATGTGGCATATGTCTGATCGAACGATTCCTAGAAGTTTTCGGATGATGGAAGGCTTCGGTGTGCATACGTTTCGTTTTGTAAATGACAAAGGTAGATCCAGATTTGTGAAATTTCATTGGAAGCCTGTGTTAGGTGTGCACTCACTTGTTTGGGATGAAGCGCAAATTATTGGGGGCAAGGATTCCGATTTTCAACGGCGAGATTTATGGGAATCAATTGAAATTGGGGATTTTCCAGAGTATGAGCTTGGTGTCCAGATGATCGAGCCGGAGGAAGAATTTAGATTTGATTTTGATATTTTAGATGCAACAAAACTATGGCCAGAAGAGCTAGTACCTGTCAAAAGAATCGGGAAAATGACATTGAATCGCAATGTGGATAATGTTTTTGCTGAAACCGAGCAAGTCGCTTTTCACCCTGGAAATGTTGTGCCGGGCATTGATTTTACAAATGATCCGCTACTACAAGGTCGCTTATTTTCATATATCGATACACAACTTCTTCGTCTAGGCGGACCAAACTTTGCTGAGATTCCTATTAATAGGCCAGTTTGCCCTATTCATAATAACCAACGAAATGGATTTAGTCGACAAACGATTAATACGGGAAAGGTGAGCTATCATAAAAATTCGCTTGCAGGCAATACTCCTTCGACATCAACTGCAAAAGAAGGGGGATTTGTGCATTATGAAGAAAAAGTCGAGGGACGTATTACAAGGGCTCGAAGTAAGTCCTTTAATGACCATTTCTCACAAGCTCGACTATTTTGGAATAGTATGTCGCCACCTGAAAAGCAACATATCATTGACGCCTTTAGCTTCGAGGTAGGAAAGGTGAAAAGTAAATACGTTCGCCAGCAAGTTGTTGATATGTTTGTCCGTGTCGATAAAGAGATGGCTACAATAGTTGCTGATAATATTGGCGTTAATCGACCTACAGGTGAGCAATCAAAAGTTACTATATCATCACCTGCACTAAGCCAGGCAAATACTGTGAAATTGCCACAGACACTTAAAGTGGGGGTATTAATAGGTGATGGATTTGACGCCAATGAGGTTGGAGAAGTACTGAAGTATTTAACAAGGAACGGAGTTCGATATAGCATCATTTCTGACAGACTCGGTGTTGTGAAGGGCACTAATGGTGTACAGTTAACAGCGACTGATACATTTATTACGACCGATGCGGTGCTGTTTGATTCTTTATATGTTGTCGGAGTTCGAGCTGACAATCAAGCAAAGTTTAACACCTATATTGTCAATTATATTAATGAGGCGTACAGACATTTTAAACCAATTGGTATTGCTTCAACAGGAACAACATTTTTTAATATGTCCAATGCCAATGTAGGGCCAGGAATTATTTTAGCAACTGGAAATGCTGGATTTGCCAAAAAATTTGTAGATGCCATTGCTCAGCAACGCTTTTGGCAGCGCAATATTTATTGATGGACGTTCTATGGCAGGTGCCAGGCACTCAAACAATTTCCATGCAAGCCATGTATTTTATGATTTTTATTATTTAGGAAGCGATATTATGCTAAGTATCTTTGCTTTCTTTGCTAAGTGTCAGGCACTCAAACAATTTATCGCTCATCACATGAAAGAGACTGTTCGATGTTGAACAGTCTCTTTCAGTCTGTCATTATTTCGTATATACTTAATATAGACTATAGTTTGAGAGAGGGACCAATATTATGCAGTATTTAAGGAGAATAATAGTATTTGTTGTACTTGTTTGCTTCTTTATAGCAATGTCAGATCAAGCGATGGCAGCAAAGCCAACAAAATTTTATGAATATAGTAATGCCAAAGGTGTTACGGTCATTAACTTTCATTCATTTGGTGATTACAAGGAAATAGCCAATATAAATATTACAGAAAAGCTATTTCGTGAGCAGTTGAAGATGCTAAAGGACAATGGCTACTCAACAATTACCGAGGATCAGCTAATCGCATATTTACAAGGGCATGGTCGTATTCCTGAGAAGTCTGTATTTTTAACGATAGATGATGGCTATGAAAGTGTATATAAGGTTGCATATCCTATTTTGAAAGAAATGGGCATGCAAGCGACATTGTTTATAATCGTAAATGATGTGGAGACAGGATTCAGAAAAAATGTACCAATGTTGAACTGGCAACAAATAAAGGAAATGTCCGATTCCGGATTTATTCATATCGGCAACCATACATATGATTTACATTGGCGTGGCAACAATGATAAGCCGAAACACGAGGCAATGATACTTAATCAAAAGAAAAATGGAGAGCCGCTTACAAATGAGGAACGCCTTCGATATATTCAAGAGGATATTACAAAAGCACATCAACTAATTGAAAAATATACGGGAAAAGCGCCTAAATCCTTTTCCTATCCATACGGTGTTTATGATCGAATTGCCGAGCAGGCTGTCAAAGAAGCGGGTTATACTATCGATTATTCTACACAGGGTGGCTATAATTTATTTGGCGAGGGTACCGTTCACATTAAACGAATTGACTCTAGCAATCGAGTGTCAGCCCATGAATTAAAAAAGATTTTAGAAAAAAATTATACACATGCGGAGCAACAATATCGACAACGGGATATTCAAGTAGAAGCACAAGTTACAACAAATAAAGTGACAGTAAAAGCTTGGTTGAAAAGTGATATGAATAAAGGACCACTGCAAGCTAAAGAGACGCGGTTTGAGCTTTATAAGATGGTGAATGGTGAGCGTCAGCTACAACGTGAATTTGGCGGTTACCGAGTGGCAGCAAGTTCGAATGCAAGAGTAATGTCAACAGAAGAAAATATTGCAATTTACGAAACAGGAGGCTATTCCGTTAAAACGATTATTATTAAACAAGACGGAAGTAAAGAAGTTTTCTGGATTAATTTCAATAAGTAACTGAAAACAAGTCTCTCTAGAATAGGCTTTCCGCTATAAGAATTTCTATAAAAACCGCTATGCATCGCGGAAATAATGCTTCATAACGCGGGAATATGGTTTTGTATCGCGGAAAAAACGCTTCATAACGCGGGAATATGGTTTTGTTTCGCGGAAAAAATGCTTCGTATCGCGGAAAAAACGCTTCATATCGCGGAAATATGGTTTTGTATTGCGGAAATAATGCTTCGTTCCGCAGAAATCCCGCTATGTTTCTCAGAAGTATCGCTTTGTCCTGCGGAATTACTTTGCTTCAAATAAATCTCGCTATACGCAGATATCCACCTGATACTACCGTAGTTGTCTCGAACAGAAGTCTCTCATGTGAGAGGCTTTTTTCATTAAGTGAATTTCTCCATCGTAACTTAAGAAGGATATGTCAATTGCATTGAAATTTTGTAAATGTTAAGGTGATTATTGAGGTGAATAGACGTGGAACAATTTGATATCGCTATTATTGGTGCAGGTCCAGGAGGATATGTGTCAGCAATTCATGCGGCTAAAAGTGGTATGAAAGTAGCTTTAGTAGAACGTGATAAAGTTGGCGGAGCTTGCTATAATGTTGGCTGTATTCCATCAAAAATTTTGTTAGAGCACAGTAAATTAGTGCAAGAAATACAACGTGGCAATGATTGGGGAATTGAAACGCCAGTCGTTAATGTAAACTTCCCTCGTTTAATGCAACGTAAAAATACAGTCGTTCAAGAGCTTTTAGAAAATATTGAACAGTTCATTGCGAGCAATTATATTACATTTTATCGTGGAGAGGCATCGGTAGCTGCCGATTTAACGGTAACGGTCGGTCAAGAAACTTTTGTAGCGAAAGATATTATTTTAGCAACTGGTAGTAAGCCATTTGTTCCTCCATTTAAAGGACTAGAAAGCTCATCATATTATACAACGGATACATTTTTTGATATGGAAGAACTTCCACAACAGCTAACGATTATTGGTGGAGGCGTAATTGCCGTAGAAATGGCATTTAGCTTAGCACCACTTGGAACGAAAGTAACGATGTTGAATCATAGTGAAGATATTTTACAAACGGAAGAACCAGATGCACGACCAATTATTCGGGAGAAAATGAAAAATATCGGTATCGAACTTGTGACAAACTTTCAATTTGAGCAATTTAACGGCAATGAAATTCATACCTCTAAAGGAATCTATACATACGAAAATTTATTATTTGCAACAGGGCGTCGTCCAAATACGGAAATTGCGCAACAGCTAGAGCTTGATTTTGATGGTCGTTTAATAGCGGTAAATAAGCATTATGAAACAAGTCATCCACATATTTACGCAATAGGTGACTTAGTGGGAGGCTATCAGTTAGCACATGCTGCTAGTGCGGAAGGTATTTATGTTGTGGATTATATTTTAGGGGCTACACGAGCATTGGTTGAACAAGCACTTATTCCGCGTTGTGTTTATACCCATCCTGAAATTGCGACGTTTGGCTTGTTAGAAGATCAAGTTCATCAAGCATATACGGTGACAAAAATGCCAATTAACACAAATCCAAAGGCGTTGATGGAAGGAAATGTGGAAGGTTTTATAAAGCTTGTTGTAACGAAAGAGGAAGGGCATATATTAGGGGCATGTGTTGTTGCTGATGGTGCTACAGAAATACTTAATGCTATTTTAGCTACGAAAAATGCTGGTGGTACAGTAAATGAATTAGCAAATATAATTTTTCCTCATCCTACAGTATCAGAGCATATTGGAGATGCTGCAAAAGCGGTATTCGGCAAAGCGATTCATCAATAAAATAAATGGAGAGAAGGTTGTTCACTTATTGTTGTGGCAACCTTTTTGTATTCAAATATAAATTCCATTAAAGCTTATTGACTTTATCGAATATTATGGTAAATTAAGTTTATAAGATTACTTGGTATTAGACAAAATAAGCTGGCTAGACATCTAGAGGCTTCTATTTTACACAACGGCTTAATTGTTGACTGTAAATATAGAAACCTCTTTTTTGTCAAAGGGAGAAATGAACGCCAAAACACAATGATAAATGTTGAGAAAATGATTTTGCGTAGACGAGTCACCAATTTGGTAATAATGACAAAATAAATATTTCTTCATTTGTCGGGAAGGCCTACTACTTCGAGATAGGGTAGTCAATTATTTAATAAAATAAAGGGAGTGAGCAAGATGACAAAAGTAGTGATCATTAATGGTAGTAATACAAGGTATTCGCGTGTGACGGCGATTCAGGAGAAGGTCGAGCGTTTTTTTTCAGCTCAATGTACAACAATACACACAATTCACGTACATGAACTGCCTGCTGCTGCGTTAATAACTGCAAACTTTGCAAGTGAAGCCATAAAAGCAGAAAATCAAAAGGTGGAGGAAGCTGATATTGTTGTCATTTTAACACCTATATATAAAGCATCTTATACAGGAATATTAAAAACCTATTTAGATTTATTGCCACAAAAAGCGTTAGTAGGTAAAAAGATTTTACCTATTGCAGTGGGTGGCTCTATTGGGCATTTACTTGCATTAGAATATGCTCTAAAACCTGTATTGGCTGTATTAGGAGCTACAGATATTGCCCATTCCGTTTATATTATCGACAAGCAAATTATACGTTTAGAGGACGGCAGCTTTGCTATTGAGGAGGAAGCTATTAATCGTCTTGATGTAGAACTTAAAAAAATCCAGCACATTGTAGCTGTGAATTAACGTATAAAAGCGCATCATAGGAAATATCCACCTATGATGCGCTTTTATTAATTTACTTCAGGTTCATCCATTAAAGTATCTTGCTCCGACGGTATTGTAGAAAGATATAAAAAAGCCTCATCTTGTAATAACGATAATTTCTCTTCACATATCCCGTGCGATAAAGCTCCTGAAAAAATGGATTCCCACCAAGTTCCTGTTGTTGTTGTCATTTATCTACGCCCCCGTTTCGATTCGATATGTAATTGTATAATTCCCGAGATTCACAAAAAAAAACATGGCATCATTAGTTGTTATTTCTTTTTTTTTACATCATCACCTATTTCAGAAGGAGGATTTTTATCCTTCAATGTTGTATCGTATAGACAAAGATAGTTTGTTTCAAAAAAGACAAAACTATGTATCGCAATTTTAAAAAAGGGGTGTTTATTTATGAATTTTACGCCACAAGATGTTGAAAATATGATTACAGAGCAGCGACAATTTTATTTTTCTCGCGCTACAAAAGATGTAAAATTTCGAAAAAATCAATTAACAAACTTAAAGAAAAGTATTTTAAAGTATGAAAAGGATATTTTGAATGCATTATTTTTAGACTTAAGAAAAAGTGAGTTCGAGGCATATGCAACAGAAATTGGAATTGTTCTTGATAGTATTTCTTATATGGTGAAAAATTTAGAGGAATGGGTGAAGCCTGAAACAGTTAAAACTCCAATTCACCTTCAAATGGGGAAAAGCTTTATTGTTCGAGAGCCTTATGGTGTGACGTTAATTATTGGGCCATTTAATTACCCATTTCAGCTTGTGATGGAGCCTTTAATTGGTGCGATTATTGGTGGGAATACAGCTATTGTAAAGCCATCTGAAACGTCAGTGCATACAGCAAATATTGTGAAAAAAATTATTGAGGAGACATTCGATCCATCCTATATACGTGTTGTAGAAGGTGAAAAGGAAGAAGTAACTGCACTTATTCATGCTTCGTTTGATTATATATTTTTCACAGGAAGTGTAGCGGTCGGTAAAATAGTGGCGAAAGCAGCAGCTGAACGGTTAACTCCGATAGCACTCGAACTTGGTGGTAAAAGCCCAGCAATAGTCGATCAAACAGCAAATTTAGAAGTTGCTGCCAAACGAATTGCTTGGGGAAAATTCACAAATACTGGTCAAACGTGTGTAGCTCCAGACTATTTGCTTGTCCATAAAGACGTTTATGATCGATTTATGAAATTGTTAAAGGACACTGTCCGTTCTTTCTACGGGAAAAATGCAATAAAAAGCCCGGATTACGGTCGTATTGTGAATATAAGACAGTTTGATCGTCTGCAGAAAATTTTAGTGGAGGAGCGGGACACAATTACATATGGGGGGCGAACAGATCGTGATGATTTATATATAGAGCCAACCATTATTGAATATGTGAAGTGGTCAAGTCCTTCAATGCAAGATGAGCTATTTGGACCGATTTTACCCGTTATGGTATATGATGATTTACGAATTGCTATACATCAAATTCGTCAATTGCCTAAACCATTAGCTGCATATTTTTTCTCTGAACATGAAAAAGCCATTCAATACTTTTTAGAGGAGCTACCATTTGGCGGTGGCTGTATAAATGATACGGTAACACATGTAGGAAATCAGCATTTGCCATTCGGTGGGGTTGGCCCTTCAGGGATTAATGCCTATCATGGGAAGGCAAGCTTTGATAATTTTACACATCCAAAATCAATATTAAAAAAATCTTCAAAGCTTGAAACAAATATTCTTTTCCCACCATATAAACAAAAAGTTAAGCTTATTCGTACTATTATGAAGTAATGCTGAGGGAGGTGTCTTGTTTATCCTTTTAGACACCTCCAACCTCATTATTTTCTGCTGGCGGTAGTTTTATTTTTATAGTTGAACCATAGTTTAACTTGCTTTCAATAGCAATAGCACCACCATGTTCCTGAATAATCTTATTTGATATGAGCATACCAAGACCTGTTCCTGTTGACTTGGTCGTATAAAAAGGTTCAAAAATACGTTTAATCAGTGCCTCAGACATTCCGATACCATTATCTGTAATCGTCACCATAATTAATCCTTCCGTATCCTTAGCAATGAAAATAATGATTTCACCTTCAGTTGTACGTGCTTCAATTGCTTCTATGGCATTTTTTATAATATTAATGAATACCTGTTTTAACTGATTTTCATTAGCTAAAATTTGGTTATCTTCGCTGACGATATGTAGTGAAAAGATAATGTTATGTTTTTGAAATTCGAGATGAAATAGTTGACTAATACTGTTAATCACGTCGTCAATCGATACGATTTTTAATTGTTCAACATGAGGCTTGGAAAGTACTAAAAATTCACCAATAATTAAATTAATACGCTCGATTTCCGATTGGATTATTTCGGTATATGCGTAACAGGTTGAATCTTTTTCCGTACTCATCATTTGAACAAAACCTGATATAACCGCCATAGGATTACGGATTTCATGTGCTACCCCAGCCGCTATTTCGCCTGCCATTTTTAGCTTTTCTGATTGTAGTAAAAGTTGTTCATTTTCCTTTTTATAAGAAATATCGCGTGAAATAGCAGAAATAGCGATCATTTTGTTTGTGCGGTCATAGATAGGCGAGAGTGAAATTTCGACATCGAAAACTGTACCATTTTTTCGCATATCTTGTGTTTCTAACAGTTTAAAACTTTTTCCTTCTAATAAACTTGCATAGCGTTGTTCTGCTTCCAAAACATTTTCGGGAGGGACGAGAGGGATGCTCTTGCCAACAATTTCTGCACTTGTCCAACCATATACTTCCTCAAAAGCAGGATTTACATCAATGACGCGATTATCTAAACTAAAAACCGCAATACAATCATTCGCATGTTGGAAAAACAAATGCAAATAGGCTTCTTGCGAAAGCAACTCTTGTTTTTTCTGTAAGTTCATCTCATTTAGTCGATACCAGAAATGTTGTAAATGGCGAGATTGAATCCAACCAACAATAGTGAGTAACAGTACAACAAAAATAAATGTTTCGAAATACCGTGGATGTACAATGAATTCACTTGAAATCCGGTGAAAATAAGAAAGAGCTATAATTTCCAACAAAGAAACAATACTAATAAAAGTATTCAATTTTATCGATTGGTAAATAGTTATTAATAATATATAGAAAATAAAGCAAATAAAACTAGTTAAGGAAATGCTAAAAATATTAAGATAAACGATAGCTATATTGCCTGAAATAATTATTACCCATTGCATAGCAATTGGTTTAATTTTTAAAATTTTACCAGCCAGTAAAGGTAGAGAGATTATTAACAACACACCGATCAGTACTTCGAGGCTACTATAGAGATCTAACATAATGAGCACTCCATAGGCAAAAATAGCTGTCACATAAAATAGCACGATAATCTCATTGCGCATACGTAATAATTCCAATTGTTGCATATTTAGCACCTCAATTTTTAATCGATATTCCCATCATACATGATTCATTGTTGTCGATAAATGCCGATTTTTGATAAGATAGGAAAAATCCAACTTAAATTTTAAAATGGTAGCGTTTTCATTTAAAAAACGTTTCGTGAGGCATTTCATTTCTAGGCGAATAAGTAGTAAAATAAATTCATTAGGTAAGTGGGGGTATTCAGATTGTCTTTTTTTGTCGAAAAACAAGGAATGATGAAATGAATGTTGAGATTGATTGGAGGACTATGAAATGTATGCAGAGGAATTGTTAAGTGCATTACCTTTGAAAAAAATAATTGGCGTGTTACCAAACCAAGTGACGGATATTGTTATCGATTCTAGAAGTGTGCAACCGAATAGCATGTTTGTATGTATTAAAGGTTACACAGTGGATGGCCATGATTATGCGCAAAGAGCTGTTGAGGGTGGTGCAACTATTGTTGTCACAGAACGAGAACTACCATTAGCTGATGCGATTGCACAAGTTGTCGTGAAGGATACAGATCGTGCAGTTGGTTTGTTAGCTGCGAAGTTTTTTGATTACCCTTCAAAAGATATGACAATGATTGGTGTAACAGGGACGAATGGTAAAACATCTGTAACAGGTATTATTCAAAATATCATGCATGGTATGGGCGAGAAATCTGCATTATCAGGAACAATTGGTTTTAATTTAAATGGTATTTTATATGAATCTGCAAATACCACAAGTGATGCATTATCGACGCAACAAATGATTTTCCGTGCAAAAATGGAAGGCTGTCGTTTAATGACAATGGAGGTTTCTTCTCATGGATTAGCTCTTGGTCGTTTAGCTGGTGTTGATTATGATGTTGCAATTTTTACGAATCTTACTCATGATCATCTTGATTTCCATGGTACGATGGAGGAATATGGGAATGCGAAAGGCTTATTATTCTCTCAACTTGGACAAGACTTAGAAAAAAATAAACTAGTTGTGCTCAATGCAGATGATGCTTGGTCAGAACGCTATGCAGCAATGACACCATTCCCAGTATGGACTTATGGATTAAACAATGAGACAGCTGATTTCCGTGCCATTAACTGTGAGTATCATGATTACATGACTTCATTTGATGTAGTTATGTCTGAAGGCATATTTCCAGTAAAAATGCATTTACTTGGTGAGTTCAATATTTATAATGTTCTTGCTGCAATGGTTGCATTTTATGGCAGAGGCTATTCAATGGAAGCAATTATTGAACAGATAGAGCAATTACCACCAGTAAAAGGACGTATGGAAAAAGTATGCTCAGATTTGCCAGTGCAAATTTTTGTGGATTACGCGCATACACCAGATGCTATTGAAAAGGCGATTGCTGCAGCTACGCCATATAAAAAAGGTAAGCTTATTTTCTTAGTTGGCACAGGTGGTAATCGTGATAAATCTAAGCGCCCTGCAATGGCTGAAAAGGCATCTGCAGCAGATTATGTAATTTTAACGACAGATGACCCACGTTATGAGGATTACGATAGTATTACAGGCGATCTTGCTAAAGGTATGATGCATAAAAATTATGCATGTATTGGAGACCGCGCAGAAGCAGTCCGTCATGCAATAGAAGTAGCTGAACCAGGAGATATGATTATTTTTGCTGGTAAAGGACATGAAGATTATCAAATTATTGAAAATACGAAATATCCACATAGTGATGCAGAAATTGCTATAGAGGCAGGACAACTAAAATTTGTCTAAATTAATTTGTGTAACAACCTTTTAAATGATTACGGGGAACAGCTTGTGCAGGAAGATATTTTTTCTGACAAGCCCATCCTTGCAAGTCAGCGTAGTGAAGGCTTCTACACTCGCACAAAATTTAACGTAGTGTATATGATTTAATGAATAAAATATTTTTTATTGACAGTCTGAACCCTTTTAGTAGTGACTAAAGGGTTTTCTTTTTGGTGAATTCATGTAAAAAGGTTGTACGAAGGGCTAGACTTCTTTTATTATTAGTAGGTATGAAAAAAGGAGAATGAAGAGATGACTTCAAATTTAGAAAAAGATATATTAGCACGCCGTACGTTCGCTATTATCAGCCACCCAGATGCTGGGAAAACGACGATTACGGAAAAGCTTTTACTTTTTGGCGGAGCGATTCGTGACGCAGGTACAGTAAAAGGTAAGAAATCAGGGAAATTTGCAACATCTGACTGGATGGAAATTGAAAAACAACGTGGTATTTCGGTAACATCTTCTGTTATGCAGTTTGATTATAGTGGTTCGCGCGTAAATATTTTAGATACACCAGGACACCAAGATTTCTCTGAGGATACGTATCGTACATTAATGGCAGTAGATAGTGCTGTCATGGTTGTAGATGCTGCTAAAGGGATTGAGGCACAAACATTAAAACTATTTAAAGTTTGTAAAATGCGCGGTATTCCAATTTTTACATTTATCAATAAATTAGACCGTCAAGGGAAAGAGCCACTTGAGCTAATTGAAGAGCTTGAAGAAGTGCTTGGTATTCAAGCATACCCAATGAATTGGCCAATCGGTATGGGGAAAGAATTCCTTGGTATTTATGACCGTTATAACAAACGTATTGAGCAATTCCGTACTGAAGAAGGAGAACGTTTCCTACCAATCGATGACAATGGTGAGTTAGCAGTTGACAATCCGATGAAAGTCACTTCATATTACTCACAAGCGATGGATGACATTATGCTACTTAATGAGGCAGGTAATGCCTATTCAGAAGAAAAAATCCGCCGCGGTGAATTAACACCTGTGTTCTTCGGTTCGGCTTTAACAAACTTTGGGGTACAAACATTCCTTGAAACTTATTTAAAATTTGCTCCAACACCTCAACCTCGTATTACAGAAGATGAGCAGTTCATTGACCCTGTTGAGCATCCAGAGTTTTCGGGCTTTATTTTCAAAATTCAAGCTAATATGAACCCAGCACACCGTGACCGTATTGCCTTTGTACGTATCGTATCTGGTAAATTCGAGCGCGGTATGAATATGACGCTATCTCGTACAGGTAAATCTTTTAAAGTGACACAGTCTACACAGTTTCTAGCTGACGACCGTGAAACGGTTGATGTAGCAGTGGCTGGAGATATTATTGGATTATATGATACAGGAACATATCAAATTGGTGACACTGTCGTAGGTGGCAAGAAAACGTTCCAATTTGAAAAATTACCGCAGTTCACACCTGAGCTATTTGTTCGCGTGACAGCGAAAAACGTAATGAAATCGAAGCAATTCCATAAAGGGATTTTACAATTAGTGCAAGAGGGTGCCATTCAATACTACAAAACGCTTCATACAGAAGAAGTTATTTTAGGTGCAGTTGGTCAATTACAATTTGAAGTATTTGAGCACCGCATGAAAAATGAATACAATGTTGAAGTAAGAATGGAACCAATTGGTTCAAAAATGGCACGTTGGATTGAAAATGAAGACGATGTAAAAGAATCGATGTCTTCAAGTCGTTCAATGCTTGTAAAAGACCGCTTTGACAATCTTGTTTTCCTATTTGAAAATGAATTTGCTATGCGTTGGTTCTCAGATAAAAACGAAAATATTAAATTATATAGCCTTCTATAAAAAGAAACACGAATCGACATTTCATCGATTCGTGTTTTTTTACAAGGAAAATAAGAGATTGATGTAGAATATATACAATATAAGGAAATGACTATAGTTTATCTTGGGAAATAATGAATATTTCAATGAAGCGGAAGGCGGCGACTCCTTCGGGAAAAGCAAGCGAACCGAGACCCTGGACTAAGCGTAGCGAGGGAAGCGGCTCGGTGCTTGCCCGCGGAAAGTGTCCGCCTGTAGCGTAATGATGCGAATAATTTTATTTTTTAGGATGAAATTGTTTCAATATAATGTATTAATTTATAAAAAATCCTCCTTTTCGGCTATCATAGGAAAGAAGAGAAAGAAAAGGAGTATATACAATGAACATTAGCAACTTTTCGATAAAAAGGCCTGTTTTTACACTTGTTTCGATGCTACTAATAATTATTTTAGGTGGCGTATCATTGTTAAAAATACCAATCACTTTAATTCCCGAATTAAATCCACCCATTGGTGTCGTTGTTACCTCCTACCCGGGTGCGAGCTCAACGGAAGTAAATGAAAAGGTAACGAAACCTTTAGAGGCGACATTGGCCACCTTGCCAGGCATAAAAAAACTTCAATCCACCTCTCAGGAAGGTTCAAATTTAATTGTGCTAGAGTTTAATTGGACAACGGATATTGACGAGGTTCAACTCGATATTTTACAGCGAATCGATATGACACCACTACCGAATGATGCACAAAAGCCAAGTTTTTTAAAATTTGACCCGTCACAGTTTCCAATCATTCAGCTCTCTTTACGTGCAGAAAATGATCAGGTGGACGTGCGTATATTGGCGGAATCATTGGAAAAAGAGCTTCGTCGTACTGAAGGAGTTGCAAGTGTAAATGTATCCGGCAAGCTGGTAGAAGAAGTACAAGTAACATTGGATGAATCAAAATTAATTGCAAAAGGCTTAACCCAAGCTGATATTATCCAAATCATTCAAACGAATAATGTGTCATTGCCTGGAGAACCTGTATTAACTGCTGATGGCAAAATGTTGACGACACGTATTGTTAGTACATTAACAAAACCAGAAGATATTGCGGATTTAATTGTCTCCGTCAATCCGATAGATGGTGAAACACTAACGGTAGGAGATGTAGCGACCGTCGAGCGTGCGGAGCAAAAATCTTTAACAGAAACGCGTGCTAATGACCATCCAGCTGTATTAATGTCCGTTTTGCAAGAGTCTGGGGCAAATACTGCTGAAGTCTCAAAAGCGTTCCAACAATCCTTACAAGACTTACTAGCACAGGAACAATATAAAGGTGTAGTAGCAGACATATTAGTAGATCAAGGTAATTATGTGAATTTAGCGATAAGTAACATAGGTTCTTCATTACTATTAGGTGGCTTATTTGCAATGCTTGTGCTATTTGTCTTTTTACGAGGTGTGAAAAGCCCAATTATCATCGGTATTGCTATCCCTTATTCTGTCATCGTCACATTTGTCTTAATGTATTTTGCTCATTTCACTCTCAATATTATGACATTAGGTGCGCTGGCATTAGGCATTGGGATGCTCGTTGATAATGCAATCGTAGTAATTGAAAATGTGGAACGACATTTAGGGCTTGGTAAGAAACCAATAGAAGCAGCAATGCAAGGCACCAAGGAAGTGGCGCTAGCAATAACAGCATCTACATTGACAACAATTGCTGTGTTCATTCCAGTAATGTTTATAGAAGGTTTAATCGGGCAAATCTTTACGGAATTTGCACTTACGATTTCCTTCAGTTTAATTGCCTCCCTATTAGTAGCATTAACAGTTGTACCAATGTTGGCAAGTCGTCTGTTAAAAATAAAAGACCAAAATATAAATGAAATTCGAAAAGCATCGTCCTTTTATAAGCACTATAATGCCTCCGTTGTTTGGGTATTAAAGCATCGTTTATTGGTCATTTTGTCGGCTGTTATCCTCTTTAGCTTATCAGTGTTTGGTTTATCGAGAATGGGTACGGAATTTTTACCTGCAACAGATGAAGGTTTTGCGTCTATTAGTGTAGATCTTGACAGAGGGGCTACAGTAACAAAAACGGAACAAGTTGTCGCAGCAATAGAGGAGCGTTTAAAAGAAGAGCAAGATGTTGACGTCTATGTTAGCCTAATTGGCGGTACGCAGCAGTCGCAATCACGTGGACAAACAAGTGCAAATCGAGCGGAAGTCTATGTGAAGCTAGTACCACTTGCAGATCGTAAACGCTCAATTTTTGAATTTGTAGAAGAGGTAGAAAAGGATTTAAACAATGAGCTAGGCGAGCAAGCTGAAATTACATTTAATGTTTCTACATCGTCAGGTTCATCTCCAAATACATTGACATTCCGATTAACCGATTCAAATGAACAACGTTTACAAGAGTCAGTTGAAAAAGTACAGCAAGAGCTAAAGCGCATTAACGTTGTCACGAATGTAATGACAGATTTAGATAATACAGTTCAAGAAATTCAAATTGAGGTAGATCGAGAAAAAGCAAAGGATTACGGCTTTTTACCGGCACAAATAGCCCAAACGGTTAATCAAATGACAAAGGGACAGCTGACGACACAAATGATTGCTGATGATGGAGCTGTATTATCGGTGTATACAGGCTTTGGACAGGCATTTAATGAAAGTGTGGAGTCTTTAAAGGCAATGGAGATTCGTTCTCCTGCAGGACTATTTGTTAAGCTTGATGAAATCGCTGACGTATCAATACAAGAAGGGCCAGTATCCATTAGACGTTCTGATCAGGCTGCTGCAGTTGCATTTTTCATTGATTATACAGCGAAGGAGTCACTAGGTGGTATTTCAAAGGAGGTCGATAAGGCTCTTGAAAAAGCTAATTTACCTTCTGAAACGCAAGTTGTTTTTAGTGGGGATCGAGAGCTTTATGATAGTGCAATTGATGACATGCTTTTAGCCGTTGCTTTAGCTGTAGTGCTTGTCTATATTGTAATGGCAGCGCAGTTTGAGTCATTTAAATATCCTTTCGTTATTATGTTTACGGTACCACTTATGATTATTGGTGTTACGATTGCAATGTTTGCTACAAAAACACTACTTGGTGTGACATCTGTTATTGGTATTTTGGTACTCGTTGGCATTGTTGTGAATAACGGTATTGTACTTGTCGATTATATTAATCAGCAAAAGGTGCATGGCATGAAGTCATATGATGCGATTTTACTTGCTACACAAGATCGACTACGTCCAATCTTAATGACAGCATTAACAACAATATTAGGTTTGCTACCACTTGCACTTGGTATTGGTGAAGGTACCGAGATGAACCAGCCTATGGGCATTGTTGTAATTGGTGGGCTTATTACTTCGACTTTGCTGACATTATATATAGTGCCAGCTGTTTATAGCTTAATGGATAAAGAAACTAGAAAATTGCCTTAAGTACAAGGGGGAAATGAGATATGGGTGTTCATTTTTTTACGGGTTTTCCAGGATTCATTTCAAGTCAATTAATACGAGAGCTATTTAAAAAAAATAAAACGCAAAAGGTTATCGCAATTGTGCTAGCAGGGGAAATACCAAAAGCAAATGTTGAAAAAGGCAAAATAGAATTGGACTACCCTCACTGTACGATACAGATTGTCGAAGGGGACATTACACTACCTAATTTAGGGATGACAAATCAAGTAGTACAGGAATTACTGCCTCAAATTGAAGTGTTTTGGCATTTAGCAGCTATTTATGATTTAGCGGTTCCTAGAGATATCGCTTGGAAGGTCAACGTACATGGAACAGCGATGGTAAATGATTTTGTACGTACACTTCCAAATTTAAAGCGGTATATGTATTTTAGTACAGCATATGTTGCTGGGCTACGTGAAGGAGTTTTACGTGAAAATGATTTAATCCGACCTCCTGCTTTTAAAAACTATTATGAGGAAACAAAATATGAGGCAGAGCATCGTGTAGAAGATTTAAAGTCGGAGATTCCTATTACGATTATTAGACCAGGAATTGTGCGTGGACATTCAGAGACTGGTGAAACGATTAAATTTGATGGACCATATTTCTTTTTAAATATGGTGAATAAATTAAAACGTTTACCGGTTATACCTTATATAGGGCTGTCGAGCTCAGCTATTAATGTTGTGCCGGTTGATTATATTATAAATGCCGCAACTTATATAGTGGATGAGAAGAGTGCAGAAGGCAAAACGCTACATTTAACAGATCCGAACCCACATCCTGTACAAGAGGTATATCGCACAATGGTAAAATTATTAACGGATCATTATCCTAAAGGACGTTTTCCTTTGTCGTTAGCAAAAAAATCGTTAAAAGTACCTTTCATTCGAAAATTTCTAGGTGTTGAGCAAGAATCTTTAGATTATTTAACTTGGAATGCTGTCTTTGATACAGCAGAAGCGGTTGCTATTTTACAAAAAGGAAATATTACATGTCCTGATTTTATACAAACAATGCCGAAAATGGTGGATTTTTATCTAGCACATAAAGACGATAAAAACTATCATATTCAAATTAAATAATGATGGATTTCTTTGTCAGCTTTAAATGATAGTGCTATAATAAACGAACAAAAGAAATATCCTTAGACATTTTGTTAAAGGGGAGTAGCTAGCAGATGCGAGCGATGCATCTGATTTCACATTCGTCAAGACATGGTATTTACCATCGGGTGTGATAGCAAATGTTGTTACTTTGAAAAAGGTGCAATGCCGATACCTGTAATGAGAGAAGTGACAAATACAAATTTGCTTAGCAAGACCTTTGCCTTCTTTCAGGCAGGGGTCTTTTCTTTTGCATTTGACTAGTAAATGATCGCAATTTTGGGTATACAGAGTTTAAAGGAGGAACAGAGGATGGAAGCAATATTATTACAATATGGCTGGGTACTGATTGTACTAGTTGTATTAGAAGGATTACTAGCAGCAGACAACGCAGTTGTAATGGCTGTTATGGTTAAACACTTACCGCCTGATCTACAAAAAAAGGCACTATTTTACGGATTATTTGGAGCATTAATATTCCGATTCTCTGCGCTCTTTGTTATTACAGTATTAGTTAATTACTGGCAAATTCAGGCGGTTGGAGCAGCCTACCTATTGTTTATGTCAGCCAAAAATATTTATGACTTGAGAAAAGGTAAAGATGAGGAAGACGAAAATGATGAGACTGCTGTGAAAAAGGGATCTGGCTTTTGGATGACTGTCTTAAAAGTAGAGGTTGCTGATATAGCATTTGCGATTGATTCAATGCTTGCTGCCGTTGCTATTGCTGTGACGCTTCCACACTTAGGTAATTTTGATATTGGTGGCATTAATGGTGGACAATTTATTATTATGCTATTAGGTGGCTTTATTGGTGTTATAATGATGCGTTTTGCCGCGCAATGGTTTGTGAAAGTTTTAAACGACTATCCTTCACTTGAAACTGCTGCATTTTTAATTGTTGGCTGGGTTGGGGTAAAACTTGTTGTTTTAACATTAGCTCATGAAAAAGTGGGTATATTACCTAAAGAATTCCCTCATTCAACAGGATGGGAATTAACATTCTGGATTGTGTTAATTGGTATTGCATTTGTCGGTTATTTAGTAGGGGTACGTAATAAAAAACAAACAAAATAACTGCTTGTAACTTTTATAAATGCATAAAGAAACTATTTTTAAATCCGCGTTGCTTTCTGCGGGCAAGGCACGAGCGTATCGCTCGCAACACTAACTGAGTCATGTGCGCTTGCTTTTTCCTGCGAAAGTGTATGCGGATTTTTGCTTTATATCGATTAAATAGCTCGAGGTGGATAGTTTTATCCTGTTTAAAACAGCCTCTTTCTTTTTTTATAGATTTTTTCTATACTAATATCTATCTTGGCATCATGAGTGGAAGGAGTTGATGAGGTGCCTTGGAAAAAATCATCTAATAAATTAATCACACCGTTTCAGGCACTAGTGTCTTATTATTTCATAGCAATAGCAATTTCCTTCCTATTGTTACGACTTCCCGGCGTTCATCAAGCGGGTGTGAAAGTGTCTTTATTAGATAGCTTATTTACTGCGGTAAGTGCTGTAAGTGTAACTGGCTTAACAACGTTTAATATTTCAGAGACCTACACAACATTTGGACTCGTCATGGTACTTGTTATTTTACAGCTCGGCGCGATTGGTATTATGTCACTGGGTACTTTTGTTTGGTTGCTTGTAGGGAAAAAAATTGGGATGCGTGAACGTCAGCTAATTATGATCGATCATAATCAGTATAATTTATCTGGCGTTGTCCAATTAATTCGAGAAATATTGAAAATCTTAATCGGCATAGAATTAGCAGGAGCAATTATTTTAACTGCGCATTTTACGAATTATTTCGATACATTTGAACAAGCTCTTATTCACGGTGTCTTTGCTTCTATATCAGCTACTACTAACGGGGGCTTTGATATTACTGGGATGAGTTTATTGCCATTTCATAATGATTATTTTGTTCAATTAATAACAATGGTGTTGATTGTGCTAGGAGCAATTGGCTTCCCGGTGCTAGTCGAGGTAAAAACATTTTTACTTAATCGGCATGCTAATTTTCGTTTTAGCTTATTTACAAAAATAACGACAACTACTTATGCAATTTTATTTGTTGTAGGGGCGCTCGTTATTTTACTGCTTGAGTCTTTCCATTCATTTAAAGGGATGCCTTGGCATGAAGCAATCTTTTCCGCAATGTTCCATTCCATATCTACACGTTCAGCGGGACTTACAACATATGATGTAACATCCTTCAGTGAGGCGACAGATATTTTTATGAGCTTTTTAATGTTCATTGGTTCTTCTCCAAGCTCAGTTGGGGGCGGGATACGGACGACGACCTTCGCTATTGCGATATTATTTTTAATTACGTTTGCAAGGGGTAGAGAAGATATTCAAATCTTCGGACGTGAAATCCATTTAATTGATGTCTTCCGTGCGTTTGTCGTTATTTTAGTCGCTTGTTTTATGGTGCTAATGGCTACAATCATTTTACTTATTACAGAGCCACATGCGACACTAATACAAATTATTTTTGAAATTACATCTGCGTTCGGAACATGTGGAATGTCTTTAGGGATTACCTCAGATTTATCAGTTGTAGGTAAAATCATCATTATCATATTAATGTTCATAGGACGAGTTGGTTTAATTTCCTTCCTGTATTCACTTGGTGGAGGTGGAAGAGGTAAAAAATCCAAATTCCATTATCCGAAAGAACGAGTTATTATTGGATAAACATTTAGAAGCATTGATATAGAGGGTTTTAAGGGGGCAAATTATTAATTTGCCCCCTTTGAACTTGTAGTCAAAAATTTTAATTGCATAGGCATGGTGAGTCCTTTCTTGATATTCCATGTACATCTAGATTTCCGTTACTGGCCGTACGGGAGCTTAAGTCTAGATTGGAGCGGAAAGCGCCGCCTGTAGTGGAAGTCAACAGCAATGATCTAATCTATAATCTATCCGACAGTCTGGGGCAAATCATTAAAATTTTTCTAAACCACTGGATAAAAATTCAGTAGCAACATTACTAAAAAAAAGTTTAGTTGGGTTAGTGTGCGGGTACATCTTATTAAGAGTGGAGAAAGAGAAATGACCACCTTGTACTAGAACTGAGGGTCATCTAATACAGCTTTTTGAAAAGGATAAAAGCAGCGGTGAACCCAGTTACGAAAAAGAAACAAAAGGAGAACTTACTATGACACTTACAAGCACAGCTAAACAAGAATTAAAGGACTTATTAAAAGAGACACACAAACGAGGTATTATGAAAATAGATCATAGTGATCGAGTAAGCAGTATGACAGATAGTGAAGCATTAGGTTTGCTGATTTCGGTAGTAAAACGTACTTTGTAATATTAAACAGAGCAAAATAACTCCATGGCACTTTGGTTTCTTCTTTTATAGTATTCAAATTGCTATGTTCTAAAATGAGAAGATTGAGTACTTTCACTGCAATAAAAGTGATTCTATTTTATGACTTTCTTCTA
Source organism: Lysinibacillus sp. NPDC093210 (assembly GCF_044753985.1). Taxonomy (NCBI): domain Bacteria; kingdom Bacillati; phylum Bacillota; class Bacilli; order Caryophanales; family Bacillaceae; genus Lysinibacillus; species Lysinibacillus sp. NPDC093210. The sequence continues at coordinate 642,693 of NZ_JBIVOE010000002.1, read as the reverse complement.
TTATATTGTATTTAATATTTAATATATAAGGAGATGCTGGAAATTTTTTACGTAGAAGACCATTGAAGTATGTTAATTTGCTTAATGAAAAATATAAAGAATAAGAAACTATAATTCGATTTATTAGCTAAGAATTGATAGGCTATTTTAGGATGTCTAACTGTTTTTTGTGCAATTTAAAAGAATAAATAGAGGTTTAGAAATCGTTCAGAATAAGCATTTATTAGTCAGGCAGCAAATTTGTTGAATATATATCTAAAAATTTAGAAAATTTAATAAAATATTTCCTGATTAAAATTGCTGCATTATAGGTAATAAGTACTTATTACCAATAACTATATTTTAAGTGATTTGTACTAATTATTTTAATGTGATTGTGAATCCATTACTAGCATCAAAAGTTAGTGGCAGTCGGTAGAAATTGTAATTAATTCGTAATGCGAAGAATAGTGGATTAGTTGAAAAATCGAATTATTTTAGTTTCAAAAATAAAAAAACGCTATTCATTGAATAATTTCAAGTGAATAGCGTTTTTTTATTAAACTGAATGGATTGTTGCAAAATACGGTTCTTGACCGTGTCGGAAGTAGGTTAAAAGATAGCCGTTTTTTTGTACAATTTTGCCATTTGAGAAATTTTGATAATCCAAGTTATGTGGGATGATAAGTGTATGCTTGAACAATTCTTTTTCAGTCAAATTCAAGTTGGCAAATTCTTCACCTGCAATGTTAGGATTTTCACGTAGAGCTGTATAAAGTGCTTTTTGTTGAACTTCAGTAGGGCGATCTTTCCACCATAATTTACGTGGTTGGAATTGTTGTGCCTTTAAATAATCAAGCTGCATTAAGCTTTGGATAATTGGTAAATTAGCACTTTCCACAGTTTCTAAAAACTCAAGTAAACGGCGGAACAAATCTTCTAGCTGATGACCAATACGTGACCAGCCCTTTGTCTCCCAGTAAGTTCCGAAGTTTTGGAAGAAATCAAATGGTGTATCAAATACTTCTGTTACTAAATATTCGATTGTATGGTCCATACGGTGTGCATTCCAATATTTTTCAAGTACATCTTCTGCATGTTTAATACGGACAATATCATCGAACGTTAAGACATTATTCGAAAAGATTTCATAAGGAGATAAATCCACATAGGTATAGCCAAACTTTTCAGCCTCCAAACGAAGGCCTGTACCACGCAATAGCTTTAAGAAGCCCAGCTGTAATTCCTCAGGACGCATAGCAAAAACATCATTGAATGTTTGTCGGAAGCTACTATAATCCTCTTCTGGCAGTCCAGCAATTAAATCTAAATGTTGATCTATTTTTCCACCATTTTTGACCATTGTTACTGTACGCGTTAATTTTTCAAAGTTTTGACGACGTTGTACAAGCGTATTTGTTAGATCGTTTGTAGACTGAACACCAATTTCAAAACGGAAAAGTCCTTTTGGGGCATTATCATTTAAAAATTGAATGACTTCGGGACGCATTATATCAGCAGTAATTTCAAACTGGAAGACTACGCCTGGCTTATGCTCATCTATTAAAAATTGGAACATTTCCATCGCATAGCTACGGCTAATATTAAATGTACGATCGACAAATTTAATAGTGCGCGCACCATTATTCATTAGATAACGAATATCTTCTTTTATACTTTCTCTATTGAAATAGCGTACGCCTACTTCAATAGAAGATAAGCAAAATTGACAGCTAAAAGGACAGCCTCGGCTTGTCTCAATATATTGAATTCGTTTGCTTAGATGTGGAAGGTCTTCTTCAAAACGGAATGGACTCGGTAATTCACGTAAGTCAATTTTAGGTGCTTGCGCGTGAATTCGAACTTTACCGTCCTCTAAGTAACAAATGCCTGGAACATCTTCTAAAGGTATTTCGCCATGCAAATGGCGTAGTAACTGCTTAAATGAAGTTTCCCCTTCGCCCATGACAATGAAATCAACTTCTTCAATTCGACGTAACCAATGATGGACATCGTATGATACTTCAGGTCCTCCCAGCAAAATTTTAACATTTGGACAAACCGTTTTTAACATTTTAATAACGTGTATTGTTTCTTCAATATTCCAAATATAGCAACTGAATCCTACGATATCGGGGTTTTTTTGAAATAAATCTGATACAATATTAAATGCAGGGTCTTTAATTGTGTATTCTGCAATTACTGGATTGTATTCAGGTAAAGCAGCACATTTTAAATAACGCAATGCTAAATTTGTGTGGATATACTTTGCGTTTAAAGTAGTTAAAATAGTATTCATGCATTAATCTTCCTTTCAACTTCTAATTGTAACAGTCAAGTAGCTGACAAACAATATAATCCTTTAGACCTATTTATTTTGTGAACGGTTCGTGAAATAATTTTAAATACTTAAATTTACTAAATTTTGTAATAATAGAATCGTACAGTCATAAAGTATAGTAAAGGCTCAAAATTCGAATGAGAGGTTTTTTACTCTTTTGAAAGGTTCGGTGAGAAAGTTGAAGCAAAATGATATAAATCAATGTTTTGGAAATCTTATGAAAAGTACTTCGTCACCAACACTTATTCTTAATAAATCAGGGAAAATTTTGAATTGTAATGAGGCAGCTATTAAACTTTTTAATCTTAATTCATCATTTAAAGGTTTTATAACAATGGACGAGCCATCCAATATTAAGTGGGCTAAGTTCGTTAAGGAACTACAATGTGAGTTAAGATCAGAAGAAATATTTAATATTCGTAAAAATAACAATGATCTAGAAATGATGTCCTTTAAATGTTTCTATGATCCAAACACAGAAGAAATAGTCGCACAGCTATCCACTATCAATAATGACAGAGCAATTGAATTGTATGTTAGTAAGGAACAGGAACGATCGCAATCCTTCAGTGCATATGATCATTTACCCTATGCTGTTATTGTGAGTGATGCGAGTGGGATTATTCTTGGTTTAAATAAATATGCAGAAATGTATTTGAAAATAGAAAAATCGCAGCTTCTTCATAAAGCTCATCAACATATATTTGATTCATTTACAATGAAGAATGGACAAATTACAACATATTTATCCAAATTGATGGGCGAAAAACATGCCATTATTCATGTCGTAGATGAAACACAAGTAAGTAGAACGTGCTATTACGAAATCTCAAGTGTTTTCGATGAGTATAATAATATTATCGTCACTGTTATTAATGACGAAACTGAGAAAAAGCAGTTGCAGCATAAAGTGGAGCATCAGGAAGCGTTGAATGTAGTTGGACAAATGGCGGCAAGTATTGCACATGAGATTCGAAATCCATTAACTTCTTTAAAAGGCTTTACAGAACTTTTAAAGCTGAATGCGGATGAGGAATCACGCATGTATTTATCTGTTATCGATAGTGAGTTACAACGGATGGAGCAAATCTTGTCCGAATTATTAGTATTGTCCAAGCCAACAAGTATGAAGGTAGAATTAATCGAATTAGATCATATTGTAAAACAAGTGATCGAATTTATGTTACCTGATGCTTTGATGAAAAAAATTATGATTCAATATATACCATCAGCTACTGAAGTGTATATTGGTGGCAATGAAAATCGTCTAAAGCAAGTATTTATGAACCTTATTAAAAATGCGATGGAAGCTATGCATAATGGTGGCACAATTACGGTTGAGATGAATGTTATTGACTGTACGATTGTAGAGTTAATGATTAAAGATGATGGCAGTGGAATGGATAGTAAAACAATCCAAAATTTATTCCAACCTTTTTACACGACGAAATCAACAGGGACAGGACTAGGCCTTGCTTTCGTGAAAAAAGTAATCGAAGAGCATGAAGGTGTAATAGGTGTTCAAAGTGAAGTGCAGAAGGGGACATGTTTCCATATGCAGTTTCCTGTTTACACATTCAATCAATTGGACCCGTTAGATGTTTCGGCGAAGGATTCTGCTTATTTAGTAACCTAAATACAGTAAAAATTATTTCAATAGTGCGCTATTATTGAATGCTTTTGACAATGCTTTTCAAAAGTCGCTATAATGACATGTATAAAGAGCGAATTGAGAGGACTAGGCTATGACGTCAGAAGAAGATTTAAAACAAACTTTAAAATTATATATAGTATTATCGCGTGCCCATAAAGCAATAAATGAGATGACAAGCCATTTTTTCCAAGAGAATGGTGTAAATCCTACTGAATTTGCAGTTTTAGAACTCCTTTATCATAAAGGGAGACAACCATTACAGCAAATTGGTAATAAAATATTACTTGCCAGTGGGTCTATTACGTATGTAATTGATAAGCTTGAAAAAAGAGGCTATCTTTTACGGGTTTCCTGTCCATCAGACCGTCGCGTTACCTATGCAGAAATTACCGCGGAAGGTGAAGCGTTTATGGGCGAATTATTTCCAAGGCATGAACAACATTTACATGAATTGATGAGTGCATTATCTGTCGAGGAAAAAGATCAAACGATAGGCTTATTAAAAAAATTAGGGCTATCAATTAAAGATTTGTCTTATTAAAAAGAGTTGTCTCAAATGGATTTTGAGGCGATTCTTTTTTCTATGCCCAAATATAGGATTTTAAAAAGGAACTTAACGATGTTTTTGGTAAAGAATCGAATATAATAGCTATTTTTGCCTGTTAGGGAGTTTATTTAAGGAGCTCACAATGCCTCCCTGTGTTTTTTGTTGATGAATAAAAGAAAGGCCTTAGAATGGATTCTAAGGCCTTTCAAACACTGGGTATTATTTTTTGGAAATAGTGGCTGCCATAGCAAGCATTGCAGCAGTTAAATCTTGTTCATCATTATCATGAATTGTTAATTTTGTAATGAGTCCATCTTTTTCAAATACTACGCCAACTACTTTTTCAGTATCAAAGTCTACAACATAGCCCTCAATATTTTTAATATCCTTAAATGCAGAAAGTTCTTCAGCAGATAATGCTACTGGTCCTCCGACTGCATTCATGTAGTCTTGCATAGATGTTTTTACTGCATCATAGCTTGTTTCAGAAGCATTTGTTGTTTCAATACGCATAAATACTTCATCATCAGCATTTGATACTAACATGTCTTTTCCTGGTTCTTCTTGAGAAAGAGTGAATTCAGGTAGTTGTTGGAATTTATAGCCCTGATCAACACTATCAGATTCAGTTGCTGTTTCCTTTTTGTCGACACCTTTTTGAACGTATTTCACTTCTTGTTCTGGTTTAGCTTGTGTGTCTGTATTTGCATCATTTGATGTAGGCGTTTCTTGCTTGTCATCGCCTGCAGTTTCATTCTCAGATGGTTGTTGTGAGTTCGCTGGTTCATTTTGTTCAGCATCTGATTGTTCTGTCTTATCAGAGGTATTACACCCCACGACAATAACAGCTGTTAGTAATAATGCAAGCATTGAAAATAATTTTTTTTGCATGAAAAGCCCTCCTTTTCTATATTAAACGCTAATAAAAGATAAAATGTTTCCAATTTTTTTTGTTATGATGTTAAAGGTAACACTAAAAACAATAGTAGAACAAAAACAACATGGGCCACAATAACTAAAGGCATACTCTTGCGCCATTCATAAATAAAGCCCCAAATTAGGCTTGTTACAAGAGCTGCAATTATACCAAGCTTAAAGCCACTAAATGCAATCGAGATGGCACATAAAATTGCTGTTACAACAACTGCTAAAACAGGGCGCATAAAACGCTTCAATTGTTGTTGTACGTAACCACGCCAAAATAGCTCTTCGCCAATGGCGACAATGAACACAAGTAAAATATAGTGCCAAATATTTTGTGGACCGTAAACAGTTAAAAACTTTTTCACTGTTACTACTAGCCGATCATTTATATATGGAGCGAGCCAATAACCAAAACGTATAATGCCATATGTGATTGTACCGTACCCTATGCCGAAAATTAGAAATTTCCAAGTAGGTAATTGATCTTCAATTGTACCTGAAAGAATAGCAATAGCTATACATACGAGCAGAGTAAATGCATAAAGGTACCAAAATACAGCTGGATTAGCAAATGTGAAAGCAAGCATGCCATAAACGAATAATAAAGAAAGGAGAAGTATTATTGTTTGTTTCGAATTTGTTAGCATAATTCGACCTCCATACTTTAATTTTACCAAAAAAATAGTCCCTTATCATCTATTAAGACAAAAAGGGACTATTCAGAATATTAAGCTTCACTTGCATATAAGATTTTGTAACGTTTATGGTTGACGACCGTTTTCTCTTCAATTTCAAGGGAATCAAAATTCTCCATATATGTTAGATCAACGATCACCGAATTTTCATTTACTTTTTCAACAATACCTTGCAAACCATTTTTAAACTCGATAATATTTCCAACTTCAGCTATTTTCACAGACAGTCAGCTCCTTCATCGACTAATAATATACAGTTTGCATGAAAAAAAGGAAAACGTAAAGCTTTTTTTGAATAATTCATAATTTAATACACAAAATAAGGAAAGAGAAGGGAATAGAAAAAATGGAACAATATGAAAATATGCTTAAACAATTACAGGAAGGAGAAATACAAAGTATCGAAATTACTAAAGACCAATTTTATGAGTTTCGTGAAGTATTAGTGAAACACCCCTTATTTAAACATTTTAGAGGTGAAGCAAAGCAAAACGGGATTATAATATACACTTATTTGGAAATTCCTAGAAGTTAATTTTGTCGAACATTGTCGTAACTTAATGCTGTAAGAAATGAAATATAAATGTATAATAATGGTATGATTATTTGTATGTTGGAGGGTTGTATGAATGGTCAATCTACTCTTGAAACAAATGGAACAAACTCGTGAGATGATGATTCGCTCTGGTGTTGAAAACGGGTTACAGAATGCAAAAACCATTCAACTGAGTCGCAGATTAGATCAGTTAATGAATACTTATTATAGACAGACAACATTAGAAGAAGAAGATCAGGATGATTTGTTTCAGTATTCAGAGTAAAACTTTTTAGATTAGATGTTTAAAAATGCATTTACTGGGGAATAGTTAATATGAACACAGCAACATTCTCATTTCCCCCTTTAGAGCAGTGATTCCCATCACCTGCTCTCTTTTTTTTTGCTTATTCGGTATATATGCCATACATAATAAAGTTAGTACAAGTTTTAAGAAGAATTTGAATTATTGAACTGATTCATCTACACTAAAAACACATCATAAGCTAAGCAAAAATTCCTTAAACCTCAACTCATCTAAAATGAGAGAAAGGAATAATTGATTAGTTTTACTAAGAGAGTTAATTTCATTCAATTGTGCGGAAGGCAGCTACTCCAGGGAAAAGAAGCTTAGCGAAGGAAGCAGATCGGTACTTGACAGAAAAGCGTCCGTCTATAGCGTATTGATGGAAACAAAATTAATTCAAGTAAAGGAGTTATTACATATGAGAAAAGAGCGTATTGCATTTATCGGTGCAGGTGTTATGGGTGCTAGCATTATCAAACACTTATTGCAAAATGGCCATGAGGTGACAGTTTATACTCGCACAAAAGAAAAAGCAGAGCCGTTAATGGCATTAGGGGCTAGTTGGGCTAGTTCGCCAGCTGAAGCTTTTAAAGATAAGGATATAGCGTTAACGATGGTTGGTTATCCAACTGATGTTGAGGAAGTTTATTTTGGTGAACAGGGGCTATTTAAAACTGCCCAGGCTGGCAATATTGTTATCGATATGACTACATCTGAGCCTACTTTAGCGAAGAAGATTTATACACATGCTCAAACACTAGGAGTAGAAGCATTGGATGCCCCTGTTTCTGGTGGAGATGTAGGAGCTCAGAATGGCACATTGTCGATTATGGTTGGTGGAAACGAACATGCCTTTAATCAAGTTGCACCAGTATTACAACAATTTGGAGCAAATATAGTTTACCAAGGTGAAGCAGGTGCAGGACAGCATGCGAAAATGTGTAATCAAATCGTTATTGCATCTGGGATGATTGGTGTATGTGAGTCGCTTGCATATGGCTTAAAGGCGGGGCTAGATTTAGCTACTGTTTTAAAATCTATTTCTTCAGGTGCTGCAGGATCGTGGTCTTTAAGTAATTTAGCTCCGCGTATGATGAAGGAAGATTTTGCCCCAGGTTTTTATATTAAACATTTTGTAAAGGATATGAAAATTGCTTTAGATGAATCAAAAAAAATGGGTATTTCTTTACCAGGGCTAGCATTAGCTCATGAAATGTATGAAAAGCTAATCGCAGAAGGCTACGGTGACAATGGTACACAGGCTCTTCTAAAGTATTATCAATAGATAGCATTATTGAATCCATAGAAGCAAAAGGAGAAAAGTGTTAGATTGACTGCCATCAATCTAACACTTTTTTGCATGCCGTTGAGTGCCTGGCACTACCCTCCGACGATAAACCTAGTGAAATCGCCACAAAAGGTCTGTGAATTGCCCGTAAACTATTGAAAATTGCCCTAAGTAGCAGATGATTCGCTACTCTTTACTAAAAAGTTGAGAATCTAAGGAGAAGCTAGATGCCCCTGCAAGAGCAAAGTAGAGTGCTATAGCACCTAATGCTAAATCAAGCTCATAACCAGCCAATCCATCTGCTCCGATAAAACCAATGCTAAGCTTTGCTGTAAAGATAGCAACAATCATTGTAATAGTCAGTAAAGCACCAAAAATTCTTGTTGCTAAGCCTAAAATAAGAGCAACTCCGCCAACTAATTCAATAACTGCAACGATATATGCCATAAAGCCTGGTATACCTAGACTTTCAAAGAAGTCAGCTGTGTAGCTGATTCCGCCTTGGAATTTTTGGAAACCGTGTACCGCAAAAATAATGCCGAGAACGACACGTAAAATTGTTGAACCAATATTTTGCATAATGTAATTACTCCTTTTCTTTAACTTACATTTCGTAACTTAGTTTATTTTTAAAAACAACTTTTGTCAAGTAACTAAGTGGATTTTAAGAACTGATTTTTAAAAAGTGATATAATCTTTATTAAGAACTAGTAATAAAGGAGGGAGTAAATTGAATCAAAAAAATATTTGTCCACGATTTGAAAAGGCACTTATGCTATTGAATCATCGTTGGAATACTTTGCTTATATATCAGCTACTTGACGGCCCACAACGATTTTCAACCATTAAAAATCAGTTGAATATTAGTAGTCGTGTGCTAACAGAGCGATTAAAGGAGTTAGAGACCGAAGAAATCGTTTTACGTACCGTCATTCCTTCTACACCAGTCGTTATTGAATATGAGCTTACAGAAAAAGGATATGCAATCACACCCGTGCTAAAAGCAATTGAACAATGGTCTAATAAATGGGTAACTATTACTGAGGAATAATTAAAAGATATTCAAGCGAGGGGCTTGAATATCTTTTTTATTTATTTGGAAAATGGTTGGTAATGGATTAACCAATTTATGGCCATTTAGCAGTTGGTTTTGTTATATTGTAAATAATATTAATTTTTATTAAACAAAAGGTATTTTTTAATACAGATAGGAATTAATTTAATATTATAAGAAGGAAAAGGAGGGATTTAATGAACGAGAGGCAAGTGGGAGAAACACAGCATCGCAGTCAGCTAGCACTCTATTTATCATTGCCAATACTATCTTGGGCGTTTTACGATTTTGCTAATACGATATTTTCTTCAAATATTAATACAGTTTTTTTCCCATTTTATATGGACGAAGTGTTAGGTACGAATGAAGTAATGCAACAAGTTGCTAGTACATTTATTTCGTATGCCAATGCATTAGCAAGCTTTTTTCTAGTAGTTTTTTCACCGCTTTTTGGGGTATGGATAGATCAAACCGGCTATAAAAAACGATTCATTGTCTGGTTTGCATCGATTTCTATTATATTTACCTTTATGATGGGTGTTTTTGCAAATTTCGAGACAACAACAAGTTATTCAGGTGTACCGCTCAGTTTATTTTTAGTCGTTGCAAGCTTTGTCATTGCGAAATTTTTCTTTAATTCGAGTCTCGTATTCTATGATTCGATGATGGGTGACCTAGGGACAAAAGAAGAAATGCCCCTTATTTCAGGTTATGGTGTAGCGATTGGTTACTTAGGTACTATTTTTGGGCTTCTTGTTTATTTATATGTAGGAAACAGTGATTTTCATCGTGCATTTATACCAACAGCGATTTTGTATTTATTATTTTCATTGCCATTATTTTTTATTAATAAGGATACTCCGATACCAAAAGAACAGCGGAAAACGACTAAGTTTTTTGAAGGTTACAAGGAAATTATTAGTACATTTAAGGATATGAAGCAATATAAAGCGATTTTTACTTTTATGATTGCGTATTTCTTTTTAAATGATGCAATTGCCACAACAATTGCAATGATGGCTGTTTACGCAACTACTATTGTAGGATTTTCTTCAGGTCAATTTATCATTCTATATTTAGTTTCCACCGTATCGACAATTATTGGCTCACTCGCATTCGGCTATATTACAAAAGCAATTGGTGCTAAGCGGGCTATTACCATTGTAGCGCTGTTAATGATTATCGCATTAACCTTTGCTGTTTTTGCGACAGAACAATGGATGTTTTGGATTGCTGGCAGTATGTTTGGTATTTCACTAGGCTCTATGTGGGTTACATCAAGAACATATATTATTGAGCTATCACCAGATGATAAGCGAGGGCAGTTCTTCGGACTATTTGCTTTTTCTGGTAAGGTCTCATCGATAATCGGACCAGCTGTATATGGAACGGTTACATTATGGATGAAAGATTACGGTACATTAGCAAGTCGTGTAGCATTATCAACATTAATTTTGATGACGGTTATTGGTCTATTGGTTCATCTAAAAGTTAATGATAAAAATGGAAATACCAGATAGGAGAATTGTATCGCCTATGATACAATTGAATTATTATTTGATGTTGAAATAGAAAGGAGCGGGGTTGCTTTGGAACATAAAGGCATATTATTAGAAAGTGGCACAAATGAGCTAGAAATCGTTGAATTTGAAGTAGCTAACAATAAATTCGGTATTAATGTTATTAAAGTCAAAGAAATTATTCAACCGATTCCAGTAACGTTTATTCCACACGCGCACCCGCATGTTGAGGGAATTATTCAATTAAGAGGCGAGGTACTACCAGTAGTAGATATGCTACGAGTACTAGGGATACAAAGTGCAGAGCGTAATCCACAACAAAAATATATTGTTGCTGAGTTTAATAAACAACGAGTTGTTTTTCATGTAGATAACGTAACACAAATCCACCGTATTTCATGGAATCAAATCGAAAAACCTTCAGATATGTATCAGGGGGGTACTTCGCAAGTTATCGGTGTTATTAAGCAAAATGAGCAAATGATTTTATTACTAGATTTCGAGAAAATTATGGTTGATATTAACCCTGATTCGGGTATTAGTGTAGAGTCAGTAAAAAAACTTGGTAAACGTGAACGCTCTGAAAAACGTATTTTAATTGCTGAGGATTCACCATTATTACGTAAGTTATTATTTGATACGATGAAGGAAGCCGGTTATGAGAATGTGGAGTTCTTTGAAAATGGCCGTGATGCTTATGAATACTTAGAAGCATTGGCGAAAAGTGGCAGTAATGTAACAGAGCATATTCAATTAGTAGTTACTGATATTGAGATGCCACAAATGGATGGTCACCATCTTACACGCAAAATTAAGGAGCATCCTGATTTACAAAAGCTACCGGTCATTATTTTTTCTAGTTTAATTACAGATGATCTTCGCCATAAAGGCGATCAAGTAGGGGCAGAGGACCAAATTAGTAAACCCGAAATTGCAGAGCTTATTTTACGTGTCGATCAACTTATTTTATAAAGCTAGCGAAAAGGAACTTCACAATACTAATAATTGGTATCCTGAAATGTTAATAAAAAATGAAAGTCGGATACCTTTTAGGTTCCGACTTTTTTTGTATAAATGACGGTGCTATTAACACAAAATAATTAGACTACCGATTGTTCTATAAAGGAAGTGATTATTTGGATGATTTGAAAACAGCTATCATTGATATTGGCTCGAATACAATTCGTTTAGTGCTGTATCAGTATGATAATGAAGAGGGGCTTAGAGAGCTAGGTAATATTAAAACGGTTGCACGTTTACGTACATATTTGCAACCATCAGGTGACATGTCAGAAGAAGGTATTCAAGTACTAACAGAAACATTATTAACATTTAAAGCAATGCTTGATGATTTTGAAATTGTAGATGTGAAAGCTGCTGCAACAGCTGCAATTCGTCAAGCAACGAATCGAGAACAAATTATAGCTTTAATGAAAGAGAGAACAGGCATACAGATAGAGCTTTTGTCTGAGGAGGAAGAGGCGTATTTCGGTTATGTAGCTGTAGCGCATTCGATTGGTACCCTTTCTGCCGTGACCATCGATATAGGTGGAGGAAGTACGGAAATAACATTATTTAAAAATAAAGAACTAATTGAATCCTATAGCTTTCCTTTCGGAACGGTGTCGCTAAAGCAACGTTTCGTAAAAGGTGACATTATGAATAGTAGTGAGAAGAAAGAATTGATTGCATTTGTGAAAGAGCAGTTTAAATCACTTCCTTGGATTCAACAAGTGGGATTACCGATTATTGCGATTGGAGGCAGTGCAAGAAATATTGCGCAAGTTCATCAGCAACGGCATCAATATCCTATTGCCAGTGTGCATGGCTACGAAATATCTAAAGGGGATTTGGATCAGCTCAGTTTGTTTTTAGGTAATTTAAGCTTCCAAGAATTAAAGCACTTAGATGGTTTATCGACAGACCGTGCTGATATTATTGTACCTGCTTTAGAAGTGTTTCGAGTGCTTATGGACATTGTCGGTAGTGAAGTGTTCCAGCTAACGAAAAAAGGCTTACGAGAAGGGCTTATTATCCACCGTATTTTGCAAAAAGATGCAAATGCCTTTGATAAATATAATGTTTTTGAGGGAAACGCTAGAAGGTTAGCTAGGCAGTACGGACGCTCTGAGGCAGAAGTTGATTATTTAATGCACCTAGCAGATCAATTATACCGTGAGTGTTGCCATTTAAAATTTTTACAATTTGACGAGACCGATTTGCAATTATTGAGGAAGGCAGCAAAGATATTTAATATCGGGGAATATATTGAGTTAAGCTCCGCTAGCCAACATACCTTTTATTTAGTTGCCAATCAATCAATTGATGGCTTAAACCATAAGGAAAGACTAAAACTTGCACTTTTAGCATCATATAAAAATAAAGATTATTTTCACCGATTTGCTGCTCCTTTTATAGAATGGATGAGTCGTGAAGAACATCGTAAAATACGTGATTTTGGTGCATTATTAAAATTCGTCTATGCGTTAAATGTATCGAAAAGAAATATCGTACATGCTATTGAACTGCAACCTAAGGACAATTTTGTCCAGCTAAACATCTACGTTAAAAAAAATGCGGCTGCCGAAAAATATCAAGCTAATCGGCATAAAAAACATCTAGAACGTGCTCTAAAGACACCAATTAAAGTAAATTTTATTGAAGAAGGGTGGAACCAAGATGACAACGGAAGTAACGAACAATCGCTTACATGAAGAAGATTTTTCAGAAGCACATAGCCGTTTACTCGAAGAAATTGCAAAGCCTCAATATTATAATAATCGTGAATTAAGCTGGTTGGCATTTAATGAGCGTGTTTTAGAAGAAGCAGAGGATGTCAATAATCCTCTGCTAGAACGTTTGAAATTTTTAGCGATATTTAGCTCCAATTTAGATGAATTTTTTATGGTGCGCGTAGCAGGACTTCAGGACCAAGTACGTGCGGGTTTTCATAAAGCTGAAAATAAATCAGGCTTAACACCGAAAGAGCAATTGGCAAAAATTGCTGAGCGTACGCAAGCTTTAGTACGTCGACAAACGGAAGTATATAGACATTTAATTTATGATTTATTGCCACAGCATAATGTACATATTGCGGACATGAAAGATTTAAATAGTACGCAAAAAGCATTTATAAATGAAATGTTTGCTGAGACAATCTTCCCTGTACTAACACCTGTAGCAGTAGATGCTTATCGACCATTTCCTACATTGCTCGGGAAAACTTTAAATTTACTTGTACTATTAGAACAAGATGAAACCGATTTTGAAAGCCGTGAAAGGGTTGCAATAGTACAAGTGCCATCTGTTTTGGATCGCTATATTAAAGTACCTTGTGCTGAGGGCGAAACTGTAATCGTACTACTGGAGGATGTTATTGTTGCTCATATTGAAAAGCTTTTCTATGGATACAGTGTTAAATCTGCACAGGCTTTCCGTCTAACACGTAATGCGGATTTAACGATTCACGAAGAAGGCGCACGCGATTTACTCGTTGAAATTGAAAAAGAACTAAAAAAACGCAAATGGGGAGTTGGTAGTCGTCTAGAAGTACGTGTGGGTGAAATGAATGAAGAAGTCCTTGCTTATTTACTGGAAGAATTTGAAATCGAGGAGACCGATGTTTTTCATATTGATGGCCCATTAGATTTAACATTTATGTTCTCGTTTGTGAAAGGTATTTCTGTAGGACGAGAACATTTAGAGTATGAAAGCTTTATCCCACAACCACCTTTAGATTTACAATCGGATGAAAATATTTTTGAAAAAGCGTTACTACAGGACATTTTTTTCCATCATCCATATGAGTCATTTGCACCGATTGTAGACTTTATTTCAGAGGCTGCTGTAAATCCAAATGTATTAGCAATAAAGCAAACATTGTATCGAGTGAGTGGCAATTCCCCAATCATACAAGCATTAAAACTAGCTGCTGAAAATGGCAAGCAAGTGACTGTTTTAGTAGAGCTAAAAGCCCGTTTTGATGAAGAAAATAATGTACATTGGGCGAAGCAACTGGAACAAGCAGGTTGTCTTGTTATATACGGTATGAATAATTTAAAAACGCACTCTAAAATAACGTTAGTGGTGAGTCGCAGAAATGGGAAAATTGAACGTTTTGTACATCTCGGAACAGGAAATTATAATGATGCAACTGCCAAAATTTATACGGATATGGGCATCATAACATCTGATAAGGAATTTGGTATTGATGCAACAAACTTCTTTAATTATTTAAGTGGCTATACGGAAAAACCTACTTTTAATCATTTAGTCGTCGCACCATTTGATATTCGTGATGAATTTATCCGCTTAATGGATGAAGAAATTAGCTGTCATAAGAAATACGGTAATGGGTTTATTCGAGCTAAAATGAATTCATTAACGGATAAGGACTTAATGATGAAACTTTATGAAGCCTCTATTGCTGGTGTAAAAGTAGAGCTTATTATTCGCGGAATTTGCTGCATACGGCCAGGTATACCAGGTATTAGCGACAATATCACCGTCACAAGTATCGTTGGTCGGTTCCTTGAACATTCACGTATTTATTGGTTCCATCATAATGGTGAAAACAAAGTTTACTTATCATCCGCAGATATGATGACAAGAAATATGATAAAACGAGTTGAAATTCTTTTCCCTGTCTATTCAATTGAAGCAAAAGCCCGTATTATGGATATTATGAACAAACAACTTGAGGATACAGCGAAGGCTCGTATTCAAGATTCCAATGGAAAATATCATTATAAAGAATTTGATCGAAGCGAAGACCCTATTAATAGTCAGGAAATTTTCTTAAAGGATGCTCTAAAGCCTACGCTAGATGAAGAATAAATAACGAGCGTACTAGACGACTTACAGTAAACACGCTACCTAGAGAGGGATATAATGAAAAAATATAGAGAAAATGTAGCGCAATTCGCAAACTATCGACAGCTGGCACTGCTTAATCCGTTTGATGCAGTTATATGCTTGAAAAAAGCCGATAATGGGGAATTTGAAATTGTTCACTATAACGATAATCTCCTATTATCAATAGTGTTACGCGATGTGAAAGCAACTAAAGCAGAACGATTTTTTACTAAGCAATGTTGGCAGCAATTATTGAAAATCGTACAACAAGAATTTAACATTGCACGTAAGATTGAGCTTTATTCAGAGACTGAGCAAATGCAAAAATCGTTTGCTGTCAGTGTACAGCAATTGGAAACATCACTTATAGCTGTTATTTTACGTGAGGAACAGAATGATACGAAGCCTTATTTGCAATTCGTTGAACAACATTTGTGTCCTGTGCTAACGACTGATTTACAAGGTCGTATTATTCATCAAAACGTTGCTGCTACGTCTGTATTGTCGAGGGAACATCACAGTCTAATAGGGCTTGATATTTTTTCATTATTGGAGTGCAACTATGTAAACGAAGTACAATTATTATTTGCTAAAACGATTGAAGGCGCTACATTGGATATGCCTAAATGTTTATTTAAGCGCAATTTACTAAGTAGCGAGCCATTTTATTTGCGTATACATCCAACTTATTTTAATGGAGAAATAATAGGGGTACATTTTTTTGTAAAAGACCCGAAATCGTTTAAAAGTGATCAAAATGCCTTTTATTATTTAGCATTAAAGGATGAATTGACAGGTATTTGGAATCGTAGAGCGTTTAAAGAGCATTGGCAACAGCATTTGAGCGATAAACAAAGTGAAAATCAGCAGGCAACAATTATTTTAGTAGATATAGATCGCTTTAAAAAATTTAATGAGTCCCTTGGTGAAAGTAAGGGTGATGAACTAATGCGGATGTTTAGTCATAGACTTCGTGAATTTTGTTACTCAACATGCTCACTTTATCGTTATAATAGCGACGAATTTATTTTTCTTTTAAAGGATGCAACAATCGAAAAAATAGAGCAATTAGCTAATTCTATATTAGAATCGTTGAAACAGCCTTTTATGATTGATGAGCAGGAGTATTTTATCAGTGTTTCAATTGGTATTTCCTTAAGTCCCGCTGACGGTAAGGATATAGAAACACTTGTGAGAAAGGCCGATCAAGCTTTATTTTCAGCTAAGGAGCATGGACGTTCCCATTACCGCTATTATCGTGATGATATGACTAATGTCTTTCCAAATGAGGCATTAATGGAGGCCCATTTACGTCGTGCCATTGAGTTTAATGAGCTAAGTATACATTTACAGCCACAGATGAATTTAAATGATAATAGCATTAATAGCTTTGAAGCGTTATTGCGATGGAATAATCGTAAATTTGGTTTTGTATCTCCAGCGCAATTTATACCTATTGCCGAGGCGACAGGCTTAATTGTTGAAATTGGTGATTGGATTATTAATGAGGTTTGTCGCTATCAAAAGGAATGGAATTCGAAGGGCTATCGACCCGTCAGAATTGCTATCAATATATCTCCAAAACAATTTAGAAAAGAAAACTTCGCGCGGAAGATTAAAGCAACATTGAAAAAATATAATGTCGCCCCGCAATTAATTGAAGTAGAAATTACAGAAAGCTCAATGACCAATGTCCATGAAACATATTCAATTTTAACGGAACTGAAGCAGCTAGGGGTTTATGTTTCGGTAGATGATTTTGGCACTGGCTATTCATCACTTAGCTATTTGAAACGCTATCCAATCGATATTATAAAAATTGACCAATCATTTATTGCCGATATCGAAAAAGATGATAAAAATGAGGCGATTATTAAAGCAATTATTTCGATGTCCCACAATTTAGGGCTCGAAGTAATTGCAGAAGGCATTGAAGAGCCATCACAAGTAGCATTCTTGAAACGTCATCGTTGTCAAAAAGGGCAGGGTTATTTATACAATAAGCCTTTGCCTGTAGAAACGATTGTTGCACAATATTTTGTCGGATAATTGATATCACATTGCCGTTAATTTCCGCTACGGGCGGGTGCTTTCCGCGGGCAAACCGTAAGCCGCAACCCTCGCAAACGCGCGGTTTGTTGCGTCTTACGGTTTGTGCTTTTCCCGTAGGAGTCGCCCACCCTCCGCTCCAATCAACTAATTAAAAAATAGTGAGCATGAACTAGATGCCTTCTGTCAATACACTGAGCACCTCGAGAATATCGAGGTGCTCTTTTTATAATTTTTGCTATTTTGTAGGATGTGCCTTCATGCCATTTAGAACAACTGCTGTGAAGTGTGCCATTTCTGAAACTAAATCAAATTCTTCGTTATGAATTAACCAATCATAAACATTCGCTCGCATGCAACGCTGGATAATTTGTTGCATTTGTATTGGTTGTAAATCGTTAACAAACTCTCCATGCTGAACTCCCTCGTCAATATAAGTATTGATAATTTGGAAGATTTTACGTTTAGGGCTGATTAAGTAGTGATTTTGTTCAACTTGATTGGTCATTGCGGCAGAATATACTGTTCGCAATAAATCTTTTCCAACAACATTTGTTAAGTACAACATTTGCTCCTTATAAAGGGCAAGAATTTTATCACTTGCCGCTAAAGTTTGATCAATATTTTTTTCGACTGTACTATAAAAACTATCAAGCTCCTCGAATTTTTCCAAAATAACGTCATATTTGGATGGGAAATGTGTATAGAATGTCCCTTTTGATACGTTACATGCTTTCGTAATTTGTTCAACAGAAACATGCTCATATCCATGTTTATTAAATAATTCTAATGAAGTTTTGAGTAGTTTTTCTCGAGTTTCTAATGCCTTTTTTTGGCGAGTAGTTAACGAATTCATGCCCTTCTGCCTCCGTAATTAAAATATCCTATAATAATAACCAAGAAATTTATTCAGAAAATATAAATTTTTTTGATTGACGCGCTATATTAAGTTTGTTTATGATTTAAGTGACCGAAGTCAGTGACTGCGGTCATCGAGAGTATCTCGTTATTAATGTTACGATAAAAACGTAAAGTTTGCTAGTGTATCAGCGCTTATTAATGCAATTCACAGGAAATGGGGGACTCAAATGAAAGAGAAATTAGGTTTTATTGGCCTAGGCAATATGGGTTTACCAATGTCAATTAACTTACTTCGCGCAGGTTATGAAGTGTACGGTTTTGACACGAATGCAAAAGCAATGGAGCAATTTATTGCAGAAGGTGGTATTGGTGTAAAGACTGCACAAGAACTTGTAAAGCAAAGTGATGTCATTATGACAAGCTTACCAACACCGCAAATAGTTGAACATATCTTTACATCAGAAGAAGGGATTTTACAAAATGCTAAGCAAGGAAGCCTGCTAATAGATTTTAGTACAGTAAATCCTGAACTAAATGATGTGCTACATAAGAAGGCGCAATCATTGGGTTTACGTTATCTTGGGGCTCCGGTAAGTGGTGGAGTTATTGGTGCAATAAATGCGACTTTAACAATTATGATAGGTGGAGAAGAAAAAGATTATCAAAGTGGAGCTAGAATTTTCGGAATAGTTGGAAAAAATATCTATCATCTTGGTACATCACCTAGTATCGGTACTCGTATTAAATTACTCAACAATTTAATGATTGGTTTTTATACGCAGGCGGTAGCTGAAACGATTGTCCTTGGAGAAAATATGGGGATATCGGCTAATACACTTTATGAAGTATTAAGTAATAGCTATGGTCAAAGTCGTATTTACGAACGTAATTATTTAGAATATATGAAAAATGAAAATTATGAGCCTGGTTTTTCTACGAATCTATTACTAAAAGATTTAAGGCTAGCTAAAAATATGGCTGATGAAGCAGGTGTGCCTCTTCGGATAGGCGAACAGCTAGTGGATCTTTACAATGATATATCAGCAGATGGCTATGGTGAAAACGATATGTCTGCAGCTTATTTAAGTCTGAAGGAAAAATGCATTATTAAACAACATTAAAGGAGGAAAAAAGTTATGACAACAGCACAGGAAGTGAAAACCTTAACGCACTTTATCGGTGGAGAAATGATTGAGGGGCAAAGTGGTCGGTACGGTTCGGTTTATAATCCTACAACAGGTGACATCATCGCAAAAGTTCCGCTAGCAACAGTAGAAGAGGCACGTGAGGCAATTAAAAAAGCACAGACAGCATTTCCTAAATGGCGTGATACATCAGTATCCAAACGTGCGGAGGTCGTATTAAAATTCCGTAATTTAGTGACAGATAATATGGAAGAATTATTACAAATTATTTGTACGGAAAGTGGTAAAACGATTGAAGATGCAAGAGGTGAAATTACACGAGGGCTAGAGTCCGTTGATTTAGCAATTGGTGCTCCGCATCTAGTAAAAGGAGAGTACTCTGTAAACGTTGGTGGTCAAATTAATGCCTATTCGGCCAAGTACCCTTTAGGGGTTGTAGCAGCAATCTCTCCATTTAATTTTCCAATTATGGTGCCGTTAGCGCAAACAAGTATGGCTATTGCTGTAGGGAACGCTGTTGTATTAAAAGCATCGGAGAGAGTACCAATGACAGCGTTATATGTGAGTGAGCTTTGGAAAAAGGCTGGGTTGCCAGATGGTATTTGGACAGTAGTAAATGGCGATAAAGATGCAGTAAATGAACTTTTAGAAAACCCAATTGTGCAAGCGATTTCATTTGTAGGTTCAACACCGGTTGCTAAATACATTTATGAAACGGGTTCAAAATATGGTAAACGTGTTACTGCTTTAGGCGGAGGTAAAAATAATATGGTCGTAATGCCGGATGCAGACCTTGAGCAAGTTGCAAATGCATTTATCGGTGCAGCATATGGAGCAGCATCACAGCGTTGTATGGCAATTTCTACAATAATGCCTGTTGGTAAAGAAACAGCAGATCGTTTAGTAGGGATATTAAAAGAAAAAATTTCGGCATTAAAAGTAGGCGCTTATACAGATAAGGATACAGACTTTGGTCCCGTTATTTCACAGCAATCAAAAGAAGCAATTCTTGCAGCAATTGATAAGGGAGAATCAGAAGGGGCAACTGTTGTTTGTGATGGTCGTGAGCTAGCTATTGTAAACGAATCAAAAGGATTCTTTGTAGGTCCTACATTATTAGATCATGTAAAGCCAGGTATGGACATTTATGAGCAAGAAGTATTTGGACCTGCACGCAATGTTGTACGTGTGGATTCGTTAGAAGAGGCAATCGAGCTTATTAACGAGCATGAGCTTGGAAATGGGGTCACGATCTTTACAAATGATGGGCTTGCAGCTCGGAAATTTACAACAGAGATTGATGTAGGAATGGTAGGTGTAAATGTACCAATTCCAATTCCTGTTGGTTACCATAACTTTGCTGGATTTAAAGGCTCACGTTTTGGTGAAGGTCATATGTTTGGACCGGATCAGGCACGTTTCTTTACAAAGACTAAAACAATCTCTGAACGCTGGATGACAAGTAATGCTTCATCGGCATCTACATTTGCATTCCCAAGTAATAACGATTAATAGATTTGAAAGAGCTGTCTCACTTGGGTTAATTTCATAAATATTGTTTTAGAGAAAATAACGAACATTTCAATGAAACGGAAGGTGGCGACTCCAGCGGGAAGAACAAGCGAACGAAAAACTCAAGACAATGGCATAGAGAGGGAATCAGTTCAGTGCTTACCCGCGGAAAGCTCCGCCTGTAACGTAAAAGTACGATTAATATGTGATGTAACATAGCACTTTCTATAAAAAGATAGGTGGGATGTGGATGTTAGCGTATATTGGACTTTTTGGGAGTTTAGCACTTTTAGTCTATTTAACAATGAGAGGTGTCAATTTACTTATTTCAGCACCATTAACTGCTTTAGTAGCGGCAGTAACGAATGGTCTAGCTTTCTTCCCACAAACTGCAAATGACGATCAAGCTAATTTCTTAACGAGTTATATGAATGGATTTACTGGCTTTGTTGGTTCTTGGTATTTGATGTTCATGGCAGGTGCAATCTTTGGGAAGGTAATGGAAGATACAGGTGCAGCAGATAGTGTTTCCAAATGGATTGTTGAAAAAATTGGCGTGAAATATGCAACTTTCGCTGTGGTTGCTGCAGCAGCAGTTTTAACGTACGGCGGTGTCTCGGTATTTATTGTTGCTTTCTCTGTTTATCCGATGGCTATTAGTTTATTTAAGCAAGCAAATTTCCCACGTCGATTTATTCCTGCGGCACTTGGTTTGGGATCTGTGACCTTTACAATGACATCAGCAGGGTCACCAGAGATTCAGAACTGGATTCCGATTGAATACTTACATACGACACCATATGCAGGATGGGAAGTTAGTATTGTTGTCGCAGTGTTTATGGCGGTGGGTGGAGCGCTATGGTTGAATTGGATGATTAAACGTGCATTGAAAAAGGGTGAAGTGTTTATTGAACGTTCAACGGATCCAGTAGTTGACGAAACGCGTAAGCTTCCTAGCCCTATTTTAAGCTTGGTGCCATTATTAGTAGTTTTACTGATATCGTTTATTTTCCATGACTCACTTGGCACATCGGCTTTAATCGTTGCGTTAACGAGCGGTTGTATTATGGCATATTTAGTAAGTTATAAGTATTCAAAATCTGTTAGTGCGACACTTGCAGCAGGGGCTATGGGTGCTGTCGTTGCTATTGCAAATACGGCTGCAGTAGTAGGCTTTGGGGGTGTTGTAAAAGCTACACCATCATTCGTAGCAACTGTAGATTTAATGACCGATATTCCTGGAAATCCATTGATTGGCGGTGCTCTTGCTATCGCTGTTATTGCAGGTTTAACAGGGTCAGCATCAGGCGGGCAAACGATTGCGATGCCATTACTTGCTCCTCACTATATTGACATGGGAGTAAATACGGAAGCATTACACCGAACAATCGCGATTGCATCTGGCTCACTTGATTCATTGCCACATGGCGGCTATGTTGTGACGACGATAAATTCTGTATGTAATGAGAAACATAAGGATGCCTATTTGCCTTTCGGTGCATTGACAGTAATTATACCAATTATCGGTACAATTATTGCGATTATATTATTCTCAATTGGAATGTAGGAGGGAAACGAAGTGATAGATGGCAAAACAGTATTTATTACTGGAGCTGCGCGTGGAATTGGTCTGTCAATTGCTCAAGCATTTGCTGAGCAAGGGGCGAATGTTGTTATTTCGGATATGAATGAGCAACGTTTAGCTGAAGCGGTAGAACAAAATCCACTATTAACGGCTTATACATGTGATGTTACGGATGAACAAGCAATTGGTGAAGCGATTGCTTTCACAGTTGAGAAATTTAACACAATTGATATTTTAATAAATAATGCAGGATTCCAACATGTTTCTTACATCGAGGATTTTCCGACTGAAATATTTGAACAAATGCAAAAAGTAATGCTTGTTGCACCATTTGTCACAATGAAATATGCATTACCTTATATGAAGAAAAATAAATTTGGACGCATTATTAATATGGCATCGATAAACGGCGTTATTGGTTTTGCCGGTAAAGCAGGATACAATGCAGCAAAACATGGGCTAATAGGATTAACAAAAGTCGCGGCACTTGAAGTGGCCAATGATGGTATTACTGTAAATGCCATTTGTCCAGGCTATGTGGATACAGAATTAGTCCGTAATCAGTTTACAGATTTAGCGAAGACACGAGGTATCCAAGTAGAAGAAGTACTGGAGCAAGTGTTATACCCTCTTGTCCCTCAAAAGCGCTTGCTAGACGTTTCGGAGATTACAGGGCTTGCACTTTATTTAGCTAGTGATGTAGCAAAAGGCTTAACAGGTCAGGCGATTGTATTAGATGGCGGTTATACTGCTCAATAATGGAGGAGAGATGCGTTATGATTCAAACAAAAACAACCTTCACTGTAAATTCTCCTGGGACGATTATTTATGGAAGAGATGCTTTCGAAGAGGTTGGTCTATATGCTAAAAAACTAGGTACGAAGGCACTAATCGTTAGCGATCCAATAATGGATAGCATAGGGTTTGTTAATCAGTGCAACTCAATATTGAAAGCAAATGGTGTAGAAGCGGTCTCGTATTTAGGCGTAACAACTGAGCCTGTAGATACGTATGTAGCAGAAGGACTCGCAATTTTACAATCTGAACAATGTGATATCATCATTTCTGTAGGTGGCGGAAGTTGCATTGATACAGCTAAAGCGATTGCTGTTGTAGCCACAAATGGAGGATATATTGGGGATTATATGAAAATGGCGAAAATCGCTGAGCAAGCGCCCATTCCACATATAGCAGTCCCGACTACAGCAGGCACAGGCTCAGAAGCAACAGATGCTACCGTTATTACCAACACGACTAATGATGTAAAAATGATGATAAAACAACCAGCTTTTATGCCACCAGTTGCAATTGTTGACCCAATGTTAACGATAACTTCTCCACCAGCCATCACAGCGGCGACTGGTATTGATGCGTTAAGCCACGCTATTGAAAGCTATTTATCACGTTTAGCACATCCATATTCAAATGTATTAGCGTTATCGGCGATGGATTTAATCATTAATAATATGTTAAAAGTTTATGAGCAGGGTGATGATATCGATGCTCGAGAGGCGATGTCTCTAGGCTCTATGCAAGCAGGACTATCGTTTTCCAATGCGTCAGTAGCGTTAGTGCATGGTATGTCACGTCCTATAGGTGCACTTTTCCATGTACCTCATGGAATTTCGAACGCAATGCTACTACCAGCGGTCTTAGAATTTACGAAGGATGCATGTGTAGAACGGTTAGCGGACATTGGCCAATTCTTTAACATAGATGGACAGTACGGTACACAAGAAGAACTAGCAACTTTAGCTATCGAATCAATAAAAGAACTATGTAAAAAGATGGGGATCGGTAATTTACGCCAATGGGGTATCGAGGAGGAAGCTTTTTATGCAGCAATTCCAAAAATGGCAACCGATGCAATTGCAAGTGGTAGCCCTGGAAATAACCCTAAAGTGCCCACACAGGACGAATTAATGGAGCTATACAAAATTGCCTATCATTATGAATTTTAAACAATTTAAGTCAGAGTGTCTTCCTTTATGCAATAGAGGAAGGCACTTTTCATTTGAAATTTCATGTTGAAAATAAAAAGGAGTTGATATTTCATAAAATTAGACGTCACATTAATGCTTGTGTCATTATAATGCAATGTTCCGTGCACTAATAAAAAAATGATATGTATCAATTATACATATGTATGATTGACATATATGTATTGAAAAAAATATAATTATCTTATGAACAATAAAAATAATAATACGCAATATCTTAAGGGTTTATTTGAAATAGCTATTTTAATGATGCTACAGAAAAAAAAGATGTATGGCTATGAATTGACTAAAGAATTGAAAGAGAGCAAATGTTTTTCTATTTCTGATGGCTCGATTTATCCAATATTAAAACGTTTGACGGCGAATGATTATGTTGATGTATTTTCAGAAGAATATGAAGGAAGAATTAGAAAGTATTACCTTATTACAGATTTAGGAAAGGCATTAGTAGAAAATAGACTGAAGGAGTTAGAATCAATATTAAAATATTTTGAAGAAATTAAGGGGATGGATTAGACGTGGATAATCAGAAGATAAATGAATATATACGACAACTGGAATTTGAGTTGGAGCCATTACCAAAAAAAGATAGAGATCATCATATCATGGAAGTAAAAGATCATTTATTGCAATCGGTAAATGATGGTAAATCAGTAGAACAGGTATTAAAAAGTTTTCTCCCAGCTAATGAATTAGCGAAAGAAATTATAGCTGAGTTTCAACACTTGTATAGTGCACCTTCTACTGAAAATAGACATCCTATTAAACAAAAGAACAGCAAGAAAATATGGATAACTGTAATGGCATTAATAGGTATAATCATTTTTTTTATATTTATAGCAATTATTGTATTTATGGGAAATTCATCAGATAAACCGGTAGAAACGAATGGAGTTGTTGATTATGAAGAAATAAACGATTAACAATTAAAAAGAAGTATTTAACAATTGTGCTGATGAATACGTCGTTTTTGATTACCCTTCAGTATTGCTTACAATATATTAGGCTCCATGTGTATATATCAATATTCCCTGTATATTTTTTTAATATGATAGATACATATAATGGTTATATATGTGTGTTGTTTTTTCTTTATAAATTACTCTTCGAAAGGAGAACATCATGAAAAAATTATTTCTAACATTTTTTGTAGCTCTAACGATATTTTTCGTAACAGATTCTAAAACAATCGCAGCTAATAATGGTGAAAATTATGATGATTACCCGGGCGTAAAGATAATAGTTGAAGAATTAAACGCTGATGGAAGTAGAGAAGCTATTGAGAATCTTGACAAAATCGCAGCGTTATCAAAAAAAGAATTATTTGTTCTTGATGACATTTTAAGAAACCCAGATAGGTTAGCTGAAGAATTAAGTAAACCTGAAAACTTGAATGTAGAATCAGTGAATATGGATTATTCTCAGAAAGTAGAATCATATGATAAGGACAATTTTAAAAACTATAATATACGGCCTTCTGCATTGGGGTATTCAGGACGAGTGACAGTCATAACATCTTTAAGAGCTTTAGGAATAGATCTCATAAAATATGAATTAACAGGTGAATTCACAGTAGATAGCACAAAAACTCGATTTATAAGCGCTGATCGCATGGATGGAGTTGTAATTCGTAAATGGTTACCGCAAGTAATAACTAAGAAAATTGGAACACCTACTAAGAGTGTTACAGATACATAATTTACTGGACAAGTTACTTTCAGTTATGACTTAGGTGTTGGTTCATGGGGAATTGCCCGTATAGGAGTAGTGCGTACAGGATTTAAAGCAAATACTAAAGAAGTAACTAATTCATGGGCTTACACTGAATAAATAGTTAAAAGGAACTATTACTTTGAAAATCATATTATATTGAAAGTGGTAGTTTCTTTTGTTAAATAATAGAATTTATAAATATACTTAAATAATTACTTATACTGTAGACAAACATAGTAAAACTTTGAGTTTGTCTACAGTATTTTTTAATTTAAAATACATAAATAATTGAGGAAAGTTAAATTCCGTTTCCTAACTTTAAAAGAATAAATTTTGATGACTAAAGACTTCAAGAGGAAACTTCTTGATGCCTTTGGTCGACAGTATGAAAAGATAGTGAATACACTTCTATAAAAAAAGAGTTTTATAGAATTTATATGACATTTTCGAGAAAATATAGTAAAATAAAATGAATGAGTATTCATTTTTGAGAAACGAAGGGGGAAGCAGAATGTTGCAGGGGAAAACAATTATTATTACAGGTGGTTCAAGTGGTATGGGGCTTTATATGGCAAAGCAATTCGTTTCAGAAGGCGCAAATGTAGTTATAGTTGGCCGTAATGAAGAGCGATTAGCAGATGCTAAAAAGTTTATATTAGAAGCAGGAAAAACAATTGAAACATTCCAAATGGATGTTCGTATACCAGAGCAGGCGGAGGCAATGGTCACGTTTGCTGTTGAAAAATTTGGTCAAGTTGATGGACTAGTGAATAATGCAGCTGGTAATTTTATCGTTCGTGCAGAGGATTTGACGCCAAATGGTTGGAAGTCAGTTGTTGATATTGTCTTAAATGGTACGTTCTTTTGCTCTTCTGCAATCGGTAAATATTGGATTAAAAATAAAATCAACGGTTCAATTATTAATATGGTGGCGACCTATGCTTGGAATGCAGGCGCTGGTGTAATACATTCATCTGCTGCAAAAGCAGGCGTATTATCAATGACAAGAACTTTAGCGGTCGAGTGGGGAAAACGTTATGGAATTCGTGTAAATGCCATTGCGCCTGGTCCAATTGAACGTACTGGTGGTGCGGCTAAACTATGGGAATCAGAGGCAGCTGCTGCTATGACAATTGATTCTGTACCACTTGGACGAATTGGTACACCAGAGGAAATAGCGGATCTTGCAACATTTATGATGTCTGATAAAGCGCGTTATATGAATGGTGAATGTGTCACATTGGATGGAGGACAGTGGCTCAATCAATCCCCTTTTTAACTTTGCTTCAGTAAAAGAATGAATGAGGTAGAATCCAGTTAAATGAACTTGTCAATGTCACAGCTTTTCAGTGAGGCTTTTGGGCAGTCTCGAAAAAAATTATTGCATAATGATGAGCAGTATTGATGCATACTAAGGGCAAAGAAAGGAGTTTTGTCTATGGGTATGTGGTTAATACCGGCTCTTATTGCGATTACAATCATTGCGGTTATATCCTTTGTGTCGACAATGCGAATTGCCAAGATGACTTCAGAGCGGAAATCGGAAAAAGACACGCCGATTTCAGGGACAGTCGAAGAATTTGCAACAATGCTGAATCCAATTGTTTGGGTGTATATTGTTTTTTTACTTTTTTTAGGGATTATGATTTTTTACTACTGGAGTAAGATAGGATATTAAACGGGTTTAAACGAAGTATCACAATTGCATTAGTCAATGTGATACTTCTTTTTTTAAAAATTACGTCTAAAGCTAAAGCGTTAAATATTATTTTCCCTTAAAATTACGAATTTATAAGGTGTTTTTTTATTAACTTTAATTTATGATATTTGGCTTCTAATTGGTGCTTAGCTCAAACCTTTTGAGTGACAGCACTTTTTTCTTCTTAACAGTAAATTTGGAAAGGATCTACATTTACTTTAAATAACGCTCCTTGATTCTGCTCCTAATAATTTTAGTAGCAATAATTGAGTTATGGACATATTACTTTTTTATTATTAGAATAGTTATAATGATAAGGAGTTTATAGTAATAAACAATAAAACTTCTTCAAAAATATGCACCATGTGGGCTCTCATAGAAAAATGAAGTGATTTCGTAAGTATAAGAACTATATACTGTAGAAGAAAAGGAGAATTATGTTAGAACTTATTTCAAGTAAATTAAAAGAAGCACGTAAAGATAAAGGAATTACACAAGCGGAGCTAGCAGATGGAATTTGTACGCAAGCGATGATAAGTAATTTTGAAAAAGGTGAAAGTGTACCATCTAGTGTAGTGTTATTTAAAATTGCTCAAAAATTAAAGTTAGATATTAACTACTTCTTCGGACAAAATTCATTGAAAACAGATCATGATGATAATGAGGAAACAAAAAAATTAATAAGAAAACTAATTAGAAATCGAGATTATCAAGCTATAAATTATATAGTAAAAACGGAAAAAGAAAAGGCGAATTTTAGCAGTAATGAAGATAAACAGTTTTTACTATGGCATGAGGGCATATGTGATTTTTATTTAAATAAAGATAGTGTTAACGCTATAGATATATTAAATACGGCTTTAAAATTAACTGGTAAAGAAAATTATACCGAGCAGACTATAAGTATTAATAATAGTATTGCGATTATTTATTTTGAAGTACAGCAGTTTGAAAATTCTTTAGAGATCTTCCAAAAATGTAAATCAGAATATGATTTAAGTAATTTAAAAGAGGGTGTTCTGAAGATTAGAATTTTATATGGTCTATCTAAAACTTTAGTTGCTTTAAAAAGAGAAGAAGAAGCTATTTTAGAATGTAAGAAGGCGATTAAAATATGCGTTACAGAAGAGTCACTGTATTTATTGGGAGAGCTTTATTTCCAAATAGGAAGGAATTTAGTTATTTTAGATAGAGTAAAGGAATCAGAACAATATTTTGAGAAAGCGCAACATATTTTCGAAATTGAGGGAAATTATGAATTCCTTGATGTAATAGATAAAGTAAAATTGGATTATTTTACTGAAAAACGATAACAATAAGGGATTCCTGATTGCATTGCCGCTGTCGGGAATTTTTTAATAAGTAAATCTTTTATTAAAATACTTATTGAAAAAATCAAAATATTTATGTATAATATTTCAAAAGGAGGGTAATATATGAAGAAAATAATAACGCAATTTTTAGTAGTATCTACTCTTTTCGTAACTTTTATTAGTGGACCAACAACAAAACCAGCAACAATGGTGGACAGTCCTAAAAATATTGAAGTAGTCAATATTATAGAAGTTCTGGATATTCCTGATCTACCAAGTCAACACTAATCCTATGATGAAAAAGAAGCTATTCCTCCTATGTGGGGAATAGCTTTTTTCTTTATTAAGTCGACTGAACAAAATTATTAAATGCATCTTCTTCTTCGACAAAAGGATTATGACTACTTTTGTCAAATATCGTTAAGCTAGAATTGTTAATTGCCCTGGCGATTTCTTCAGAAAAAACTAAAGGACATTGTGTATCAAACCTTCCGCAATAAATAAAAGAAGGTATCTCTATTTCTTTTAAGCTATCAGTAATATCATAGTTTTTTAGTTCAGTAGATATAAAATAATCTAATCTTTTGTTTACTGCCTTTCCACTATTAGGACGAGACATTATGTTATCGTAATCTTCTTTTTTGTAAATGGACATTTGATTCCATTCTTTATTTAACGCTCTTCTTTCTTCTAAAGTTTTAGAAGGATCTTTAAGAAGGTTTAAAATTTCTAATAACCTTGAATTATTAGGATTACTTTTACAATATATGCTATCTGGATGAGACATATATTTTGACGATGCGGACAAACCACCTACTATAATTTTTTGTAAAGAATTAGGATTTGCTATCGCATAAATTAAACCCAACATGCCTCCAGCAGAATGACCAGCAAAGCTCCACTGTGACAAGCCTAGTGAAATTCTAATTGCCTCCAAATCTTTAACACTATTCATAAAACTATAGTCATCAGTAGATGTTGAATCGCTAGAGTTTCCACAGCCCCTTAAATTAACTAAATAGACAGTATAGTGGTTAGTAAATGGAGCTGCGAATATATTGCCCTTACTATTAAACTCTGTATATTGATGCGTTATACAAATTGGTTCACCATTTCCCTTTTTAAAATACTCAAAGTTACCTCGAGGGGTTTCAATTATATATTGTGTCCACATAGGGTGCCTCCAGTTGTTTTTATTTAATTATAACACCGTTTTAATAAGTTTATTTATAAAGCTTTTATTAAAATAAATAATTTTATAATTTAATAAATAAACTTATTGTAAAAATATTAAAAATTAGTATAATTATTTACAAGGAGGTGTTAAATATGAAATTAACAATTAAAAGTGTAGATGTTCAATCATTAAACACAAAAACTAAAAAAGATTCACAACAATTACTACAAGCTGGTTGCTGTTGTGGAGGTGGAAGTGAAGCTCGTCCATTAAAAAAATAAGAGCCAATATTTTTGTACCATCTAGATATAAAAATTTTAAAAAAGTAGCGAATTTTTTAATTTGCTACTTTTTTGTAACTTTGAGGTGATAAATATGTATATTCAATCAAACGGGGAACTACAACGTTTATCTGAAAAGCTAATATTTATTAATGATCGAGTAGGTTATGAGATAGATGGAGAAGGTGTTACAAATTTTAATCAGCTATTTCCTTATTTAACAGGTACCATTCCTCTGAAAAAAATAAGCGAATTAATCCATATGGAAGAGCATGAATTATTAAATAATATAAGTGATTTAGAGAAAGTTGGAATTGTTTCGATTAATGATGCTCCATTGTTGAAAGTGAGCATAGTTTCTGGAAGTTTAAATAGTGAAAAGCTACAACGAATTTTTGACATTCCTACTTTAAATCAAATTATAACTTTTACTAATTTAGAAAATATCTCATTAGAAAATACAGACATTGTAATAGCACTTGATAATGATGGTAGTAGTTTTTTTTCACAGGTACATAAACATTTAAGAGCTATTGAAGTCCCATGGTTAAAATATTCCTTTAGCTATTCTAAAATTTTCATGGGACCGATTTTCTTTCCTGATGGAGGTCCTTGTTACAATTGCTTCCAAAAACGTCTTAGTAGAGCCGAGGAAGAGCCTATAAAAAATAAAAGTTTAGGCAATTTAGATGCTTTTTTAGCGCCTTTTATCGAAAAGGAATTATTAAAGTATTGTAGAGCTAAAACGCCAACACTATGCTTTAATACTGAAATCGTTTTTGACGCTGAGGAACTTGAAATTAAAAAATATCCTGTATACCAAATGCCAGACTGTGAGTTTTGTAGGGGTGAGGTTAGTTTATGAGTAATCAAATAATAATAGAGGATACTTTAAGAGCAAGCTTTATTTCAACATTAAACGAAATTTACCCTTTGCCAGGGTCACCTAGGTTATTTCGCTATTTAGCAGTAATTAATGGTGATAATCATCATTTAAGTAGTGGCTCTGGCTTTTCAATAAGTAGGGAGCATGCTAAGTCTGCTGCAATTGGAGAGAGTGTTGAGAGGTATTGTGCTAATCAGTTTAATATGGAAGATATTTATATCGGAAAATATGCAGATATCAGTCATCAAGCACTTAATCCTACATTCATTACTCGATATACAGATGACCAATATAAGAATAATACGATGTACAAAGAAGTCGACGTTAATGAACCGAGAGCATGGGTTGAGGCTAAGGATGTAGTAGATAATAAAAAAATATTAGTCCCATTTGAACTGATTTTTTTAACTACACCTCCTAGTAATTTGCCATTACGGGATTTAATTTCTACTGGATTAGCATGTGGCCAAAATTTAGAGAAAGCAATTTTAAGTGGTTTTAATGAATGTATTGAACGAGATGCGTTTGTAAAATTTTGGTTACTTGGTTGCGTACGAGGAGAAATTGATTTAAATACGGTTCACAGCGAATATGTAAAAAGACTATTGGAGCTGGCAGAGAATAGTAATCTACAATTGAGGGTGTATGATATTAGCACTGATTTAGAAGTTCCTACAATTTTAACTGTTGTAAAAGTTAAAGGGAATGCTGGATTTTACTTAGGGTGTGCTAGTTCACTCGAATACTTGCATGCTATTAGAAAGTCAATTGAAGAAGGGTTAGGAGGATTTTCGATTTATTATGAGTTGATAAATCACTATAAAGAGCCTATTCCTAAAAAGCTTGATCATACATCTACTTTAGATGATCATCCACTATATTATTTAGCAGGCAATAATGATGAAATTTTATTGAAACTACTTCCTAGTTCTCTACCTAAAATGGCTGTAGAAGACCGTCATGTGCAATTCAATGACGCAGTTGAAAGGATTAATCGTCTAGGTCATAAAATATATTATAGTGAAATTACAACTCAAGATGTTAAACAAATGGGATTATCTGTTGTAAGAGTGATAATACCCACTTTGTGTTTTCTCTCAATTAATGATCCACTACTCAATTGCCCAAGATTACAAGAAACGGCTTCTAAATTAGGGAGAAAAATAAATCCAGAACCACACCCATTTCCATAAGGAGGGCTTTATTTGAAAGATTCATATGTATACGAGTTTTATCATAATAATTCAAAAAACTATCTTTCGCAAATTTTAAATGCTCCGGGGAAAAGTTTTAACATAGATAGTGATGGCAAACAATATCCACTAAGTAATAAAAATTATGGTGATATGTCGAATGTTAACGGAACGATAACAAGTTCCTTTCGAAGTTATGAAAAAGTGGATTTAAAAATGGATGTACTTTTACAAATATTAAAAAAGAGTTATTTTTTAGAGAAAAAGGGGGAAGAAATTAGATCTTTAACCCCTTCAGCAGGTGGATTGTATCCAATTGAAATGTATGTGCTAACATCTACTAGCCATTATTTAAAAGGAACATATCATTATCTTAGATCAGAAGCAAAACTTAATTATATACGAGATCCAATAGAGTTTGATTCATTTCTACCAATTAATAATAGTTTTGTTTATAGCGCTCCATTCGTCATAGTAATGACGGCAAGAATGGAAGAAATAATTAATAAATACGGAGCGAGAGGGTATAGATACGCTCTTCTTGAAGCAGGTCACATAGGTCAAAATATTTCTAGGGCTATTATGGATAATCCAGATTTAGGATGTTGTGCTATTGGTGGTTTTTATGATGACAAATTACATAGTGCACTTAATCTACCATTAGATGAAGTGCCACTATATTTATATTGTATTGGTCAAAAGGGGGAGTTTACATGA
This sequence comes from Lysinibacillus sp. NPDC093210, assembly GCF_044753985.1. NCBI lineage: Bacteria > Bacillati > Bacillota > Bacilli > Caryophanales > Bacillaceae > Lysinibacillus > Lysinibacillus sp. NPDC093210. The sequence goes on along the minus strand of NZ_JBIVOE010000002.1, from coordinate 608,864 downwards.
GGGCATATAGAGAATATTTAAAAATATTGAGCATCGATGAATCAACGCTCTCACAATTATCACGTTTTGACTTGCTTTCACGAATTATCTTAAATCATCAGTTAGCCATACCATTCGATACAGTTAGAAAATTGCAAGATTATAACGCTAAAAAAAATTTAAAAGAGAATTATGCAGATGTTAATCAATATATCCAATCTGTTTCTCAAAATGGTTATGGAGGGACCTGCTTTCATCTCACGTGGGGTCTTTATAATCTGTTACATTCACTAAATTATGAAGTGAAAATAATTAAATTAGAGGAACTGCATTTTGCTTTAGTGGTCAGCTACGAAGAGGAAGAGTTTTACGTAGATGTTGGTTTTTGGGCGCCATTATTTAAGCCTTTCCCATTAAGAGAAAATTGGATAGTAACAAATCATGTGCATTCTGTTGAATGGAGGTGTATGCCTGAAAATAAAAGCGGCACCCTTCTGTGTGGTGGAGAACCCGCAAAAAGGTGGGACGGAAGTTTCCTAAGTGTAACTGATTTTTGGCGTGAATGGGAAAATTCTATGAATGAAGATAATACCTTTCTTCAAAATTTATATATTAATAAATGGAAAGATAAAGATACTTTTTTATTTCTAGTTAACAATAGCTATAAGGAATTTTATAAAGGGAAAAAAATTAAAGATGTCCAGTATGACTATACAAATACAGTTGAATTAAAAAACATACTTGTCAGTAATTTTAATGTGGATGGGGACGATTATATTCATTTATTGGACCAACATTATAAAAGCAAGATGAGGTGAGTAGCTATAGTTAATGTAATTAATTTAATTGATAAACCTATTAATCAGGTAAAAGAAAAACTTGTTATATTTAGCTCAGCTTTAGATATCGATCAATTAATACTAACTGGTTTTAGTCAAATGATGCCTGAAAAAAAGGAAAACCTATACCATGATATCGAACATGAAGTGGCGACTTATATAAAATCAGCTAGTAAAAAATTAATGGAAGTGCCTACGAATGTGTTTCTTCTGCCTTTAATTACGACGGATGTATTTTATTTAGAAAAAATGAACGGAATTCTAGCACATACAGATGGGACATCAAATATTTTTATCTATTTAAATGTTGATAAAAGGGTGGATTCAAAATATATTCAAAGTATTTCCTTCCATGAATACCAGCATGTTGTTCGCAATACAATCGTTAAAAAGAAAGATCCTAAAACTTTACTAGATGTCATGATAGATGAAGGCTGTTCTGAATTATTTGTAGAATATGCTCTTGGTAAAGACTATGTTGGGGAATGGGCAACGTCTTTAAGTAACAATGAAATAAATCTGTATATAGAACGTTTTAAGCATAAGCTTTCTTTAACGAAAGCGGATGAGATTCAAAAATTTATGTATGGTAACACATTGGAATACCCATTGTGGTTAGGTTATTCGATGGGATACTGCATTGTTAATAACTTTATGAAAAAAGAACCACAAACACAATTCGAACATTTAATACGACTTAATCCTTATCAAATTTATTATAACTCTACTAGTAGATAGGTGATTAACATTAAAATGAATACAATTTCGTATATATGGAGAAAGTATCCGGATTTTAAAAGATTACAAATGTCCTCAATTTTTACTGGTTTAGGATCTTGGATTTCGTTTATAGGGATGCTTGTGTTATTAGATAAAATAACACAAAATGGGATACAGTTAGGATTGTTATGGTCAATAAGTGGACTTGCACCTATTTTATTTAGCTTATTTACTGGGGTTTTTGTAGATAGGGTGAATATTAGGAAGTTAATAGTATTTGCTGATTTTTTAAATGCACTGTTATTTTTAGTTTATATATTTATTCCACAATTCGATATGAAAATATCTTGGGTTTTATTTTTTGTTATTCGATTCATCATTGGAATATCAAATTCGTTCTCTTCTATTGCCTCTCAAAAAGTAGTGAAAAATATCGTAAATGGAGAAGATTTAGTTGTTGCTAACTCTTTAAGCTATACAATTACAAGTGTTATAAGGCTTACAGGAGCCTCAATCGGGGGACTAGTGATTTCATTTTTTCCGCTAGAGATAGCATGGATTATCGCCTCATTACTATATTTAATATCAGCAGTTAATATTTATTTATGTAACTGGAAGCATAGTGAGAAAATAAAATCAGAAAAGAATTTTAAAGAAGAATTTATAACGGGTTTAAAAGTTGTTCAGCAAAATAAATTAGTGGGGATTGTATTAATTTCTGCGTTAACGATGGGAATAATTATTGGTACCTTTAATTTAATGCTTCAGCAATATGTAACGAATATATATGAAATGCAAAATTATGGAATTAGCATTTTGTATTGTGCTGAAGGTTTAATTGCAATTATTGTTGGGTATAAAATAGCTCAGAAAAAATTTATGCTTAGCAATAAAATTAAATATAGCTTTATTTATGGATTGATTGGATTTGGCTGGATACTATTCGGTTTTACTAATGGTATATTTCAAGGCATACTTGCGCTAATTATATTTTCAATCGGCGCAGCTATATTAGCACCATTTGAAAGATATATTATGCAAACACAGGTTCCAGAAGATTTACAGGGGAGAGTCTTTGGCTTGTGGAATACCGTTACATTGGCTGCAATACAAATTGGCGCGTTATTTACTGGAATCATTATAGAGGGCTTAGGTATCAGATTTGTCCCAATCATAAGTGGTGCCCTTGAATTACTAACAGGTATCGTATTTTTTATTATTTTGAGTGCCAGTCACGCAAACAATTCTGACAATTATAATAATGTATAAAATGTCCTTTCCATATGCGAATACATTGTATAAAGCTGAGGATGAAATTTGTATATGGAAAGAGTACTGAAACGAATCAAGGGACGATTTGTGCTCCATACTATACTTAGAGAAAAACTTAGTGAAAAGTAAATAGGAAATTTAATTTACAAAACTACATAAAGATATTTTAGCATTACATACATAAATAGATATTACATTGAAGATGCATTATCTATGTAAATGAGGAGAATATAATAATATTCCTCCTAATATGCTTAGAACAGAAGAAGGTGTTAATGGGAAATGCCCATAATATGCGTTGTTTATAAAAAACTCTTCTTGACCTTGTCGTGGTCATATTCGGAAACATTGTGATATGATAAAAGAGAAGGATCCTGTTCTGCAAAGCAAGGACAGAAAAGGAGAAGAATTTCATGATTTCAACTAACAGCAAAGACTTATTAGCAATGCCAATTAGTGATTTTATTATTTCATCCGAAAAGGTCGCGCATGTACAAATTGGTAACAGTGCTGAGCATGCACTCCTTGTTCTAACACGTACGGGGTATTCATCAATACCTGTATTAGATATGAAATATCGACTTCAAGGTTTACTGAGCATGAAAATGATTACCGAATCCATTCTAGGTCTCGAACATATTGAATATGAAAAATTACCAGATATTAAAGTTGATACAATAATGGAGAAAAATATAGCCGTATTAAAGATGACGGATACATTCCAACGCGCTTTAGATTTGGTTATTAACCATGCATTTTTATGTGTTATAGATGAAGATGGTACATTTACAGGGATTTTAACAAGACGCGTTATTTTAAAGCAGTTGAAAAAATATATCTATCAAAAAGAAAAGTAGTGTAAGAGGGAGCTCAGATGAAAATCATGAGGTCCCCCTTTACTTGTATTGGAGGTTTAGGTAATTGATGGCAACAGAAGCGGAAATTTTGAAAGTTTTAGCTGAGGAACGCAATATGCGTAAGGCAGCGGAGCGGTTGTTTTTATCGCAGCCTGCACTTTCACAACGGTTGCAATCGATTGAAAAAGATTGGGGTGCACAGCTTTTTATTCGTTCACAAAAAGGACTAACAGCAACACCTGCTGGGGAGCACGTCATTGCCTATGCAACAGACATGCTCGCTAAAAAAGAAGAAATCTTTGAAATGATTCAATCCTTAACGACAAAAGTTAATGGGACACTAAAAATTGCTTGTGCTTCTATTGTAGGGCAAAACTGGTTGCCCCAAATATTAAAGGACTTTGTGACAAAATATCCAGAAGCTAAAATATCACTTATGACTGGCTGGAGCTCAGAAATTGTAAAAGCTTTATATGAAGGAGAGGCCCATGTCGGAATTGTGCGTGGTCAGGTCGATTGGAAAGGAGAAAAGATTCATCTTTTCCGCGATACACTGTACTTAGTCGACCAAGAATTAAAAACGATTGAAGATGTGTTAACGACTGATCGCCCATTTATACAATTCAAAAGTGATTCGAACTATTATCAGGAAATACAGCAATGGTGGCAACAGCATTTTGCTTCAAATCCAAGAAGACAAATTTTAGTGGATCAAATTGAAATTTGTAAGCAGATGGCGTTAAATGGCATAGGTTATGCTATTTTACCGTCAATCACATTAAATGAGCATGATAATATTAATAAAATCGCACTAACAAACGATGAAAAAGAATTCGGTTTAACGCGAGATACATGGTTAATTGGCTATGAGTCTTCTTTCGAATTACGACAAGTTGAGGCATTTGTAGAAGTTGTGCAAGATCATGCGCGATGTCTGTTTGACTATACAAAGTAAAGAATCCAATGCTTAAAGGGCTAGGACAAAAAGTGTTAGATTGATTGCAGTCAATCTAACACTTTTTTGCTGTGCTTAATAGGAAGGAGAACTACGAAATACTTTCTTCTGCCAAAGAAAAAATTTAGCAGAGCACACTAGTTGATGGTAGCGAAGGCGGTGACTCCTGCGGGAACGCACAGAACGTAAGACGCAACAAGCCGCGCGTTAGCGAGGGTTGCGGCTTACGGTGTGTCCGCGGAAAGCATCCGCCAAAGCGGACATCAGCAATACCCTAAATCTTAAGAGTTTATGAATATTCATGAAGATATCATAAGAAATGGAACAAAATGCCCGATAAAACGTATAATTATGTAATCATCTAAAAGTAAGAAAAAGGGGTTGAGCTTTTGAAAAAAATAAATATTACAGTACTAATACTACTCTTAATGCTTGTTGTAGGTTATGCTCTGCCTGTCTCCGAGGCGAGCGCGGCACCTACTTTAGAGGTACAAGCTAAGGCAGGGATTTCAGGAAAGGCTAAATATCAATCAGTTACACCATTGCAAGTAACGGTCAAAAATAATGGTGCTGACTTTTCCGGAGATATGGCCATCAATGCCTTTAATTCTTATCAGGCTGCATCAGCACTAGTCGTTCCAATCGATATAGCAGCTGGTGAAGAAAAAACATTTACCTTATATTTAGACAGCGTAGCTGACTACGGATATTCCGATGCCGATTTATTTGCCTTTTATGAGGGCGATATTGAAAAAGGGAAAAAGGTTGCGTATAAAGGAACAAAACGTTTACAGGCTAATTTTTTAGAAGCAAATTCAACATTTATTTATACGCTAACAGATAAAAGTGACCGCTTATCGGCATATTTACGATTATCACAATTTGTACCATCAAATAGTGTTGAAATTTTTAATTTAAATCAACTTAAGGATTTTACATTACCTGAAGTTGCGCAAGGTTTTGAGATGGCAAATATCATTGCAGTAGATGAGGTAGCCATTGCTGATTTATCACCAAAACAACAGGAAGCATTATTAAAATGGGTACAAGATGGCGGGACATTATTACTTGGAGGCGCTGAGCAAATCAATGCAACAGCGGGTGTTTTTAAAGACTATTTACCACTTTCATTATCCCAACAAATGACAAATGTCTCAGCAGATAGCTTAACAAAATTATCTGGAGGCGGTATTTTCACACAAGCAATACCTGTATATACAGCAACAGAAAACGAAGGAAGTATCCCAGTATTAAAGGACAATAATATTATTCTAGCAGCTAAGAAACAGGTTGGTAGTGGAGAGATTATGCAAACAACGTTTTCATTAGGAGATCAGCCTTTAGCATCAATGGATGGCTATGCGGCATTAACGGCGAAAATGCTAGATATTCAAACAATGTCTCAACAATCAACGATGCAAGGTCAATCTACGATGGATCAGCTTTCTTATGAGCTAGGTAGTATTAATGAGTTATTCCCATCATTTGAAGTGTCTGTTAGTTATATGCTCATCGTCATCATTCTTTATATTTTAGTAATTGGTCCACTCCTTTACTTCGTTCTAAAGAAAATGGATAAACGAGAGCATGCTTGGTGGTTGGTTCCTGCTATTTCTGTTGTCCTATCGATTGCGCTATTTATTTTTGGTGCAAAAGATCGTATTGTACAGCCACAAGTACAACAATCAGCATTTTTTAAAGTAAATGAAGATAGTAGCGTAAATGGCTATTATGTTGAATCGATTTTAACAAATCGAAGTGGTAATTTTGTTGTGAATGCTGATAAGACTACGACTGCACTAGCATTCCGTAACAACTATAATCTCTCCGGTGCAACGGGTTCATTACATGAATCATCGTATATTAAGGAGCACGCAAATGGTTCGACATTAACATTACGTGATTTAAGCTATTGGTCTGTCCAATCTTTTGGAGGGAAAACTGCAGCTCAAAATATTGGCAAAATGGATGTTGATATTACATTGAAAGATGAAAAGCTTTCAGGGACAGTTAAAAATAACTTCCCGTTCGCTCTAAAGGATGTCACTGTAATATCAGGCACGAAAGAAGTGAAGCTAGGTGATATTGAACCAAATGCCACACTAACGGTGGATAAAGAAATGAAAACAACGATTCTTCAAAAGCCTTCAAACTTTAATAATTATAATTATGATAATCCAAAAACGAAGGAAGAGGTTGACCCACTACGTATTGATCGTATGAAATCTCAAGCACTTCTATTAGTAGAAAATGAAAAACAACCAGTCATTACAGCTTGGGCAGAACAAGCGATTGTTGGCGTAGAACTTGAAACAAGCGTCAAGATGTCGCCTATTTCTTATTTTGTACAGCCATTCGATGGAAAAGTTGAAATGTCCGGTCCATTTACGATGAAACGCAACAACTTTTCGTATAATTTGAGCCCACAATCATCAAATGCCTTTTTTGATAAAATAGATGAGCAGTTAAATACTTGGTACTTGTCAGATGGCTTATACGAATTATCGATAGAGATGCCAGACAATTTTATGAGCTTCGTTCAATCTTTAAATGAGCTCACAATTTCTAATAAAGATGTTAAGCGGATGCAGCTTTCGATTTGGAATAATACAACGAATGCCTATGAGCCATTAGTTGATACAAAGCAGGTATTTACAAATGATATTACCCAGTATTTCAATGAAAAGGGTGAACTGCTTTTGGAAATTAAATTTGGACCAGATCAAACTGGAGAGCAGACAAAATTACCTGAAATAGAGCTGAAAGGAGTGGCGAAGTAATGATTGAGATTCGTGATTTAACAAAAAAGTATGGCTCCTTCATAGCACTAGATCATTTAAATTTATCATTGGAGGAAGGGGTAGTGTTTGGTTTTGTAGGTGCCAATGGTGCTGGGAAATCGACAACATTTTCGATTTTAGCAACATTGCTTTCCCCAACTTCAGGCGATGCATTGATTAACGGAAAAAGTGTCATTAAGGAACCAAAAGAAGTTCGTAAACAAATTGGCTATATGCCAGACTTCTTCGGTGTATACGACCAACTAAAGGTAGATGAATATTTAGACTTTTATGGTGCGAGCTATGGCATTGGAACGCAGGACCGTAAAGTACTGATACCGCAATTACTAGAGCTCGTTAATTTAACAAATAAACGTTTTGAATATGTCGATTTACTATCGCGAGGAATGAAGCAGCGTCTATGTTTAGCAAGAGCCCTTATCCATGATCCAAAGGTATTAATCTTGGATGAACCTGCTTCAGGATTAGATCCACGTGCACGAGTAGAAATGCGTGATATTTTACGAAATTTAAAATCCATGGGGAAAACCATTTTAATTTCCTCGCATATTTTGCCAGAGCTAGCTGAAATGTGCGATGAAATAGGCGTTATTGATAATGGTAAACTGATTGCCCATGGTAATGTTGCTACTATTCAGGCTCAGTTACAAGGGGAAAAGCGCATTGTTATAAAGGTTTCGGATTGTTTAAACGAAGTACGTGCATTTTTGGAGGAAGATCCACTTGTTTCTTCAATAGATGTGATGGACAATCGATTGGAAATAGCCTTTAATTACCGTGGAACGGACCGTGAACAAATTATGTTGCTTAAAAAAGCGATGCTTGCGGATCTACCAATTTATGCATTGAGTGAAGAAGAAAAAGATTTAGAGGATGTCTTTATGGCGATTACGAAGGGAGCGGACAGTCAATGATGGAAAGGTTTTATAACCCTGTACTTGTAAAAGAATTGAAGTTACGCTTCCGTTCTTTTAAAAGCTTTTCAGGTTTAATGTTTTATCTAGCGGTGATTTGTATTTTTATCGCGGGCTTTTTACTGCTAACGACTGGATTTACTGGCAAAGGATTCTTTAGACCTGATACAAGCTTTATGATGTTTGCTGTACTGACAATTTTACAAATGGCACTCGTTCTTTTCATTACACCGAGTTTAACTGCAGGGGCAATTAGTAGTGAACGAGAAAAGCAAACGTTAAATATTTTACTAACAACTACACAAAGCTCAACACAAATTATCATTGGTAAATTATTGTCATCAGTGGCGTTTTTAGTATTAATGTTAATCGCCGGGCTACCGTTGTATAGTTTAGTATTTTTATTTGGTGGAGTATCACCTTCTCAACTTATTTCAATCTTTTTATTTTACTTATTAACAGTTGTGGCAATTGGCAGTATTGGTGTTATGTTTTCAACTATTACAAAGAAAACAATTGTGGCAATGATAGCTACGTACGGCTCAATCATTTTCTTAGGAGGAATTACGGCATTTTTCTTCTTCCTATCAATGGCATTCCATCAAATGGGGAATACGATTGCAACAAGTACTTCATTTATGACATACTTTTGGGCATCTATTAATCCAGGCGCTTTAATGCTTACACTTATTTCACCATCTATGGGAGACGCGTTAACAGAGCTTAGCGGAGTTGAGTTCCCACTATGGATTACCTATTTAGTAATTTATATTTTAATTATCGTGTTAAGTTTATCGATTGCGATTAAAAAATTACGCGCCAATATGAAGAGTAATCGATGAGGAGGAAACAGCATGGAACGTCGACAGCAATTACGAAAATTTATTCAGCGTGCAAAAAACTGTTTAACATTTGAGAGAAGTCTACCAATTGCACAGTACGGGTTGTTTTTAGCATTGCTTTCGAGTGCTTTGCTCGTCCTTGTATCAAGATTGTTTGTTTGGCCATATTATCGTCAGATTGCTCTTGCTACATTTATTATAGGCATACTTGCTACAGTCGTTTTAATATGGTGGCGACGTGTTAAAGAGAAGGAAGCATTGCATGCGTTGGATCATTACTTCTCTCATAATGAATTAGTAACAGCATTGTCATTTAAAGATGACAAAGATCCACTCGTACAATCTTTACTTACAAAGGCTGTCCAAAAGTCGGAAAAAGCATTTGCTGAATTTAAAGCTAGAAAGAAAAATTTGTTTCGAACTAAAGCTTTCGTGGGCTTTTTTGTGACAGCTGTCGTATTAGCAATACTTTATATGTTCCCAGCTGCAACGCAAATCGAGGCGATTGAAGTTGAAAAAGAAAAAGCGGTTATTGAGGACATAAAAAAAGAAGTTGCCAAGTTAGAGAAAAAAGCAGAGACAAAAGAAGTGAAAGAGCAGTTAAAAGAATTACAAAATACATTAAAAGAAACGCAAACAGCGGAAGAAGCGTTACGTGAAGTTGTGAAAAAGCAGAAGGAATTAGCTCTAAAAGAACAGCAATTAAAAGATAAGCAAACAGCGAGTAATGAAGGCGCTGCAGACAATAACAATGATGCTTTATCAAAAGAGGAAATCGCACAGTTGAAAGAGCTTGCTCAGACGCAGCAGCAGCTTACACAAAGTGCAAATACAACGCAAACTGCGATGAGCAATTTAGGGAAACCAGCAAGCAATACATTACAAAATGCTATTGCCAGTGCTAATAGTACAAATAAAAACCAGCAGAGCAATTCAAACTCGAATCAACATTCTTCAGGTAACGCACAGCCGAGCGGTCAAAAAGGGCAATCGGGACAGCAAGGACAAAATAATTCCCAAAGTGGTACCCAGCAAGCAACAGGTAATGGGCAATCACAAGGCAATCAGCAAGGACAGGGACAAGGTCAGGGACAGGGACAAGGACAAGGACAGGGACAAGGACAAGGGCAAGGACAAGGACAGGGTCAAGGTCAAGGGCAAGGGCAAGGAAATGGTGCGGGGCGCGGTCAAGGCAGCCGTAATTTATTAACTACACCTAGAATTGGTGGATCTAACGAAACGACTGTCGATGGCGGGCAATTAGGCGACGGTTCGCATGTATCTGAGCAACAAGGAAATGGGCCGATTACAAAGGGTTCTATCAAGCCGTATGAAGAAGTAATTGGCTCATATAAAGATAGCTATTTAGAAAGCTCTGAGCGTTTACAATTACCGAAGGATTTACAACAAGTCGTGCAATCATATTTCACGACTATTGAGCAGCAGTAGGAGGAGAAAACATGGCATTTACAGAACAACAGTATGTCGAAATGGGTACGAAATTACAACAAGTAAAAGATGAAATTCATCGCTTTATTGTTGGACAAGAAGAAGCAATTGATTACACGTTATATGCAGTCCTTGCAGACGGCCATGCGCTGTTAGAGGGGCTTCCAGGTTTAGGGAAAACGATGCTCATTCGTACAATTTCTGAAGTGCTCGATTTATCTTTTTCTCGTATTCAATTTACACCGGACTTAATGCCCGCTGATATTACAGGAACAAGCATGATTGAGCGAACAGCAGACGGCAGACAGCAATTTACATTCCAGCCAGGACCAATTTTTAGTCAAATGGTATTGGCAGACGAAATTAACCGTGCAACACCGAAAACGCAAAGTGCCTTGCTTGAAGCAATGGGGGAAAAAACAGTTACGATTTTAGGTGATACGAAGAAAATGGCAAAACCATTTTTCGTTTTAGCTACACAAAACCCTATTGAAATGGAAGGTACATATCCGTTGCCAGAGGCGCAAATGGACCGTTTCCTTTGTAAAATTCTCGTTCCTTATCCCGCGAAAAGTGAGCTTATGGAAATTATGAAGCGGACAACAGGTGCGCAAGAAGTAAGCTTACAAAAAGTTTTGGATACAGATGGACTAATATTGGCACAACAAATGGTTAAGGAAGTGATGATTGCTGATGAGATGCTTGAGTTTGCAGCAGATCTTGTAGTGGCAACACATCCAGAAAGAGAAGAAGCTATAGATGAAGTAAAACACTATGTACAATATGGCAGTGGTCCAAGGGGCTTACAAAGCTTAATTAAATTAGCGAAAGCTAGAGCACTAATGAGTGGACGCTTTCATGTATCTGTAGGGGATATTAAGTCAGTGGCGAAGCCCGTATTCCGTCACCGAATGCTGCTGAATTATGAAGGGGAGGCTTCAGGTAAGACAGCAGATGATGTGATCGATGTGATTTTAGAAAAAGTACAGCAAGGCGTAAGTCGATGACAAAAAACATATTGCCCGAAGATTGGTTAGCGAAAATTAGTCGTTTCCAAGTGGCGACTGCCTCCAAATTGCGTGGCCAGCATAAAGGCTCGCATCGTTCGCAGCGCTTCGGGGCATCCCTCGATTTCTCTGATTTCCGCGAATATCATTTAGGTGATGACGTGCGACAAGTAGATTGGAACGTTTTTGCAAGAACCGATAAATATTTTATTAAACGTTTTTTAGACGAGCAAGAAATGCGCGTGCATATTTTATTAGATGCAACAAAGTCAATGGGCGATTCGGCTAAATGGACGTTCGCAAGGCAAATCGTTGCTTCACTTGGATTAATGGTACTTGGAAGAGATGACCGTTTATCGTTTGCTTATGTGCAGGATGACGTGAAGCCACCGTTTCGTCGTAAAGGTGCTATGTATCGTCGTGCATTTTTGCAAGTTGTAACAGATATTGAAGAAGCAACTTATACAGCAGGCTTTGCACAGGGAGCATTAAAGGCTTTACCAAAGGATAGTACAGTGCTATTCATCGTGACGGATGGGCTTGAACCTATTGAGGAATGGGAGCAGTTATTGAGAAGATTACCCCGTTTTGCAGGTGATGTCCGCATTTTACAAATCGTTACGGAGGAGGAGCTATCCCCTCATTATGCAGGAGATGTGCGTTTACTCGACCGTGAAACAGGACGTGATGTAAATGTCACAATGTCATCAAAAGTACTAAATACGTATGAGGCAAGACGTCGCCAGCACGAAGAGGAATTTGAAGCGATTTGTCGTCGCTTTGGTGTACGTAAACTGCAGCTTAAGGTGGAGGACGGGTTGCAACATGCAATCTTTCAGCAATTATTAAAAGCACATTGGATTAGGTGAGGTGAGCCGTTTTGGGCTTTAGTCAAATTATGTTTAGCTGGACGGCCATCATCCCGGTCATTGTCCTGCTCTATTATTTCTTTCGAAAAAAATATACCGATCAAACGGTGTCCTCAACACTTTTTTGGTCTGAAATTATGCAAGAAACTCGGGTTTCTCCATATTTAAAGCATTTACAAAAAAATGCGTTGCTCTATTTGCAATTACTAGCATTGCTCCTATTAGTGTTAGCACTGATGAATCCGTATGTGAAGAAAAGTACTATTGCGGGTGCGCAGACGATTTTTATCGTTGATACGTCTGCTACAATGCTAGCCGGTAAAGAGCAATCCACATTTGATGCACATAAAAAAGAAATGCAATCATTAGTGGACCAACTTGACGGACGACCTGTCACATTGATAACATCTGGCAATACGCCACAAGCAGTACTACAGCAGGAAACGAATGTGAAAAATATTGAAAAAGCGATACAAGATTTACATGTAACATATGAAACTGCGCAAATGAATAAGGCACTTGATGTTGCACAAGCATTTGTTGGTGATTCGCAAACATCGATTTATGTCTTTACAGATTCACTCGATAAAAAACAATTACCAATGGAGAAAGATTCAGTGAAATGGCTCGTTTATGGTTCTGAAAAGGGATTAGCAAATGTTGCGATTACACGCTTTGCTGCAACCACAGATGGTAAATCTACGATGGCGTTAGTGCAACTACAAAACGATACCGACCAGGAGCATGAGCTGACAATTACCCTTCAAAATAATCAAGGTGAAGTGATAATAGACGAGCAAATATCTTTAACAGCGAATGAGGCTACGACTAAAACATTTAAAGATTTACCCTTAATGGATACTATAACAGCGAAGATTGATGTGAAAGATGATTATGCTGTGGATAATACACAATCGGTTGTGCTTCAAACTGCTACCTCCAATATCGTTATCGATCAAAACATGCATCAACTTATTCAAAAGGGCTTTCAATCTATTAACGATAATGTAAAGATTGTGCCGTCATTACAACTAGCGGATAACCAAAATGCTACCATCGTAACAAATCAAACATCATTACTTCAAAAAATACAGAGACCGTTAGTGTTAATTGGACGTGATGATGTTGAAAAAAAGGAAATCAATGGTGAGGTAAAAACAACGAGCGATGCTTTATTTGCATTTAGTGAGTTAAATGATATTTATGTAAGTGCTCTGTATCCGTCTTTTGATGGTTATAAAACAATTGCTACAGTAGGTGATAAACCGTTTATTCAACGATCACCACAAGGGGATATTATCGTTCTAGCTGATATTGCAGATACGGATTGGCCATTATATCCTTCGTTCCCTTTATTTTTATGGAGTGCGGAACAACAATTATCTGAAACAGTAGGATCTCTTGGCATTTTCGCACCAAATGAGCAACGTTCAGTTGCGTTAGCACAGGGAGAATGGAGTGTCTATTCTCAGGACGATGAATTTTTATCGACAATCACTAACGGTTTATTAACTGCACCGATGCAGCCAGGTATTTACATGGCTCGTTCAAGTAATGAAGAAAAACGTCTTATCGTGCAACTACAGGCACCTGAACGTGTGATAGAAGAAGGGACAAGCTATACGCTTGGAGAGCTTCAACAAAATGGCAAAGAAGAAGTATCAAAGGCTTCATTTGTCCCTTGGTTAATACTTATTATTTTATGTTTACTTGTAGCAGAGTGGGAGGTGCAACGACGTCGTGGATTTACGAATTGATACGCCATTAGCCTTATTGTTATTAGTGCCATTGTTTATGTACTTTGGGTGGACTTATTGGCAAGAGCGTATGCGCTTGAAGAAAAGCCATCTTGTTGTAATGAGCATTCGTGTAATAGCAATCGGTTGTTTGGTCTTTGCACTCGCAGCGCCCTATATTTTATTACCAGTAAAGGACGAGCAAGTATTATATTTAGTTGACCGTTCTGCTTCGATGAATAATACAGAAGCGGAAATGACTAGTTTTATAGAGGAAAGTTTGAAAACGAAAAAGGATGAACAACTTGCAGGGATTTACTCTTTTTCATCAACTCTCCAAACAGAAGCGATTTTATCGAAATCATTAAAGGAAGTTCCAAAATTTACTGAAGTCAAAGGAACAGACCAAACGGATATTGAGCAAAGTCTTCAACTTGCTACAGGTATTGTCGATCCTAAAAAGGCAACAAGACTTGTTTTACTAACAGATGCCAATGAGACACAAGGGAGTGCGCTAGATTTTGCAACGAAGCTAAAGGGCTCCAATATTAGTGTAGATGTCGTTCCATTTCATCAAAGCGTGACGAATGATGTGTCGCTAAAAAGCTTTGTCACACCACAAGTAGCTTACGTAGGTGAACAGCAGCAGCTTGTTACGGAAGTAAATGCAACAGCTCCAGGACAAGGGGAACTATTACTGTACGAAAATGACGAACTCATTCATCGCGAGTCTGTGGAACTTGCACAAGGTTCAAATGTTTTCACATATAAACATACGGCAACTGCAGAGGGGCTTGTAAAATATGAGGCACACGTGCAAGTTGGACAGGATGCGATTTTTGAAAATAATAAATTAACAAGTATTACAATGGTGCAAAGTGAGCCACATTTACTCATTGTTAATGGCTACGATACGGCATCACCAATTGCTGCAGCTCTAGGGGCGAATTCAATCTCCTATGATGTGATAGATGCAGCAAGCTTGCCAAATGAACTATCTAGCTATTTGCAATATAACGCTATTATCTTCGATAATGTACCTGGACACTTAGTCGGTGAAGCGAAGATGAGTGTTATTGAGCAGGCAGTCAAAAACTTTGGTGTTGGCTTTACAATGGTCGGTGGTGAAAATAGCTTCGGCTTGGGTGGCTATTTTAAAACTCCAATTGAAACATTATTACCTGTTGAGATGGAGATAAAGGGTAAAGAGCAATTGCCATCGCTAGGACTTGTCATCGTACTTGACCGTTCAGGAAGTATGTATGGCTCAAAATTAGAGCTAGCGAAAGAGGCGGCCGCGCGATCAGTTGAAATGTTACGCGATGAGGATTCGCTTGGGTTTATTGCCTTTGATGATCGACCTTGGGAAATCATTGAAACTGGACCGCTTGGTAATAAAGAGGAAGCAGTCGATACGATTTTATCGGTGACTCCTGGTGGTGGTACGGAAATATATAGCTCACTTGCAGCAGCATATGATAGTTTGGCAGATTTAAAATTGCAGAGGAAGCATATTATTTTATTAACTGATGGACAGTCGCAATCAGGCAATTATGAGGATTTAATTGAAAATGGTAAGGAACAAGGAATTACACTTTCTACAGTGGCGATTGGACAAGATGCAGATGGCAACTTACTACAGTCATTAAGTGAAATGGGTAGTGGTCGTTTCTATGATGTCATTGATGAACAAACAATTCCTTCAATTTTATCACGTGAGACAGCAATGATTTCACGTACTTATATAGAAGACAATCCATTTTACCCTACAATTTATAATGCAGCTGGATGGAATGCACTCTTTGCAAATGGTGTGCCACAAATGAATGCATATATTGGTACGACAGCGAAGCAGGGAGCTGCTGTGATAGCTGAAAGCGAGAAGGAAGACCCTGTATTGGCACAATGGCAATATGGACTTGGTAAAACTTTTGCTTTCACATCAGATTCGACAGGGAAATGGGCTGGTGACTGGGCAAGGTGGCAAGAATGGGGATCATTTTGGCAAACTATCATTTCGCAAATGCTACCAAGTTATAATGATGTAGCCTATGATGTACGTCTTGATACAGATGGCTCATTTATCATCACGGACCCGACAAATGAAGCTGCATTTTTAGATATTGTCGCTGTCGATGAATCTGGCGAGGAGCTTGATTTGCAGCTTGAAACGATTTCTGCCTCGCAAGTACGTGCAGTTGTCAAAGCTAAACCAGGGTTGATTTTTTTCCGTATTGCTGACGAAGAGCAGGCCATTTACCAGGCTGGTCTAAGCGTACCGTACAGTGCAGAATATGAATTACGTCCCGTGAATGAAACACTTGTTGAGCAACTAACGATGCAAACTGGTGGCTCTGTCTTGAAAGAACCACAAGACGTGTTCCGTAAGTTCACTAACAAAGGAGCAGAGCGCCAAAATATTGCAACATGGTTACTATTAACAGGGATGCTATTATTCTTCGTAGATATTACGATTCGACGCTTTGGATGGAGCTTCATACCAAGGCATAAGCAAAAAGAAAAGTCTATAGAAGAAGCAACCGTACAGGCGGAGGACACGAACGTTGCACAGTTATTAAAAGGAATGAAAAAACGCTCTTAATCAAAAAGACGATGGCACATTGCTCAAAGCATGTGCCATCGTCTTTTTTATAAACAAAGCTATTTCGTAAAAAGAATATGCGATGCGGTTTTCCGTAGATTGCTAGCAATCAAAATACCAAGAAATGCCCCAATTAAACTAGATGTCAAAAATGCAGGCATAAAAAATAAAGCACCTACAGATGTTCCCATTAATAATTGCGCATATGGTACAGCGACTAATGAGGCAAGGATACCTGTGCCAAATACTTCACCAACACCAGCTAGCCAGTTGTTGCGACTGTATTTATAAGCAAAAGCTGCACATGCTGCCCCGATGACACTGCCTGGAATCGCCAAAAGAGAGCCTGTACCTGTTAATATACGAATCAATGCTGTAACTATAGCAACGATGATAGAAGGCATAGGACCTAATAAAATGGCACAGATGACATTGATCGCATGTTGTACAGGATAAGCACGAGCAATGCCAGTTGGAATGGAGACAAAAATAGAGCCTGCTACTGCAATAGCTACTAATAAAGCCATAGTAGTTAGTTTTCGAATAGACATGATAGTTACTCCTTTTAGTTTTGTGGGATGAATCGCCGATAGAACAAAGTGAACCGCCGGTGAAATGCTAGAAATCGCCGATAGGCATCCCGAAATCGCCGATAAAACCGGACAAATCGCCGGTAGTCCTCGCAAAATCGCCGTTAGCACTGTCTAATGAATACAAAAAAGCCGCTCCCTTGTACGAAAGGAAGCGGCCTTGCAATTTAAAATTACACGAAAGCAAGCGTCGCCACTTCCCTCCGCTAGTATGAACTAGATCAGGTTCAAAGGGTTCGTATATGAGTATATACGTCTCAGCCTTGTAAAGACTCCCCTAGTGGTGTTAAACGATTTAATTTTTCGATAATAAATGTACCATATTACAAATAATTGTCAATGGACTAATTTGAATCAGGTTGCATAAGATGCGGCGCCTTTTTCAATGTCCAAATGAGCGCTAGTAAGAAGCATGTCATTAAAATAATTGCCCCAAATATATACGGACTGTTCATATTCCAATCGAATAAAAGACCCGCAAGTGCAGGACCAATCATATTTCCAAGACTCATATAGGCATTGGTAAGTCCAGCCGCTAAACCTTGTTCATTGCCAGCAAGTTTAGAAATCAGTGTGTTGACGGCTGGGCGAATAAGTGTTGTTGCCGTTGAGAAAATCGTTGCGACAACTAAAATAAGTGCAAAGCCAGAAACAAATAATATTAGGAAAATAGCTACAGCAGCAATAAATAAATTGACTAATACAACTTTCATTTCCCCAAAGCGCTTAAAGAGTGGTGTGATGATGAACATCTGCACCACAACACCAAATGCACCACCTACAGTTAAAATTATCGCAATATCGGTAGGTGTATAGTTAAATTTGTCTGTCACAAATAATGATAATGTCGTTTGGAAATTGGCGATGCCGAACGAGAACACTAGCATAATAATCAACATGACAAAGTATGGCATTTGGACTGAACGTGCCATCTGCCTCACAAGATTATCTTGCTTTTGTGCTTTCTGAGCTGCACTTGGTTTTGTAGAAGGTAATAACAACAATGAAAGGATAGAGGCAATAATAGCTGCTCCTCCAGCCATAAAGAATGGGAAATGCAAACTAACTTTAGATAAGAATCCACCAATACCTGGTCCAATCATAAAACCAAGAGACATTGCGGCACCTAACATGCCCATTCCTTTACCTCGTTCTTCATACGTTGTGATATCTGCTACAAACGCCATAATTGGAGGTGCTACAAAGGCAGAACCTAAACCTCCTAAGAAACGAGCAACAAAAAGCATCCATACGTCTGTAGATAGCCCGAACGATATTTGCCCAATACCAGTTACAATCAGACCAAAAACAATCAAGTTTTTTCGACCATATCGATCCGAAAGATTCCCAGCAATTGGAGAAAAAATGAATTGTGCAAAGGCGAACGTTGCAATTAACATGCCAAGAACTTGTCCTGCTGCACCAAATATGTGTAAATACTTTGGCATAACAGGAATAATAATTCCGATACTCCCCATTGCGATAAACATATTAAACATTAAAATATACAAAGCCGCCTTGTTTGACTTCTGCTGGGTCATTGAATCCCCCCCTTTTTTTTATATTGAAACATTATTCCAGTCTATCATAAAGAAATATTGCTTGGCTATTGGATTATAGTCGTAGATGAATGACCTGATCATTCATCTACGAAGACATTGTTTATCCTCTAAATAATACCGTTGATTTCCACTACTGGTGTCGCTTTCCGCGGGCACACCGTAAGCCGCAACCCTCCGCTCCAATCAACTGAACACATCGGAAGTGAAATTCTATCTTAGTACTATCAAAAGAAAAAATGACAAAAGACACCAAGTGTTTTGAACTCTTGATGCCTTTTGTCGACTCTCTAAGAGAGAAAAATATTGTTTTTTCTCATTAGTATTTATCGAATACTCATTTTAAATTCTAAAAACAACTCATTGTATTTGCCTAAATAATCTGGCCCTAGGTTTTTATATACTTCTAATGTTTTACGTTGCTCCTCGGAAGGGTAGAAGCGCTCATCAGTAACAACTTCTTTATCCATTAAGTTCATTGCTGCAATATTAGGAGTAGAATAACCTACATAATCAGCATTTTGAGCACCAGATTCCTCTTTCAACATAAAGTTAATAAAAGCATGTGCACCATCAACATTTTTCGAAGTTTTCGGGATAACCATATTGTCAAACCACAAGTTTGAGCCTTCTTCTGGAACAGCAAAGTCTAAGTCTTCATTTTCAAATAACATATCTGCTGCTTGACCAGACCATGTGAGAGCAACAGCCGCTTCATTATTAATCATTAAAGGTGTAATTTCATCTCCGATAATTGCTTTAACGTTTGGAGCAAGTGTAATTAGCTTATTTGTAGCCTGACGTAACTCATGGTCATCTAACGAGTTAAGAGAAAGGCCAAGACTATTTAAGCCCATGCCAATAACTTCACGTGCACCATCCACTAAAAAGACTTTACGTTTTAACGATGGGTCCCATAAATCTTCCCAAGAAGAGAAATCTAAGTCACCGACCAAATCTGGATTATAGACAATACCTACTGTGCCCCAGAAATAAGGAACAGAGTATTCATTGTTATCATCAAATGGTAAATCGAGAAAATACGGATCGATATTTTTAAAATTAGGTATTTTCGTTTTATCTAACGGAAGTAGTAAGTTTTCTTCCTTCATTTTTTCAATCATATATTCAGATGGCACTGCAATATCGTAAGCCGTACCACCTTGTTTAATTTTCGTCATCATTGCCTCATTTGAGTCAAATGTTTCGTAAATAACATGGATACCCGTTTCTTTTTCGAATTGCTTTAGCAAATCAGGGTCGATATATTCTCCCCAGTTAAAAATAGTTAATGTATCTTTACCACTTTTACCACCGTTCGCACTCATTGCGTCAGCAGCGTACATTAAAAGGGCGGACACGACAAGAATAGCGATGGTAGCTTGAATTAAAGATTTCATTGTTGTCCCCCCGTTCTTTTACTTGTACGGCTTGTAAAGAAATAATAGCCGACTACAACTAATATCGTTACGAAGAATACTAAACCAGAAATTGCGTTAACCGTTAACGAAATACCTGCACGTGCCATCGAGTAAATTTCAACAGATAATGTACTAAAGCCATTTCCTGTTACGAAAAATGTTACGGCAAAGTCATCCAATGAATAAGTTAAAGCGAGAAAGAAACCTGCAAAAATACCAGGCTGAATATATGGTAAAATAACGCGCATCATGACATCTTTTTTCGTAGCACCAAGATCTAAAGCTGCATCAATTAACGACTTATTCATCTCAAGCAACTTCGGTAAAACCATAAGTACTACAATAGGAACACTAAACGCAACATGGGCTAATAATACTGAAGCAAAGCCTAGTTTAATGCCAACCATTGTAAATAATATTAAAAAGCTTGCACCGATAATAACATCTGGACTAACAATTAACACATTATTTAAGGAAAGTAGGGTATTGCGCATTTTCGAATCTTTTACCGTAACAATACCGATTGCTCCTAATGTGCCAATAATCGTCGAGATAAGGGCAGAAAGCAATGCAACAATTACCGTATTAATTAAAATAACAAGTAGTCTTGAATCCTCGAATACTGCCTTGTAATGGTCCAATGTAAAGGATTGAAAGTTAGTCATGGAATCCCCACTATTGAATGAGTAAAAGACTAAGTAAAATATAGGTGCATACAGGACGAGAAAAACAATCGCTAAATACACTTTTGCAGAAGTTGAAAGTTTGCTCATCGTACGCGACCTCCTTTATCCTTTTGACCTGTAATAAGCATAATAATCACCATGAATAAAATTAAAAATACGGCAATCGTTGAACCCATACCCCAGTTTTGCGTCACAAGGAATTGCTGTTCAATTGCTGTACCAAGTGTAATTACACGATTCCCTGCAATTAAGCGAGTAATCATGAATAGTGATAAAGCTGGAATAAATACAACTTGAATCCCTGATTTAACGCCATCCATCGTTAATGGTAATACGACGCGACGGAATGTTGTAAAAGCAGATGCGCCTAGGTCGCGGGCTGCGTATATAAGCGTTGGATTTAGACGATCCAATGAGTTGAAAATTGGTAAAATCATAAATGGTATAAAAATATAAACAGATACAAAGACAAAGCTAATATCTGTAAATAACATTTGCTTCGGATCAAAGCCGAATACTTCAATCGCTGCGTTAATCGGACCATATAAACCAAAAATCCCTATAAACGCGTATGTTTTTAACAATAAATTAATCCAAGATGGAATAATAATGAGCAATAGCCATAGCTGCTTGTGTTTTGTCTTTGTTAAAAAATAAGCAGTCGGGTATGAAATAAGCAGTGTAAAGAATGTTATTAAAAACGCATACCAAAACGAACTAAGAGTCATTTTTAAATAGACAGAAGAGAAAAAAGCTTTGTAGTTATTAAGCGTAAAATTGCCATGTAAATCTAGTAGGGAGTAGTAAACAACGAGAGCAATCGGCGCAATAACAAACAGTGCAATCCATAAAACGTATGGAAATAACGCGGATTTCGAAGTTTTAGTTTGCATCTTCGTCATCTCCATAAGATTCTAGACGTTTATCGAACTCTTCCTCAGTTTCATTTAAGCGCATTACATGAATGGCTTCTGGATCAAAGTCTAATCCGATTTCTGTCCCTACATCAGCTTTTTTCAATGAATGTACGAGCCATTCATTGCCAGCCTTGTCATATGTGGAAAGCTCATAATGTACCCCACGGAATAATTGAGTATCTACCTTAACAATTAATTTTCCTTTGTCGACTGTTGTAATTTCTAAATCCTCTGGACGAATGACAATATCAATTTTCTCATTTGGTTTCATCCCTTGGTCAACACACTCAAACACTTTACCTGCAAATTCAACTGTAAAATCTTCTATCATAACACCGTTAACAATGTTTGATTCTCCGATAAAGTCGGCAACAAAACGGTTAATTGGTTCATCATAGATATCTACTGGTGTACCTGATTGTTGAATTTGACCTTCACTCAGTACAAATATTTCATCACTCATGGCTAAAGCTTCCTCTTGGTCATGTGTAACAAATACAAAAGTTTTACCAAGTCTTTGTTGTAATTCACGTAGTTCATACTGCATTTCTGTACGAAGTTTTAAGTCTAGTGCAGAAAGAGGCTCATCAAGTAAAATTACCTCTGGATCATTCACAATGGCACGAGCGATAGCCACTCGTTGACGTTGACCACCTGACATTTCAGAAATTTCACGATTGCCATAACCTGCTAAATTGACAAATTTAAGCGCTTCTGACACACGTTCTTTAATGTTGCTTTCAGGAAGCTTTTTAATGCGTAGTCCAAATGCTACGTTTTCAAAAACGTTTAAATGTGGAAATAACGCATAATCCTGAAACACTGTGTTAACTTGGCGTTCATTTGCTGGAACAGTATTAATTTTTTTATCGTGGAAGAATACATCACCTGTAGTAGGTTCTGTGAAACCAGCAATAATACGTAATATAGTTGTTTTACCGCAACCAGAAGGACCGAGTAACGTATAAAACTTCCCTTTTTCAAGCTCTAAGTTAATATTTTGTAGGACGACTGTACCGTCACTATATGATTTTGAAACATTTTCAAATCGGATAATTGAATTTGTTGTCATAGAAGCGCCTCCTTAAGCTATAAATAAGAATCAGTTGCGACGAGTAAAATTTTCGTCTCATCGTCATGTGCATTAAAAATTTGATGATGATCGGCTGCGTCAAAATAGAGCGCATTACCTTCACTAGCTATATATTGTTCATTCCCTAAAACGAGACGAATACGCCCTTTGACAATATAAATAAAAGTTTCTGAAAGAGATGGTTCAAATTGTTTAAATTCTCCATCAGCAGCAAGTGTCAAGAAGATGGGTTCCATTTCTTTCTCATTTGAAGTAGGGATGAGCCATTGAATTTCATATTTTTTTTCTTCATCTGTATAGGTCGATTGATCTTCCTCAGTGTAGACAACTTTTTGTTCTGGTGCATCATCATCAAAAAATTCCTTTGGCGTCGATCCTAAAACTTCTAATAATGAAAAAAGCGTTTCAATAGAAGGCGAATTCAAATCTCGCTCCAGTTGTGAAATATAGCCTTTACTTAAATCAGTACGTTCTCCAAGCTCTTCTTGGGTAAGACCTTTTTTCAAACGAAGTGCTTTAATTTTTCCTCCAATTTGCATCCTTTCCCTCCTAGAAGAAGTTTAGCAATCATAAACTTTTAGAAAATGAAGTTTACTTTAACGAAACTTTTAGTTTACTAAAAACATTACTATTATACATAATAATAAAAAATTTGCAATCGTTTTAGATGAAAAAAAGCACAAGAAATATATAGAAAAAATGCATATGAATTTTCGTGCAAATTTTTGAGTTTTTCCAGAATAAATTTGCGAAAAGTAGCAAATAACTAATGTGTAGACAGGATTATTTTTGGGTATTTGACAAATATTTGTCAATGCATATGCGTCGATTAGCGTGGAGAAGTGAACTTCGTTGAAAAACTGTGCTTTCTTTGCTATCGTAGAAGACGGTTCGCATGTGCGAATAGAATATAAAACTACATATTATTCGGAGGGATTTATAATGGCAGAACGCATGGTAGGTAAACAAGCCCCAGATTTCACAATGGAAGCAGTACTTGCAGACAAATCTTTTGGTAAAGTATCTTTAGAAGAAATTAAAGCACAAGACAAATGGACTGTATTATTCTTCTACCCAATGGACTTCACTTTTGTATGTCCAACAGAAATTACTGCAATGAGCGATCGTTATGACGAGTTTGAAGACTTAGATGCAGAAGTAATCGGTGTATCAACTGATACAATCCACACACACTTAGCTTGGATTAACACAGATCGCACTCAAAATGGGCTTGGCGATTTAAAATATCCATTAGCAGCAGATACTAACCATGCTATTTCGAAAGAATATGGCGTTTTAATTGAAGAAGAAGGTATCGCACTACGTGGCTTATTTATTATTAATCCAGAAGGCGAATTAAAATATCAAACAGTATTCGATAATAACATTGGCCGTGATGTAGATGAAACTTTACGTGTACTACAAGCTTTACAAACTGGTGGTCTTTGCCCAGCAAACTGGCGCCCAGGTCAAGCAACACTTTAATTTGATTTAGCAAAAGTCCACTACCTATATAAGTACGGGATGAATGTTAGCTCATTCAGATGGGGGTGACCCCCATCTGAATCGAGCGGATGTCACAGATTTTATGAGGTGATTTTCGAGCGTGCTCGGAAAAAATCTGGACGCAATTACGCCAAGACGTGATTGATGCATAAAATAAATAATGGGTCCCCACGATACGCTTGTGGGGATATTTTTTTCTAGGGAGGATTTTTTATGAAACTTCGTGAACAAATGCCTGAACTTGTAGGCGCAACAACGTGGTTAAATGGTGAAGTAACAAAAGCAGAGCTAGTTGGTGAAAAACCAACATTAATCCATTTCTGGTCAGTTAGCTGTCATTTATGTAAAGAAGCAATGCCAGATGTGAATAATTTCCGTGATCAATATAAAGATGAACTAAATGTTATCGCTGTGCATATGCCTCGTTCTGAAGCAGATACTGATTTAGAGACAATTAAAGCTGTTGCGGCAGAGCATGATATTACGCAACCAATTTTTGTTGATAGTGAAATGAAGCTAACGGATGCATTTGAAAATCAATACGTTCCAGCGTACTTTGTTTTCGATAAAGATGGTCAGCTTCGTCATATGCAAGCTGGTGGAAGCGGCATGAAGATGCTAGAAAAGCGTGTGAATCGAGTTCTTGATGAAATGCGTAACGCGTAATATTAATATTTGAAAGACGAGGATATGCAAATCCTCGTCTTTTTTTATCTTGCTTCAACAGTCCTTCAAGAATGTAGGAACTGGCGGATGTCACGAATTTTAAGAGGGACTTTTCGAGCAAGTTTGAATAAATTGTACGCAGTTATGCTGAGGTGTAAATAATTAGTAGTTGTATGATAGAATGTCGAAAGATATAGATAGAATATATAAAATGGGGAATCGTATCCTGTTTTGACGATACATATGAGTAAATATAAGTTAAAATAAAGTAATTGTAGTTTTCGGAGGGATTTTTAATGATGAAAAAAGAATTTGCTGTCATTGGACTTGGACGTTTTGGGGGAAGCATTGTTCGTGAACTAATGAGTCAAGGAGCGCAAGTTATGGCGATAGATCATTCATCTGAACGGGTGGATGAATTTGCTGCGATTGCTACTCAGGCCGTTATTGCAGATTCAACAGATGAATCGGTATTAAATTCATTAGGCATTCGTAATTTTGAACATGTGATTGTCGCGATAGGCGAAGATATTCAGGCAAGTATTTTAACGACAATTATTTTAAAAGAAATAGGTGTGCAGCAAATTACAGTAAAGGCTCAAAATGACTATCATGAAAAAGTGCTAAGAAAAATTGGGGCAGATTTTGTTGTGCATCCTGAGCGTGATATGGGCATTCGTATTGCTAATAATATGCTGTCTAATACGGTACTCGATTATTTAGAGCTTTCAGATGAACACTCAATCATGGAGCTAAAAGCAAATGATGCCATTGCAGGCTACTCTATTATGGATTTAGATATTCGAGCAAAATATGGTATTAACATTGTAGGTATAAAGCGAGGATCAGATATTATTGTTTCCCCACAAGCGAGTGACAAAATTTTACTTGGGGATATTATGCTTCTTATAGGTGCAGATGTGGATATAAATCGTTTTGTGAAAAAAGCGATGAAAGAATAAAAATTGGGTGCCAGGCACGCACACAATTTTAAATTTTTAAGAAAGCTTGGGGAGTAGGTTTAGCACATGTTCAAAATAAGGAAAGAACCATTAATGCGGTTTCTGAAAATTTTATTTCCAGTCATACTGTTAGCGATAGCTATTTATGAAATCCAGCAATCACTAAGAGGAGTAGATGTTAATTTACTTCGGAATGAAGTTAGTCAATTGCAAATATGGGAACTGTTATTGATTTTTTTCATCGCATTTTGTGCGATTACTCCGATGATTTTTTACGATGTTATTTTAGCTAAACTACTGGGAATCAAAATGAACAAGCGCACGTTGCTGAACAATTCATTTATCGTCAATACATTTTCCAACCTCATTGGCTTTGGTGGTTTAGTAGGCGTTTTTCTACGAAATTATTTTTATTCAAAATATAAAGAGGATCGAGAAGGCTTGTTGAAGAGCATTGCCTCCGTTACTCTTTTTTATTTAACAGGTATCTCCTTGTTAGCATGGCTCATGTATGTATTCTTTTGGGACTTCCCATTGCTAAAAGAATTTCGGTGGCTTTCAATTGCCGTAATTCTTGTCAGCTTATATGTTCCAGCCTTTATTGGGATGCACCTTATTCGTTATAAAAAAGGAAGTTCCTTAACAATAAAAGTATCTCTTCAGTTAATAATTACTTCCGTAGCAGAATGGCTTGCAGTTTTTCTCGTTATTTGGCTGTTAACGTTAATCTTGCATATACCTATTGAGTTATCGACCCTTATACCAATATTTTTAATTGCCTCATGTGCTGGCATAATTAGTATGATACCTGGAGGGGTTGGCTCATTCGACCTCGTTTTTCTATGGGGGACGCAAAGTGTTGGAATCGGTGAAGAAAAAGTACTTTTCTTATTAATTTTGTACCGTGTTGGCTACTTTGTATTACCATTTTTAGTATCTGTACTATTATTTATTAAAGATTATTGGGAACGCTGGAATCGATCTTGGGATGACTTGCCAAATGTTATTTTTCAAAAAATTAGTCATATGTTGTTAACGATTTTAGTATTTATCTCAGGCATTGTATTATTGCTATCGGCATCGGTGCCTGGCGTTTTAAGTCGGCTAAAAATAGCTCAGGAGTTTTTATCATCACCAATTATGAATATCTCCCATCAACTGACTGTTGCAGCAGCCTTTATCCTTTTAGGTTTGTGTAGGGGAATTAAATATAAAGTGAAAAAAGCTTATCAGCTTGCAATCGTCGTGTTGAGTAGTTCGGCTTTATTCTCGATTATTAAAGGCTTTGATTATGAAGAAGCGATCTTTTTACTAATTGTCGCAGTGTTGCTCATGGCATCGAAAAAACAATTTTATCGTGAAAGTTATGTCCTCACATGGGGTGTCATCTTATTTGACCTTGCTGCCGTTCTTTTTATTACTGCAATGTATTTATTCATTGGATATGTCAACTTACCTACCGCAAAAATTCATATTCCGACAGCGTTACAATACTATATCCTTACCGACTATCGGGATTTATTTTATAGTGCAATTATTGGTATCCTCATAGCGTTTGTCATTTTTTACTTTGGTTATTTTACGCGCGGAACGAAAAAAATGGAGAAACTTCTATCAAGAGAGCACGAAGATAAAATTAAAAATCACTTAATGGAATATAAAGGGACTGAGTTTTCTCATTTAATATTTTTACATGACAAATTCGTGTATTGGAATGAAAAGAATACAGTGCTATTTGCATATCAAATATTTGCAGATAAAATCGTTGTGTTAGGAGATCCAGTAGGGCAAGAAAGTGATTTTTTATCAGCTATTCAAGAGTTTTTGGAATTGGCAGATAAACATGGGTATACACCTGTTTTTTATGAGATAAACAACAATATTTTCCCTTCTTTACATGAGCATGGCTATAGCTTTTTTAAACTTGGTGAGGAAGCATTTGTTGATTTAGATAAATTCACGTTTACTGGTAAAGAAATGAAGAGTAGTAGGGCGGTAAAAAATAAGTTTGAACGAGAGAACTACACGGTAGCATTATTAAGTGCGCCATATTCACAGGAAGTAATGAATGAATTGGAAGAGGTATCAAGTAAATGGCTGCAAGGAAGAGCTGAAAAGGGATTTTCTCTTGGCTTTTTCGATGAAAACTATTTGAGCAAGTCGAACATTGCTGTGTTAAGAGGAGCAGAAGGTGTGATAGGCTTTGCTAGCCTTATGCCGATGTATGACAATGGCGAAAGGATTTCAGTCGATCTCATGCGTTTCAAGCCAGGTGCACCGTCTGGAACGATGGATTTCATTTTTTTATCGCTGTTTGAATGGGCGAAAGAACAAGGTTATCGAGTGTTCAATATGGGCATGTCGCCGTTATCAAATGTTGGGCAATCGAGATATTCCTTTTTAAGTGAAAAAATTGCAGCACAAATATTTTTACATGGACATTTCTTCTATCATTTCAAAGGATTAAGAAATTTTAAATTAAAATATGCTGATTTTTGGGAACCTAAATATGTGGCGTATCGCAAAAAATCTTCATTACCATTTACAATGGCACAAGTAACGCTATTAATCGGTCGAAAAAGGAAATAAGTGACTTTCAAATTGCAAGTAAGACATACTATAAATGGGAATATGCTATAATTATCCTAATTACAATAGAAGGAATGATGAATATGAAACAGATATGGAATGTGATTGAGAAGTAGCATATAGAGGATATGCCACTTTTCAAGCAATTTAAAAATATTAAATGAAAATTGAAAAGAGGCTGCTTATGTACACAGATCAAGAATTGAACATTCGTCCTATCATTGAGTCTGATTTAGAGCGTCTTTGGGAGCTTATTTATAAAGACGAGCAACCAGAATGGAAAAAATGGGACGCTCCCTATTTCCCTCACCAAGCTAAACCATTCCATGATTTTATGTTAATGTCACAGCAATTTATCAATCAAAACAACTTTTGGGCAATTGAGGTTGATGGCGTTATTTGTGGCGTGATTTCATATTATTGGGAGCATGAGCCTTCTAAGTGGTTAGAATTGGGCATTGTTTTTCATGAGTCGCATAATTGGAGCAAAGGACTTGGCACTAGAGCAATGACACTATGGATGGATCACTTATTTTCAACGATGCCACTTGTTCGCGTTGGGTTTACGACATGGTCTGGAAATAAACGGATGATTCGCGTCGGAGAAAAATTAGGTATGCAATTGGAAGCGAAAATTCGTAAAGTGCGTTTATATGAGGGGGTCTATTATGATTCCATACGTATGGGCATGCTAAGAGAAGAGTGGGAAGCTAGAAAAGAATGCTTAAAGAAGCTTTCAACAACGAAATAACATGCTAGTCATTATGAAATGAAAGATAAACATAGTGATTTTGAAAAAAGTTTTAGCCTGTATTCGATATTGTATCGGACGCAGGCCTTTTATTTTCTTTGAGAGGGCTAAAACAAATTAATGTAAAATTGTGTTTGATTTCCTATTGTAGCTTTGTCATAATAAAGAAAATTCAAATAGCGAGGCATGTTATGTTAATTACCGAAAATTGTATTATACAGTCTTTAAAGCCAAACCATGTTGAAGATATTTATTCATTGTATTGTAATGATGAAGTCAGAGCCTTTCTAGGAGGGGTACCGGAAAAAACCTACATCTATTCATCCTTTGACAGTATGCTACAAGCACCTTTTCCTAATTCATATTTTTATATTACATTAAAAAACAATAATGAGTTTATTGGTTTAGTGTCGATTGATGAATATCATGAAAAAACGACGTATGAGCTGAGCTATCAATTTCTACCTCAATATTGGGGTAAGGGTTATGCGTTTGAAGTATTATTAGCCATCATACATTATGGATTTTACAGCCTAAATTTATCAAAAATAGTAGCAGAAACGCAAACCGCAAATATTGCTTCCTGCCGTGTACTAGAAAAGTTAGGTATGCAAAAAGTAAAGGTTTTAGAAAGGTTTGGTCATGAGCAAGCTGTCTTTCAGTTATTGAAAACGATAGAAAAAGAATAGGGGTAGCCAAATGAATAGCTGGATGGATTCGTAATACGGTACTTTAAGGGCAACTCGCTTTTAAAAAATGAGTAGCAAATTCCCTAATTTAAGTTTATTAATGTAAAGCGCATGTATAAAAAAATCAAAAACCCTCGGCATAAATTTTACGAGGCTAAATCAAGCTATTCGTTTTTAGCAATCGATGAGGGCAGGTATTTAATAAATACTCTTTGCCTCTATAGAAGTTTCCACTATTCCAAATGGACCTTAGTGTCTCTACGTGAAAAGGGAGCTTCTAGAACGGAAATCAAGGTTACGAAGACGATAAAAAAGGGCACTCCATTTATGGAGTGCCCTTTTAGCGTTGCGAGTATTAATTAGTTTTCTTCGATATCTTTACGGTTTTTCTTTAACATTTTTGATAGCATCTCATACACAATTGGTACGACTACTAATGTTAATAATGTTGAAGATAATAAACCACCGATTACTGTAATTGCAAGGTCTTTAGAGATTAATCCGCTACCACCATTACCTAGTGCCATTGGAATCATCGCGCCAATCGTTGCAATGGCAGTCATTAAAATTGGACGTAGACGCGTTGCACCTGCCTCTAAAATTGCTTCACGCATACCCATTCCATCACGTTCCATATGGATAATGCGGTCGACAAGTACAATGGCATTTGTGACAACGATACCTATTAACATCAATAGACCCATCATAACTGAAACAGAAATCGTTTGATTCGTTACATATAAGCCAACAAATGCACCGATTACTGCAAACGGTAATGAGAAGAGGATAGCAAATGGCGCTAAACCTTCACCAAACGTTACGACAAGAATAAAGTAAACAATGGCAATTGCTGCTAACATAGCAACTCCAAGTTGTGTGAATGTTTCTTGCATATCTGCTGCCACACCTGATACGCCTGTTGTCACACCTTTAGGTAAATCTAACTTATCGATTTTTTTATCAGCTGCAGAAGTTGCTTTTGAAATATCATCGCCAATAATTGTGGCAGATACTGTTGCGAAGTATTCACCTTTTGAGCGTGATAATGAATTAAGCGTTGTTCCTTCTTCAACATCTACTAATTCACCGATTGTCATTGTTGTCCCTAAAGCTGTTTTAATTTCTGTTTTTAAAATATCATCGATTGATAAAGCTGCTGTCTTTGCATCGCGTTGGACAATGACGTTAATATCTTTACCGTCACGTTCTACTGTTGTTAACACTTCTTTAGATGCTGTAGAATTTAATGCCATGACGATTTGAGCTGTTGTTAATCCATATTGTAAAACATTTTTTTGCTCTACTTTTAAAACATGCTCTACATAAGGGTCTTCATAATCAGATTTAACATCCTCTAAGCCCTTAACTTCCTTTAATGTTCCTTCAACGTCTTTTACTGCGCTACGTAGATTATCTAAGTTTTCACTGTATAATGTGTAGCTAACTTCATTTGAGGACATAGACATTGATGAGAAGTTTTGGCTTTTCCATTCACCTGATTGCTCTAGATTAAATACATAGTCTTCCACTTCTTCACGTGCTGCAGGGAAGTCCTTCATATCTGGGTCAAAGATGAGGTACATTAATGCACCACCAGCTCCGCCACCCATCATCATTGCTGATGGATCAGCATTTGTAGCATCTGTAATGGAAACTTGTAAAATATCAACATCTTTACGTTTCATTAATTCTTTTTCGACTGTTGCAACATTTGCTTCTGTTTCATCATTTAACTCACCAGTTCCAGGTGTATATGTTAAATACATCACCTTTTCTTCTTGAGATCCCATGAAACTAAAGCCGATTAATGGTGTTAAGGCAAGTGAGCCAACAAGCATTAAAATCGCAATCGTAGAAGTAATTATTTTATGATTTAACGCTTTTTCTAGTACACCTCTGTACCAAGTAGCTAGTTTACCAACTTCTTGATGTTGGCTTTCTTTTTTCTCTCCATATATTTTTTTACGGAATAAGAAATGAGATAAAGCTGGTACAATTGTAATCGCTACTAATAATGAGGCGCCTAATGCAAATGTCATTGTTAATGCAAATGGCATGAATAATTCACCAACCATACCGCCTACAAACATAAGTGGGGCAAATACCGCTACCGTAACTAATGTAGAAGACAAGATTGGTTTAAACATTTCAATTGTCGCTTCACGAATAAGTGCGCGACCTGTTAATTTTTCTTGTTTCAAATGGATACGTCGATAAATATTTTCTACTACGACTATGGAGTCATCAATAACGCGCCCAATGGCAACGGTGATTGCACCAAGTGTCATAATATTTAACGTAATATCCATCCAGTTCAATAATAGTAAAGCCATGAAAACAGAAACTGGAATAGAGATAATTGAAATAATTGTTGATTTGAAATCGCGTAAGAATAGTAAAATAATTAAAACAGCGATTGCGCCACCGAATACTGCTTTTTCAATCATTGTGAAGACTGAATCTTCAATTGGAGCGCCTTGGTCAAGTGAGATATCCACTTTTAAGCCGTCAATTCTTTTTTCTTCATCTTTAATAAGGTCTTTTACTGCATTTACAACAGTTACAGTATTTGCATCTTGACCTTTCACGATTTGAATCGCAATTGCATCTTTACCATTTGTGCGTGAAACGGATTGTACTTTACCTTCAACTTCAATCGTTGCAATATCACTTAAGCGAACGAAAGGAGAAGGTTGTGTAGCTGAAGGTGTAACTGGTATTAATAAATCTTTTAATTCGTCGATAGTTTTAACTTTACCATCAACAGAAACCGCCTGTTCACCAACTGTAAATTGATATAAACCAAGCGATAATGACATATCACTTGCTTGGATCATTTGCTTAACTGTATCCTCTGTTAAGCCGAGAGCAGCCATTTTTTCTTCGTCATATTTAAACGAAACTTGTTCAATATGCTGACCAGTAATAGTTGCCGAAGCAACACCGTCGATTTTTTCGATTTTAGGAAGTAATAAATCTTCTACTGTTGATGTCAGTTCAACTATATCTTCTTTAGAGCTACTTACAGATAATGCGACAACAGGCATCATGTTCATACTAATTGCCATAATTGTAGGTTCTTGTGCACCATCTGGAAGTTTCACATTATCTAAAGCTGACTCTAACTGGCGTTTTTTCTCATCCATATCAATGCC
This sequence comes from Lysinibacillus sp. NPDC093210, assembly GCF_044753985.1. Taxonomy (NCBI): domain Bacteria; kingdom Bacillati; phylum Bacillota; class Bacilli; order Caryophanales; family Bacillaceae; genus Lysinibacillus; species Lysinibacillus sp. NPDC093210. The sequence continues at coordinate 575,438 of NZ_JBIVOE010000002.1, read as the reverse complement.
GTAGTCATATTCAACTTGAACTTGTGCAATGTTGGATGAAGAAGTAGAATAAACTGCCTTAACATCCTCTAAACTTTCGATTGATTTTTCAAATGGAATGGAAAGTTCATTCATGACTTGTTCAGGCGTTGCACCTGGATAAACGCCCATTACAATTAAGTATGGAATCGATATATCAGGGATTGATTCCATTTTCATTCTTGTACCTGAATAAATACCTGAGACAGTGATGATAATTGTTAATAACCACACTGCCAATTTGTTCTTCAATACAAAATTAACTAAACCTTTCACCTTCACACCTACCCTTTATTGACTTACTAGATTCAATTATTTATAATAATGACTAATCGGTCATTTGTCAATGAAATGCATTAGGAGAGATTTGAAAATATGTCAAAAAAGCAACTGATTATGGAGAAAGCATTAGAACTGTTTTCTGAACAAGGCTTTGAAGCAACATCTGTACAGCAAATTACAGAGCGCTGTGGGATTTCTAAAGGGGCATTTTATTTGTCTTTTAAAACAAAAGATGAACTTCTTTTTTCAATGGTTGACTACTACCTACAGCAATTTATAGCGGATATTGACCAAGTAGTCAGAAGCACGAACAAAAAAGATGTAGTGTTGGTAGATTTTTATAAAGGTATTTTTCAAACGTTTAAAAAACATGCAGCTTCTTCGCGTGTGTTCTTTAATGAAAAGGTATTTCTTACAAAAAAAGAGCTGTTTCATAAAGTAAGTGCCTATGAAGCAGATATGTCGAAGTTTATCGTCCAAATGCTTGAGCAACTTTATCGAGAAGAGCTGCAAGAGACAAAATATGATGTTATGTATTGTGTAAAAGGATTTGTGAAAGGCTATGCCGAGCTGTTTATGTTCTCAAATTTGCCGCTTGATCTAGATCAATTGGCAAAATCATTAGCGGAAAAGACAGATATTATTGCACGTCATACAACAATCCCTTTTATTACTGAGGAACTCGCTCAAATTGTAGCAAGACCCTGTGCAGAGGTAGTTACGCAACAATCGCTATTGCAGTTAATCGAACAAAACATCCAGAACATAGAGCCATCTATTGAACGCGAATCGTTAGAGCTGTTAAAAAATCAAGTAGAGCACCAAACATACAGTAAACCGATTATAAAAGGACTAATTGAAAACATCCGCCTTCAGCCAGGATGTCAATGGATTGCATATGTATTAGAGAAATATTTCCAATTTTAAACATTGAAATAGAATTGTTCACAAGTAAGTTATAGTGGGCGATTCTATTTTTTTGAAATTGTATTGAACAGGATGTTTCATTTCAAAAAGGGGGGAAGGAATTATGTTGTTATTACTATATACGTAAATTGTTAAAGGAGGTTTCAATATTTTAGAAATTTATTAAATCAAATTTCAACTGAAACGAAAAAAGCTAACTCTAGCTTGCAGAAGTAAAAAACACATCATGAAATAATGCTGGTGAGTTTGTTTGTCCTAAATTTAAGGAGGTTAAACTACATCTTCCAAAATTAAAGTGGCAGAGCTTAGCATATTACGAACGCTAGTAATTTCATGCAAATAAAATAGAATGTATATACATAAAAGAAGCTACGCAAATAATGCGTAGCTTCTTAATTTGAAAGATTATACTTCCATAATAATCGGTAAAATCATCGGACGACGTTTAGTTTTCTCAAATAAGTAAGGACCTAAAACATCAGTAATTTCATTTTTAAGCTCAGTCCATTGTGGCGTTTTGCCTTGAATTGTTTCGTTAAGATGACGGTTCAGCATTTTTTGTGCTTCATTGATCATTGTGCCTGATTCACGCATATAAACAAAGCCACGTGAAATAATGTCAGGACCTGAAACAATTTTTTGGTTTTCCATATCTACGCTTACAACAACTATTACTAAGCCTTCTTCAGATAGTATACGACGGTCGCGTAGTACAATATTGCCAATATCCCCTATACCGTTACCATCAATGTAGACATCACCAGAAGGGATGCGACCTGCAACATGTGCTTCATTTGCACTTAATGCCAGTACATCACCATTTTCCATAACGAAAGTATTTTCAAGTGGAACATCACAATCTTCTGCTAAATGCGTATGCATTTTTAACATACGGAATTCACCGTGGATAGGCATAAAGAATTTTGGCTTCATTAAGCGTAGCATCAGTTTTTGTTCTTCTTGCGAACCATGACCAGATGTATGGATATTATTTAATGCACCGTGAATTACTTCAGCGCCAGCACGGAAAAGTAAATTAATGATTTTATTTACGCTAACCGTATTACCTGGTACAGGTGAAGAAGAGAAGATAACAGTGTCCCCAGGCTGGATTTGAATTTGACGGTGTGTACCATTGGCAATACGAGATAGTGCTGCCATTGGTTCACCTTGTGAGCCTGTACATAAAATCATCACTTCGTTGGCAGGTAAACGGTTAATGCTTTGGGCATCAATAAAAGTATCTTTTGGTGCGTTGATGTAGCCAAGTTCACGGCCGATAGTAATGGCATTATCCATAGATCGACCGAATACAGCGATTTTTCGTCCGTACTTAATGGCAGCATCTGTTGCTTGCTGTAAGCGGTGAATATTTGATGCGAACGTTGCGAAAATAATACGACTATCAACCTTGCGGAAGATTTCGTCAATACTTTTCCCAACTGTACGTTCAGACATCGTGAAATTTGGTTTTTCAGCATTCGTACTATCAGATAGTAAGCACAGCACACCGTCACGACCTATTTCAGCCATTTTTGTTAAGTTTGCTGGCTCGCCTACTGGAGTAAAGTCGAATTTAAAGTCACCTGTATGCACGATATTGCCAGGAGGTGTTTTTACGACGATACCATAAGCATCTGGAATACTATGCGTTGTTCTAAAGAAGCTAACAGATGTTTTTCTAAATTTAATAACATCATCTTCTTTAATTTCGATTAGTTTAGTTGTACGTAGTAAACCATGCTCTTCAAGTTTGTTGCGCAATAAGCCAAGTGCAAGCTTACCACCATAAACAGGAACATTCACTTGACGTAGTAAATAAGGGATACCACCAATATGGTCTTCATGTCCGTGCGTTATAAATAACCCTTTAATTTTATCGACGTTTCGTACTAAATACGTGTAATCAGGAATAACATAGTCAATTCCGAGTAAATCGTCTTCTGGAAATTTTATTCCGGCGTCAATTAAGATGATTTCATCTTGAAATTGGACGCCGTAAGTGTTTTTGCCGATTTCGCCCAGTCCGCCGAGCGCGAAAACAGCTGCTTGGTCATTTTTAACAAACTTCATGTTTGTTAAATTTCCTCCAAGACGAAGTTCGGACTTGCTTGTTCGTAGTCTAAATAGTTACCTTCAAGCAATTGAATGAACTCAATGTTGTAATGACGGTCTTGTAACTTTTGACGTACTTCACGTTCTGAAGCAGCTTCAAGGTATAGACTTTTAGTGTTTTCGCGAACTGGAATCTCATTTGCTTTTTCTTGATAATAAACTTTGTAAATCATAGTTTGCTCTCCTTTAATTGCGTACATTATTATTGCAGATTTGGCTATTACCACACACGTACTACAAGAAAAAACCGCGAATTTCAAGTATACTTCAAACTAATAAAGAAATGAGCGTTTGAATTTCTTGTATCTCAATACTTTAATCTTGCACTTTTCATAAAGGTAATGAGACAGTGGTTGCGCATAGACAAATAAATGCATTTCCTTTATATTATCACGCGGCTACTTTAAAATAAAGAAAAGCCCTTCAAATAATGAAGGGCAAATGTTAGGCAATTGATTTTTTTCCGAGTACGCCGCGAAGTTGCTTCAACAATTTTTGCTTTAGTTTCTTCAGCATGGCACATCACTCCTTAGGATCATTATAATTAAAAACGATACCTGTGTAAAGTATTTTGCCTTTGCAACATAATACATAAAGAAAGGAAGTATGGAATGAATAAAATTTTATTTTTTGATGTAGATGGAACACTTTATAACAGTGAAAAAATACTGCCAGCTTCAGCAAAGGAAGCGTTATTAGAAGCACGTCGTAGAGGCTATGAGATTGCAATTGCTACTGGACGTGCACCGTTTATGATTCAATCATTGTTAGAAGAGCTTGATATTAATACGTATGTGACCTTTAATGGACAGTACGTTGTTTATCGTGGCGAGGTTGTCTATACAAATGGTGTCGAAAAAGATGAGTTAGCGAAAATTATTGCCTTTGGTGAAGCGCGAAACGAACCTGTTGTTTTTTTAGACGACAAGCGAATGATCGCGTCAGTTGGAGGGCATAACATGGTATCCGAAAGTCTCGATACTTTAAAATACCCATATCCAGAACTAGACTCATCTTATTATATGCAGAACGATGTTTATCAAACACTGATCTTTATGGAGGAGAAAGATGAACATTTGTATTGCGAAGCTTTTCCAAATGTCCAGTTTGTACGTTGGCATCAATATTCTTGTGATATTTTGCCTAAAGGAGGCTCAAAGGCTGCTGGAATCGAAAAAGTGCTCACAAAAATGGGCCTAACATTAGATGATGCAATTGCTTTTGGGGATGGTATTAATGATATTGAAATGTTAGAGGCTGTTGGTACGAGCATAGCGATGGGGAATGGCCATGAAAGAGTAAAGGCAGTTGCCTCACATATTACAGACCATGTAGATGCGGACGGTCTTGCGAAAGCGATGCGCTATCTGAAGATTATATAAGTGCCAGGCACCCAAACAATTCTGAATTTTACCTGTAAAATATATTTAAAATTCCAATAAGACTTCTGCGGGAACGCACGTAACGTAAGTCGCAACACTCTGCGCATTGGCGAGGGTTGCGGCTTACATCGTGCCCGCTAGAGTGTCAGGCACTCGAACAATTCTGAATTTTTTTCACTTAGGACCCAGCTTCAACAACCTCTAGTTTAATTCCTGCCTCAGTATACTGCTTTAGCGTATCTTTAGAAAGTTTGTTATCGGTAATAATCATGTCGACCTGATCTAACGGGCACACTTGAATCGCGACATCTTTATTAAATTTAGAAGAATCCGTTACAACATAAACTGTTTGCGATATATTAATGAGCTGTTTCCTCGTCATCGCCTCTTCTATACTGAAATCGGATATTCCTTTTTCAAGCGTTACACCACTTGCACATATAAACGCCTTATTAATATTCAAATGATCGAATCGGAAAAGAAAATCATTAGAAGTGACCGACTTTTCTGAATGACGTATCTTCCCACCAATAATCATTACTTCAATATTGGAGCCGATTAAATCAAATGCCACAGGTAGAGAATTCGTAACAACTGTTAGTTTTTCCTTTCCTAAAAGAAAGGGCGTCATCTGATAAGTTGTTGTGCCACTATCAATAAATATACAATCACCATCCTCTACTAAAGAAGCACAAGTTTTTGCGATAGCGATTTTTTCTGTTAGTTGCTGCGTTAATCGATTGTCCATTAGCCCTTCGACAGGTTCAATATATTTTACGCCCCCATAAAACTTCTCAATTTTCTTCTCTTGCACAAGTAATTGAATATCTCTTCGGATAGTTTCCATTGATACATTGAATTCTTTTGTCAAGGTAACTAATTTCACTACCTTATTATTGCGTACGTATTGCAAAATATGTTGCTGCCTTTCTAATGTATACATTTAATCACCTCTATTAGTTATTTACTCAAAGTGGTAGTGACTTTGTCAACAGTTGGTCAGAATTTACTCAACATTTACACAAATATGTTATTTCCCTTTACAAATTGCCACTATACTGTGAGTAACAACTCAAAAGGAGTGAGCGATTTGTTGGAACTGAGAAATATTTCAAAAAGCTATAAAAATAAAAAAGTTTTAAAAGATATAAATTTAACGATTGGCTCTGGTGAAATAGTTTCTTTATTGGGGCCGAGTGGTTGTGGCAAAACAACATTACTCAACATTGTTCTAGGTCTTACAGAGCAAACGAATGGGCAACTTTTTTACAATGGACAAGATATATCGAAACATTCCATGCAGGAACGGGGATTTAATATCGTTTTCCAAGATTTCGCGTTGTTCCCACATTTAAATGCTTACGACAATATCGTGTATGGCTTAAAAAATAAAAAACAGCAAATGACAAAAGACGAGATACAAGAGTATGTTGATTTTTTAGAACTAACTCCACATTTACATAAGAAGATTCACGAATTATCAGGAGGGCAGAAACAGCGTGTATCAATTGCTAGAACACTCGTGATGCAACCGAAAATATTATTACTAGATGAACCATTAAGTGCTCTTGATGGGGTAATCAAGGAATCGATTAAAGAGCGCATTAAGTCGATTGCACGGCAATTTAATCTAACGACAATTATCGTGACCCACGATCCTGAAGAGGCGCTTACGTTATCAGATAAAGTACTAATTATTAACGAGGGCACTGTTTCACAATATGGTACACCTCATGAAATATTAAAAACACCAAAAAATCAATTTATCGAAGATTTTATCTTAAGGCAACTTCATATTAAACGTCATAACATCTACCAACTGTTTGGAGAATCCTATGCTTAGAACTAATAAAATGATGAAAATTTTGTTTATGCCCATTGCCTTCTTTTTTCTCTTCTTTTTAATTGTGCCTTTACTTTATATGTTTTGGCAGTCCTTGAAAAAAGGCAATAGCATAACGTTACAAAACTATGTAGAAGCATTACAGAGTGTTGAAATACGTGAAGCTTTTCTCAATAGTTTTCAAGTGTCATTAGTAGCTGCTATTATCACAACCGGTTTAGCGTTTGCATTGGCTTATGCATTACATTTTACGACGATGAATCAGCACGTTAAAAAACTTGTACATGTAGGCATAACATTGCCGATGTTGTTGCCGACAATCACCTATGGTTTTGTATTAATTTATACATTTGGCAATCAAGGCATTATTACAAAATTAGTAGGTCAGCCTATAGTGACTATTTATGGATTTAATGGATTGTTAATTGGATATGTGCTCTATACATTACCTGTTGCCTTTATTTTGATGCAAAATTCCATGCAGTACATCGATAAACGGTTTTTGCTCGTTTCCATGCTGATGCATGATAGGCCTTCACGTCGATTTTACCATACCGTACTTCGTCCAATGCTAGGAACAATTGGTGGAGCTTTTATATTAACCTTTATTTTAAGCTTTACCGACTTTGGTATTCCAGCTTCGGTAGGAGGAAGTTATAAAGTAATCGCTACAGAGCTTTATCAAGCAATGCTTGGCTCTATTGTACGATTTGAGCAAGGGGCAGTAATTTCTGTATTGATGCTCTTGCCTGCTGTACTTGGTATCGTGATGCTAAGTTTGCTAGATCGATTTAATTTTCAATACAAGCACGCTAGTCAAAGTGAGCTAGTAGTACATCGTCTGCGCGATAGTACATTTACAGTTCTTTCATTAATATGTGTGAGTTCGATTTTTCTCATCTTCTCGACAATGTTCATTGTGCCATTTACAAAAGGGTATCCATATGACTTTAGCTTCACATTTGAACATATACAAAATGTTTTAGCAGAAAAAAATTTAACTAGAGTATATTTGAATTCACTTATCGTTGCCTTCTTTACAGCTGTTTTAGGTGTTTGTATAGCATTTGTTTCAGCTCTTCTAAATGTCAGAACGCCACTGAAAGGAAGAAAAACGATAGATATTATGTCAATGGTTACGAACACCGTGCCAGGGATGGTTCTTGGTCTTTCTTATTTGTTTTTCTTTAATGGAAGTTCGCTAAAGGGGACCTTCTTTATTATTATTGCCTATACTGTCGTTCATTTTTTCACAACACCGTATTTGATGGCGAAAAACTCCTTGCAAAAAATGGACCCTACATGGGAAGTAACGGGGGAATTGTTAAAAGACTCCTGGATTCAAACGGTGGTGCGCGTTATTTTACCGAATATCCGTCCTACTATTTTTCAAATGTTTAGCTACTATTTTTTAAATGCCATGGTGACTGTTAGTGGGGTAATTTTCCTTGTCAGTACGAAAACAATGCTTGTCTCGACGCGCATAAAAGAACTTCAGCATTTTGCAAAGTATACAGATATTTTTGTTCTCTCCATTTTTATTTTATGTACAAACCTCATTGTGAAATTAGGTTGTGACTATATAACAACAACTAAAGAAAAGGGTAAGGAGATGGAATGATGAAAAAGTCAACAATCATGATGTTAGGTACTGTTAGTTCTGCAATTGTATTAGCTGCATGCGGCAGTGCAGAGGCTGATGCAAACAAACAAGTAATTATTTACTCGAATGCAGATGATGAAGCAATTGAGGTAATGCAAGCGACATTAGATAAGAAAGGCTATGAAGGCAAGTATATCATCCAATCATTTGGGACATCTGAATTAGGTGGGAAAATGATGGCGGAAGGTACTGATATTGAAGCGGATGTTGTAACGATGGCTTCGTATTTTATAGAAAGTGCTCAAACATCTAAATCAATGTTTGTTGATCTTTCCTCGGACTTAAAGCCAATAGATGGTGGGTCTACCTATGCATTACCGATTTTAGGGAATGTGGGATCTATTTTTATCAATACAGATTTATTGGCACAAAAAGGGCTACCTGTGCCGAAAACAATAAAGGATTTAACGAACCCTGAATATAAAGATTTAGTTTCATTTCCTAATATTCTAGACTCATCTACAGGTTGGTTATTAGTACAAGCGATTATGAATAAATACGGAGAAAAAGAAGGAAAGCAAGTATTAGCGGATTTAATTAAAAATGCTGGTCCTCATATTGAAAGCTCTGGCTCTGGTCCTATTAAAAAGGTGAAAACAGGTGAAGTGGCAGCTGGGTTTGGTTTACGTATTCAAGCAATTGATGCAAAAAATGAGGGCTTACCAATTGACTATATTGACCCAACTGAAGGCAATTTTACGTTAACAGAATCTGTTGCTGTTGTAGATAAAGAGGGCGATGAAGCGTTGGCAATAGAAATGGCAAAGGTAATTGCGACAGAGTCACGAGCAGATTTGTTGAAACAATATCCGGTAGCGCTTTATGAAGGTGAGCAAGTAGATGATGAATACGTTCCGCAGTATTTGAAAAAGTGGGACACGACTTTAACGGTCGATTTATTAGAAAAACATCAAGCATTCTTTAAAGAAGCACAACAATAAAGGAGCATAATGACATGAATAACTACAAATTATTAACACCGGGTCCATTAACTACAACAGAAGCGGTAAAAAGGGAGATGTTAATAGATCGCTGTACATGGGATGACGACTATAAGCAAGTTACGCAAACGATACGTAAACAGCTAGTTGAATTAGCGCAAGTTGATGAAACAAATTATACAGCAGTTTTAATGCAGGGAAGTGGTAGCTTCGTTGTTGAATCTGTACTAACAACTGCTATTAGTGAATTAGACAAAGTCCTGATATTAACAAATGGTGCCTACGGGGAACGCATAGTAAAAATGGCAAAAGCCCTTCAGTTACAGCATGTCGTTTATTGTGTGCCGTATAATGAGCAACCATCACCATTAGAAGTGCAAGCGATACTAAAAAATGATGCTAGTATTACCCATGTAGCTGTTGTCCATTGTGAGACGACTACAGGCATATTAAATCCAATTAATGAAATAGGCGAAGTTGTTCAAGCGTTTGATAAAACATTTATTGTCGATGCGATGAGTAGCTTTGGTGGTGTACCGATGGATTTGTCAAACGGTCAAATCGACTTTTTAATTAGTAGTGCAAACAAATGTATTCAAGGCGTTCCAGGTTTTGGATTTGTCATTGCGAAAATTGAAGCGTTAGAAAAATGTAAAGGGATAGCTAAAAGTGTTGCATTAGATTTATATAGTCAATGGCAAGTGATGAAAGTAGATGGGAAATGGCGTTTTACATCCCCGACACATGTTGTAGCGGCTTTTGCCAAGGCATTAGAGGAACTGGTGGCTGAAGGTGGAGTAGAGGCGCGTTACAAACGCTATGCTAAAAATAATCTAATGCTGCGTGAAAGATTGTCGCAATGTGGATTTAAGGCTTATATTACGGAGGATATGCAATCACCTATTATTACGACGTTTGTATATCCATATGAAGCATTTTCTTTCGATCATTTCTATCATGAGATCAAACAAGCTGGCTTTGTTATTTATCCAGGGAAATTAACTGAATTCGATACATTCCGAATTGGGAATATAGGGGATGTTCACGAGGAAGATATGAATGCATTATGCAATGTAATTGAAAACTATATGGCGGTGAAAAATAATGAAAATTGAAGCGGTAATTTTAGATTGGGCAGGTACTGCGGTAGACTTCGGATGTTTTGCACCAGTAAATGTTTTTCTTACAATTTTTGAAGATGCAGGTGTAACGGTGACGCTGGAAGAAGCGCGTAAACCTATGGGGATGTTAAAAATTGATCATATTCGAACAATGCTTGAAATGACTAGAATAAGTGAGGCTTGGGAACAAGTGTATGGACGTGCATATACGGAACATGATGTACAAGCGTTATATTCGCAGTTTGAAACGAAGTTAATGGAATCACTAGCACTGTACACCGATCCAATCCCACATGTAACAGAAACGGTTAATCATTTAAAACAGGCAGGAATAAGCATAGGCTCTACAACAGGCTATACTAAATCTATGATGGAAGTAGTGACTCATCACGCTCAGGAAAAAGGGTATAAGCCTGATTTTTTAGTCACGCCAACTGACGTAGGAGATAAAGGGCGCCCGTATCCTTATATGATTTTTAGAAATATCGAGGAGTTTGGTGTAAAATCAACAAAGCAAATTGTTAAAGTTGGAGATACTACTTCAGATATTCAAGAGGCGCTAAATGCTGGCGTTTGGGCTGTCGGTGTCATCATCGGTAGTTCAGAAATGGGTTTAACGGAACAGGAATTTAAAGGCTTATCTGATGAAGAGCAAGTCACTGTTATTGAAAAAACCAAAGCTATTTTTGAAGAAGTGGGCGCGCATTATACTATCCAAACAATGGAAGAACTACCTGCACTAATAGAAACGATTAATGAGCGATTAGTTTAAAATAAGCTGCTAGAAAAATATAAAAGAAAAAAGTGTTAGATTGATCGCAGTCAATCTAACACTTTTTGCTATTGATGTCCGCTACGGCGGTTGCTTTCCGCGTGCATACACGTAAGCTGCAACCGTCGCTATCGCGTCGACTGTTGCGTCTTAAGCTGCGTGCGTTCCCGCAGGAGTCACCGCCTTCGCTACCATTAACTAATGCCCTCTGCAAAATATTATCTATTGCAAAAGAGAGGAACTAGCTAAGTTCTTCTTAATAATATTTAATTAACGAACACTTTGCCTTTGATAAGTCAGCGTTACGAAGAAGCTTATCTTAGTCACGTTCATAAGGAATAGCGTTTGGAATTTCTGCAAACGGATTTTTTTCATTGATACGATCATAAAACATGACGCCGTTTAAGTGGTCTAATTCATGCTGGAATGCAATAGCTGGTAAGCCTGATAGACGCATTTTTTTCTCTTCACCGTCGATTGTTTTAAATTTAACTGTAATGCGTGCATGACGAGGCACATAACCAGGAACATTACGATCAACAGATAAGCAACCTTCGCCAGTTGGAAGGTAGGTATTTTCAACAGAGTGGCTAACAATTTTAGGATTGATAGCAACAAAGCTAAGTTGTTCGCCGTTTTCGTCTTTCAAATGAAGAGCGAACATTCGATGGAGGCTGTTTACTTGATTAGCAGCTAAACCGATGCCACTACGCAAATCATACTTATCAGCTATTTCCGGATCTTGGCTGTTAATTAAAAATTGAAGCATATCTGTAGCGAGCTGTTTTATTTCATCAGTTAAAGGGAATAGAACTTCCTCTGTTTTTGTGCGGAGAGTCGGATGGCCTTCGCGAATAATATCATCCATTAAAATCATGAGTAAATCTTCCTTTCAATCTTTGTATTACCTTATATATAAGTATACATCACACATTAAAACATGCACATGAAAAAAGACTTTATTTGAATAAACTTAAAAATATTTTATGTTGCTATTAGATTATAGAGAACTGGGGTATTCTACTATTGGTAATTATGTATTGAAACGTAATGTTTGTGCGCTTGATGAATGTTGTTGTAATACAGATTTTTGTAGTTAGTAATACAGTATGGGACAGTCTGTAATAATCGTTTTTGTAGAAAAATTCTTTGGTATTAGGCGTAATATATGATTGACCGACGGTATTTTATTCAGTATACTGAGTGCTAAGAATAAGTTGTACTAGTTTGAAAGTGATTTATTTTAATACAGTTGAAAGGGAGATGTGACAAATGAGCAAGAAAAACAATAATATTTTTGATCCAAAACAAACGCTAACTGAAATCGAAGAAAAGTTTGAAATGTTTCAAATTTTGAACGAAGAAGGCGAAATTATAAATGACGAGGCAGATCCGAAATTATCAGATGAAGAGTTAGTTGAGTTAATGACGCGTATGGTATATACACGTATTTTAGATCAACGTTCCATTTCTCTTAACCGTCAAGGTCGCTTAGGCTTCTATGCACCAACAGCAGGTCAGGAAGCATCACAACTTGCTTCTCATTTCGCATTAGAAAAAGAAGATTGGATTTTACCGGGTTACCGTGATGTACCACAAATTGTGTGGCATGGTTTACCGTTAGATAAAGCATTTTTATTCTCACGTGGTCACTTCTTGGGGAATCAAGTTCCTGAAGGCGTAAACGTACTAGCTCCACAAATCATTATTGGTGCTCAATATATCCAAGCTGCTGGGGTGGCACTTGGTATTAAAAAACGAGGTAAAAAAGCAGTAGCAATTACTTATACAGGTGATGGTGGTTCATCACAAGGTGATTTCTATGAAGGTTTAAACTTTGCTGGTGCATTTAAAGCGCCTGCAATTTTCATCGTACAAAATAACCAATTCGCGATTTCAACACCACGTGAATTACAAACAGCTGCAAAAACAATTGCACAAAAAGGTGTTGCAGCAGGTATTCCAAGTATTTTAGTTGATGGTATGGATGCGCTTGCAGTTTATGTTGCAACTCGTGATGCACGTGAACGCGCAATTAATGGTGAAGGTCCAACTTTCATTGAAACAATGTGTTACCGTTATGGCCCACATACTATGGCTGGGGATGACCCAACTCGTTACCGTACATCAGATACAGATAACGAATGGGCTCAAAAAGATCCACTAGTTCGTTTCCGTAAATACCTAGAGGGTAAAGGTTTATGGGATGAGCAAAAAGAAGAGGCTGTTATCGAGCGCGCGAAAGAAGAAATTAAAGACGCAATCAAAAAAGCTGATGCTGCACCTAAACAAAAAGTTACAGAGTTAATGGAAAATATGTATAAAGGCGAAATGCCATCTAATTTAAAAGAACAGTATGAAATCTACAAAGAGAAGGAGTCGAAATAACCTATGGCACAAATGACGATGATTCAAGCAATTACAGATGCTCTTCGCACAGAATTAAAGAATGATGAAAACGTTCTTTTATTCGGAGAAGATATAGGCGTCAACGGTGGGGTTTTCCGTGCAACTGAAGGCCTACAAAAAGAATTTGGTGTTGACCGTGTATTTGATACACCATTAGCAGAGTCAGGTATCGGCGGGTTAGCGATCGGTCTTTCTCTTCAAGGTTTCCGTCCAGTTCCAGAAATTCAATTTTTCGGCTTCGTATATGAAGTAATGGATTCTATCAGTGGACAATTAGCGCGTTTAAGCTACCGTAGCGGTGGTGTGTACAATGCACCTGTAACAATTCGTTCTCCATTCGGCGGCGGTGTGCATACTCCAGAAATGCACTCTGACAGCTTAGAAAGTTTAATGACAGCTCAACCAGGTTTAACAGTAGTTGTACCATCAACACCTTACGATGCTAAAGGTTTACTTATTTCTTCTATTCGAAATGATAATCCAGTTATTTTCTTGGAGCATTTAAAATTATATCGCTCATTCCGTGAAGAAGTACCTGAGGAAGCATATGAAATTCCACTAGGTAAAGCTGACGTAAAACGTGAAGGTAAAGATTTAACAATTGTTGCATATGGCTTAATGGTACACGAAAGCTTAAAGGCTGCAGAAGAACTAGAAAAAGAAGGACATTCTGTAGAAGTTATTGATTTACGTACAATTCAACCAATTGATGTTGAAACAATCATTGCGTCAGTTGAAAAAACAGGCCGAGCAATCGTTGTTCAAGAGGCACAAAAACAAGCAGGTATTGCTGCGAATGTTGTCGCTGAAATTACAGAACGTGCAATTTTGAGCTTAGAGGCTCCTGTTCTTCGTGTAGCAGCACCGGATACAGTGTACCCATTCCCACAAGCTGAAGGTGTTTGGTTACCGAATTATAAAGATGTAATGGAAACAGCGAAAAAAGTTTTAACATTCTAATGTAACTTGCATATTTGAAGAAGAGCAAAGAGAAAGGATGGGTACACATGGCATTTGAATTCAGATTACCGGATATTGGCGAGGGTATTCACGAAGGCGAAATTGTAAAATGGTTCGTTAAAGCTGGGGATACAGTAAAAGAAGACGATATCCTTTGTGAAGTCCAAAATGATAAAGCAGTCGTAGAAATTCCTTCACCTGTTGAAGGCAAAGTAGAGGAAATACTAGTAGCAGAAGGTACAGTTGCTGTTGTTGGCGATGTATTAATTCGTTTAGATGCTCCTGGTTATGAAGATTTGAAGCTAAAAGGTGACGATCATGCTGAAGCGAAGACAGAGGCACAAGTACAGTCAACTGCTGAAGCAGGTCAAGATGTAGCAAAAGCGCCTGCTGCTAAGGAAGAAGCACCAAAAGCTTCAGCAACAGCGGAGGTAGCAGTAAAGCAAGAAACAACTGATAGTTCGAAACGCGTCATTGCTATGCCTTCAGTTCGCAAATTTGCTCGAGACAATGATGTGAATATTCATGAAGTACCGGGTACTGGCAAAAATGGTCGTATTTTAAAAGCAGATATTGAGAATTTCCTAAATGGCGGTGGAGCAGTACAGCCTGAAGAAGCTTCAGTTGCAAATGAAGAAGCAGTTTCTCAACAAGAAACTGCACCAGCTGCACCTGTTGTTCTTGAAGGCGACTTCCCAGAAACACGTGAAAAAATGTCTGGCATTCGTAAAGCAATCGCTAAAGCAATGGTGCATTCAAAACAAACTGCGCCACACGTTACACTAATGGATGAAGTTGATGTAACAGCTCTTGTAGCACATCGTAAAAAATTCAAAGATATCGCTGCTGAAAAAGGTGTGAAATTGACGTACTTACCATACGTAGTGAAAGCACTTATTTCAACTTTACGTGAATTCCCAGAATTTAACCGCTCATTAGATGATGCAACACAAGAAATCGTTCAAAAGCATTACTACAATATTGGTATTGCGGCAGATACTGAAAAAGGCTTGCTAGTTCCAGTTATTAAGCATGCAGATCGCAAATCTGTATTTGCGGTTTCAAATGAAATTAATGACTTAGCAACAAAAGCACGTGATGGTAAACTTGCACCACATGAAATGAAAGGTGCATCAATGTCTATTACGAATATCGGTTCTGCAGGTGGTCAATGGTTTACTCCAGTAATTAACCACCCTGAAGTAGCGATTTTAGGTATTGGTAGAATTGCAGAAAAACCTGTAATAAAAAATGGTGAAATTGTAGCTGCACCTGTGTTAGCATTATCATTGAGCTTTGATCATCGCATGATCGATGGAGCCACTGCGCAAAATGCTTTAAATCACTTAAAGCGTTTGTTAAGTGAGCCAGAATTATTATTAATGGAGGCGTAACAAAATGGTAGTAGGAGATTTCCCAATCGAAACAGATACTCTTGTCATTGGTTCAGGTCCTGGAGGATATGTAGCAGCAATTCGTGCAGCTCAAACTGGCCAAAAAGTAACAATCGTTGAAAAAAATGTACTTGGTGGTGTGTGCTTAAACGTAGGTTGTATTCCATCAAAAGCATTAATTTCAGTTGGTCACCGCTTTGAGCATGCTAAACATTCAGATGACATGGGTATCATCGCTTCTGATGTGAAACTAGACTTTTCAAAAGCACAAGCTTTTAAAGACAGCGTTGTTAAAAAATTAACTGGCGGTGTTGAAGGCTTACTTAAAGGTAATAAAGTTGAAATTGTACAAGGTGAAGCATATTTCGTTGACGCTCATTCAGTGCGTATCATCAATGGTGAATCTGCTCAAACTTACACATTTAACAATGTGATTATCGCAACAGGTTCTCGTCCAGTTGAAATTCCAACTTTTAAATTCTCTGATCGTGTCCTAAACTCTACTGGCGCACTTTCTTTACAAGAAGTACCTGGTAAATTAGTTGTAATCGGCGGAGGCTACATCGGAACAGAACTTGGCTCAGCTTATGCAAACCTAGGTTCACAAGTAACGATTATCGAAGGTGGCAAAGACATTTTAGCTGGTTTCGAAAAACAAATGACACAAATCGTGAAAAAAGGCCTTAAAAAGAAAGGCGTTGAAATTGAAGTAAACGCATCTGCAAAAGGCGTTGAAGAAACAGAAAACGGCGTAGTTGTAACATATGAAGTTGGCGGAGAAGAGAAAAAAGTCGAAGCTGATTATGTATTAGTAACAGTTGGTCGTCGTCCAAATACAGATGAAATGGGTCTTGAAGGTGTTGGAATTGAATTCGGCGAACGTGGTCTAATTAATGTTGACAAACAATGCCGTACAAACATTCCAAACATCTATGCAATTGGTGATATCGTAGCGGGTCCACAGCTTGCACACAAAGCTTCTTATGAAGGTAAAGTTGCTGCTGAAGCAATCGCTGGCGAGAAATCAATCGTAGATTATTTAGCTGTTCCTGCTGTATGCTTCACTGATCCAGAAATGGCGACAGTGGGCTATAACGAAGATCAAGCTAAAGCTGAAGGTATTGAATATACTGCAGCAAAATTCCCATTCGCAGCAAATGGTCGTGCGCTTGCATTGAACCAAACAGAAGGTTTTGTGAAACTAGTTGCGCGTAAAGAAGATGGCTTATTAATCGGTGCTCAAATCGTAGGTGCAGGTGCATCTGATATGATCGCTGAAATGGGCTTAGCAATCGAAGGCGGCATGACTGCTGAAGATATCGCGTTAACAATTCATGCTCACCCAACATTAGGTGAAATTACGATGGAAGCTGCTGAAGTATTACTAGGCAACCCAATCCATATTGTAGCTAAAAAATAATTTATCACATATAAACGACTATAAAGCCTACATGCTTTATAGTCGTTTTTTTGTATAATTCTACTAACTTTGATACAGTAAAACTATTGAATGACTATTCGAAAAAATAGGGGTGGGTCGAAATGGAATTAGGCTTAAAAGGAAAAGTGGCGATTATTACTGGGTCAAGTAAAGGTATAGGCTATTATACGGCGATGCAGCTAGTGAAAGAAGGAGCGAAGGTAGTTATTAGTGCACGTGGCGAAAAACAGCTACAAGTAGCCGCTGGATGCATTAAAAATGAAACGGGCGAAGAAGTGTTATTTGTTCCGACGGATATCACGAAGGAGAAAGATTGTAAGAGACTTATAGAGCGTACAGTAGAGCATTTTGGCCGTATTGATATAGTTATTAATAATGCGGGTACAGCGTCAGCCAATCCATTTGAAACGGTTAGCAGTGAAGTGTGGCAAGCAGATATTGATTTAAAAGTATTTGGTGCTATTAATTGTTCCAAATATGCAGTACCACATATGCGAAAAGTTGGCGGTGGGGCAATTGTTAATGTAACGGCAGTAATGGCTAAAACGCCTCCTGCCAGTTCACTTCCTACAACAGTTAGCCGTGCAGCTGGACTAGCTTTAACGAAAGCGATGAGCAAGGACTTAGGGAAAGATAATATCCGTGTGAATTCAGTTTGTATTGGCTTAATTCGAAGTGATCAAATTGAGAAGCTATGGAAAAAAGAAGCACCAGAATTAACTTGGGAAGACTACTCGCAAAAAGTCGGTAAAACGATACCACTTGGCCGCGTAGGGGAAACACAAGAAGCAGCCAATGTCATTACTTTTTTAGTATCAGATGCAGCGAGTTATGTGACAGGTACTGCTGTTAATATAGATGGTGGTTCAGGACACGCCTTATAGTTTAACGACAAATACCGATAAGCAAAATGCACTAAAATATTTACGTTTTTCATCCCATAATGTAACATAAAATGCAGAAAAAGAATGCGCTATGAAGACGATATTAAACGAAAAGGAGCAGCCTATTAAGTTTTAGGTTGACTCTTTTTTTCTATTGTTTTTCTAAAATTATAATAGACAGAAAATTCCTGCAGTTGTAGAATAAGCGTAATAGGAGGTGAAAAGAGGCGAAATGTTGAACGAAAAATTTACTATGATATTAATGCGTGCTGTCCGTATTATTGTTCAAATTGGGATTCTCAATATTTTTTATTACATTGGTGTGGGCATTGTTTCGTACTTGCACATTCCGCTTCCTGGAAGTGTAATTGGATTACTGTTATTAGCACTTTTACTCAATTTTAAAATAATTAAAGTAGAATACATTCAAGATGGTGCTGGTTTTTTAATTGGCGTTTTAACATTGTTTTTTATTCCAGCAACGGTTGGTATTATTGATTATCCAGAATTAATGTCCACAACGGGTCTGTTCATTATTTTAGCTGTAATTGCCAGTACATTAATTTCTATTTATTTAACAGGAGTGCTGACCCAACTGATTGAAAAAAGAGAAATAGCGAAGAAAGAAAAAGAAGTAAATATTGAAGAGGGGAAGGGAGAATTATCTGTTGATTGAACTTATAGTTGTACTTGGTACGATAGGGCTGTTCGTTTTATTTACGAAGCTTTATCAACGGTTTCCACATCCTATCATGATTCCTTTAGTGACAACAACTATTGTCAGTGCCGTTATTTTAGTTGTCTTTAATATTCCGTATTCAACCTATATGGTAGGTGGGGAATGGCTACAAAAAATGCTAGGTCCAGCTGTTGTTGCACTTGCATACCCACTCTATAATCAAAGAGCCATTATTATGAAATACAAGTACTCAATTCTTTCAGGAATAATGCTAGCAATGGTTACCGGATTACTTACAATTTTTATAATGCTAAAATGGATCGGTGTAAAGGATAGTTGGATGCTAACAGCCTTGCCTAAATCTTTAACAACACCTGTAGGTATGCAGGTAAGTGAAACGATTGGCGGAATTCCTCCTTTAACAGCAGTTTTTGTTATGATTGCAGGATTTGTAGGAGCTATTATTGGACCGTTAGTTATTAAATATGGAAAAATTGACTCTCCTGTTAGTAGAGGCGTAGCGATAGGAAGCGCCTCGCATGGTGTAGGGCTTGTTAAACTTAGAGAGTATGGTGAACAAGAATTATCCGTTGGCTCGCTTTCTATGGGGTTAACAGCGATTATAGGGGCGTTTCTATGTCCGCTCTTTGTTTATCTATTTATGTAATAAAAGGCCCTTTACAAGATATAATGTGCTTGTAAAGGGATGTGGTCTTTTCGAAATGTAGCTTGTTTAATCTTTTTCAATTATAAATTGAATGGTATGTGCTAGACCAGTGTGTAAGCTACCTTCATTTCGTATTTGTTCGCCTGTAAAGAAATGTATAATTTTATAGGGCTGACACCAAGTAAGAACAGAAATAGGATTATATAATAAATTTACATTCTGTGGGCCTCCTGTGGCATATGGTAGTTGATATGTGGAGTATAATTCCATCATTATGCGGCCGCCAGGTTTAACAGAATGGACTATACGTTTAAAAACGGCATACTGCTGTTCTACAGGAAAATGACCAAAAACCATGACCGCAGCATCAAATTTTTCTATTGGTAATTCATCTTGCAGTAGATCAATAAGTTGAGTGTTAACAGTAACACAATGCTTTTTCGCTAGTTGTGCTGTTTTCTCAAGACCGCTTTTAGCATAATCGAAGGCAGTTACTGCATGGCCATTAGATGCTAAAAAAGCCGCATTTCTACCTTCGCCTTCAGCATATGCTGCTACATTTACATACCCCTTTAAATAATCTACATAGTTTTCTATAAAGGCATTTGGTTGTTCTCCATAAACATATTCCGCCGTTTTAAAACGTTCATCCCATGTATTCATTCAATTCACTCCCTTTTTAAATATTGTAAGTAATGTCTAATACTTAATCTAATTTTTCGCTTTGTAACATAGAAATTGCGCCAAATAACACAGTTGCAACCTAAAGTTGACAAAGTGCACTCCTAGAAATATGGAATTAGAGGAATTGTTTTTATAAAATTTAATTAATAACAGAAAGGGGAGTCCATATATGACATTTAGTGAAAAACTTTTTAAATTAAGAAAAGAGAAAGGTTTATCACAAGAGGCACTAGCTGAAAAATTAAATACTACTAGGCAGGCTATTAGTAAGTGGGAAAATGGTCAAGGTTTTCCTGAAACAGAGAAACTTTTAATGCTTGGTAATGTTTTCGAAGTGTCAATAGATTACTTGCTAAAAGATACTGTTGAACATAGTCATGAAGATAGCAATGGTTATTATGTAAGTAAAGAAATGGCAGAAGGTTATGTATTATCACAACGTAAAATTTCCAAATATTTTGCTATAGGTTTTAGTCTACTTATCCTATCCACTATACCTTATTTCCTTTTCAAACAAGATCCATTAATTTATACCATTCTCATTACGATTATTGTTGTTCTTGGAATTGGATCGATTACAGCTGGCTTTATAGAGGAAGATCGTTATTCAATTCTTAAAAGAGAAGCATTAATATTTGACCAAAATTATCTAAAAGAATTGAATATAAGGTATGAAGACGTTAAGAAAAAGAATACGGTGATAATGGTAGTAGGGGTTTGCTTGATTGTAGCAGGTGGTATTTCCTTTTTATTAGTAAAAAAAGAAATTGTAGCATCATATGTTTTAATGCCTTATTATCCATTGTTAATTGCTTTCATTGCAGTTGGTGTTTATATGTTAATTCGTACATTATCAATAATCGATTCTTATCGAATATTGGTGAAAAATAAGGAACATATTCAACACTTAAATAATACAGTACTGACTAAATTGAGAAAAAAATTAAATAACCTCTAATCATTACTATTGAACAGGTTTAGTAGACATAATTTAGGTTTATGAAGAATGGGAACTGGATACTATAAAAAATAAAAAAGCTACCTCTTCTGTAGTTACATGGGGTCAGCGTGTTGACAAAGGTATCAAAAATTATAACTTGATACCTTTTATCTTGTTGATTGGAGTGGGGGCGGCGTCTCCTACTCAGTACGCATAAACCGCGCGCTAGCAAGAGTTGCAGCCTACAGTGTGCTGAGCGGAAAGCCGTAGCACGTAACTGAAATCAACAGCACTTAAGACTGTATTTAGAAGAGGTAGCTTTGAAGTTTTAAATAATCGCTCTGCGTTCTTTAATAACACGAATCGTTTTTAATGTTGTATCTTCAGGTCCTTGAACTGGTAAACCAGCTTCAATATTCATTTGAATATAATGAATATTTTCTTGCGTAATTATTTCCCCGGGAATAAAAATTGGAATTCCAGGAGGATAAACCATTATGAATTCAGCGCAAATACAATTATCCGCATCTGCAAGAGGTACTACCTCTGTATCTGCATAAAATGCATCACGGGGTGACATTGCTAGTGCTGGGATTTCAGGTACATTGACTACTGCTTCAGTAATGGCAGCTTCTGAATCGAATGCTTTTGACATACGACTTAATGCATTAATAAGAAGATTAATTTCTTTTTTTGTATCTGCTAATGTTACTAAACATAAAATGTTATATAAGTCTGATAATTCCACTTCGATATTAGCGTTATGACGAAGCCATTCTTCAGCTTGATGGCCTGAAATACCTAGGTCTTTTACACTGATTAATAGCTTCAATGGATCCATATCATATGTTGCTGATGAGTGAAGCTTTTCCTTACCTGCACATTTTAAATGTGGAATTTGGTTAATGCGTTTACGTGCATCTTTTGCTAAACGCAGTGCATCACCAATTAAATCATAGCCATGAATTGCTAGCTGACGACGTGCTGTGTCAAGCGATGCAAGTAATGGGTAGGATGTTGACGTTGTTGTGAGCATCGAGAAGACAGCTTGTACACGTTTGGCAGAAACTAGCCCCTCACGTACATTTAAAATTGAAGTTTGCGTCATAGAGCCCCCAAGCTTATGTACGCTTGTTGCAGCCATATCTGCGCCAGCCTCCATTGCAGAGTAGGGCAGCTCGTCATGGAATTTAATGTGAACCCCATGAGCTTCATCGACAATGACTGGTATATTACGACGATGGACAATTTCGACAATGCGTTTTAAATCCGCAGAGAAGCCGTAATAAGTTGGATTAATAACAAGAACAGCCTTTGCATCTGGATAAGCATTTAATGCCTTCTCAACCGCTTCCGCTGAAATACCATGAGAAATGCCATATTCACTATCTACTTCAGGATGAATAAAAATAGGAATGGCACCAGCAAAAACAATTGCTGACATAATGGATTTATGAACATTCCGTGGTACTAGAATTTTATCACCTGGACCGACGACGGTCAGGATCATCGTCATAATGGCGCCACTAGTACCTTGTACGGAAAAGAATGTATAATCAGCACCAAAGGCTTCTGCAGCAAGTGCTTGTGCATCCTTGATTGCACCTTTTGGTGAATGTAAGTCGTCTAGTGGAGCAATGTTAATTAAATCGATTGATAAAACGTTGTCGCCGACGAATTCTCGGAAAGCAGGATCCATACCGTGCCCTTTCTTATGGCCTGGAATATGGAACTGAATTGGATGTCTGTTCCGATGTTTTAGTAATACGTCGAACAATGGAGTCTCTAATTGTGACAACGCAGGTACCACCTCACTTTTATAATATCTAAGAAAACAAATGAATTATAGCACCTAACGACATGAAAAAATAGACTTTAATTAAAAAAATAAAGGGATTTTTTCATGATTACGAGAAGTTAGTATGGTACGAAAGGAGAGATTCGATGAATTGGGAGACACGTATCACCGAACTTTTAAAAATAAAATATCCAATTATTCAAGGGGGATTAGCCTATTTAGCTTATGCAGATTTAGCGGCCGCGGTGTCGAATGCTGGCGGTCTAGGGCAAATAACTGCAATGAGCTTACGAGATCCAGACTTATTGCGTGCAGAAATCCATAAAGTAAGAACATTAACTGATCATCCATTTGGAGTGAATTTTGCTATCGGTATGCATGGTACAGGCTATGAGGATATGGTACGAGTAGCTGTTGAAGAAAATGTACCCGTTGTCACAATGACAGGTGGAAATCCAGCACCGATATTTGATTTACTTGCAGGAACAAATATAAAAAAACTTGTACTTGTTGCAGCTCGTAGACAAGCGCAGAAAGCGGAAGAGCTTGGTGCGGATGCAGTAATGGTAGTTGGGCAAGAAGGTGGTGGACATCTTGGCCGTGACGATGTAGGGACTATGGTGCTTGTACCTCAAGTTGTGGATAGTGTGAAAATTCCTGTCATTGCGTCTGGTGGTATTGGTGACGGTCGAGGCTGGATGGCAGCACATGCACTCGGTGCAGAGGGCATTGAAATGGGTACACGCTTTATTGCGACAAAGGAATGTGTAGATGCATCACAAGCATATAAAGAGGCGTTACTCACTAGTTCAGAGGCAGATACAACTGTTATTAAGCGTTCCATTGGGGCACCCGCAAGAGCGTTACGCAGTAATTTCACAGAGAAAATTTTAGAAATAGAGCGTGAGACACCTACTTATGAAGCATTGAAAGATTATATTAGTGGGAGTGCTAATAAGCGTTTTATTTATGATGGAGAAAAGGATGCGGGCATTGGTTGGGCAGGACAAGTTACTGGAATGATTCAAGATATTCCAACAGTGGACGAGCTCATTACACGAATGGTTGCAGAAGCGGAAAGTATCCGGGTAAAATGGGGACAGTAATGTAAAGGTGGTAATGTCCAAATGGAATATTCTTATCCGTTTTCAATTGATTGGTCGACTGAAGAGATTGTTGATGTTGTTAAATTTTTTGAAGGCATCGAGCTTGCTTATGAAAAGGGCATTAAACGAGAAGTGATGATGGCAAAATATCGTCGCTTTAAAGAAATTGTTCCTTCACAAGCTGAGGAAAAAACAATTTTTCGAGAATTTGAAGAGGCTAGTGGCTATGTAAGCTATCCAGTTGTGAAACAAGCAAAAGAAGCAGCTGATGGAACGTTAATTAAAGTAGTTCCAAAGCAACGACGTTAAAATCGTCACGGTCAAAAGTGAAAATGGTGTGCTAGGGTATTTCCTAGCATGCCTTTTTAGTTAAGGAAAAAACCCGCAAAGCTTTCTGTAGGAACCGTTATTAACGATAATACAACTAACAGTGCAAAACAACGGTCTGCTTTGGCTGTGCCTACGGAAAGCAGCGGATTTCATATAGTATTTTTATTTAAAACATAATTAAATCATTAAGTGAAATATTGTGTTAATTAATGTTAATTTGCATAAACTACAGCAATATCGATTTCTGTAACAAAATGTTCACGGACGATGGTTCAACACCTCGTCCACACTACCAATGTGATAGAAAAAATGACGAATGATATAAAAATTATCATACCCTCATTATGCATCGTCAATACATCTTCAAGATGTGCTGAGCATTTCCTCAAAAGACCTACATTAAGACCTCGTCCAAATGTGTAAACCTTATAAAATTCGGGTTTCACGATCTTTCATTATTAAAGAACTATTAATGTTCAAGTAAGGTTTTTATCCCACATTTTTATGATGAGACTCAATAAATTATTTTCCTTGAATAATTTTATAAATAGGAAGTAATGTTTGGAATGTTTCTTCTGTCAGTTGTTGGAATTGTTTGGCAGTCATTTTTATCGCTTCTTCTTTTGAGATATGACGACCAACTAAAAACTCCCCTTTTTTCACATCGCGCAGACGTATAAGCAATTCTTCTAGTTTTTCTTCTTTAGCGTCTTGTAAGGAAATCGCAGCAGGTGACATATGATCCCCAGAAACAATAAATTCATCTGGAAGCTGTTGTAGCAAGGTTTTGTTGGCTAGTAAACGCTCTGCCATTAAATTTTTTTGCGGTGCTTCATAAATAATAGCCAAGACGATGAATAAATGTGTGCTCCAAAGACCAATCTGAAAGTGAGGCAACGCTTTATAACCTCTTTTATAAGGAGCGAATGCAACCCAACTGTCATTTGGTGGATTAACCGTTCTGCGGGCGTGTTTTGCTACATGGGGATAAAATTCTTCCCCAAGGTGGCTGGAAAAGAAGGCGGAGAAGTTTTCTCCTAGTTTACTGAATTTTGGTCGTACACAGGAATCTAAAGCATCCATCCGTTGTTCTAAACCGTTTATTTGAAAAACATTGAAATCTTTATTAGTCCATTTTAAGGTAGACATTTTTAGTAACTCCTTTCGATTATAAGGTTTATTTTATTAAAAAAATGGGAAAAAATCTTATAACAAGAACTTTATCGAATAGTATAAGGTTTTGTAAAAAAATAAAAAAGGGAAGTGACTTTTATGAAACAAGTCGTAAAAATTATACGTAAAGTTGACATTGAAAAGCAATATGAACGCATCCTACAATTAGAAATTGATTATGAATTAGCCTCACTATTTTCAGCGATGAATGAGAAAGATGAGGGTGAAATAGCAAAAAGTAAAAAGCGACTAGCCGAAATACAGATGGAGCTGGAAAGTTTGCACGCCTATGCGTAAAAAAAAATTAACCCCCATATAAAATCACTTGCTGAATATTCTGACAGCAGGTGATTTTTGTTGTTATAAAGGTTAAAATAGACAATATATCATTATAGAATTAATTGTTTTCATTTTTTAGTGAGTGTCATTGCACATTAAAAGGTCTGAAAGGTGTAATATAATACATAACTCACGCTTTCTGTTAATGGGTATACCATTTTGATGACTAGAAACGGGGTAATGTATGGATTGCGTAGCGTACAGTAGCTATGTCGCTCGAATGCCAAGGACTAGCAAAATGCGTGTGTGAACGAGCGTGAATGTTTTCTATATTCGAGGGGTGGGTTTTTATGGATTTAAAGCAAATCGATCAATACGCGAAAAGTATCATTGTTGAAGCAGCTAAACGTATTCGTAATGCATTTTCGTATAATTTAGTGATCGAGACAAAATCGAATGCGAATGACCTTGTTACAAATATAGACCGAGAAACAGAATTATTTTTCATTGAAAAAATTAAATCTTTTGACCCTACCCATAAAATTTTAGGCGAAGAGGGAATGGGAGAAAAAGTCGAATCATTAGATGGTGTTGTATGGATTATTGATCCGATTGATGGAACAATGAATTTTGTAAAGCAACATCGTCACTTCATGATTTCTATTGGAATATTTATTGATGGTGTAGGGAAACTTGGTTACATATATGACGTAATGCGTGAAGACTTATTCAATGCAATTGCAGGAGAAGGAGCTTGGTATAATGCGTCGCCATTGCGCAAGTTACAGCCTGTAAAAATTGAAGAATCTGTTATTGGCATTAATGCACATTGGGTTGCACCAAATCGACATATACATCATGAAAAAGTAATAGAATTAGTTCGAAAAGTGCGAGGTACGCGTTCTTATGGCTCCGCTGCCATGGAAATTGCCTTTGTTGTCAGTGGGAAACTAGATGCTTATGTGTCGATGCGACTATCTCCTTGGGACATCGCTGGAGGAATAATCATTGCTCAGGAAGTTGGAGCTATCGCAACGAATTTACATGGGGAAGGCTTTGATTTCCTGCATCAGGATACATTTATTATTGCTAACCCTGCCATTCATCAGGAATTATTAGGAAAATATATTGTGCCTTATGATGTTTAGCTTTTACATAAAAAACTGTTTAGGAATAGCTTTTTCCTAAACAGTTTTTTTGTTGACGCTAATATAAATTGAGTTGATAGTATTTTTTCGGACGTCCACGTGTGGTTGAAGTAAGACTTGGCAATTCGACTGCTAGATTCTTTTCATGGAGTTGTTTTAAAATGCGGTTTACAGAGCGCACAGTAATGCCTAAATGTGTGCTTAACAGTTCCCCGTTGACAATAGTTGTTGCTAATCTTTCCATAACAGCCTCAATTTTTTGCAATTGCAATAAAGGGATATCATGGTCAGCGCTTATTTTTTTCAAGCGCTGCTGTTTTTCGTTATCAAACTGTAATAAGGCTCCGTAAAGTAACGGACCAATTTCTTTTGCATTTTCAATAATAAAGCTCTGTGTTTCCTTTGAAGAACAGAGTGTTGCAGCCTTTTTTGCAAATTTTTGACTTTCGGTTAGAGAGTTGCCAATACCCCATCCTATTTTTACAGGAAATTGTAATTTATCATCTAAAAAATCTACGAGTTGACAATGTGTATAATCATTGGTTGTCATTAAAAATTGCTTATATGTTGTGATAATTGCGATATAGGAAGCTTCTCGATGCACTATAAAGGTGCTGGCATACAGTTGCTTAAAATCTAAAATGGCTTTGTATAAAGCAATTTGTCGATACTCTAATTCATCTATATTTGATTTATCTATTGGAATTAAAATATGTACAACGACTACTTTATTTTGCTCCAGTTGTCGAAGGTGTAGCTGATTCACCAACTGATCCAATGTTAATTGCATAGCATGGAGTGATGGATGAAAAGCGATAAACGGAATATTTTGGTGTGCCAATCGCTCCCGCATTTCTGCAATACGTGTAAAACTTAAATCTACTTTATTGTCGCGATGTAACTGAACATGCCAGTTCGCAACTTTATCAACAATATCATTACTTGCGTATTCGTTCATAGTTTGACTAAAAAGATAAGGCTGTCTTCCTATTGACCATTCATGAATGCCGAGGTATTCGTTTTCCTCATAACAAAAATCAATGGCAATTCGATTCATAGCAATTTTGTTCTCGTAAAATAACTCAGTTAAGACACGGTAAAAATCACGTTCTGAAATATCAAAATAAAGCATAGGTATAGCCATGTTTGGAAAATTTGTTTGTGTAAAAAAATATGGAATTTGCCCGCTAAAAAGTGCACCGTCTCCTGCTGTTAAATGTTGCTCTAACAGTGTATATAAATGTTCAAAATCTGTGTAGGAATGGTAATGAAATTCACAAAAAGATGGCTTAATTTTTTCGAGTTGCTGTACCCATGAAAGGGACAATTTTGCAGTGAAAACATTAATTTTGTACATAGTGTTATCTCCTTAATTTAAAATTAAATATTGAAAATATTCTAAAAATATGGTTTCTTTGTATTAAGGACACATGCTATCAATGTCTTAAAATAGTGTTAGATTGAATAGCATAAGTCGAATTTTAAAAATAGAAGGAGAGGGATTTATGCAAAAAAAATCAGACACACTAAAGAAATCTTGGATTGATAAACTGCTAGATAACATTGAAAGGGCAGGTAATAAATTGCCTGATCCAATCACGCTATTTATTATGTTAGCAGGTATTGTGCTAGTTTTATCATGGATATTATCAATGTTTGGTATTTCAGCGGTTCAACCAGGCACTGAAAATGTTATACAAGTAAAAAATCTGCTGAGTCAAGAAGGTCTTATATTAATATTAACGCAAATGGTATCGACTTTTACAGGTTTTGCTCCTTTAGGATTAGTGATCGTGACAATGATTGGTATTGGTTTAGCGGAGCAAACAGGACTTATTTCCGCTGTTATGAAAAAGCTTGTAATGTCAGCTCCTACAAAATTAATTGTGCCATTTATTATTTTCACAGGTTTAGTTGGTAATCTAGCAGCAGATGCAGCATTCATCATTTTACCGCCAATTGCAGCAATGATTTTTATGAGCATTGGCCGAAATCCACTTGCAGGTTTAATTATTACATATGCAGCAGTAGCTGGGGGCTTTAGTGCCAATATTTTAATTAGTTCACTAGATGTTTTATTACTAGGAATTACTGAATCCGCAGCGCATATTGCAGACCCAGAATATACTGGACGAGCAACGATGAACTATTACTTCTTAATTGCTTCGACGTTTTTACTAATCGTCATTGGTACATGGGTTGCGAAAAAGTTTACAGAGCCTCGCTTTGGCCTATTTGAAGGCAAGGTCGAAAAGTTAGAGCCACTAACAGCTTTAGAAAAACGTGGTTTATTATGGGCAGGTATTGTGACAGTCGTTTATATTATAGTAATTGCATTTACGGTCATTCCGTCGAACGGTCTTTTACGTGATCCTGAAACAGGTGGCTTTTTAAATTCACCGTTTATGTCAGGTATTGTACCGATTATGTTATTTTTCTTCCTTTTACCTGGTCTTGCCTATGGTATTGCGGCAAAAGAAGTGAAAAATGATAAGGAAGTTGCTGAGAAAATCTTTAAATCAATTGCTGATATGGCTCCATTTATTGTCTTAGCATTTGCTGCTTCACAAATGATTGCCTTTTTTAACTGGAGTAATATCGGTGCCATATTAGCCATTAAGGGTGCAGAACTTTTACAAGCATTAAACTTTACAGGTTTACCGATGATGATAGGATTTGTTTTAATTTGTGCATTCGTTAACTTATTAATTGCCAGTGCATCTGCGAAATGGGCACTACTTGCGCCAATTTTCGTACCAATGTTCCTATACTTAGGTTATTCCCCGGCTGTAACGCAAATGGCATATCGTGTAGGAGACTCAATTACAAATCCAATTACACCAATGCTACCGTATTTCGCCATTTTGCTCTCGTTTGCCAAGCGTTACGATAAAAATATCGGTATTGGCACACTCATTTCAGCTTTACTACCGTTTTCTGTGTTCTTTGCAATCGGTTGGATTCTACTGTTTGCCATTTGGTTCTTACTTGGTTTACCACTTGGACCTGGAGATTATATATACTTAAAATAAGGAGTGTTAATCTATGACAGTTTTACAGCAAGAGCAGTTAGTTGATTTATTAAAACAAAATGAAGAGGAAATGATTCAGCTTCGTCGTCATTTTCATGAAAATCCTGAACTTTCCTTTGAGGAAGTTGAAACACCGAAAACCATTGCGGCATTTCATCGCGCATTAGGACATGAGGTACGCGAAGGTGTTGGTGGCAATGGTGTTGTGGCGAAGTTAGTAGGCGGTAAGCCCGGAAAAACAGTAGCATTACGTGCAGACTTCGACGCTTTAGCTATTACAGAAGAAACAGGTTTGCCTTTCCAATCAAAAATTAAAGGGCGTATGCATGCTTGTGGACATGATGGACATACAGCTTCATTATTAATTTTAGCGAAGGCATTTAATCAAATGAAAGACAACTTAGCTGGAACAATTGTGTTTATACATCAACATGCAGAGGAGCTTGCACCAGGTGGAGCGAAATCAATGATTGCTGATGGCTGTTTAGAAGGTGTGGATGTTATTTTTGGTACACATTTATGGGCACCAACAGAACTTGGAAAGGTGCAGTCAGCAATCGGACCATTTATGGCTGCGGCTGATGGCATCTACATTAAGATTAAAGGAAAGGGTGGTCATGGCTCAAACCCGAGCGATACGAAGGATTCAATCTTGCTTGCAGCGCAATTTATTACAAACTTACAGCAGCTTGTGTCTCGTCGTATAAATCCATTGCGTCCTGCGGTAGTATCGGTTGGTCATATTGAGGCATTAAATCCTTTTAACGTAATTGCAGATCAAGTCTACATGAAAGGAACTGTACGTACTTTCCATGAGGAGGAGCGCGATTTACTAGAGCGTGAAATTGAGGAGCTATTAAAGGCAACATGTTATTTAACAAAGGCGGACTATGAATATGAGTATCGTCGTGGTTACCCACCAGTTGTTAATCATGCTACAGAAACAGAACATGTCATGGCATCAGCAAGAAAGGTAACAGATGTTGTGGCGGTTGAATTTGTAGACCCAACAATGGGTGGTGAGGATTTTGCATACTATTTAGAGGAAATTCCAGGGGCATTTTTCTTTACGGGAGCAAAAAATCCAGAGTGGGAGGAAGTATATCCCCACCATCATCCAAAATTCGATATTGATGAACGCTCATTGCGCATTGCAGCAAATGTTTTAGGCCAAGCAACATTAGATTACCTAGCAAAAGACCATTAAAGAAAAGTATAACTTGTTTAATCGAAGGCTGGGGAGATAGTAGCAAAGCGTTAAACAAAATTGTTGAGCAATATGAATTACAAACAAACAAGAGTCATTGTCCACGATGGACAATGACTCTTGTTTTCTACAGCATGGCAGGAGCTGTCCAATAATGGGCAGCTTCTACTGTGATATTGTGTCATTTTGGACACATAAATGTTGTTAGAAAGCAAATACTAACATTAAAGTAAGCCTTGTTCTCGCAGTTTACGCTTCATTTTAAAAGCTGTCATGAAAATGACACAAGTAGCTACAATGCCTGCTAATACACCAAATATATTACTTGCTGCTACTGAATACCCGATAGAACACATTGCTAGTACAGCTGCTAGTGCATAAATGGCCATTACGATTTTTCCACGATTCATAACCGAGCCCCCTAATTTATAATAAATTTGTGATTGAAAATATTTTTTTAGAATGATAAAAATTCTAATAAGGACATTTACATCCTTCTTGTGCTATAATATCACAGTTAAACATTCGAAAAAAGAATATGGAGTGGAATAATGACAAACTTACGTCAAGATCTTCGCAATATCGCAATTATCGCCCACGTTGACCATGGTAAAACTACTTTAGTCGACCAATTATTAAAACAATCAGGTACATTCCGTTCAAACGAACGTGTTGAAGAACGTGCAATGGACTCTAATGATATTGAACGTGAACGCGGTATTACGATTTTAGCTAAAAATACAGCAGTAAACTATGAAGGAACTCGTATCAACATCCTTGATACGCCTGGACACGCTGACTTCGGTGGTGAGGTAGAACGTATTTTAAAAATGGTAGACGGCGTTTTACTAGTTGTCGATGCGTATGAGGGTTGTATGCCACAAACACGTTTCGTACTAAAAAAAGCATTGGAACAACGTTTAACACCAATCGTTGTAGTTAACAAAGTGGACAAAGACTCTGCTCGTCCACTAGAAGTAGTAGATGAAGTACTTGAATTATTCATTGAGTTAGGTGCAGATGATGATCAATTAGACTTCCCAGTTGTTTATGCTTCAGGTGTAAATGGTACAGCTTCGTTAGACGCTGACCCATCTAAACAAGAAGAAAATATGAAATGTCTATTTGAAAAAATTATTGAGGCTATCCCAGCACCAGTTGATAACTCAGAAGACCCATTACAATTCCAAGTAGCTTTACTTGACTATAATGACTTCGTTGGACGTATCGGAATTGGTCGTGTATTCCGCGGAACAATTTCTGTAGGTCAACAAGTTGCTCTAATGAAATTAGACGGTACAGTGAAAAACTTCCGTGTAACAAAAATCTTTGGTTTCTTCGGCTTAAAACGTGAAGAAGTTGAGACAGCAAAAGCTGGTGATTTAATCGCCGTTTCTGGTATGGAAGATATCAACGTAGGTGAAACAGTTTGCCCTGTTGAACATCAAGAAGCGCTTACACCTTTACGTATCGATGAGCCAACTTTACAAATGACTTTCTTAGTAAACAATTCTCCATTCGCAGGTCGTGAAGGGAAATGGGTTACTTCTCGTAAAGTAGAAGAGCGTTTACGTGCTCAATTACAAACAGACGTATCTTTACGCGTTGAAGATACTGATTCTCCTGATGCTTGGACAGTTTCAGGTCGTGGTGAGCTTCACTTATCTATCCTAATTGAAAACATGCGTCGTGAAGGGTTCGAATTACAAGTATCAAAACCACAAGTAATCGTGCGCGAAATCGATGGTGTAAAATGCGAACCATTTGAACGCGTTCAAATCGATGTACCTGAAGAAAATGTTGGTTCTATTATTGAATCTATTGGTACACGTAAAGGTGAAATGCTTGATATGGTGAACAACGGCAGTGGTCAAGTTCGTTTAACGTTCTTAGTACCTGCTCGTGGATTAATCGGTTATACAACTGAGTTTATGTCGATGACAAAAGGTTTCGGTATTATCAACCATACGTTTGATTGCTACCAACCATTATTACCAGGGAAAATTGGTGGTCGTCACCAAGGCGTACTAGTTTCAATGGAAACTGGTAAATCAACAACTTATGGTATGATGCAAATCGAAGACCGTGGTACACTGTTCTTAGAGCCAGGTACAGATATTTACGAAGGTATGATTGTTGGAGAAAATACTCGTGACGCTGATATCACTGTTAATATTACAAAAATGAAACAAAAAACAAACATCCGTTCAGCAAATAAAGACCAAACGAATGTTATTAAAAAACCACGTATTTTATCTCTAGAAGAAGCTCTTGAATACTTAGGTGATGATGAGTACTTAGAAATCACACCAGAATCTATTCGCCTTCGTAAAAAAATTCTAGATAAAAACGAACGTGAGAAAGCAGCGAAAAAATTAAAAAACGCTGAACAATAATTTTCCGCTGAAATGAAAGGAAGAGGAGTCTTGGATATAAAGTCCGCTTTATTGGGTGAACTAAATGTTATTCAAGTTGCTACACCTGTAAATGCAGAGGAAACAACAAAGGTTTATGAGAGAATGGCTGGTATAACAAGATTTTTATATGAAAATTTACCGAGCTATGAAGTTGCAGGCTATGTTGTGTTCCTTCTAGTGTTTGCACTTTCTGCAATTGTCTATAAATTAGGCTTTGCAAAAAAGTTAAAGCTATCTCAAAATATTGTCATTTATGTGTTCCTATTTCTGGGATGTATTATGTTGACATTTTTCGCGTTATTCCTACCTATGATTGAAGGCCTCATCGTAGCGGCGTTAATTTTAATTGTATACAAAACACGTATGTGGCGAGAAAAAAGAGAAGAGCAACAAGCTGCCAATCAATGACAGTAGCTTGGCTCCTTTACCGTAAACAGTCTTAGCATTCATTTGCTAAGGCTGTTTTCTTTTTCTATCTTTAATAAAATAGTTCGTTTGTCGTTTGCTAGATTCAAATAAAGGATGGAAAACGATTTGGACAAATATGCATGCTTGAAAGGATTCTTCATTATATATTGCATTCGAAAAGGATTTATTTTCCATAATATTTTTATGAAATATGGTAGGCACCGAAATCTTTGTATGTGAATAAGTTAGTCTCGATAGGCTATTTATTAAATCAAGGAGGAAATGGAATGCGTTGGCTTAAAAAAGGTTTGTTATTTAGTGGTATTGCTTTGTTGCTCCTTTCGTTGGCAGCGTGTAATAAAGCTGAGCTAGAAAAAGTAAAAGTCGGAGAAGTGACGCGCTCGATTTTCTATGCGCCACAATATGTAGCACTTGAAAAAGGGTACTTTGAAGAAGAAGGACTTTCCGTAGAGCTACAAACTATTGCTGGTGGCGATAAAACGATGACAGCGTTACTATCTGATGGTATTGATATTGCTTTGGTTGGATCTGAGACTTCTATTTATGTCACTGCTCAAGGTGCCAATGATCCAATTCAAAATTTTGCGCAATTAACACAGACAGATGGCACATTTTTAGTAGCCCGTGAAAAGATGGAGAATTTTTCATGGGAAGATTTAAAAGGATCAACATTTTTAGGGCAACGTAAAGGCGGAATGCCACAAATGGCTGGCGAATTTGTTCTAAAAAAACATAGTATTGATCCTGCGAAAGATTTGACCCTTATTCAAAATATTGATTTTGCGAATATTGCTACAGCCTTTGCTTCTGGGACTGGGGATTATGTACAGCTGTTTGAACCGACAGCAAGTGTATTTGAAAAAGAAGGTAAGGGCTATATCGTTGCGTCGTTTGGTACAGAATCAGGACATTTACCATATACATCCTTCATGGCAAAAAGTAGCTATTTAAAGGATGATGCTAAAACAGTGCAAGGCTTTACAAATGCGCTGAAAAAAGCACAAGATTTTGTACAGGAAAAAAGTTCAGCGGAAGTGGCAAAAATAATTCAACCTTACTTTGAAAATGTAGACCTTTCTTTAATTGAAACAGTAGTAGAGCGTTATAAATCACAAGGCTCCTACGCAACAGATCCGATTTTGGATAAAGAAGAGTGGGATAATTTACAAACAATAATGGAGGAAGCAGGTGAACTTCCTCAACGAGTAAAATATGAAGACCTTGTGAATACGAAGTTTGCAAAAAAGGCTGCGGAGTAATGGATTTTTTAAAACTAGAACATATTCACCATAGTTATTACTCCAGTACGCAGGCGAAGGAAGTTTTACGTGACATTAACCTAGATATTCGCGAAGGTGAATTTGTTTCCTTTATAGGGCCAAGTGGCTGTGGGAAAACGACTTTATTGTCTATTATTGCTGGGTTGTTTCCTGCAACAGAGGGCAAGGTATTTATTGATGGGGAAATCATCGCACCACACAATCAATCGCTTATTGGCTATATGCTTCAACAGGATTATTTATTTCCGTGGAAAACGATTGAGGATAATGTCACAATTGGTTTAAAAATAATGCAGCGGGATAATAAGACGCATAAAGTAACTGCAAATGCGCTCTTACAAGAAGTTGGTTTACCTCATGTCGGAAGTTACTATCCGAGAGAATTGTCAGGAGGAATGCGTCAACGCGTTGCACTAGCAAGGACATTGGCAGTTAATCCGAAAATTTTACTGCTAGATGAGCCGTTCTCAGCACTTGATTATCAATCTAAATTAAAGCTTGAGGACTTAGTTGTCGAAACATTAAAGGCCTATCAAAAAACCGCGATTCTTGTCACACATGATATTGGTGAGGCAATTGCGATGAGTGAACGAGTTTTTCTCTTCTCAGCCAATCCTGGTACGTTACACAAAGTGTTTGAAATACCTTCTGCGTTACAACAGCTATCCCCATTCGATGTAAGGCAGCATCCAGTGTATTCAGAAGTATTCCAAACGATTTGGAAGGAGCTGGAGAGCCTTGGATAACACATTGTTTAAACAGTATCAACAATTGCTAAAAAAGGAAAAACGCTTTGTTCGATTATATCAAATTATTATTTTAATCGTCTTTTTTGGAGGGTGGGAGTTACTATCAAGGCTTGAATGGATTGATCGTTTAATCTTTAGCTCGCCCACAAATGTATGGCATACGTTTATTGAAAAAGTAAGTGATGGCTCGCTAACATTACACGTTGGTGTGACGTTAATGGAAACAATTATCGGTTTTATTGCTGGTACATTATTGGGGACTTTGATTGCAACCGTTCTATGGTGGTCCCCGATGTTATCAAAAATACTTGATCCATATTTAGTTATTTTAAACGCAATGCCGAAAGTAGCGTTAGGACCGATTTTAATTGTAGCACTTGGCCCAGGATATTTTTCGATTATAGCAATGGGTGCACTAATTTCAATCATTATTACAACAATTGTAGTTTACACCGCCTTTAAAGGTGTTGATCCAAATTATAGTAAAGTATTGCAAACTTTTGGAGCGACTCGTTGGCAAACTTTCAAAGAGGTTATTTTGCCCGCATCCTTTCCAACAATTATTTCTACTTTAAAAGTAAATGTTGGATTATCGTGGGTAGGGGTTATTGTCGGTGAGTTTTTAGTTGCTTCAAAGGGACTTGGCTATTTAATCATTTATGGCTTCCAAGTATTTAACTTTAATCTTGTCCTTATGTCACTGCTCATTATCGCTTTCTTTGCGACAATAATGTATCAAGTTGTCGAATTAATTGAAAAAGTGATTATTAAAAATAATGGATAATTAAAAAACGCAAAACCTGTTAGTGAGGTTTTGCGTTTTGTGCTGTTGATTTCCGCTCCAGGCGTGCGTTTTCCACTGGCACAGCGTAAGCCGCAACCGTCGCTAGCGCGTGGATTGTTGCGTCTTACGTATTGTGCGTTCCCGCAGGAGTCGCCCGCCTTCCGCTCCAATCAACTAAGCATACTGACAGAGAA